>NZ_JAKJSH010000023.1:0-100227 GCF_050336885.1 Photobacterium kasasachensis
GTATTACCACTGGTCGGGCTTTTTTGTATTACCACTGGTCGGGCTTTTTTACTGTTATCTCGGCGGCAGCGGCTGTGGTGGGTTTGCTATTGTTGCCATTCTTAAAAGCGCAGGAAACCGAGGAAAAGGAAACAGCCAGTTATGAGGCCGCCAGATAACGGCGGGTAAGGCCGACAAAATCCTCTGTTGAGCGGTCGAGCAGATCTTCCGAGATGAAGAAGTCATAGCCGAGCAGCTCGCGGTTGTAATGCATTCGGTTGGCCAGCATAGCCAGCAACCCTTTGAAGGTCTTTCCGCTTTTGCCTATGTAGTGCGTATCGTCAAACAGCATGTCTTCTATTTCGTGGGGCGGATTATCCATCCGCTTGTAGGCAAGAAACAGCAGCGCCCGTTGCTCGAGCAGGATCTTGCTGGCAATACGGGGACAGATGGCGTCAAGGAACTCTTCGTAATCTTTCAGCCGGATCCCGACCCAGGGTATCGGCTGGTGCCAGCCTTGGTTGGCAATCGTGGCAGGGCCGATCTCGGCAATATTCTTCCATCGCGCCAGCCAGCCGCCACTCGGGCTATGAAACTGAATATGCATAAAGGTAAGAGTAAAGGACAGCTCGGGCTCTTGCGCCTGTTTTATCGCGATGATCAGTAAGGTGACAATCGCCAGCAATAAGATGGCGACAGCGGCAGATTTAATCGCCGGAACGAGGAACACCGTCAGGCCAAGGGCAATAAATGCTGCCAGGCTGATAATCAGCAGAAGTCCCCGGGGCTTCGATATCGGTGGCTTTATATAGCGTGTCTCCAAGCTGTTCTCCTTACTGATCGCTTCTCTTAATTATGGTTGATCCCGTGGCATAATATTTTTGTGCCCACTAATGCATATTAGTCAATGAGATTTTAATGAAGTAGCCATAATTGGACCTATTTGCTGAAAATACCCGCTTAGTTATAGGTTATCGTTTGATATTAGATACATTTTTAGGCAGCTATTAATTGTTGGAAATGAGAACCCAGCGCTTATTTTTGAGTAAAATCATGTTTTGTTGCGGGTTAAATGACCGTTTGCTGGCATTTCTCTAACATACTTGGTATAACACGCGCTTACTTTTTCCCGCTGGAAATACCAAGCTCATTCATTCCTTGACTGGTATATGGTGGTGACTGAAAGTAGTGCAACGGAGTAGGAAATTTAATGAGAATCTCTCACAAACGTAAAGTTCAGCTTAAGCTGCAAAAACGCGTAAAAGCAACGGTAGCAGCAGTAGCCAAACCGGCAGCCGTGAAAGCTGCTGTAAAAAAAGCACCAACTGCAGAAACAGTAAAAGCTGCTCCAGCGGCAAAACCTGTTGAAGAGCAAAAGCCAGTTGAAGCGGTAGCTCCGGCTGCGGCTCAAGTGTCTTTAACTCCAAAACAGCAGGCAGTGCTGGATATTGTGGTTAAGAACATTGAAGGTATCAATCCTAAGGGTATTGGTCTTCAAGCTGGCCAGGAAGATGCGAAAGCAGCTTCATGGGCAACAGGTGCGCTTAAGAAACTGGCCGAAGAAGGTCTGGTTGAGCGTATCCAATTGGCAGGTAACAAAGTACTTTATAAAGCACTTTAATCCTTGCCGAGCCCGCTCCTGCCAAAGCAGGAGCGGGTGTCCTTCTTAATTCTTATCCAAGCTGTTCTTTTTCTGATACATCTCTGCCTACCTTTCTTTAAGATATTCATCCTGCAATCCACGACATTGAATCGATCAAATCAGTCATTTCTATTGGCACTTGATTTTATTGACAAATTTACTTTGCCGCTGTCGATATTCCGCAGCTCTGCTATAACTTAACTATAACGGAGTGAACTTTTCAGGGAAATTGATACTCGGAGGCTATATTTTATGACAATGATAAGTGCTAGAGAGTTTTCTGACTGGCTCCGCAATCGCTTTGCTGATGAAGATCAAGGGGTATGTTTGACGCGCGAAGATATCAATCAGCTAACGGGCAGGCAGAGTTTTTCTCTGGGATTTGTCCATGATATTCACTACGAGCTGATGCAGCATGGAATGGCCTTTGTTACTGATACTTCAAGAGAAACCTTTTATTTGGTCCCAGTTTCTAACAAGCCCTGGCGAGAGCAGTTAGAACACCAATATGAGAGGGAGCTTTTTTGCAATGTCTTGCCCCTCGATAAATCTGGCTGAAGAAGCAGAGCGGCTCAGGAAGAAAGATAAAGGTAAAGGTGATTCAGACTCAAAGTAACAGATTTTCTTTGCATCGTTAAATTTGAGACAGATGAGTTTGAAAGGCTATACAGGTAAAGAAAAGGGCGCGAAGAGCGCCCTTTTTGTTGTTTCAATGCTTTAACGTGGAAGCCCTATATTACAGAGCTTCGGCTTGAAAAGCCCAAGTTAAAGTACAGCTGCGATACCCTTGCACAGTGGCGGCATGTTGGATTTTGTCATGCCCGCGACGCTGATCCGGCCCGAGCCAACAATGTAGATACCGAACTCTTCTTTCAGGCGGTTAACCTGGTCTTTGTTCAGGCCTGAGAAAGAGAACATACCGTTCTGGCGTTCGATGAAGCTGAAGTCTGCCTCGACGCCCAGATCTTTCAGAGTTTGCACAAACAGCGTACGCATTTCCTGAATACGGTCACGCATGTCGGCAACCTCTTGTTCCCACTCGGCGCGCAAGGCTGCATCGTTTAGGATTTCGGTAACAATTGCAGCACCGTGAGCTGGTGGGTTAGAGTAAATAACACGGGCAATGCTCTTCACCTGGCTAAAGGCAGTCACTGCCAGCTCGTTGCTTTCGGCAACAAGGGTAAAGGCGCCGACACGTTCGTTGTACAGGCCGAAGTTCTTGGAGAAGGAGCTAGCAACCAGCAGCTCTTTACACTGAGCCGCGAAAATACGCAGGCCTTGTGCATCTTCTTCTACGCCCTTGGCGAAGCCCTGGTAGGCAAAGTCAAACATTGGCAGCAGTTGCTTCTCAACACAAAGCTCAGCCAGTTTCTGCCATTGTGCGGCGTCCGGATCGATACCTGTTGGGTTGTGGCAGCAGCCGTGAAGCAGAACAATGTCGCCAGGTGCAGCGTTAGCCAGATCAGCCAGGGCAGAATCGAAGTCCATGTCTTTGGTTTCTGCATCGTAGTAGGCATATTGTGCCGTTTCCAAACCGGCAGCCTTGAATACACCCATGTGGTTGGCCCAGGTCGGGTTGCTGATCCACACTTTTACATCGCCTAGCTGGCGCTTGATAAATTCGGCAGCAACACGCAGTGCACCGGTACCACCTGGTGCCTGAGCGGTTTGCGCGCGTTTGTCCGAAATAATGGATGCATCAGCACCGAAAAGTAACTGCTGAACAGCTAAACCGTATTCAGCAGTACCAGGAATGCTGAGATAGGATTTAGTTGTTTCTTTTTCCAATAAAATAGCTTCTGCTTTTTTTACTGTTGCCAGAACAGGAGTATTGCCAGACTCGTCCTTGTAGATACCAACGCCCAGGTTAATCTTTTCCGGGCGGGTGTCTTTTTTGAACTCTTCGGTCAGGCCTAAAATTGGGTCGGCAGGTGCAGCAGTAATTTTCTCAAACATCGTGGTCATCCATGCTGGTAAAAACAAACGGTCATAACCTTATTTATACCCTTTGTAGGTAAGTATTGACAACAAAATGCAACAATTTCATGAAAGATTTTTCCAAAGTCGCTCATAGTTATAGTTTTTGGTTAATCTTCACCACTCTTTGACAATCGTCACCAATTTCATTTGCAATAAAATTACGACATTTAGCCACGTCAGAAGGTGCAAAAATACACTTTCTGATCGTTTTTTCGTTACTTAAATATAAAAGCGTGTAATTTTACAACATTCGGTAATGTTTGACATTGTTGGTGTGAAATTGATCACAGATGGTAGGGGGTGGCTTCCAATAGGATTGCTCTCCGATGGAAACGGTCAAATATGATGAATACGGTCTGTTTATTGTACTAAAGGATATAAAAAGCCCTGCTTTAATAACATACAGGCGATAAACATACCAAATCACAACTCTTACATTGTTCGTCATATTCAGCCTGGAGTTGGAAGTTACCGCAGTCGCAATAAAATTTCAGACTGCGGTGGTATATATCGGGGATATATTAATGGAAAAGCCACGCCTTTCGTTTTGGCAAATATGGAACATGAGCTTCGGTTTCATGGGAATTCAATTTGGCTTTGGTTTGCAAAATGCCAATGTCAGTCGAATCTTTGAAACACTGGGAGCAAGCATTGATCAAATCCCTATCTTATGGATTGCTGCGCCGCTTACGGGGTTACTCGTACAACCTATCATTGGATACTTCAGTGACCGTACCTGGACAGGGTTAGGCCGACGCCGCCCGTACTTTTTGTTCGGGGCGGTAGCTTCTTCGGTGGCGCTGATTGTAATGCCATATTCCCCGTATTTATGGGTGGCCGCAGGTATGCTGTGGATTCTTGACGCATCGATAAATATCTCAATGGAGCCTTTCCGTGCGCTGGTGGCCGACAACTTGCCTTCTGAGCAGCGAACGCAGGGCTTTGCGGTTCAAACATTCTTTATCGGCGTGGGGTCGGTTGTCGCCTCTGCCATGCCTTATCTGCTAACAAACGTGTTCGATGTGTCAAATACAGCGCCAGCCGGTGAGGTACCGCCGTCGGTCAAAATCACCTTTATTTGTGGAGCCGTGGTGTTTATTGGCTCCATCTTATGGACGGTAATTCGTACTAAGGAGTATTCACCGCAAGAGCTGGCAAAGTTTAACAATGAACAGTTTGAGCCAGAAGAAAAAGCCAACCTGAAAGAGATCATCACTGATATCAAGGCGATGCCAAAGACAATGGTTCAGCTCGCTGTGGTGCAGTTCTTTTCTTGGTTCGCGTTGTTTGCAATGTGGATCTATACCACCTCGGCGGTGACATCTCACATCTTCGGTACCACTGACACCAGCTCAGTGGTGTATAACGAAGGGGCGGACTGGGTTGGCTTGTGTTTCGCAACCTACAATGGTATTTCGGCATTGGCTGCATTTGCCTTACCCTGGCTTGCCCAACGCACCAGCCGTAAGTTTGTGCATAGCCTGAGTCTGATCATCGGTGGCCTGAGCCTTGCCTCAATTTCTCTGATCGAAACACCATCGATGTTGATGCTCAATATGGTGGGAATAGGCTTGGCATGGGCCAGCATCCTGTGTATGCCTTATGCGATTTTGGCCGGCGCGCTGCCTGCAAAGAAAATGGGATTCTATATGGGGGTCTTCAACTTTTTCATCGTGCTGCCGCAGATCCTTGCTGCTGGTGTACTTGGGTTTTTCACTCGCTGGGCTTTTGGTGGCAATACAATGATGGCGATTGTGCTCGGTGGTGCTTCGATGATCTTTGCCGGCCTGATGGTCTCAGTAGTTAAGGATGAAGATGAGCCGAACTCCGCTTCGGAGCAAGTAAAGCTGAAGCCTGAAACGATCTAATTCAGCACTTTCTTTCTAGCGTCTTCTGTTCAGAAAGGCCAGCCCGGTTACGCGGCTGGCCTTTTGGTATTTAATGACAACAGCATTTGTGACTTGTCAGGGCTTGTACGTTCCTAGATAAAGAAGGTATCAAGGTATAGCTGTTCGACTTCTTTTCTTGCCCATTCAGTACGGCGGAGAAATTTCAGGCTCGACTTCATGCTCGGGTCATTGTTGAAGCAGCGGACGTTAACCAGCCTGCCCAGTTCTTCCCATCCATAGTGATCAACCAGCTCGCCGAGTAGGGTTTGCAGGGTAATACCGTGCAGCGGGTTATTGGGTTGCATGTTCATGTGCTTTGTTTCTTTGCTTGATCTGAGTGGCGGCCACTATAGCAGCTTTAAATCAGCGTTTGTAACTCATGGGGGCTAATATCTGGTAAAGTAGCGGGCAATTTCGCAGTACGCCATTTCGGCAATGCTGCACTAATACTAGGATTTACTGTGCTTAACAACGACATCTTGCGACGTATTCGCTATACCTTTGATTATAACGATGCGGCAATGATCAGCATTTTTGCTGCCGCGGACCATGAGGTAACCCGAGAGCAAGTTAGCGACTGGTTGAAGAAAGATGATGATGCTGCATTTAAGAAGTGTACTGACCGTGAACTGGCTATTTTCCTCAATGGCCTGATAAATACAAAACGCGGCAAGAAGGAGGGCGTCCAGCCTGAGCCTGAGTCACGTCTTACCAATAACATGATTTTCATGAAGCTACGTATTGCATTGAATTACAAGGCTGAAGATATACTTGAAATTATGGAGTCGGTTGATTTCACTATGAGCAAGCATGAGCTAAGCGCTTTTTTCCGAAAACCAGACAACAAGCATTACCGTGAATGTAAAGATCAGATTTTGCGTAACTTCCTGCTTGGTGTTCAGCAGAAGTTCCGTCCGGGTTCTGCAGAGTAATACTGAGATCAAACACATCGATTCAGTGTGATAAACAAAGGCTACCCAAGGGAAGGGTGGCCTTTGTTATAGTTGGAACCGCTTTAGCTGAGCTGTTCATCCAGCGAGATTTCTCCCTCATGCTGAGTCAGCAGCATTTTTTGGATATTGAAACCGCAAAGCATGAGAATAAGACACCAATTTAAGAAAGGAAGTGTACTTTTTTCCAGGCTTTCAGAGAGTTGAGCTGGTTTCCACTGAAAAGTATCACAAAGGTTTTCTACCGTTATGCCAGTGAAGGTGTTGTCACCGATAATGCGCTTAAATTCTTTTTCGCTAGGCATTTCAAAAATGCTTCTATTTTTAAACGCTGTTGGTTTGAATGCGCGCATTACTTTCCTTGCATCGACATCAATAGGCTGACCGTTATTTTGAATATTCGGTCGGCCTGCGAGGGCTGCGAGAAAACACCAGCAAGGGTAGGGAATATTAGAAATATTCTCAGGTTCACGCTTGTAGCGTGACATCCAATCAGAGATTTTTTTCTCTTGTAGGCCAGTTAAACGGGCGAGGGTTGCTGAATCATACCCATACTCTTTTAGCAGGTTGATAATTTCAGCGACTTCTGAAACGAAGGGTTTGGCCCACAGGCTTGCTGGCGCGAGGGTAGTTTCTCTGATCATAATAGGCTCATCGGGTTTAGTGCTGGTGCTCAGGGCACACAAGCGGATAGGCATAAGCTTATTCGATGCGAATCAGTAAGTCTATTCGTCTGACTCTGTTCGCTATCTATGATATTCCACCTGTCGATATTGCGGTCAGTTATGTAGGGGCTGGACGGAACCAGGCTTGAAAGAAATAGCAAGGCTGAAAACAAACAGGACGAGCATAAAGCTCGTCCTGTGGAGTCGGTGACCTACTTCGAGATAGGTTCCTGTGCACTTCTAACTGAGATTAGAAGTTTGCAGAGCGTGGCGCACGTGGGAATGGAATTACGTCACGGATGTTAGCCATACCTGTTACGTAAGTTACCAGACGCTCGAAGCCCAGACCGAAGCCTGAGTGAGGTACAGAGCCGTAGCGACGCAAGTCACGGTACCAGCCCATGTGCTCAGGGTCGATGCCCATTTCAACCATACGCTTGTCAAGAAGCTCCAGGCGCTCTTCACGCTGAGAACCACCGATGATTTCACCGATACCCGGCGCCAGTACGTCCATTGCGGCTACTGTCTTGCCATCGTCGTTCATACGCATGTAGAACGCTTTGATGTCTTTCGGGTAGTTCTTCACAACAACAGGTGCTTTGAAGTGTTCTTCGGCAAGGTAACGCTCGTGTTCGGAAGACATATCGATGCCCCACTCAACATCGAACTCGAACTCACGACCAGAATCTTTCAGGATCTGGATAGCGTCAGTGTAGTCAACCTGTGCAAAATCTGAAGTTACAAACTGCTCTAGACGAGTAATTGCATCCTTGTTGATACGCTGCGCGAAGAACTCAAGATCATCGCGACGCTCTTCAAGAACGGCCTTGAATACATACTTCAGCATGTCTTCAGCCAGTTCTGCTACGTCATCAAGCTCTGCGAATGCAACTTCTGGCTCAACCATCCAGAATTCAGCCAGGTGACGGCTGGTGTTCGAGTTTTCAGCACGGAACGTCGGGCCGAACGTGTACACCTTGCTCAGAGCACAAGCGTAAGCTTCTGCGTTTAGCTGGCCAGATACAGTCAGAAAGGTTTCTTTACCAAAGAAGTCTTTGTCAAAGTCAACTTCACCCGCGTCAGTCATCGGTGTGTTCACCATGTCCAGGGTAGAAACACGGAACATTTCACCGGCACCTTCACAGTCAGAGGCTGTGATCAGTGGCGCAGACATCCAGAAGAAACCTTGCTCGTGGTAGAAGCGGTGGATCGCTTGAGACAGGCAGTTACGAACACGTGCAACCGCACCGATCACGTTAGTACGAGGGCGCAGGTGAGCCACTTCACGAAGGTACTCGATAGAGTGACGTGTTTTTGCCATTGGGTAAGTATCTGGGTCTTCAACCAGGCCAACGATTTTTACTTCAGTTGCCGCAAGCTCGAAATCCTGACCTTTAGCCGGTGATTCAACAATCTTGCCAGTCACCTCAACAGAGCAACCAGTTGTCAGTTTAAGTACTTCTTCCTGGTAATTATTTAACTCATTAGGGACCACGGCCTGAATCGGGTCGAAACAAGAGCCGTCATAAATGGCAAGGAAAGAGATTCCAGCTTTGGAATCACGACGTGAGCGGATCCAACCGCGAACAGTGACTTCAGTGTCTACTGCTAGCTTTCCGCTTAATACGTCTGTTACAGGCGCGTAAGTCATGTTTAAATTATTCTCCGTTAAGGCACTTTATAGATCTGTACTTAAAGATACAGTCCGAAAGAGCAATATTACCTGTCTTACGTCAAGCATCAAGCATTGTTATCACTTGAAAGGGTAAATTGATGAAGTAATCGCTCTAGTTGTTCGGCCAACTGCTCAAGATTTACACTAATCTCACGAGATTGTAGTGCATGAGCGGAGGTATCGTCTGCATGACTGGTGATGGTTTCGACTTTTGTTCTGATGGAATCGGCCATATTGGCTTGAGCAGAACTTTGCTGCTGAATATCGTTGGCGTGGTTATTGACTACCTGAATGCCGCTACCGATTTCTGACAAAGCATGGGACAACTGCTCGATGGTCGCCATTTTGCTATGGGCGGTCTGACAGGTTGCTTCGACGGCACTGGCTGACGCTTCGCAATCACTGTGCAGCGCTTCGATAATTGACTGGATATCCCCGGTTGCCTGATGGGTACGGTTGGCCAGGTTGCGAACTTCTTCGGCGACAACGGCGAAACCGCGGCCCTGCTCGCCAGCACGGGCAGCCTCAATCGCGGCATTCAGAGCCAGCAGGTTAGTTTGTTCGGCAATGGAGCGGATTACGTCTAAAATACTGGCAACCTGCTGGCTTTGCTCATTCAGATTATCAATACGACTTTTGACGTTTTCTATGTCGGAGACCAGAACTTTGATGTCATTGCCGGCATCGTTGGCCAGCTGAGTACCCAGAATGGCTGATTGAGAGGCATTCTGGCTTAAGTTTGCAGCTTCCGTGGTGCGTTGCTCAATGTCATGTTGCTGGTGCTGCATATCATCGATGGCAACAAACATTTCAGAGGTTTCATTGCGCTGACTGTCAGCAGCATTGGTGGTATCTGCCGATACATTGATCAACTGATTGGCCTGCAGGGTAAGTGATTCCGAGGTATTTTGTACCTGTTGCAGGCTGGCAGAGAAGTTATCCAGCATCTGATCATAGCTATGGCACAGCTCGCCGATCTCATCGGTCCGGGTTTCATTGAGGCGGCCGCTCAAATCTTTGTTGACACTAGTTTGCTTCATGTACTCCGACACTCGGCGTAACGGCCTGACAATCATTCTGCGGATCAGGGTTAACGAGAACAGGAAGCCGGTTGCTGCAATCGCTGCCATGATCCCGCCGGCAATCAGTAGTTGCTCATTGACGCGCTGATAGAGAGGGCCGAGATTATATTCCAGGCGAACCACGCCAAGCACTTCGCCTTCGGGCACGATGTGGCACTGGAGGCAGTTGGTGCCGCGATAGTTGGAGCTGGCTTTCATTGGCAGGGCAACAAGCAGGCTTTGGCTGTTATTGGTGGTGATAGTCTCGGTAATTTGCTCACCTTTAAGTGCGCGTTGGTCAAATTCGTCGACTGGCGCCTGATCCTCGAGACCCGGACCGAATATATTTGTTACTGCCGGGCTTCGGATGACACGGACATTTTCGATCCCGCTATGGGAAAGTACCTTGTCCCGCAAGGTTTCTCGCTGGGCCATGGTTCCTGTCAGCATCATCATGTTCAGGCTATCAAAGTAGTTGCCGGCCTTATCCAGGGTTTGCTCGCTAATAACCGACTCTAGTAGTACTTTTTGCTGGCGCGATTCATAGGCCAATGATGTGATCAGCACGACGGTGAACACGATGAATAGTGTTAAGAGGAGCTTGTGAGCTATTGTTAAGCGCATCTTCCATGATCTCTTTGTAGGGCTTTCACGTAATCTGAATCAGTACCGCCTGTGCCCCTTCTTTTTCCACGGCAGCGGCCAAAGCAACGAGAAGATAATTGCCTAGCTTTTTGACATGTTGAAGAGCGACTTCAGTTGGTTCAGATAACAGTTCTGTCTGTTATTCTTATATTTTTTATATGGGTATATTGTACTTGTTGCGGTTGTTAAAAAATAGTTTTGCGCTGGTTATTGTGAAGTTGGACGTGACAAGTGGGTCACAAATAAAACAGATTTTGAAAAATCTCGCCATTCTTCGCTTTGACAAAAAAAAGCTCGGCAGTGCGAGCTTTTTTTTGTCTATATTACTGGATATTAATCCAGGTATAGGCAATTTATGGTGCAGGCTGCGGTGGCGGTGCAGGAGGTGCACATTCGAGTCCATCGTTAAGAACAGTGCCTGCAACCGGGCCTTCTTCAGGGATTTCGGGGTTATCTAACAGCTCCTGGTGGGTAACATTCGGCACGCTTGATGCGCTTATTAATGAAACAATATCACTCCACATCTCGCCGTCATCGGCTGCGAATTGCAAGTTTGCATCTTCCTGCCAGCGTGTCTGGTGGTTAAACCCCTTGATAGCGAAACGGAAACCGTCTGTATCGGTCATTGCTATTCGCTCGTTTAACGAACCGTCAACAGCCTCGTAATATAACGTACCGTCATCTTCGAGCTTCCACCTGATCGGGATATTAAATTTGCAGCCATCCTCGTGAATGTAATTCCCGGTGAAAAAGTCGCCTTCAAAATTATCGCTGAGCTTCAGGAAGCGCGAGCTATCACCAGCAAAGCGCAACGCCTTATCGTCACTGGTGTTGCCGGTTTGTCCGATGAGCAGTGATTCGGTGAAGCGCGGGTTTCGCTGCTCCCAGATGACTTTGCACTGCGCAACTTGATCCTGATATTGCGCAAGAGTTCTCTTGGTTAAAGGGGTGGCTGCAGGTTGAGCCCAACCCGAATTCTGGGTTGTACAGGCAGCCAGCTGATCAGGCGCATACTGCTTGGTTAAGAGGGTTGAGATCTGATTGCCGGTTTCGCTGTTAGCCGAGTAGACCTTGAGAGCCAGAATCCCTCTGTTGCGATCCAGGCTGGTCAATGACCAGTAGTCAAATCTATCAGCATTGGAGCTATTCGGGGTGAGCTGTAGGTAGCCTTCTTCGGTCAGCGCCCATTGGCGGTTAGCGGGGATCAGGGCGGTATTACTATACTGCTCCCAGCTGTTGTTACCGCGTAGGATCATCGCTGAGATTTCTCCTTGCTCGGAAATTTGGACCAGATGTTGATCGACAAGGGCGTTTGCGCTCTGAGAGGTAAAGCGCTCGTCACCACCACACTCTGTGACGGCATTGAGGAATTTGCTCAGATTGGTCCCGAAGCCGTTGCCGAAGTTACAGATCCCGAATGGAGGCAGGTTGTCCCGGCTGGCTGCCGCAAAAATCTGCTCCTTGGCGACATTATCGAAGCCGGAAAAGTGGAAGGCTTCATTATCAAGCAGGCTCTCGCCAATATGGACAAAACCGCGATCCTCGACCAGGAACAGGCTTTGTTGCTCAAATGGGTAGTTGTCAGACAGCTGCTTGATAACAGCTGGCACCTCAAAACGGAACATGGCTTTGCCTGAGACATTGATAGGGGCCCAGGTACTGACTTCCTGCACGCTCCAGTTGTCGGCCGCAATGTTCACCCAGTACCTGGCGGTAAAGAAATTATCGGAAATAAATTCGACAATAATATTATCGGCAAGTTTGAAGCCGTTTATATCATCAACGCTGTTTGCTGCGTCACTCGGATCTGTCAGGACACTGTCCAGGTCGGTATAGCCGGTATCGGGTAATAACACGGGTGAGATCCGGCAGGCGGTGTTATTGTTGCGGTTGTCACATAGCAGGTAGCGTTCATTTTCAGGACGCCAGGTGAAATAAAAGCCGAATGCGCCGTCTTCAAATGTTGCTTCAGGCTGGATATAGCGGGTAACGTAATGGTTATCTTTGCCAGACAGGTAGTTATGGATCTTCTTACCGCTAAGTGGGTAAACACTGGCATTCATTGTGATCCCTGTTTCATCCTCCTTGTCTAACGCCGCGTCGGTCAGCAACATGGTTTTTGCCGTGGCGATCTCGACCTTGAGGTAGTCGAACAGGCCAACCCAGCCATTTGAGGTGAGCACCTGGTGGGTAATGTCGTCAGAGCCGAAGCTGGTCGAGCCGCTGAGGTAAGTAAAGACCTCTGACAGCGAGATATCTTCAGTCCCGTTTTTGTCCCAGCGATATTCAGTGATTGTTGTTTCCCCGAGCTCGGCACCCTGTCCGCTGTAAACCATTTGCTCGGAAAGAATACCGCTGCCGCTGTTGGAGCTGAAACTCCCCACCTTCCAGTAGCCGTCATTGAGAATTGCCTGAATATTGGCCTCGGCAGCAGCCTGCTCCGTCACGAAGCGCTCCATTCTGCCTGCGGTCATGCTCTGCACGATAGAAAGTGAAAGCAGGTTGCTGAGCCTCATGTTCTCAAGGCCCAGTTTGGGTAGCAGGGTTGCTTCAAGATCATCGGCAATGGCGTTGAGATCCTGCTGGAATAAAAAAACTTTGCTGCGTGCGGGGTTAGCGACAATTTCTTCGAAGATCCCCCAACTTTCGTCAAGCTGGACGCGCTGGGTCAGGGCGTAATAGGCCAGGCTTGATTTCAGGCTGACGGCAATTCTTTCTTCGGTTAATGGCACCATATAGACATGAGACGGGATCGTATCACCAATAGTCACGGTAATATCCGGGGTCGGTGATTGATCAACAAGCAGCACCGCATTGACTCTGATCCGGGTGCCAGCCTCTATCACATAGGTACCGTTACCGAGGTTTTGCCAACTGGTAATATCTATGCGCTCGAGGATCTTTCCTTTGCTGTCGAGCCAGACAGCTGCGAAATTGCTTTCCGTAAGGTTTGCCTGAGCTTCTGCGTAGGCGGAGCTGATAATACCAAAACCTGTTGTTTTGGCGGTGAGTAACTCCGCAGGTGTATCAACAGTAATTGTAAACTTGGTCGAGGCAGGGGCCGCTGCACCTGCTGCTACGGGTTCGTCTTTGCCTCCGCCGCCGCAAGCCGATAGTAACAGGCAGCAGAAAGCGGCAAGGCAATATCCTAGATAAGCGCGCATAACAAAATCCCCAAACATTTATTATGTTTTGCGCTCAGTATAGATTTGGGGCATTTGGACTGTGTTAAAGGGAGGGCACTGTCTTGTAGATTGGTCAGGGATCTAACATGTAAGAATAAAAACGTTAGTGAGATACGCACTACTAACTAATACCCGGCCACGCTAGAGGGCAGAAAAAAAAGGGAGGGCTGAGGTAGATTTTTCCCAAGCCACCGTACGATGGCTTGGGGAGCCAGTCACCGAACTGGAAAGGATTTGTCCGGGTTAGGCAATGGCAAGATATTTATGGGTTTGAATCGACAGCCGCCAGTTGCGTTTCACACAGGTCTCGATACAAAGCTCTGTGGCTCTTGGTTTCTGGCTAATTGGTTGTAGGGCAATGCTGACATCGGGCTTTAGTGCGATGCCGTCGATTAGGCTGTCGAGTTGTTCAATATCTTTTGCTGTACCTACCGGGTGCTTGATCTCGTCTGCTCGCTCTAGTGCAGAAGGTAGAACTGCCAGCTTGGCTTTCATATTGATCTTGGGTGATACGGTTACCCAAGTATTGGCTGTTGCCTTGATTTCCGATGTCCCACTGGTTTCGATTTGACAGCGGAAGCCTGCGTTTTCCAGTGATTGGGTAAGAGGAATCAAGTCATAGATGCAAGGTTCACCACCAGTAATAACGACGTGTTTGGCGGTATAGCCCTGATCTTTTAGCAAGGCAACTACGCCGTCTGCGTCAAGGTTTGTCCAAAGCGGTGAATCGGCAGTCTTTGCCATGATGTCTTCCAGCGGGGCAAAATCTTGTGGTTCGGCCGTCCAGGTTTGTTTGGTGTCACACCAAGCGCAGCCGACAGGGCAAACCTGCAGACGGACAAAGATGGCTGGGACGCCGGTGAATACACCTTCACCTTGAATGGTTTCAAAGACTTCGTTAATTTTGTACACCGCTAACCTCGTGGCGAGTTGAACATCGTATATTGCAAAAACTGTCTGCAAAAATAGCAGCAGAGTATTATGTCAAAACTCGTGGCGGATGTCTTTAGTCAATAGTGGCACCTGCAATTTAAGCCATATTTACTGGTTGGGTGTGCGAAAATAGCATGAGTATATGAGATTGGAATGCAATAATTTGCATTGGGTATATCTTAAATTTTACTTGTAAAAAAACTATCGAAAAAAGATGCCTGATAATGATTTGACAGCACAAAAAATGGGTATAGTTGCGTATTAGTCGTGATGGGTATCACGTCTTAGGAAGATTCGACTTCACAATTAGTTTGCAAAGTAAAAAAATTAATCCACTAACGTTTATTTTCACTTTTAATGTCGGGAGTATTGGCATGTATGTCGCTCAGCCTGGTCATATTGACCATATTAAAAGAAATAATGCCGGCAGCGTCTACAAGCTTATTGACCAGTACGGCCCTATTTCTCGTATCGAACTATCCAAACGCAGTCAGCTTGCGCCTGCCAGTATCACCAAGATCACCCGAGAGTTGATTGAAGCTCACCTGGTCAAGGAGACCCAGTATCAGGAATCGACCAGTCGGGGCCGACCCGCGATAGGGCTGCTTCCGGCAAACGAAGGATGGCAGTTTATGTCGATCCGTCTCGGACGCGGCTATCTGACCATTGCCTTGCACGAGCTTGGCGGTGATATTTTGGTGGAAGAGCGACAGGATATCGAAGTATTGCAGCAAGATGCTGTCCTCAAGAAGCTCCTTGATGAAATAAATACCTTTTTTGCCAACCACGTCGGCGAATTAGACCGGATCACGGCCATTGCCGTATCACTACCGGGACTGGTCAACGCAGAGAAGGGCGTTATTCTGCAGATGCCGCACTACGATGTGCATAACCTTGAACTTGGCCCCGCCATCCATGAGGCAACCGGACTACCGGTATTTATCGGCAATGACACGCGTGCCTGGGCGCTGGCTGAAAAGCTATTCGGTAACTCGCGTGATGTCGCCAATTCCATTCTGATTTCGGTACATCATGGCGTCGGTGCGGGCATAGTGTTGGACAACATCGTGCTTCAGGGGCGTATCGGAAATATCGGTGAACTGGGGCATATTCAAATCAAGCCTTATGGTAAACGTTGTTTTTGCGGCAACCACGGCTGCCTGGAAACAGTTGCGAGCGTAAAAGCCATTATCGAACAGGTCGAGCAAGGTTTGCGTGAAGGACATCCGTCTTCACTTCACGGCAAAGTACTGACCATCGAAAAGATTTGTGATGCGGCCGTTGAAGGCGATACGTTGGCAAGACTGGTGATTGTCGAGCTGGGTCATAACCTTGGGCAGGCTATTGCTATCATGGTGAACCTGTTTAATCCTGAGAAAATTCTGATTGGCGGTGAATTTAACCGCGCCAAGAGTGTACTTTACCCAGCCATCATGGAGTGTGTGCGCACTCAGTCGCTACCCGTCTATAACCAGGATCTGAAGATTGAACAAAGCTGTTTTTATACCCAGGCAACGATGCCGGGTGCCGCCTTGGTAAAGCAGGCGATGTATGACGGTCACTTGCTCATGAAGTTGATAGAGGGTTAGGCGGGACACTCTATCTGTCAGGCCGCCGGTGATGGCCGCCTGACAGTATGAGCTTCAATTTCCCCTAATTGAATCAGTTGAGCTTGAACTGACTGACCAGTACATTTAACTGCTTGTTGGCATCCGATAAAGAATGGGTTGAACGGGTGGTCTGTTGGGCATTGGCCGTCAGCATCTCGATGATGTTTTGGATCTGAGCCATATTCTGATTAATTTCTTCTGTTACCGCGTGCTGCTCTTTTGCCGTCGCGGCAATTTGCGTACTCGAATGACTGATTGTGTTCACGGCGCCAACCATTTCATCTAAGCCGCCATTTACGCGCTGCGTATCATCGACCACGACCGAACAGCGAGCCTTGGTGTTGTCCATTGCCGTAACGACGCTGTTAACTCCTGTTTGCAGGCGGTTCAGCATCTCGTTGATTTCAGATGTGCTGCTTTGGGTACGAGCCGCTAGTGCACGGACCTCGTCAGCGACGACAGCAAAGCCCCGGCCTTGCTCTCCGGCACGCGCCGCTTCGATGGCCGCATTGAGAGCCAGCAGGTTTGTTTGTTCGGCGATGCCTTGAATGACGTTGAGCACCGAGCTGATATTCTGTGTTTCATTGCTCATCTCCGTGACATTGGTTGAGGCCGTCTCAACTTGTTCCATCAGCAAGGAGACACTGTCGCTGGCCTGATTAATGGTCAGCTTTGACTGATCGGCGGCACTGGTTGTTTCGTGTGTGACCGTTTCGGTCTCGATGGCATTACGCGCCATTGTTTCGGCTGTTGCTGCCATTTCATTGATCGCGGTGATGATCTGTACGGTCTCTCCGGCATGTTGGTCGACAATACCTTGGTTGGTGCGACTTTGGTTTTCGACATTATGGATGATGTCCGAGATCTGGTGGCTGGCGTCAGATACCGAGCCCATCATATTGCGCAGATAAAGGATGAAATGGTTAACGGAGAGAGCGATATCACCGACTTCATCGTATTTGTTGATAGTGATCTCGGCGGTTAGATCGGCCTCGCCCGACGACAATGACTCGATATTATTTCGCAGGGCCGCAAGGCGCCGGGTTAGGCGAGAGAAGGCAATAAAGCAAAATACGATAATAGTGGCAGCAATCGGGAGCTGGATAGACGCTAGAGTGGCGAGAATAGAATCGGTGGTTACTTCGAGCAACGCTGTTTCAGTGCTGAAGGCGACTATCCATGGGGTTCCGGCAATTTTGTTCATGAACAGAGTATGTGCGATACCCTTGTCATCGTAGCTAAGCTGTAGCGGGACGCCTTCCCTTACTTCGGCGAGATGTCTGTTTATGTTGGCCGCAAAAGGGGATTGCTGAGTGACCGATGAAAGGTTCTCGAGCACCAGCGAGTGATTGATGTTCCGTGTGTTGTTGAGGATCTTTCCGTCGGCTTCGACAATAAGAATATCCCCGTTTAGGGCTTGTTCGTTCTTGGCGGCCAGTTCATTGAAAAAGCCCAGAGTCAGATCAATGGTTGCCACGCCGTAACGCTGGTTGTCTTTGAAGATTGACATTGCGCAGTTGGTTCTGGCTTCAGGGCTGGCTGAATCTTTGTAGGCCGGTGCCCATGCGCAAAGCCCGGCTGGTGCAGCCAGGCCATTTTTGTACCAAACTTGTTCGTAGTAGTTGAGTGAGTCTTTCGAGTTCCAATAAGTATTGACGATTAATTTGTTGCTGGCGTCGCGGTGGAAGAAGGTACTGAATTTCTCAATTCCTTGTTGCCTTTGATCGGGAAGTGGCCAGATACCACCGCCAAAGACTTTGCTGTTGCCGTATTGATCGACCAGGCCCGGTAAAATCTGATCGATCTGCTCGCTTGAGACTAGCGGGATGGTTTGGGTGATGGCGCGCTGCTGTGACTGAACTTGTTCCAGCTCCATTGATATTTCATCATTTAGCGCCTGAAGTACGCCTTTGATAATCGTCTCTTCGTTTTCGACTAACTTGGGGGATACCCAGTAGGTAATACCCAGTGTGGTCACCAGCCCCACAATAAACATAAAGCCTGTAAAATACAGTGGGTAGCTGTATCTAATCGATTTCATTTTCCCTAATGCCATGTTGCTCCCTCTTTTTATCGCGCTGATCTGTAGTGAATATCTTTGTTGTTATGTAGATGGTTATGAAATTAAGCAGAATGAATGCCAGCCATACTGCTCGGTATTGTTGTTATCGATTACATTTGTGGTTCGAGTTCGAGCTAATTACGATCGAATTCGAACCATGCTAAACAAAAATGCTGTGACTGTATGTGATCTAAGCTTGACTAGTCTGCATGGAATTATGTTGATGCTAACTACCTAGCTAGACAGTATTGGTTGTGACCTATTGAAAAATAAAGGATGAAGGATTGGTGTAGGAAGGTGGTAACTAGAATAAGTAAGATTTACACTGATTGCTCGAACGAAGGTGTTAGGTGTTAGGTGCTAGGTGCTAGAGATGCGCTCAATGAGGGTCTGGAGACGGTACAAAGTCGATTCGATACTGGTTGGGGCGAATACTCAGAAATCGGTGCTATTTGGGATAAACAATGGGCCGCTGGGCTTATTTTTTTGATCATAGCAATGAACACTAAATTCAGGGCTTGTCCGGTCACTCACGATGTGCCGATATAGATATTCATCCAGTTAATATGAATAGGGGATACATGGCCAAATATCAATTTTTTGTTCTGCCAAATACCGACCGTCGTCAGTTTACTTTCCTGGACTCGGCTTCAGAGACTTTTCTTCGGGAGAAGGAGCAGCTAATTGCACAAGGTTTTGAAGTCGAAGATGATCTTATCTATGCCGGCAATGAAAAAGAGGCCGTTGAAAAGTTTAAATCCAATTATATTACAGCGCTCGAAGATTATAACGCCTCCCATCCGGAAACGGCGCTGGCATCGACGGTCATTGAACTGTTCCGCTCAGCAATGAAGAGAATTAAGAAGTAACAGCCACGATGATTTAATCAAAGACCTTATAGCTGTGAGCTTGAAGACAGTTTGTGCAGGCCCTTGTCATTATATTATCTATTGATTTTATTAGATAAATATAAAGGATTATCATGAACGCTTGGGTACAGGCTCCTATCCGGGGGCTATTGTTTATTCTGAGTGCCTTCTGGTTGTTTCAAGTACCGGTGATGGCACAAAGTGTGTCAGAAAAAAGCTTGTCGGGAGTGAGCCCGTCAGAGAGTTTGCCGTTACCGACCGGTGAGCGATGGCTTGAACATGTTGAGAACGGTTTACGTCCGTTTTGGATGATGGATACCGCCAAAGGCACCCCGATCGGAAATTTTCCGACTTTCCGCTGTGATAACGGTGCGTTGCTTAATACAGATGCTCCCTGTAATGAGCTCAATCAGGATTGGATCCGTAGTCATTTTTCTCGCGACTATACCCGGATGAAGTCACGGCAAATCTACGCCTATGGTGTGCTTTACCATTTGACCGGTGACGTTGAAGCCCTGAAGCTGGCCAAGGCAGGCGTTGATTATTTGCTGGAAACGCTCAGGGATCAGCGCAATGGCGGTATGATCAGCTTTCGCGAAAACGGTAAGCCCGGCCTGAACTGGCAGCAGCGGACCTCTCAGGATCAGGCCTATGCTATCGTGGGGCTGGCTTTCTATTATTACCTCACCCGTGACCCTGTGGTCGAGCAGGCCTTGATCGAGCAACAGCAGTTTATATTTAGTCAGTATCGCGATAAGGCGACCAACCAGTTGTTCTGGGTTATCGAAGACGGAGACGATCAATACCGCAAGCAGCAGGAGCTCGTAGCCCAGCTGGATCAAATCAATGCTTACCTACTACTGGTCACACCGTTGTTGCCGGAGCCTGCCCGCCAGAAATGGCGTCAGGATTTGTATTGGCTAACCGAGCAGATGCTGGCGCAATACCATTCCGAAGATGAGCTGCGCTTTTATGGTGCTATTCACCATAAGGCGGTGAAAATGGTGACTGCCCGACACAATGATTACGGCCACACCATCAAGGCGTATTGGATGACTTACCTGGTTGGCCGCTATCTGCAGCAACCTGACTGGGAGCTGTTGGGGCGCAAAGGGATGGCACTGACGTTACAGCGTGCGGCATATGGGATGACTCCGCCTCAGATGAAGCCATATTTGTCTGAAAAACTATATAGCCAGTGGCAGACGTTGCCGGAAATTCTGACCTGGCGAAGCGGCCAGTATAACTGGTATATCTCTTCCTGGCAGTGGGCAGAGTTGGATCAGGCCGCGGTGACACTCAACATGCTCGAGCCGGGCAGCACCAGCCAGCAGCTCAACTTTACCCTCAACACCTATTTTGATGCTTGGGTTGACCACCAATATGGCGGAGTAGGGGCACCTAAGCAATTCCACTGGGGCAATGGTTATCATCAGTTTGAGCATGCCTTGGTTGGCTATCTTGGCGCCCAGGCAGCTTATGAAAAGCCAGCTCGGTTGTATTATGCCTTGTCGCCTAAATATGAAGGGGCACTGCAGCCTTACTACTATAAAGCTGATATTGTTCAGGTTAGCCAGGGTAAGACGTTAGCTGGCTTCGAGGGCTTACAAAAAGTGACAGTAGACTTTGAGCATATTCGTCCTTAGTGCTATCAGACATTAATCAGGCGCTGACAAGCCAGAAGATGACAAAGCCAGACGAAGAAATTGCTTTAAGATGTGTCAGTAAGATGTCTTAATAGTAAAAAATCCGGCCTATAAGCCCAAAGGCCGGATTTAATATTTGAGTTTTGAGTTGTTTTTAGTGATAAAGCCCACAACTTGGTCACCCAGATTTACAAAATGCCTATTTACCTTTCTTGTTGCATATATAAGTCTCGATCATTGCGGTAGAATCGCTGCCAATTCCGAGTTAAGAAGTCTTCGAATTAGTAACGCCTTAGATTAGTTATGCTACCTGCTATTTCGAGGTGGCAGATTTGGCGTTGAGTCATGGTCGTGGTGATGAACTGCTGTTGATTGCTATTACATTAATCTTCGAAAAACGATCAGACCTTGTGATTTGGCGGAGGGAATAAGTCTCTGCCTGAATTTGGATTGTAGTGTGGAAACGAGGACCAACAGATGCATGGTCACGGACCATTTCATTGGTTTTCCAAACGATTACAGTATGGGTTTATTATGAACAAAGATGTAAATGTCGATGCCCTTTTCCTGGGGCCTAAATCTGAGAACCGGGTTTTCTATAAAGAGATGATGGAATATGCCATAACAGAGCATATGCATTGGCGCTCTGGCTTCCACCCGGAAGATTCGGCTCTGGTGACTCCGCATTGCCAGTATCAACCAGATTTCCGCGATACCTTATACCGTACAGAGGATATCTTACGCGACTTGTCTTCCCGCCTTAAAACAAAGTCCGTTCCATGGTTTTCACCACGCTACCTAGGTCACATGAATGCCGATACGCTCATGGTGTCGCATCTGGCCTACGTGATGACGATGATGTACAACCAAAATAACTGTGCGGTTGAAGCCTCGCCTGTAACGACGGATCTGGAGCTTGAGGCTGGTCGTGACCTTTGCCAGATGTTTGGTTATGACGTCGGCAAGTCGTGGGGGCATATTACCTCGGGTGGCACGGTGGCCAACTACGAGGGGATATGGGTTGCCAGAAACCTGAAATCAATGCCGCTGGCGATGGCTCATCATGATGGCGCAAAAGATTTGGTCGCAGGTGTAACAGAACAGCAATTGCTGAACATGAAGACTTCAGATGTGCTGGATTTGACTGATGAGCTGAAGAAACGTGGCATCTTCGAGCAGGTTAGAGAGCTGTCCGCACGAGGTGTCGGCGTTGAGCCGGGCAAGCTGGGCAAGTTCCTGGTGCCGCGATCGAAGCATTACTCTTGGATGAAGGCCATGGATATTCTGGGTCTGGGCCAGGAGCATATTGTCCCGCTGGATGTGGATAGCAACTACCGTACTGACGTGAAGAAAATGCGTGAAATAACCTTCCGTCTCATGGAAGAAGGTACGCCAATTCTGGGTATGGTATCGGTGGTGGGGACAACCGAAGAAGGTTCCGTGGATGCCGTTCATGAAGTTGTGAAACTGCGCCAGGAATGCGAGGAGAGATACGGCAGCTCGTTCTATATTCATGTCGATGCTGCCTACGGTGGCTATGTCCGCTCTATGTTCCTGGATGAAGAGTCTCAGTTCATGGACTATGACGCTCTGGTTGATAGCTATCGCAGTAAGGAAATCATCCCTGAGGGCGTTGTCTGGCCTAAGCGTGATGTGTATGAGGCGTTTCAGGCGATGTCAGAAGCCGACTCTATCACTGTCGATCCGCACAAGGTGGGGTATATCCCATACTCTGCCGGGGCGATTGCGATGAAAGATAGCCGCATTGTTGATCTTATCTCCTATCATGCAGCCTATGTATTTGAAGAGTCCGATGAGCAGGATGCCGGTGACAAGCCGGTGATGCTGGGCTCTTCGATTATGGAAGGCTCCAAAGCCGGCTCAACAGCTGCGGCAGTATGGGCTGCCCACCGCCTGGTGCCGTTAAATATCAGTGGCTACGGTCATGTGATTGGTCGCGGTATTGTAACGGCAGACTGGTTTACCAATAAGCTGGCTACAGCTGAGCCGTTTGTTGTTCAGGGGCGCAGTTTTGAAGTCCGACCGCTGATGCATCCGGATTTTCATATGGTCAACTTTACGTTTAAAGAGTTGGGCAATGACAGTCTGGCTGATCACAATAGCCTGAACCAGCGTGTTTATGAGCGCTGCTCTTATGCGTCGGGTCGTGCCTACAGTAAAGATTTCCTCACCTCATCAACATCCCTGACGGTGGATGAGTATGGCGATACGCCGAGCATCTATGTGCGAGAGCGTGGATTTGATGTGCAAGAGTGGGAGACCGAAGGTTCGGTGTATATTCTGCGTTCTGCGGTAATGACAACCTTCCTGCGTGACGAAGTCCGCTTCAGTCAGTACTGGAATAACCTGCGTGACATCTTTACCCAGATCCTGACGGAAATTGTTGATGAGGAGAATAAAAAATCCTTGTCGCATTCAGCAGCGTAACTCTCGGTTCATAATCCCGAGAGATAACATCTGCTGAGGTTAGAGACTTGAAATGGCGAGCTTTATAGGCTCGCCTTTTTTTGCTTAAGGTTTTGTTGAATCGCTCATTGAGAAGGACCTGATTAGAAACGGTCCTTGATTTCCAGATAGCGCTCGCGGATATGTTCGATCAGTGCCTGAATACGTTTAGCCGGTTTGCGGGTGTACGGATAGACCGCATAGATCCCGACGACCTTCCCGGCATGCTCCGGCAACACTTCAACTAAGGTACCCTGCTGAAGGTCGTCATAAATTAGACAGGTAGGCAGGTAGGACAGGCCGTTGCCGGCAAGGGTTGATTTACGCAGTGCTGCGGCATTGTCTGATGAGAAGTTGCCGGCGACTTTTAGCGTATAGAGTTCGCCGTTACGGATAAACTGCCAGTCGAACGGGCCGGTGCTCTGCTGGTTGTAGCCTAGGCAGTTGTGGTGCTGGAGGGCCTTGGGTGTCATTGGCATACCGTATTGCTCGATGTATTTCGGTGAGGCGCAGATGACCCAGCGCGAGTTGAAAATATGGCGGGCGATCAGGCTGGAGTCTTCGAGGTAGCCGGTACGGATCACCAGATCGACGTTCTCGGACAAGAGGTCAACGAAATGGTTGTCCAGCGACATATCGACAGTCATGCCGGGGTGCTTCTGGCAAAAATCCGACACCGCCTCAGCCAGCAATAGTTCGCCGGAAATGGTCGGGACTGACATCCGGATATGGCCGGAAAGTGTTTCGCTAAAACCGGTCACGGCATCGAATGCCGAATGAGCGATCTGGCGGATATCCTTGGAGCGATGATATAAGACTTCACCAGGTTCGGTCAGGGTCAGTTTTCGGGTTGTCCGGTAGATAAGCTGGACACCAAGCTCGGATTCAAGCTTGCTGATCCGCTTGCTGACAACGGACTTTGTGATTGTATTTAGCTCGGCTACTTTGCTGAACGAGCCATGTTCTATCACCTGGGTAAATAAGACGAGATCATCAATTTGGGGCATGGAAACGGTTACTCCTCGAAACTGACAGCATTATACCCAAGCTACCTTAAGATGCTCGTTTCAGCGAGAATTACTTAGCCACTAGGCTAGGCAGCGATTAGAAGATCTAGTGGCTCTAAATTAATAATCGGTAACAACGCATAGTGGCTAAGTAAACTCGCCCTTTGGGAGTGAGCCAGCGAACTCATTTCTGTGTCAAATAACGTTGAAAGGAAATAGCCATTCCTACCGTCATTTTCCTTGAACTGAACACGCTGGCTCACTCTGAATCCTGCATCTTGAGGCAGCTTGGGTATGTACAAAAGATGCGACCATACGGTCGCATCTTTTGCAGGGAGGGCGGTGTCAGGAAACGAAGACCAGGCTACATGTCATCGATGATGATATAGGTGGCGTAGACTGGGCCGTGAACTCCGACTACCTTGATAAGTTCAATGTCGGCGGTTGAACTTGGGCCCGAGATGAAGTTAACACAAGACGGGATCCGCTCGCCGTTCTTGGCTTTTTCATGCAAGGCAGCTGTTGCTTGGGTCAGACGCGGGATCAGCGCGCTCTTCGGTACCACAAAGACCGAGGCTTCCGGTAACAAGCTGACTGCACGGCCTTGTGCCGGATTGCTATAGAGCACCATAGTGCCGGACTCAGCCAGAGCCTGCTCGGCAAATACCACCCCGACCTGCGCACGTTCGGAAATCGTAATATTCGGCTCGTAGCCTGCTGACTGATCCCAGACATGGACGGTGTGCTGCTCGTCGGCCAGATCAGACGGATCAACCAGAGCCAGTAGCCTTTTATCCGCCGACAGTATGGTTTCACTGTCCCGGCGTTCGGTATTCTCTTCTTCGTTGTTGACGTAATGCAGACAGGCTGATTTAAGCGTCGCAGCCAGTTCGGCCTTGGTCGTTTCAATCGCACGGGCACCAAGTGCTGTTTCGGTATAGTGGATCAGCGCCGCTTTGAGCTCGTCCTGACTCTTATCGGCCATCACATCATGATGACAGCGGTATTTTAGTGCAGGGCGCTCGACGGGCGTTATTTTGCGCTCGCGGCCCAGCTTTTCGGCGATATTGTCAAGAAAGCTGTCGCGGTTATAGATGCGCTGTTCGCTCTGGTGAACCGTTGTTTTTTCTGAGTCGTTGTTAGCCATAATTCCCACCTTTATCCCTTGTTACGTTTTTTGAACCAACTGCGGAAGGATTCGCCATCTGGCTCTGGTAAGTCGCGTGATTCGGTCCACGCACTGACACCGACATTGACCGGAAGCTTGCCGTCTCGGATCAGGCCGCTGGCCACTGTTGCCCCCACTTTTACGGTATTGCCCCATAGCAGAGGGCGGGCGTTGATGAAGTTAAAGGCACCGACAGTGGCGCGTTCCAGCAGTGGTGTCTGTTTGCTTTCCGCCATTTTCTGGCGATGCTTGAGCAGCAAATCCGAAAGCGGAATCTTCACCGGGCATACATCGTGACAGGCGCGGCACAAGCTACAGGCGTATGGCAGATCCTTAAAGTCGTCATAGCCGCCAAGCAGTGGCGAGAGCACGGCTCCGATAGGACCCGAGTAGATAGAACCGTACGACTGACCACCGATATGGCGATAGGCCGGACAGGTGTTAACACAGGCAGCACAGCGAACGCAGCGCAGGATGTCCTTGAACTCTGAGCCAAGAATATCGGAGCGGCCGTTATCGATAATCACCAGGTGGAACTCTTCTGGACCGTCGCAGTGCTCGTCCTCGCGTGGGCCCGTCAGGGCCGTCACGTAGCCGGTCAATGGGAGACCAACGGCGCTTCGACATAGCAGGCTGACAACAATATCCAGTTCTTCAAAGGTCGGAACAATGCGCTCCATGCCCATCACGGCAATGTGCGTCTTTGGCAGGCTGGTGGCCAGACGGGCGTTACCTTCGTTGGTAACTAGCGATACCGTGCCGGATTCTGCGACGGCGAAGTTACAGCCGGTAATGCCGATATCTGCTTCCAGGAAATCATGGCGAATATAGTCGCGCACATAGCGGGTCAGCTCTTCCGGATCATCAGAGCCCTGATAGTCAATTTTCTCTTTGAATACATCACGGATCTGCATCCGGTTCTTATGCAGAGCAGGTACTACGATATGAGACGGTGGATCGCAGTCATCGACCTGAAGGATATACTCACCGAGGTCAGTTTCAACGACTTCGCATTCATTGCGTTCGATGATTTTGTTTAGGCCAATCTCTTCCGTCACCATGGATTTTGATTTGACGACTTTCTTGGCATTTTTCTCCTGGACAATGTTTTCGACATAGGCAGTAGCTTCTTCGGCCGTACGGGCGAAGAATACATGGCCGCCGTTTTTCTGCACATTGTCACTGAGCTGCTGGAGATAATAATCTAGGTTTTCCAGAACGTGGTTGCGGATATCCATGCCCATCTCGCGCCACTCTTCCCAGTTGCCGAGCTTCTCGGCGGCAATAGCACGGTTGGTAAACATGCGTTCCTGGGCATTGGCCACAGATTTGCGCATGAAGTCGTCTTGCATCTGGACGTCAATACGGTCTTTAAATTTGATATTGCTGGTTTTCATTGACATAACAACGTCCTCTTAGCGACTCATTAACACATCGACAATGTGCAGTACTTTTACCGGACGCCCTTCGCGGGTCATACGTCCACCAATGTTCATCAGGCAGCTGATATCGGCGCCAATGAGGTACTCAGGTTGGACTTCACTAATGTGGTGGACCTTTTCTTTGACCATTTCACCGGAAATCTCGGACATCTTGACCGAGAAGGTGCCGCCGAAACCACAGCAGGTTTCCTGGTTTTTGATTGGCACCATTTCCAGGCCTTCGACATTGGCCAGCAGGCGAAGCGGTTCCTCGCGAACGCCCAGTTTGCGGATCAGGCTGCATGACGGGTGATAAACGGCACGGCCTTTCAGGCGGGCACCGACATTTTCGACACCCAGCTCGTTGACAATAAACTGAGTCAGTTCGAACAGGCGGTCGGCTACCTTCTGTGCGCGGGCTGCCCACTCTGGTTCGGTGGCAAGGTATTCCGGATAGCGTTTGATCGAGGCTGCGCATGAGCCAGCCGGTGTAACGATTGGATGATCATTTTCTTCAAAAGCGGCAATCATGTTTTTCATTGCTGGCTTGCTGCCTTCAATGTAGCCACTATTCAATGAAGGTTGTCCGCAGCATCCTTGTTTTTCAGGGAAGATGATTTCGCAGCCAAGCTGTTCCAAAAGCACGACAGACTTTTTGGCAACCTCGGCTTTTACCGTGTCGCACAGGCAGGTGGCAAAAAAGTTTACCTTCATGATATTGCTCCAGTGACGGTTTACCCGTGTTTATATTGTGGTAGTTATTCTTTGTGTTCAGCGTGGTATTTCACGCTGAACACTGATTGCGACTTAAGTTTGTCTGATTAGACAAAGGCACTTGCCAGGCCGACAATCACCCCGTATAGCACCATAGGCACCACGGTTCGCTTGATGATGTAGCCCTCTTTGTTGGCGATACCCAGAATGGTCGACACAGCAATGATGTTGTTGATACAAACCATGTTACCCATCGAGGCACCGACGGATTGCAGGGCCAGAATCGTTGTTTCCGGTAGGGCAACATTCATGGCAATTGTCTGCTGGATGCCGCCGAAGGTCAGGTTGGATACAGTGGCCGAGCCTGAGAAGAACGCACCCAGAGCGCCCAGGTAAGACGCTACCCACTGCCAGTTGGCCCCCATTAGGTTGGAGAAGGCCTGCCCGGTCGTCATGATTGGCGACTTGTCTCCGCCTATCATCATGAATTTAACCATGATCAGTGCGCCGACAAGGGCAATAAACGGCATTTTGATACGGCTGGCTGTTTCGGTAAATGCTTGTTTGACAGTGCTGCGCTGCATACCTAGTACCGGTATAGAGATGAGTACCACCAGTAGGAAAGGGATCAATGCCGGTACGTAAAGCGTCTTGTATGCCCAGCTTGTTTCGGTGCCCAGGATACTGCTCAGTTTGATGATTAGCGCCTGGCTGACACTCAAATCACTAAAGCCCAGGCTCAGGTTAAATAGTGGTGTGCTGTCTGTCAGCATTCCCTTGATACCTAATTGCTGGATACGGGTGACAATCAGAATAAGGATCAGTAGCAGGGTCGGGCTCATGGCCTTCAGAATGGTTTTAAAAGGGATCTGCTCTGTCTTAACGCTTGATGTTGACTCTGGTGTTTCAAGCCCGATGTTGTAGCGCGCAAGCAGGATAGATAGCGTGAGGCCAATTGCGCCGCCAATCAGTGACGGGAACTCGTAGTTCCACTGCGCAAATAGCAGATAAGGCACGGTACAAGAAAGTACGCTCAGCTGGATAAACAGCAGGTTGCGGCGAATTTCCTGCCAGCTGACAACAAACTTAAGTGCGATCACCGGGATAATGAAAGCGGCAATGGAATGAAGCAGCGCAGACAGGCGGCCGGTTTCCATCAGTGCATCTTCATTCAGACCAAGGCTGCTAAAGCCGAACCAGGTTGGTGTGCCGACAGCACCGAATGAGACAGGAACAGAGTTCATCACCAGTGCCAGCATTGCGACTTTCAGTGGGTTGAAACCCAGACCGACCAAAATAGGTGCAGCAATCGCGGCTGGCGTACCGAACCCTGACGCACCTTCAATCATGAAGGCGAAGGCCCAGCCAATGATCATCAGCTGCGCTGTTTGGTTACGGCTGATCCCTTCTAGCCATTGGCGGATAACATCTTCGGCACCAGAAAGGGCAATAACACGGTTAAGAAGAATAGCGCCTGCAATAATTGAAATTGGGGTGATTGCGGACAAAGAGCCGGCAATAATATTGGCAGAGATCAGGGTGATGTCAGTGCCAAAGTAAAAGAGTTGTAGCAGGCCAATAATAAGCGCTGTAACAGGCAGCGCGATGTGCGAAGGTAGGGCATCTTTCTTGGTCATCATCCAAATAAGAAGCAAAATCGGTACAACAGATATTGCAAGGTTTATCATTCTATATCCCACTCTATTAGTCGGTGTTCAGATTGTGTTTGTGAAGTTATTTTTCTAATTATTAATTGTCGGTAGAGGTTGTCGTGACCGGCAATCTTGTGGGGGGAGTATTCTAGGCGCGAAAATCAATCTGGCTATCTGTTTTTGTTTTGTTATATGTGTGACAAATAAATTGTTTGTGATTCTGCTCCGAATGTTAAAATTAGCATTGAGCTGATTTTTATTATTATCAATGACTTATATTCAGCACTAAAAGTGTGTGATTATTATTGGATGAGATTTGGAAACAATCATTTTGCTATTGTTTGCCAATCAAAAAGCTCAAAATTTAACGAAATTTTCAGAATGTTCACATAGGTAAGAATGGTTATCATTATAAAAAGCCTGATTTGTTGTAATTTAACTACAAATATTGATATTTACTGCTAAAACTAGACATTTTTTCCTACATTTAAAACAGCACCTGAGTCGTTGTTGGATTGTTAAGGTTGGTACCATGACTAAAGCGCATCTAATTGTTTACTACGATGGGTCCTGTAAGAGCTGCATTGAGGATCGTGCGCGTTATGAAATCTGGCTCGGCAAACACATTGATCAGGTCAGTTGGTTTGATATAACCGATCAGGATGCCTATTTAATGGATCGCGGTATTGATCCCGCCCGTGCCTTGAGGGAGTTGCATGTCGAGGACGCCGAAGGGGTGATTCATCGAGAGCTTGATGCCTATATCCTGCTACTGCAGCAGATTTGGTGGCTGAGGCCTCTGGCCTGCGTTATTGCGTTACCGGTTATCCGGCGAAGGTTGTCGCAGTGGTACCGACGTCAGGTCGATAGTCGGCTGGCGCGTGATGGCCGGGGGTAGGAGTGTAGTTGCTTTGGTTTTGTGCTTTGGTGATAGCTGCAACTTATTTTGATGCTAGCGGAAACTGAGGATCTCAATCTTGTCATTGTGAATAGGCACGTCCGTAGACAGAGATTGAGACATAACAGCAAGAAATCCTCTATCTCGTGTTATTCTTTTTTTAGTTGTTCATCAATAATATTGTGTAGAAAAGACAGCGCAGCCCGGTGGTCACTTCTACTCATAAACCATTGCTTCTGGTTTGTTTCCAGAGGCAATATTTCCAGCCAGCGCTGGCATACCCAGGTCATGTCCTCGTAGTCTGGAATGGGGTAGTTGGTGGCATGTTCCGGATATTCTTCAAACAAGGCCCGGAGACTGTTTGCGATATCCCGGTCGGCAAACTTCATTAATGTGGGAGACCAGTTCTTCATCAGGGTGATATCACCGAACCTGAGTCCATCATCCTCCTGCCAGTGTTCATTGATCACAAACTTTTCGACACCTTTGACGGTGACGCCCAATAAGCCGTCGGGAAGGCGTTCAAAGTCGGTAATAATAGCTCGGGTGCCGAAATGACAAAGTGTTTCACCGTTTTTCATGCACAGGCCGAAGCCATCTCCGGACGCCATTGCAAGTTTTACCAGGCGTGTGTATCTGGGTTCAAAGATCCTGAGTTTGCTGATACCGCCCGGTAACAAATACAGCTGTAACGGAAAAAGGGGTAACTGCATAATTCATAGCCTTACTGACGTTATTTAATGGATGTAACGCTAGTGAAAAGTATAAGCAGACAATTTTAGGAAATTGTCTGCTTTTCGATACTACTGCAGAGTTCGTAACATTGCGGAAGTAAGGCGGCTAAGTTCCTGTGGTTTAATGATAAATGGAGGCATTATGTAGACAAGTGTGCCAAAAGGGCGAATCCAGACACCGTTGTCTACAAAATCCTTCTGTATTTTTGCCATATCAACAGGCTCAAAGAGCTCAACCACCCCGATTGCACCCAGCCAGCGTACGTCTTTCACCTTATTTAGCTTAGCAATTTCCGGCAGCTCTCGAGCAAGCTGTTTTTCTATGTTGATGACTTGTTGCTGCCACTGGCCCTGGAGCAGCAGTTCAAGGCTTGCATTGGCAACGGCACAGGCCAGCGGGTTGCCCATAAATGTCGGACCGTGCATGAAGCAGCCGGCTTCCCCGCCACAGACTGTATCAGCGACATGCTTGGTGGTGAGGGTGGCGGAAAGTGTCATGTAGCCGCCGGTCAGTGCTTTGCCGACACACATAATGTCCGGGCTGATCCCGGCGTGCTCGCAGGCGAACAGCTTGCCAGTTCGGCCAAAGCCGGTGGCAATCTCGTCAGCGATAAGCAGGATGCCTGATTGATCACATAGCTCGCGAACGCGTTTCAGGTACGTCGGGTGGTAGATCCGCATACCACCGGCACCCTGAACAATCGGTTCGATGATCACAGCTGCAATTTTATTCTGGTTTGCTTCGAGCTTGTTTTTGAAGTCCTGGATATCCTCTTCGTTCCATTCTGCGTCATATCGACACTGGGGAGACTGGGCGAAAATATGCTCCGGCAGGAAACCTTTATACAGGCTATGCATGGAATTGTCGGGATCCGTTACCGACATGGCAGCGAAGGTATCACCGTGGTAGCCATGTTTGACGGTCAGAAATTTAGGACGGCGTTCTCCCTTGGCATGCCAGTATTGCAGGGCCATTTTCAATGAGACTTCTACAGCAACGGAGCCGGAATCGGCCAGGAATACGTGCTGTAGGGGGGCCGGGGTCATATCGACCAGCTTCTTGCAGAGGTCGACGGCAGGCTGGTGGGTGATCCCGCCAAACATGACGTGGGACATTTTATCAATCTGTGCCTTGGCGGCCTGATTGAGTGCTGGATGATTATAGCCGTGAATTGTTGACCACCATGAAGACATACCGTCAATTATCTTCCTGCCGTCTTCTAGCTGAAGGTAGACGCCGTCGGCACTCTCTACCGGATAGCAGGGGAGCGGGTTGAGTGTCGAGGTATAGGGATGCCAGACGTGCTGCTGGTCAAATTCTAGATCAATTGGGTTGATTAAATTTTGCACAGATGTAAACCTTTGCCCTTGTTGGTAGTTGACAGTTTACTAACTCGAAGTAGACTAGCCAAGTATTGATACCCGTTTGGATCGATATTTAATGTCTTGATTCAAATGAAAACAGAATGAATAAAGTCGCTGTTTAGCCTGGCCCTACTTGTTTTCCAGTTGCCAAACAGTCACTGACTAAAGAGGTTATTACACGTGGAAGTACGTCACGACTGGAGCGTCAAGGAAGTTCAAGCCTTATTTGACAAGCCCTTTATGGACTTGGTATTTGAAGCTCAGCAGGTTCACCGCCAGCATCATGAGCCGAATAAGGTACAGGTTAGTACTTTGCTTTCAATCAAGACCGGCGCTTGCCCGGAAGACTGTAAGTACTGTCCGCAGAGTGCCCATTACCGTACCGACGTCGAGCGCGAGCGACTGCTGGAAGTCGAGCGCGTGCTGGATGCGGCCAATAAGGCCAAGGCATCAGGTGCGACGCGATTCTGTATGGGGGCGGCGTGGAAAAACCCGAAAGAGCGCGACATGCCATATCTGCTTGATATGGTCCGTGGTGTAAAGGACATGGGGCTGGAAACCTGTATGACCCTGGGCATGATCACTAGCGATCAGGCCGATGAGCTGGCTGGTGCCGGTCTTGACTACTACAACCACAACCTCGATACCTCGCCGGAATATTACGGCAATATTATCACTACCCGTACCTACCAGGATCGCCTGGATACCCTGAGTCATGTCCGTGACGCCGGAATGAAAATTTGTTCGGGCGGCATTATCGGTATGGGCGAAAGCTCGCGTGACCGTGCAAGCCTGCTGGTGGAGCTGGCCAACCTGCCGGTTCACCCGGAAAGTGTGCCAATTAACATGCTGGTTAAGGTGAAAGGTACGCCGTTGGAGTCGGTAGAGGATGTTGACCCGTTTGACTTTGTCCGGATTATCGCCGTGGCACGTATCATTATGCCTAAGTCGGCAGTCCGTTTGTCTGCCGGTCGTGAAGATATGAACGAGCAGATGCAGGCCCTTTGTTTTATGGCGGGTGCCAACTCGGTTTTCTACGGCTGTAAATTGCTGACGACACCGAACCCGGGTGAAGATAAGGATATGCAGCTGTTTGCCAAGCTCGGTATCAACCGTCAGGAGCAAGCGGCAAAACCGGATGAGATACAAGAACAAGAGCTTTTAGGCCAGGTCGCTCAGCGTGTCGCAGCCCGTCCGTCAAAAGACGATTTGTTCTACGATGCCTCGCTTTAAGCACCGTATTACACAAGCCCTGAGTGATCGTAAAGCTCAGGGGTTGTATCGCCAACGTACTCGTCTTGACCGGCGCCAGCAGATGATCGACTGTCAGGGTGAGTCGCTTGTTAACTTCTCCAGCAACGACTACCTTGGTCTGGCTCAGGAACCGGCGCTGATTGCGGCCTGGCAGCAAGGCTTGAGTCTCTACGGTACCGGGAGCGGGGCTTCACCACTGGTGACCGGCTTTCATTCTGCCCATCATGAGCTGGAAGCGCAGCTGGCCGACTGGCTAGGCTACGACAGGGCGTTGCTTTTCAACAGCGGTTTCAGTGCCAATCAGGCACTGTTGTTTACCTTGCTGGAAAAGGAAGATGTGCTGATTCAGGACAAACTGAATCATGCCTCGTTGATGGAGGCGGGCATATTGTCACCGGCTACCATGCGGCGCTTCACTCATAACGACATGACATCCCTCGAACGTACTCTCTTGCGCAGTAATCAACAGTCTCCTGAATCGGCCCGTATGGTGGTAACGGAAGGGGTCTTCAGCATGGATGGTGATTTGTCGCCACTGGCGGATATCAAACGCCTGTGCGTCAATCATCACAGCTGGCTAGTGGTAGATGATGCCCATGGTTGTGGTGTCTTGGGTGAACAAGGCAGCGGTAGTTGCGATCACGCCGGGATCAAGGCCGATGTGTTGATTGTCACCTTTGGCAAGGCATTTGGTTTGCAGGGGGCCGCAGTATTATGCGACGAGGAAACGGCGGAATATCTGGTCCAGTTTGCTCGTCACTTTATTTATTCGACGGCAATGCCGCCGGCACAGGCGTTTGCCCTAAGCAAGGCATGCTCTTTGATCCGAGCGGATCAATGGCGCCGGGACAAGCTGCAAGATCTGGGTGACCGGCTTGCTGAACGTGTTGCTTCGGATGTGGATCTTGTTGCAACCCAAACACCGATCAAACCATTGATCATTGGCGATAGTGATAAAACAATGGCGGCCTCCCAGGCGCTTAAAGAGCGGGGGATCTGGGTGAGTGCTATCCGTCCGCCTACGGTTCCGGCCAATAGTGCGCGTCTACGTATTACATTGACCGCAGCGCACAGCCGAGCAGATATCGACAAGCTCGCAACAGCTATTAATGAGGTGATTCATGACTAACGGAATGAATGCAGTCACTCATGGTCAGCATGAGATTCAGCCGCAGGATAAAAAAGCGATAGCAGAGGCTTTTGGCCGGGCGGCCAAGCACTATGATAAAGCGGCAGCCTTCCAGCGCCAGGTTGGTCATCTTTTATTGGACAAGCTTCCGGCTGTCAGTCAGGTGGGTAGCCGCGCACTTGATCTTGGTTGTGGAACGGGATATTTCAGTGAGCAATTGCTGCAACGTGGCTATCAGGTGTGTGCTGCGGATTTGTCGGTTCAGATGTTGGAGCATGCTAAGAAGCGGTGTGGCGATATGGCGACATATATCGAGGCCGATGCCGAGGATCTGCCGCTTGAGGATAACCAGTTCGGCATTGCCTTTAGCAGCCTGGCTCTGCAGTGGTGTGACGATCTGTCGGTACCGCTTGCAGAATTGAAGCGAGTGGTTAAGCCCGGCGGTTTGATCTTGTTCTCGACACTGGCTGACGGTTCGCTGTATGAGCTTGCTAAATCGTGGCAGCAAGTTGATCAGTATCAACATGTAAATGAGTTTCTTTCGCCAAAAGCGATAAAACTTGCGCTGGCGCAAGCGGGCTGTTCAAGCGATGGCCTAGAATTTACGCCTATCACGATGCAATACAATACGGCAGTTGAACTCATGAAAGACCTGAAAGGGATAGGGGCTACACATCTGCAGCAGGAGCGCAAGGCAGGCTTGGCCGGTCGTAAAACGATTCAGGCGTTAGAGAGCGCTTATGCTGAGTTCCGAGATGAGAATGGCCAACTGCCGGCAACATACCAAGTCTGTTTTGGAGTAATTATTAATGACTAACGCTTTCTTTGTAGCAGGAACAGATACCGAAGTCGGTAAAACTGTTGCCTCTCGCGCAATTTTACACGCAGCTGGCAGCGCGAACATTAAGATGGCGGGTTATAAGCCTGTTGCGTCTGGCAGTGCGCCGACCGATGAGGGGATGCGTAACTCAGACGCATTGTATATTCAGGATGCTTCCGTAGTCGAGCTTGCCTATGATGAAGTGAACCCGTATGCGTTTGAAGCGGCAGTGTCACCGCATCTGGCAGCCGAGCAGGAAGACAGAGTGATTAACTTTGATATCTTGTCTCAGGGTCTGGAGCATCTTAAATCGAAATCTGAAGTGGTACTGGTAGAAGGCGCTGGCGGTTGGCGTGTACCGGTTTCGCGTACTGATTTTCTTTCGAGCTGGGTTAAGCAAGAGAAATTGCCGGTTGTACTGGTTGTTGGTGTTAAGCTGGGTTGTTTAAGCCATGCCATTCTGACTGCTGAAGCAATTAAGAATGACGGCCTGGAGCTGGTTGGCTGGGTAGCAAACCGCATTAATCCGGGTACTGAAAACTATTCGGAGATTATCCGAATGCTGGAAGAGAACCTGCCGGGGAAAAAGCTGGGTGAGATCCCGTATATGCCTGGCATTAAGAAGCGTGACTTGTCACAGTACATTGACCTTTCACCTCTGGGACTGTAGCTGAAAGCAGTTACTAGCAAACAGTTTCGCGTCTAGTTTTAATATAAAGAACCCTGCACATTGGCAGGGTTTTTTATTGGCTGGATTTGTCATCAATGATGAGATGTTATTTGTTCTTTCTGAATAGCTCAGGCAGGCAATACCATGCAGCTGCGAATACGATCAGGCTGTATGCAAGCAGCTCCACCCCTTCTTCTGCCAGGTTTTTTACTGAACGTAGGTAGTTTTCCTGCATGGCGCCCTGCCATAAGTCACTCATGCCGTAGATGCGGGCAAAAACGAACAGGGTTGCAATTCCGGCTAACATCAATCCATAGCTTTTATGCCTGATGTAGTTGGTTAGTGGTTTTATTGATGTTTCCTTATGAGATAGCGCATAGCTGATAGCAACAGTTGCCAGTATCCACGCAGGGTATTTCCAGAAGCCGTGCTGAATCTGGTCAAACAGGCTGTCGAGCTCCCGGATCAAGATGACAGAGAAAAATGCACTGACCAGCAGGGCAAAGCCCCGTTGCTCACGGTGTTTGATTGCAACTGCGGCAAAAAGGCTTGCTGTAACGAATAGGTAGCCTTCCTGCAGGTATTCGATTAGTGAGTTTTCACCGATATTGCCGTTGTACTTAATAACCTCGAAGTGGATAGCAAACGCTGAAGCCGCAAGTAGCAGGGCCACTCCGAAAAAGTATGCAGATGAAATAATCAATGGGTGTAATGGTTGAACATTAGCTGAGGTGCTTTCTGTTTTGATTAGAGTCGATTGCATAATAGAACCCTTACCCGCTGTAGTCAGGTTGACCGCGATAAGCGCAACCGAAAGCTACAGGCAGATTTATCATTAATTGTTGTATGATGTGATTATGCGGCAGGGACGCTGAATGCAGGCTGTATTTGGTGACGAGAGTCACACTTTTTTCGTGTTAGAAACAAAAACCTCCTCAAAAGAGGAGGCTTAAGGAATTCGGTGAACGTCAAGCTTAGCTCTCGCCGGTAAGTCCCATTAGTGCTTCTTGTGTATCAGATAGTTTTTTTCCAGCAGTAGGTTCAATACCAAGTTCTTTGTGCGCTTCGTCTGCTGACATACCCAGATGGCAGCGTAGGATATCAATAGCAACCTGGTAGTTTTCGTGATCAGCCATCATTCCTCCTTGAAAATTCGACGACGGTATACTGCATCGTTGATGCTATACCTTCGACAATAGTGGAATGCTCTCATACTTTCAATAAGACTAAAGTCTAAAGCTGCCATTTATGACTAACATCACCGATTGTCGAGCATGTTATCAGCGGGGGTTGGATTCTTGGATAGCGTACGATGATAGGGTACAGTTATGTTCTTATATCAATATATAACAGTGGCGTATCCTCGGATCAATACTAACGAAACGTAACAATTTACCCCTTTTACTTGTAATTAGATTGATCGACCATACTATAAATAACAAATCGAATTGGTGGCACCGTATGCAATTTGCTTGTGGTAAACCATCGTTTGTACAGAACTAGAAAGCTTGATTGCTAATTGGAGAATATTAAAAGTATGAAGCGAATCGCATTATTCTTGGCAACTAACCTTGCTGTGATGCTGGTCTTCAGTGTTGTCTTGAACCTTATCTATGCTTTTACCAGTTTACAGCCCGGTAGCTTGAACGGTCTGCTGGTAATGGCGGCACTGTTTGGTTTTGGTGGCTCGCTAATCTCATTGTTTATGTCAAAGTCGATGGCATTGCGCTCTGTCGGCGGCATGGTGATTGAGCACCCGCGAAATGAAACCGAGCATTGGTTAATGGAAACTGTATCGCGTCAGGCTCAGCAGTCTGGTATAGGCATGCCGACTGTTGCCATTTATGACTCGGCAGATATTAACGCGTTTGCGACGGGAGCCAAGCGGGATGATTCTCTGGTTGCGGTATCGACAGGATTGCTTCATAGCATGACCCGTGATGAGGCCGAAGCCGTATTGGCGCATGAAGTTAGCCATATTTCTAATGGCGACATGGTCACTATGACGCTGATGCAAGGTGTCGTGAATACCTTTGTTATCTTTGTTTCCCGTTTGGTTGCCGGTGCGGTAAGCGGGTTTAACAATGGTGACGAAGACGGTGAAGGTGAAGGCGGCAGCTTCATGATGTACTTCGTCGTCTCGACAGTGATGGAAATCCTATTTGGTTTCCTGGCGAGCATTCTGACGATGTGGTACAGCCGCCATCGTGAATTCAAAGCGGATGCAGGCTCGGCACACCTAGTTGGGCGAGAGAAAATGATAGCGGCTCTTGAGCGTTTGAAAGTCAGTCATGAGTCTCAGCTTGAAGGTTCAATGATGGCATTCGGTATTAACGGCAAGAAGTCACTGTCTGAGCTGTTCATGACACACCCGCCGCTAGACAAGCGTATTGATGCGCTTCGCCGCGGTGAGCACCTGTAAACAGATCTGTAGTATTAGTGAAAAATCCCCTTAGCCAATGGCAAGGGGATTTTTTTATCTCTTCGCTATGAAAATGAAACCGGCACCTGCATTCTCACCGAAGAAAGCTTTGTCGCTGGCTGTTACAGTTTCGGGTTGTTAGCAGAACATCTGTGCTAGTTCGGTATCTGATAACACAGGTTTTAGTTGGGAGTAATGGGCTTTTAGCGGATATTGTCCCAAACGATCCTTATCAGGATCCCACTCGCTGACAAACATGGCGGTATCGAATTTCAGGGTTGGATACCGCTTGTAATCGGTGATTTTCCTAAAGCCAAGGCGCTCGTAGAATCGCTTGTGATTTTTTCTCGCGGCACAGATAACCAGTGTTTTGCCAGAGAGTTCGGTCAGATGCATTGGGTTGGCGAACAGCGCAAGCGGCACAGTCGCTGAAAAGTCGGTGATTTCAGGCAAGACAGTGAGCCTGTTTAGCTCCATAAGCGTGTCATACTTATTTTCTAATTCGGTAAAGACTTCGGGAAACAGTCTTTTGACCGGAATATCAAGCCAGCCGGGCTGCTGCTTAATCACCGATACTCGCAAGGAGGCAATTGATCGCTGATTGCATTTCAGAACAAAAGTATGGTTGTTCGGCATGCTGTCAAATTCGTCCGCTAGTCTTTGCTGTGTGTTGGCTTCTATATACCCTTGCTCCAAATATGCTTGATAACGGATGGCATACGCATCATCGAGAAGTTCCGGGGTTGAACAGTAATAATTATTGAGTGACTGTAGATCCATAGAGGTGCTTCATTCCTTGAGCTTGGGGTCATGCCTTTTTAGAAAAGGCAATAATCATCCATGAGACCGTTATTTTATCTAGTAGCACTAGTTAACGTTGCGAGGCAGTTACCATATGTAGATTGTTGCGTATTATTTCTGGTGATACTGAGGGTTGTGCAGTAATAAGGAAGACAATAATTGCACAACCTTGACCACGGGGTACGGATCAGATACAGCTGTAAGTAACTGACTAAAGCTTAGGTGAAATCAGGTATAAGTTGCCAGAATCGGTAGTGAAGTAAATCCAGCCTTCGGGGCTTTGAATCAGTGCCCGAATACGCTCTTTCAGCGGTGAAACTAAACGTTCCTCCGAGATAATATCTCCGTCTTTGCCTATAGAAAGGCGGTTGATATGCTCAAGTTTTAGCGCGCCGGTAAACAGATTTCCCTGCCATCCGGGAAAGGCTTCGCCTGTATAATGCAGCAAGCTACCTGGGGCAATCGAGGGAATATAAACTTTTCGTGGTGAAACGATGCCTGCTTTTTCTGTGGCTTCGCCCACTGACAAAGGTCCCCAGTACTCCTTGCCATGGGAGGTGACAGGCCAGCCGTAGTTGCTGCCTTTTTCGATCAGGTTGATTTCGTCACCGCCTCGCGGTCCGTGTTCAATTGCCCATAGGCGGTTATTGCGGAGATCAAAGGCCAGGCCTTGCGGATTACGGTGGCCATAGCTCCAGATCTCCGGGAGCGCGTTTGGGTTGGAGACAAACGGGTTGTCGGTTGGAACCGTCCCGTCCATGTTGAGGCGAAGAATGCTCCCGGCATGGGTAGTAAGATCTTGCCCGTTAGGGCGATCACCGCGATCGCCGACAGAGAAGAACAGGTGCCCCTGCTGATCAAAAGCGATCCGGCTGCCAAAGTGGCGATAGCTTGTTGTGGCTGAATTAGTAACAAGCAGTTCCTGCCACTGGGTTAGCGTATCTTGTTCGAGCTTGCTGCGAGCCAGAACGGTGACGGCTTGCTCACCAAGCATTTTGCTATAGGTAAAGTACAGCCAGCCATTTGACTGTTGATAGCCCGGCTCGGTTACAACATCAAGCAGACCTCCTTGTCCTGCAGCTGCAACATCTGGCAAGCCTTTAACCTGAGTTCGATTGTTCCCGGCAGTATCAAGGATGACAGCTTCCCCATGGCGTTGGGTGATCAGCAGTTGATTTGGGCTAATGAAAGCCATTCCCCAGGGAACAGACAAGTTTTGGGCCACAAGAGAGACTTGATAGTCCATGTTGTTGCTTGAGCCTGTTATTACCACTGTGGCTCTAGCCATACCGGCAAGCATGAATGCACCAGAAATGGATAGTAAAACAAGAGAAAGGGTGCGAATAACAGACGTCATCATGAGCTAAAGTTCTTGGTTAGTAAGGCTTATTCTGTAATTTAGACTAAGCCTTCCTTATTTGCTGTGGTTTTTATTGAAACTGCCTTACTGGGTATGGTCGGCAATGATCTGCGCGAGTTTCTTCAGACCAGCTTCCCACTGGTTGTTATCATCAAAATTGGCGAAGCTCAGGCGGATACAGTGGTTATGCTGGCTTTGGGTACTGAACATTTTGCCGGGCAGGATGCTGATATTTTGCCGTAGTGCTTCCTGGTAGATGTCGCTGCAATCTGCGTGCTCAGGCAAAGTGAGCCAGCAAAGGAAACTACCTTCAGGCTGGGAGAGGTGATACTGGCCTTGCAGGCAAGGGAAGCGATCAAGCTCTGTTGTGAATAGCTTAAAAAACTGGCGTTGCCTTCTGGCGTAACTTTTACGAATTTTGCTAAGGTGCTGACGGTATTTACCTGTTGCCAGAAACTGGCCGACGGCAGATTGCATTAAGTTCAAACTGCCCATATTGTCTGTCATCAGACGCTTCTCTATTTGATGCTGATACTTACCGGCAATGACCCAGCCGATACGCAGGCGGGAATCCAAAGTTTTGGACAGCGAGCTGCAGTAGATCACCCGGTTTTCCTTATCCAGCGTCTTGAGCGGCAACGGTCTGCGACCATAGGCCAATCCGCCGAACACATCATCTTCTATGATAGGGATCTTTTTGGTGATATCTAAAAACGACAGTCTGTCCGGTTCGGACATGACATAGCCGGCCGGGTTATTGAAGCTGGGATTGATGATAATGGCCGAGACAGTCCAGCGTTCAAGGGTTTGTTCTAGTGCGTTTAAATCCATTCCGCTCGTAACACTGGCTGGGATTTCGACCACTTTTAACCCCAGCGACTCAAGCAGGAGCAGGTTGCCGAAGTAACTTGGAGATTCAACAAGCACAATGTCACCGGGGCGGGTGATGGCCTGCAGGCTGAGGCTGATGGCCTGCTGAGCACCATGGGTGATCAGGATGTCGTTCGCCGAGGTTGTTACACCAAGTTCCTGGTTGATAAAGACGAGCTGGCGAAGTAGCACCTCATTACCCGGCGGAAGCTGATAGTGACTGGGAATATTGGTCTGATAGCGGCTATGGCGTCCGATTTCGGCATAGAGAGAACGGATGGCAGGAAAACGAGTATCGGGGTGTGCGGAGCCTGCCGGTAATACCTGATGTGACAATGACAGGCTCATGATCTCCTTGCTCAGAGACATCAAATCGACATAGCCGGGTTCACTGACGGTTGCCGTGGTCGGATTTTTTAGCTGGGTGACCACGTACCCCGAACGAGGATGGGCTTCAATTCGTTGACTGGCCTCTAGTTGTTGGTAGGCGCGGATAACGGTATTTTTGCTGATTGCCAACTGAGCACTCAAGTCTCGGATTGAGGGTAATTTGTCACCGGATTGATAGCTTTGTTTGTTAATTCGCTCAGTGATGAGCTCAACAACTTGCTGGTATTTTTTCGACACACCACATCTCCGCTATGGATAATCTGTACCCTAAAAAGTATCTGAATCTGTCTCTATTAACTTTCCTGTACCTCATTAAAGTAATGTCTAACAAATAAAAAGGAAAGGAAATTGTGATGGCTGTGCGCATGATATCGTTTATTTTTGTCATTCTCTGGAGCTCTGGTTTTATTGGTGCCCGGTTTGGGCTCCCGTATGCTGAACCGGCCACGTTTCTGTTGATCCGCATGGTAGCCAATATCGTTCTTTTCCTATTGCTGATGTTTATACTGCGTGCTCATTTGCCACGTGGTAAGGCACTATTCCATTCAATGATGTCTGGTTTATTAATTCATGGGTTTTATCTTGGTGGTACCTATGAGGCGATTTCGCTCGGGATGCCTGCCGGGCTTTGTTCGTTGCTAGTCGGGCTTCAGCCAATACTTACCGCGGTGATTATAGCGATGGCATGGAATGAGAAGATGCGCCTGTCACAATGGATCGGTTTGCTTATTGGTTTTATCGGGATTGGACTGGTGCTGCAAGGAAATATGGAGTGGCAACAAGAAGGGAGCCGGAAAGCCGCCTATATATTTACCGCATTTGCATTGCTGGGGATCACCTTAGGTACCCTTTACCAGAAGAAGTTCTGTCAGGGAGTGGATATGGTCGGCGGTGCGGTGTGGCAGTATATCGCGGCAGCGATGCTGTTTCTGCCTGTTGCCCTGACAACAGAAACGATGGTAGTGGACTGGACTCCTGAATTTATCTTTGCCATGGTGTGGGCGGTTGTGGTGCTGTCAGGAATTGCAATCTTATTGCTTCTCTACATGGTCAAGAATGGGGAAGCATCTAAAGTTGCTTCGACTTTTTATCTGGTGCCTCCGATGACAGCTTTTCAGGCCTGGTTGGTCTTTGATGAGTCTTTTGATGGTTTTGGTGTTATCGGTTTTGTACTGGCTGCAATGGCTGTTTATCTGGTTACCCGTAAGCCGAAGCTTCCTGCCGGAGATGCACAAGTCGCTGTCAGGACTCAAAGCTAATGATAGGTATTGAGATAGATGCTTGGAGTTAATTGAGGCGTTCAGAGTCGAAACTCTGGCTTATTTCGGCACGGCGAGAGCGTTTGTCATAAATGCAGATCATGGACGAGTCTGGTGCGCGCAAACCAGAATTGCGGCGTAGCTTCCCTTTGGCAAACGCAATGCCATATGACTCTGCGCCATAGGGATCGATATGTAGTCGATAGCGGGAAAACTCGCGATCAAGCAAAATACTGCATTCTTGCTTGATCGTATTTTCAAAAGCCTGTAATTCTTCGGAAGCCGAAGCCACATTGGCTGATAAAAAGGTTATCAATACAGAGATAGTTAACCCGAACTTCATTTAGGCTCCCTTCCTAACTTTTTATTCGTCATTTTAGTATCTCACGGTTTTCTTAGGCTGCAAGGTCTGTTTCCTCAGAGCTTTGAAAATGGTAAAAACTAGCGGATTTGGTCGATAACTAAGCAGTCGGTGCTTGCGGGTATTTACACCTACAAAACGGGTGTGTATTATTCGCCGCACTTACGGAGAGATGGCTGAGTGGTTGAAAGCACCGGTCTTGAAAACCGGCATACGTTTGTAGCGTATCTAGGGTTCAAATCCCTATCTCTCCGCCACATTAGAAAGCCCAGCAGCAATGCTGGGCTTTTGTCGTTTCAGAAGCCGTTCGTAGGCTGGGGTTTGAAAATCCCCCTATACCCAGAACGCTCCACCACATTCAAGAAAACCGCTGATAGCTCAGCGGTTTTTTTTCGCCTAAATATTGTGATTAGAGATAAGTGCCGAAGGCGCGAATAGGCAATAGCCCGAAGGGCGCGAGCTTGCGAGCCAGTAAATCCCTACCTCTCCGCCACATTCTCTGTAGACAAATTTTCGTTCAGTACTCTTTGTCTTTCTTACCCTTGCCGATATTTTTACTTACTGAGATAGAACTCATAAAAAGAATATTCTTTTGAGACCAGATAATACTTTGGGGGTATCATGCGCAACAAGTGCATATACCAATGTGGAGTATTATTGTTGTGAGTATTTGTGGCGCTTTATCCTGTAAATCGAAAAAAGTGGCATTGTCTGCTCTATTTTCGGCTGTAGTTTTGTTATCCGCTTCAACGGCAGTGGCCGCTCCTTCCGGGAAGGATATGTCGATTTGGTTTGATGTCGGCGGTCCGGTAGGAGGCCCGTACGCAACGGTTGTTCAAAATGGTGCGACACAGGCGGCGGGTGATCTGGGTGTTGACCTGCGTGTGATGTACTCAGACTGGCAACCACAAAAGATGATCGAGAACTTCAAGCTGGCTTTGGCGGCTAAACCGACGGGTATTGTGGTAATGGGACATCCGGGTGACAGTGCCTACGAAGGTTTGGTTGACGAAGCGTTTAGCAAAGGGGTTCAGGTAACATCTGTTGATACAGCACTTCCTGGCACGATGTCGGCTGAGCAAAGTAAAGGGTTCGGCTATGTCGGCGTGAGTAACGCAGCGCGTGGTGTCCACTTGGCTAAGGAGGCATTGCGCCGTGGCCAATTCAAGGCCGGAGACCAGGCACTGGTTTGGGGGATTAAAGATATCGCCGAGCGCAGTGATTCTACCCGTGGGTTGATAAGTACGCTTGAAGACGCCGGGCTTGCTGTCGACTTTCTTCAGATCTCACCGGAAACAGATAAAGATCCTTCCCTTGGAACCAATGTGATCACGGCGTATCTGGCGCGTAACCCTAAAGTAAAACTGATTATGGTGGATCATGGCGCACTGACTTCGCAAATGGGGAATTTCTTGCGCAATGCCGGAGTTCGTCCGCAAGAGCTGTATGTCGCCGGGTTTAGCCTGTCGCCAGCTACAGCGGATGCGATTAAAACCGGTTATGTCCAGCTGGTGGCCGATAGTCAGCCGTACTTGATGGGGTACCTGTCGGTGGTGCAGGTTGTGCTGAGTAAGCGCTATGGTTTCTCGGGCCTTGATATCAACACCGGAGCGGGTTTTGTCAACCAGAGCAATATTGATTTTATCGCTCCCTTGGCGGCAAAAGGCATTCGTTAATGACGGAGCAAGTGCTTGAGTTGACCGGGTTGAACAAATGGTTTGGCCCGGTTCATGCGTTGAAAGATATTCACTTTTCGCTCAATCGTGGTGAAGTGTGTGCGCTGCTCGGTGATAACGGTGCAGGAAAATCGACCCTTATTAAGTTGATCGCCGGTGCCGAGCAAATTGAGGACGGCCAGTTGCTGATTGGCGCAGAGAAAGTACCAACTCACCGTTACTCGGTTCAGCAGGCCCGCCTGTTAGGTATTGAAACCGTGTACCAATCTGGCTCCCTAGGCGAGCAGCAACCCGTTTGGCGAAATCTGTTTCTTGGCCGGCATTTTCGTAACAAGTTGGGGTTTATTGATCACAAAGAAGAGCGCAGACAAGCTGCTCAACTTCTCAAGACTCTGGATTTTCGTGGCGTCGGAGCTAATATCGATGCGCCGGTGAGTTCACTCTCTGGCGGTGAACGCCAGGGTTTGGCTATCGGTCGTGCCATGTTATTTGATGCCCGGGTAGTGATCCTGGATGAACCGACAACAGCGCTGTCAGTCGGCGAGGTCGAAAAAGTGTTGTGTTTTATCGAGGCCTTAAAATCGCAGGGCAGAGCGTGTTTATTGATCACTCATAACATGAACGATGCCTACCGGGTTGCTGACCGGTTTGTCGTGATGGATCGCGGCAGTATCGTGGCGGAGTACCGAAAATCACAGATGACCCAGTCTTCGCTTCAAATGGCGCTGCTGGATGCAGTCGGAAGAGGGGCATGATGAATTTGTTTATGCTCCGTCACCGGGTTCCGGTGCTAACTGCGTTTATCCTTGTTGCTCTTTGGGGACTCTTTACGGTAACGAGCCCTGATACCTTCCTCCATGGCCGTATTTACATCTCTTTCATGTCGACGATTCCGTTTACGGCGATGCTGGCTTTTGCTTTGACCTTGCTGATCATTGCACGTGAAATCGACATGAGTTTCCCGGCTGTTGTTGCGCTGGGTGGTTTTGTTTTCTCCCAGATATTCCAGCTTACCCAGTCGCCCATACTGGCATTTGGTTCGGCGATTACTGCGGGCATCGCGTGCGGTATCCTGAACGGGATACTGGTCGTGTATTTTCGTATTCCATCGATAATTGCCACAATAGGTACGCAGTTCTTCCTTGGTGGTCTGACAACTGTGCTGGCTGACGGCCTTGCGCTGAGTATCCCGCAAGTTCGTGATAGCTGGATTCACACCCTGATGGTCGGCCGTATCGCCGAGTTCATTCCGGCCCAAGTACTGTGGGCACTTCTGATGGTTTTCTTACTCTGGCTAATTCTGTCTCGCCATGTTTTCGGTGATAACGTCAATTTTATTGGCGATAACCCAAAAGCGGCACGTGTGATGGGAGTACCGGTTGAGCGTACTCGCCTGATGCTATTTATGTTGATGGGGGCGGTGTCGGCTTTGGTCGGGGTGTTTGTCAGCCTTGAGATGAGCAGTTGGTGGCCCAATCAGGGGCAGGGCTACATGCTATTGGTTTTTGCCTCGGTATTCATTGGCGGCACGTCTGTCCTTGGTGGCCGCGGCACTTTGATTGGCACCTTATTTGGTGCCTGCATTATCGGTATTTTGGAAGCCGGGATCATCAGTGCTGGATTGGCTGGCTTTTGGACTCGCCTGATCTACGGTGTCACCATTCTTGTTTCGTTGATGGTCCATAGCATGATGCTGAAACAGCACATGGGATCATGGCGGCGGTTACTTTTTAATAAGGGATAGATATGACTCAGATAACCATTATCGGTGCGGGTAGCGTGATGTTCACCCGCCAGATTACTTCGGCCTTATTCTCTTATCCTGCCCTGAATGGCATTGATTTGGTGCTGATGGATATTGATCCCGAAGTGCTTAACAGAAGCTATCAGCTTATCGGAAAAATGGCAGAGCAGGCTAATAGCCAGGTTCGGATCAGGATGACCACTAACAGGCGCCAGGCGCTGAGTGGTGCCGATTTTGTTATTAATGCCATTCAGGTAGGAGGCTTGGAGCCATGGCGGCTGGATATGCAAATCCCGGCCAAATATGGGGTGATACAGGAAGTTGGCGACACGATGGGGCCGGGTGGTATCTTCCGCGCGCTACGCCATATTCCGCCAATGCTGGCCATATTGCGAGATATGGAAGAGGTTTGTCCCGAGGCACTGTTTATTAACTATGCTAACCCTCTTGCGCCGTTAACCTGGGCGGCAAAAGATTACAGCACGATCCAGTCTGTTGGCTTGTGTTATGGGGTGCGTTACACCACGGCTCAGCTGGCGGGGTATTTGGGGGAGGGTGACTGGGTTGATCATCCGTCGACTCCAGATCGCTGGCAGCGGTTAATGTATCAGGATGTTCCTCCGCACATTGATTATGAGTTTGCGGGTATCAATCACATGACATGGATCACCAAGATGGTGGCTAATGGTAAAGACTTACAGCCCAAGATCCGTGAAATGGTTAATAATCCGAAGGTCTATGCTGCTGATGGCGTGCGTTGTGAAGTGCTGAAGTTCTTCGGATTATGGTGCACCGAAAACCATTGGCATTGCAGTGATTACCTGCCTTATTTCCGTAAAAATGAGGAGATGATTAACCACTTCCTTCCTCAACGATGGGATTTGCTGGCACTGGAAGAAAAAGTACATGCTGCTGGCGAGGCTGAAATTGATGCTCAGTTAGCGGGTATACAGAAATTTGTTATCGAGCCGAATATGCTCAATGCGCCAAAGCTGATCAACGCGGCGGTCAGCGGTGAGCGAACACGAATAAATGGTAATGTACCGAACCGCCAGGCTGAAGGGTTGTTGATCGATAACCTGCCTGAAAACTGTGTTGTTGAGGTACCAATTTGGGTTGATAGTAAAGGCCTTCACCCACAGCAAATGGGTCGTTTGCCTATGCAGTGTGCCAGCTTGATCAAAACCAACACTGCCGTGCAAGAGTTGATTGTCGAGGCGGCACTGACTAATGATCTTGATGCTGCGCGCTATGCTCTGGCTCTGGACCCTGTTACAGCAACCGTGTGTACCCTTGAGCAGATCGATGCGATGTTTAAAGAGATGTTTGCGGCCCAGCGTCAATGGTTGCCTCAGTTTGCCAATGTGTAATAGCTAAAGCCTCGTTTTATTTTAAGCTGGGGAGTGCGTGATCTACCCAGCTTATGTTTAAGTTGAGCACCAATAAGTCGAGAATCAGCGTACTTCAGATTTGGAGCCGCCTATGTTAGGTGTCTGTTAGATACTAATTCAATTATTGAGATTACAAAGCGAGATTAGTTCCCGTGGAGACCGAATAATAAAGTCGGGCTGAGTTGACCACTTTTCAGGAGTGGCGCCACTGTATGCTACCGCTATCGAAATCACCTTGGAGCTAGAAGGTAATACAGTCTGCAGGTTGCGGGCAAACTGCACATCGGCTTCATGATCACCGATATACATCAGTGTTTTATCCTCCAGCTTGTCAAACATTTTACTCAGGCAGATTAGCCCGCCTTCCGGTGAAGGTTTTTGATTGTGCTGAGCGATATCATCATAGCCGATAACGGCCTTGAAGCAGGCGTTGACCCGCGCCTCCGTTAAAACATTAATGATATTGCTAGAAGCGTTTTGCGAGCAGATACCGTGTGGCAAGGCGGATAACTCGTGTATTGCTGAATCAATACCGGAAAATAGTTTGACCGGGGTAGTATTGCTAAGCTGGTGCTTTCCCCAGAGTGAGCCGGCCGCCAGCATTTCTGATTCGCTCATGCCATAGAACTTCACATACAGTTCCTGCCAGTTTTTGGCGGCATGGTTGGCCTCATGATACGCCGCTTCGCTTTGTAGCCATTGAGGCAGGTTCTCGCCCGTCAAATGAGGTGTCACCTCAGACAAGATGCATTTGGTAATATCAATGTTTTTGGGAACAGAATTAACAAGGGTTCCGTCGTAATCCCAGAGAATCGCGTCTAACTTCATTTTTCTGTTGCTCATGCTGTGGCTTATACATGAATATATCTCATTTATTTACCGAAATCAGAGGGTTCGTGTTTACCCAAGGAAATAGAGAATTGATGCTGGATAGAGCCATGCTGCAGTGATGATAAATATTCTTATAGCGCTTAACTTACGGGTTACTGGCTCGTTGAAATGGGGTTAGGCGATATTGTTTATCAGGATTGGTATATGAGGCTGATATAACTGTATCAAATGTTTAGAAATATTTGCATTACATCCCACTTATGCTGCAAGATGCTGTTGTCCATGTTGCAGTTGGTTTAATATTCTTTTTATAAATTGGGGTTTTTGACCCTCTGGCAGCTTCGAGTTGCCGAGGTTGTAGCGGGCGAGACTTGGATGTTAAGCCGGTTTGCAGCTCGTTAGTCGATACCTCCGGTTTTAGAGCAGAAAATGAAACTTTTGCTCAATAAGTAACGCTCATGGATGTAACAAAAGCATGAGATTAATTAACAGGAAGTTATATGAAAAAATTTACTTTGTTACCGTTGGCGGCGCTGGTGGCTTCCAGCATGGCAATGGCGGACGACATCAAAGTCTTGAAGTTCTCCGAAGACGGCACCCCAACGACTTTTGATCCGGTGCAAGCCGGTACGACATATGCAAACACAGTTACAACAGCAGTATACGACACACTCTACGAATACAAATACCTAAAATCTCCCTTCGAGCTCAAGCCGAACCTGGCAGTGGACATGCCGCAGGTATCGGAAGACGGGCTAACCTATACTATCAAGCTTAAGAAAGGCGTGAAGTTCATTGATGACCCGGCGTTTGCCGATGGTAAAGGGCGTGAAGTTACCGCGGAAGACTTCGTCTATTCGATTAAGCGTCACTTCGATCCGAAAAACCGCTCTCAGGGTTCTTGGCTATGGACGGGCAAGATAGTCGGTGTCGATGATTGGAAAGCAAACGGTTCTGACTACTCAAAAACCATTGAGGGTGTAAAGGCACTGGACTCTCACACGGTACAGATTAAGCTTATTAAACCCTTCCCGCAGCTGACTTATACCCTGGCAATGGGCTATTCGAGTGTTGTTCCTGTCGAAGCGGTTGAAAAGTACGGTCGTGAGCTATCCGTTCACCCGGTAGGTTCTGGTCCGTTTAAGTTGGTGTCTCACAACAGCACCAAGACGGTACTGGAAAAAAATACCGATTATCGTCAGGAGACTTTTGATCTGGCCGGTTCTGGCTACGACGCGAAAGTACATGGCTTTACTGGTATCGCAAGTTTGGACGGTAAGACACTGCCTATCGTTGACCGTGTCGAGCTGAACTGGGTGAAACAAGCCTCTGCACGTTGGAACTCATTCAGCAAGGGAACTGAAATTGTCAATACGACGTTGCAGAACGAGCAGATGAACGAAGTGCTGGCAAATAAGCACCCTGTTCAGCTAAAACCTGAGTATGCCGAGCGGTTTAACTTCCGCGTTAACCCTGAAGCTGGCCTTGTTTATAACTTCTTCAACTTTGATGATGAATATTTCGGGTATTCGAAAGATCCTGAGATCAACGAAGCCAACAAAGCACTGCGTTGTGCGATTGTGAAATCATTTAACTGGCCGCAGCGTGTGAACCGTTTCTATCTGGGCATTGGTGAAGCGTATCCTGGCTTTATCGTTCCGGGAACAGATGGCTTTGATCCAAATATGGATCAGTCCTCCATTCAGCAAGATCTTGATGGTGCGAAGAAATTACTTAAGGAACATGGCTGGACCAAGAAAAATCTACCTGTCCTGAACTACCCGGGTGTATCTAGTACCCGTAATAAGCAGTTCTTTGAGCAGTTCCGCGGAAACCTGACCAAAATTGGTTATCCGAAGAAGAAAGTTAGACAGAAAACCTATGCGACCTTCGGCGACTTCAACAAAGACGTGAAGATGAGCAAAACCCAGCTAATTCCTATGGGGTGGGGACTAGACTACCCGGATGCAGAGAACACCCTACAGTTGTTCTACGGTCCGAACCGCTCACCAGGTTCCAATGGCTCGAACTATAACAATCCCGAGTTCAACAAGCTTTACGAGCAAGCCTCAGTAATGCAGCCAAGCCCAGAACGTACCGAAATCTACAAGAAGATGAACCAGATGGTTGTCGACGATTGTGTCGGTATCGGCGGTTACTCGCGTACGCGTATTCGCATGTGGCACAAAAACGCCATCATGTGGCCACAGCGTGACGTAATGGGTAACTATCTGAAATACGTTGATATCAAATCATAACTAAAGCTGGGTCATTATGGAGATTTTAAAACACTGTTTCAGGAAGCTGATGTACAGCATCCCGTTGCTTTTTGGGGTGACACTTATCAGCTTTGTGTTGATGGTTTATTTCGGACCGGACAAGACTTACGACTTGCTGGGCCGGAACCCTACCATCGAAGAGATCAATGAAATCCGACATCAGCTCGGTTACGACCAGCCTTTCTTTGTACGCTACTTTGAGTACATCAAGGAAGTTGTCTTGTTTGATTTCGGGTATTCCGATTCAACCGGTGAAAAGGTGACGTCGATTCTGGCGAAGACCATTCCGGTATCGATCGCCTTGCAGTTGCCCGGCTTTATTCTGGGTAACGTGCTGGGGGTCATGCTGGCGTTGTTTGCTGCCATGCACCGCTCCAGTTGGTTGGATAAGTTGATCATGTCGTCTTCTGTAGTGGGGATGAGTATTTCGTATCTCATTGTAATCATAACGACGCAGCTGATTTTCTGCTCCAGTTATGGCCTGAATCTCTTCCCAGTCTATGGCTGGGAAGTGAATTCTCTCTCGGATTACCTCTACTACATCACTGTACCGACCATATCATCGGTGTTTGTGGCCCTGGGCTATAACACTCGATTCTATCGAGCGGTGATTGTTGAAGAGACGACCCGGGATCATGTTCGTACGGCCAAGGCGTTTGGTCACAGTGCGAGCACGATTTTATTCAAGCATGTCCTGAGAAACTCCCTGATCCCGATAGTAACCCGGATTGTGTTCTCCATTCCTTTCGTAGTAGTGGGTGGTGCGCTTTTACTGGAAAGTTACTTCGGTATTCCGGGTGTTGGATTGACAGCCTATGACGCGATTACCACCGGTGACCTGCCTGTTTTGAAGGCGATTATCGTATTGACCACATTGATGTTTATCCTGGTGGTTAGCCTGGTAGATATCTTGTATCGCGTTGTTGATCCGCGTATTTCTCTTAAATAAGGACAATAAGCAATGTCGGACGCAATAATGGACCAGGGAAGTAGCGCGGTGGCACCGGAAAAGCGTGAATCCCTATGGACCAAAGCTTTTCACAAATTCACGCGGGACAAAGTGGGAATGATCAGCCTTTCTGTGGTTGGCTTGTATCTGCTTACCGCGGTTCTGGTATGGCTTGGCGTAATTGCCCAGGGGTGGGATGAACTGCTCGCCGACGGGCAAATGGGCCCAACGGCCGAGTATTGGTTCGGTACCAATATTAACGGCCAGGATATTTTCCAACGGGCAATCTACAGCACCAAAACGGCTTTTGAAGTCGGCCTAACCGTTGCGGTTGTCGCAACGATTACCGGGGCATTGGTGGGTTCAACAACAGGTTACTTCTCTGGTACCTGGATTGATGAGCTATTTCTATGGCTGATGAACTGCCTGGATTGTATTCCTTACTATCTGATGGTGGCAGCGTTTGCTGTTGCCCTGGCAGATAACCCTTATGCCATGCACATCGCCATGATGTCTTGTTTCTGGATGGGAACGGCGCGACTGGTGCGCGGAGAGGTCATCAAGCTGAAGAATATGGAATTTACCGAGGCTGCCCGCTCGCTGGGTGTGCCGGTTTACCGGGTGATCTTCAAACACCTGCTCCCTAATACCTCGCATATTCTGCTGGTGGAAATGACCCTATTGTTTATCACCGCTATCAAGAGTGAAGTTATCTTGAGCTTCCTTGGGCTGGGTGTAAAAGACAGCATTAGCTGGGGACTGATGATCGCTGAAGCCAGCGGCGAGGTAACGGCCGGCCATTTCTGTAACTTCTTTGCCTCTTCGGGCATGCTGTTTGTATTGGTATTGGCCTTCAATATGTTCTCTGATTCGCTGCAAGACGCGTTGGACCCAAGGAAGATTTAATATGTCTGAGCAAACCCCGCTGCTATCAGTGGAGAATCTTACGGTTGAATTTAAGACCGATAAAGGCACGGTTCGCGCGATTAACGGAGTGAACTTTAAGGTAATGCCGGGTGAAACGGTCGCTATTGTTGGTGAGTCCGGCTGCGGCAAGTCCGTGAGCTCGCTATCGATTATGGGACTGGTGCCGTCACCGCCCGGAAAGATTGTTGATGGCAGCATTCGCTTTAAAGGACGTGAGCTGGTAGGCCTGAGTGAGAAGGAGTATCGGAAAGTTCGCGGTAACGAAATTTCGATGATCTTCCAGGAGCCGATGACGGCACTGAATCCGGTGTTGAAGATCTCGACCCAGATGATCGATGTGATCCGGCTTCATAACAGTGTCAGCAAAAAGCAGGCTCGTGCCCGGGCTATCGATATGCTGGATACTGTCGGGATCCCTTCTCCCGAGAAAAGGATTGATCAGTATCCTCATGAGTTATCCGGTGGTATGCGCCAGCGGGTAATGATTGCGATGGCGCTGTCATGTGGTCCGGATCTGCTGCTGGCGGACGAGCCGACGACGGCGCTGGATGTGACCATTCAGGCCCAGGTGATGGATGAAATGGTCCGGTTGCAAAAAGAGCTGAACATGGCGGTGATCCTGGTTACCCACGATTTGGGTGTGGTGGCTGAGTCATGCCAGCGTGTGGTGGTGATGTACTGCGGTCAAATTATCGAGGAAGGACCGGTAGAAGAGATCTTCGCTAATCCGAAACACCCTTATACCAAAGGTTTGCTGGAGTCGATCCCGGTTGTACGTGATAAGAAGATCCCGCGTCTGCCAACGATTAAGGGGGTGGTTCCTGACTTGCTGCACCTGCCGAACGGCTGCCGTTTTGCAGACCGTTGTGACAAGGTTCATACTCAGTGCCATCAAGCCGTTCCTCAGCTTAGTGGATGTGAAAATCATAAGGTTGCTTGTTACAGCCCGAATGGAGATGCCCAATGAGCGAAGTATTGTTAGAGGTTAACGGCCTGAAGAAGCACTTTACGGCGGGCAGTCGCTTCTTTGGAACTCAAGCGGTTTGTAAAGCGGTTGATGATGTCAGCTTTTCCATCGAGCGGGGGAAAACACTTGGTCTGGTGGGCGAGTCCGGTTGCGGTAAGTCGACACTGGGACGTTGTGTCTTGCGTCTGCACGAGCCAACCTCTGGTGAAGTGAAGCTGGAAGGCGTGGATATCTCTTCGCTAAGTAATCGTGAGCTTAAAGCTATGCGGCGGGATATCCAGATCATTTTTCAGGACCCGTATGCTTCGCTCAACCCGCGAATGACAATCCACGAGATCCTGCGCGAGCCTTTGGATACCCACAAGATCGGAACTGAAGATGAGCGAGAAGCTAAAATTGCCGAGGTGATGGCGATCGTTGGTCTTCGCCCTCAAGTGCTGAATCGTTATCCCCACGAGTTCTCGGGTGGTCAGCGCCAGCGGATTGGTATTGCGCGGGCACTGGTATTGGAACCTAAGTTCATTGTTGCCGATGAACCGGTATCAGCACTTGATGTGTCGGTGCAGGCTCAGGTACTTAACTTGATCGCGGAGCTACAAGAGAAAAAGGGTATCTCTTTCTTGTTTATTGCCCATGATCTGGGTGTGGTTCAGCATATTTGTGATGAAGTTGGTGTGATGTACTTGGGAAGGATTGTCGAGAAAGCGCCGGCTGAAGTGCTATATCGCAACCCTAAACACCCTTACACCCAGGCGTTGCTGTCAGCCATACCTATCCCGGATCCGACAGCCAGCAAAGAGTCAATGAAGCTGCAGGGTGATGTCCCTTCTCCGTTGGCACCGCCAAGCGGCTGTACTTTCCGAACGCGTTGCCCTCATGCTTCAAGTCGGTGTAAAGAAGAGCGGCCAGCTACTCACAATACCGGAGAACAGGGTGGAGAGCACCTCGTTGCTTGTCACTTGTTCAACTAGTTTCGCGCAATAGTTGAGCCAGTACCCAAGGCCAGCAGTATGAGTATGACTCATCTTGCTGGCCTTTCTTGTTCTCTCTCAGCCTGCTGTATAGATCAGGTATCGCTTGTCTTACCTGCAAGTACATCGATATGAGCGTGGACACTGTGTGCCAGTGCCAGCAGGTTGTAGCCTCCCTCCAGCGTGGACACGATTCTGTTTTCGGCATAGCAGGCAGCAGCGTCGGTGATGATATTCGATACCCAGCGGTAGTCACTCTCATCGAGCAAAAGTTGTCCCAGCGGATCGTCTTTGTGGGCGTCAAATCCGGCTGAGATAAATATCATTTGCGGCTGGTGCCTGTGCAGAGCGGGTAACCAGTCACGCTTAATCGCAAGGCGAAATTCACTGCCTTTGGTACCGGCACGCAGTGGAGAGTTGATTATGTTCGGGCGCTGAATGTCGTAATACCTAAGCGGATAGAAAGGGTGCTGAAAGGTCGAGCAAACCAATACTTCCGGGCGATTTTTGAAGCTGTCGATAGTGCCGTTGCAGTGGTGGACGTCAAAGTCGAGAATGGCGACCCGTTTTATCTCTTCCCGGGTAAGGGCATGTTCGACGCCAACAGCGATATTGTTAAAGAAGCAAAACCCCATTGCCGTGCTGGTTTCGGCATGATGCCCGGGCGGCCGAACCGCGCAAAAAGCATTGGTAACCTGATGGTCGAGTACCATATCGGTAGCCATAGTCACGGCGCCTGCTGCCAGGCGGGCGGCGTGCATCGTATGCGGATTCAGGGCGGTATCAGCATCGGCATAAGCCAACCCTCTTTCAGGTTGCAGGCTGTCAAGCCAGCAGATGTATTCGGCCGGGTGGACTCGCTCTATTTGCTCGTCTGAGGCGGTTTGTGCTGCCATCCATTTAATGCGATCACCCAGCTCTGTGGATGCCAGGTATTGTGTGATGGCTCCCAGGCGTTCCGGGCATTCGGGATGATCCGCTCCCATCACATGCTTTAAATAGTCGCCATGGGTGATAAAAGCGGTGGTCATTGGTGGCTCCTTCAAACAAACGGACCTCCCTTTGATGACAGATCCGTCAAGCGTGACACTACTCATCTCAGCATAAGTGATGACGCTTTTTCCTGCGTAGTGCTCAGAGCCTTATTTATTGGACAGAGGAGGACTTATCCCGGCGGGTAGAAGGTAAAAAGAAAATATCCAGTTATGCTTATACTGATCTTTCGACACAACAAGTTTCCAGCCAGGCTGTCAGGCTAGTTAATGGCTAAAACTAATAATGCTGAGGAAGGGAGCTAATGGACTGTATATTCTGCAAAATTGCGAACAAAGAGATACCTTCGACCTTGCTTTATGAAGATGAGCAAATAGTCGCGTTTAACGACAATGCCCCTCAGGCTCCGACGCATGTTCTGATCGTACCGCATCAGCATATCGCGACGATTAACGATTTCGGAAAGCAACACTCAGCACTGATTGGCCATATGATCCTGACGGCAACACAACTGGCCAAGGACTTGTCTCTGGCGGAGGACGGTTACCGCTTGGTCTGGAACTGTAATCGTCAGGGCGGACAAGCGGTATATCATATTCATTTGCACTTGCTTGGCGGACGCAATATGCACTGGCCCCCGGGCTGATAGCGGCTCAGCTTGTTCACGGTTAATTGATTAGGGGGTGATTTTGTGACGGCGTAACGATGCGATAATCGAGGTACCTCCAATCATCACCATCATTGAGATCATCACTATTACCACTCCGTAACCGACATGTGACCAAGGCTCGACATGTCCCAGTGCGCGATCGACGATTAACACCATCACCGGGATCAGGTAGGTATACGCCGATACCTGCTCGGGTGCCAGCGACACGCTTCCCTGCTGGAATAAAAAGAAACTCAGTGCCGTTGCAAAGACGGCCAGATAACCAATACCAAGCCAAATGTCGGATGAAATGACAGACCAGTCTGTGGTGGCGAGTTTCGGTGCTGCCCCCAGTGTCAGCAGCCCTGTAGCGCAGATTAATGTCCAGCAGGTCATATGGGTAATGGATTCGCCGCGATAGTATTTCTTGACCACGATTGGGTTCAGGGCCATTGCCAAACAGCCGAGCAGATAGATCTTGTTCGAACTGGTCAATGCGATAGAACCTGCCGCAGACAGATCGCCTCGGAAAATAATCAAACCGGCACCCAGCATTCCGCCCAGAAGGGCAATAATGACCGTCAGTGGCGTACGACGTCGGAAGATCACCGCGGCCAGCACGGCGCTCATCAGCGGAACCGTGGTATATAGCGCGCTGGTATCGAGCGCACTGGTATCCTGAAGTGCAATAAACATGGTGACAAAATAGGTCAGTGCGGGCAGACAGATCACCGTGTAGCGGGCAAAGTCCTTGGCTGTTGGTATGCGGAACTGTTTTTGTCCCAGCAGGAGTCCCAAAAACAGCAGGCTGGCAAGGAGGTAGCGTATCCAAGTAACAACCAGTGGGTTTAGCTGCGCGGTAATGTGACTACCAATCGGAAATGAAAGGCTGATCAGTGCCGTGAAGGCAAACATTTTGAGGTGCGCAGTGTGGCTGGTTGTCATTGTCATAGGCAAGTTTCTCGATAATAAAGTGATTGGGATCAAATTGCGGGCTATTTAATCAATACTTGACTCCCGGGTCAACAAATTTGTGATGTTAATCACGACATGTGTTTATTAACAATAGCTAACGAGTTCAGCTGACATTAATTGTAAGCTGTTCGATTGTTTGACAAAGTAGCTGGAGTGGCTAGTAGAAGGAGTTCAGGCATGTTGAAGATATCAAAAGCTGGTGTTTTTGCGTCGCTCGCGGTGGGATTGACTGTTCTGTTTGCAATAGTTGATCACGAGCCCGCTCTGGCAAGCGAAAATAGTGGGCAGGTAGGGCATTATCTTGCTCACCAAGAGCAAAACCTAGAGGAGCTTTACCAGGTCAAAGCCCAACTGGCAGCATATGGTGAAGAGGATTCCGATCTCTACCTTGCTGTACTTAATGCCATTAATACCAGTCAACACCTTGTCGATGAAGCCACGAACTGGCAGTAGTGCGCGGCATGATGGCTGCTGACAAACAGACTGTCTATGTTATCCGCTGATCTGGGTATCTGATCCGAGCATGGAGCTTTCGTCGCTATCAGATATCCATTACTATAGAAAAATCATATATACCCAAACTACCTCAAGATGCAGGATTCAGAGTGAGACCAGCGTGTTCAGTTCAAGGAAAATAGCGGCAGGAATGGTAGCCCCTTTCAACGTTATTTGACACAGAAATGGGCACGCTGGCTCACTCCCAAAGGGCGAGTTTACTTGGCTTCTATGCGTTGTTACCGATTATCAATTTAGAACCACTAGATTTTCAAATCGGTGCCTAGCCTACAAGCCAAGTAATTCTCGCTGAAACGAGCATCTTGAGGTAGCTTGGGTATATAACAATGCCATGACATATTGATAAAAGGCTGGTATCGGTGGCATGCAATATATGGTTTAGGTATTTGAATTTGTCGGATAGGCGGGACTGTTAATGTCACGGATAAGAGAAAAAAACCAAGAGCTGATTATACAAGTCGCCTGTCAGCTTTTTGCTGAGCAGGGATATGCGGCGACTAAGGTGGCTGATATTGCCAAGGCTGCCGATGTACCCAAGCCTAATATCTATTATTACTTCAAAGCCAAAGACAATCTGTATCGTGCAGTGCTCGAAAGTGTCACCCAACCTTTGCTTGAGGCTTCCCGTCCGGTTGAAGAACTTGATGATCCGGCTGAAGCACTCAGCGAATATATCAAGACAAAGCTGAGAATATCTCGTGACCACCCTTATGCTTCCAAGGCGTTTGCCAATGAGGTGATGACGGGGGCCAAGTACCTTCCTGACGATATTGCTGATAAACTTCACAGCCAGTCGCAGATGATCATTGCCAAATTCGAAAGCTGGATCGAGCGCGGAGCAATGGCGCGGGTGTCGCCGCAGCATCTGATGTTTACAATCTGGGCGGCCACACAAACCTATGCCGATTTCAGCTGGCAGATCTGCAAGGTCATGGATAAAGATCAGCTTGATGAGCAGGACTTTGCTGATGCGGCTGAGTTTCTGACTCACTTGGTGATTAATGGCTGCAAACTGGAACAATCCTAATAGTGCCTTTGCTTATATCGCCTTGGCACTGTGATTCCCCCTTGCAAGTAGGCCAGCCCTTAACAGGCTGGCTTATTTTTAGCCTTTATTTCAGTTACTTGATTTAAGGCAACAGCTACATTAATTGCTGGGCTTTTTGAGCAAGACGCTTGGCAGCACTGCGGTGTTTGGATAACAGCTGGTCGAGATCGACACCCACAACATGGCCGTCATGTACCCGCCATTTTCCAGCAATCATCACTCGGTCTGCCTGATACGCTCCGCACAGAATCAAAGCGGCTAGCGGATCGTGAGCACCGGAGAAGCGGATATCGTCCAGCCTGAACATGGCTATGTCTGCCTGCTTGCCGATAGCGAGTGTGCCGAAATCTTCCCGTCCCATTGCTTTGGCAGAGCCTGATGTCGCCCAGCGCAGGGCATCAAAGTGGCTGACATTGGCCGAGCCATATCGAAGGCGCTGAATATACAAGGCCATGCGAACTTCATTGATCAGGTTCGAACCGTCATTCGACGCTGAACCATCAACCCCAAGGCCGACATTGGCTCCGGCAGCTTCCAGCTCTTTGTTGCGGCATATACCGGAAGCCAGCATCATATTTGATGACGGGCAATGGCAGATCCCGACGTTGGCTTTGCCGAGGCGGACAATTTCCTCGTCGTTGAAATGAATACCATGCGCTAGCCAGGTGCGGCGATTGAGCCAGCCGACGTCTTCAAGATAATCAACCGGGCGTAAACCGAAACGTTGCAGGCAGAAGTCTTCTTCGTCGATGGTTTCACAGAGGTGGGTATGGACCATGACGTTCTCAGCTTTGGCAATGCGTGCTGTTTCCTTCATTAAATCCGTAGTGACTGAGAAAGGCGAGCAGGGTGCCAGCGCCACCTGGATCATAGCGCCATCATCGCGTTGGTGGTAGTCGCGGATCAGGCGTTGGCTGTCGTCGATAATGGTCTGTTCGGATTGAATGGTATGGCGTGGTGGCAGGCCGCCGTCATCTTCACCCAAACTCATTGAACCTCGGTTGAAAATAGCGCGGACGCCCAGTTTGTTGGCCGCCTCTATCTGGAGGTCGATAGCATGTTCGAGACCGGTAGGGATGAGGTAGTGATGGTCCGAAGCGGTTGTACAGCCCGACATCATCATTTCGACCAGTGCGAGTTCTGTCGCCAGACTCATCATCTCTTCGTCCAGTCCGGCCCAGACAGGGTAGAGGGTTTTTAGCCAGTGGAATAACTCTTTGTTAAGAGCATCAGGGTAGGCGCGGGTCAGGGTTTGGTAGAAGTGATGGTGAGCATTGACTAACCCTGGGGTGACAACATGCTGGCTGGCATCGATAACGCTATCGACTTTGCAGGTAGGTTCGCTGTTAGCATTGATTATCTCAATAACCTTGTCACCTTGAATGACGATACCGCCGCGGGCATCTTCGTCTGTTCCGGTGAAGATTGCTAAAGGGTTTTTAACCCAGATGGTTTCCATTCATAGTAATCCTTAGCCATCTCAGCCTTTTCAGGGGAGAGGGTCTTTTTCATTGTGCTTGTTAATAGGCAGGTTGAGTTATGTATTAAGCAGCCTGAACACTGAAGCGTCGGGCTGCCTGTATGAGTACCGGTTGTTATTGCTTGGACTCTGCTGTTTCTGCAACTGTCAGGGACTGTTCATCTGTCTCTGTTAGTTGCTCTGTACTCATTTCAGTGTCTTCATCACCGGCATCCTGCTCCGGCAATAACTGATTGAGCAATACCGTGACAATGGTGCCAGTGGTAATCCCCGAATGGAACAGGTTCGCCAGATCATGAGGCAGGTGCTGAATGAGGCGAGGCTCAATAGTCACAGCAAGTCCCGATGCAATCCCGACACAGATTACCAGCGCGTTGCGTTTGGTGTCTGCTGCCTTGATCAACATACGGATTCCGGCATAGGCAATCATACCAAACATCACGAAGCCGACACCGCCCAGTACCGGCTTGGGAATGGTGACTGCGACCGCAGCCAGTTTGGGGAATAAGCCGCCGAGAATGAGCAGGCCGCCGGTTGTTGCTACCACAAAGCGGCTGGCTACCCCGGTAATTCCGACGATACCGACATTCTGGCTGAATGAGGCCAGCGGCATTGCGGTGAGGAAAGCGGCAAGGGTACTGCCAATACCGTCGCCCAGCAGACCACGTTTAAGGTCATTGCCGGTCACCTTGGTATGGCAGTTGTTACCCAGGGCCATGAAGTCACCGGTTGCCTCGGCAATAACAACCAGATACACCAGACTCATGCTGATGATGGATGATACTGAGAAGGTCAGGCCATATTTGAGGATTTCCGGCCTGCCTACCCAGTCGGCAGCTGAAATTTGTTCCAGGTTGACCATTCCCATGGATAACGCAACGATGTATCCGCCGGCGAGCCCGATGACAATGGCAGAGGCCGCGACGGCACCTTTGCAGTAGACTGATACGCCAATCACGATAGCCAATGAGGTAAGGGCCAGAAAGAGCTTGGGCAAGGTGGCAAATTCCTGGCTGACCGCCGGCGCATCACCGACCCAGTTCATCGCGACCGGCAGGATGGTCAGGCCTATTAAGGTGACGACTACGCCACTGACTACTGTGGGGAACAGTTTGCGAATTTTGTCCATGTAGAAGCTGGCGGCAATTACAACGAAGGAGCCAACCAGACTGGCGCCCATGATCCCGCCGACACCGTCTTTGTTACCGATGGCGATGGCAATGCCGAGAAAGGCAAAGCTGGATCCCATTACAACCGGCAGCCGGATCCCGACCGGACCCACGCCCAGACATTGCGCGATGGTCACGATACCGGAGGCCAGTAGTGCAGCGTTGATCAGGGTAACGATTTCATCGGTTGGCAAGCCAATTGACGAGCCAACGATCAAGGGGACGGCGACAATCCCCCCGATTGAAGCCAGCATGTGCTGCAAGGCCAGTAGCAAAGTGATCCCGTAGGGGGGACGTTCGTTAAGTGTGTAGAGAAGTTTCATTGGTGATCCTCTGTAATCCATCGTTTGTATTAACGCTTTTGGTACAAAGAATGACTTCTACAAACTGCGTAGGGTCACGGTCGTGTGGTCTAGCCGATGTAAATTAGCTTGGCGATAAAGATAGCGGTAAGCGTATACATGCTTATCGACACATCTTGGGTTTTGCCGGTTGCGACTTTCAGCACTGTGTAGGTGATAAATCCCAGTGCAATGCCGTTGGCAATCGAGAAGGTCAGCGGCATCATCAGTGCAGTAATGGCGGCAGGGGCAGCATCGGTAAAATCTGTCCATTTGACATGCTGCATGCTGCTCATCATGACGAAAGCAACGTAGATCAGCGCGCCTGCTGTGGCATAGCTAGGGATCATTCCGGCCAGCGGAGAGAAGAAAATAGCAGCCAGGAACAGGGCGGCGATCACGATGGCTGATAGGCCGGTACGACCGCCGGCAGCAACACCGGAAGCACTCTCGACATAACTGGTAACAGGCGGACAGCCAACACAGGCACCTGCGACGCTGGCGATACTGTCGGCTTTCAGTGCCTTGCTCAGCCCCTCGATACGACCAGTTTCTTTGTTTACCAGATTGGCGCGCTCGGCAACGCCCATCAGGGTGCCAGCGGTGTCAAACATGTTGACGAACAGGAAAGCCAGGATCACGCTGACCATTGAGATATTCAGTGCACCGGTGATGTCCATTGCCAGCAGGGTTGGGGCAAGACTCGGCGGTGATGAAATCAGCCCTTGGTACTCGACAAGGCCAAGCATCATACCGACCAAAGTTACGCCGATCATGCCAATCAGGACTGCGCCGAATACCTTGCGCTCGCTCAGTACCGCAATGATCAGAAAGCAGATAGCAGCAAGCAGTGCCTGCGGCTGGGTAAAGTCTCCCAGCGTGACCAGAGTTGCCGGACTCTCGACGACAATCCCCGCTGTTTTCAGGCCGATGAGGCCAAGAAACAGGCCGACACCAGCGGTCATCGCATAACGCAGGCTTTCAGGTATGCTTTCGATGATCCATTCCCGGACCTTATAAAAGCTCATACCAACAAAAAGCACACCTGAAATAAAGACCGCGCCTAGCGCGACTTCCCAGCTGTAGCCCATTTCACCGACGACGGTAAACGAGAAAAAGGCATTGAGCCCCATGCCTGGTGCCAGGCCAACCGGCCAGTTGGCAAACAGGCCCATCAGCAGGGTACCGATTGCTGCGCCGATACAGGTCGCGACAAAGACCGCCCCGGCGTCCATGCCCGAGGCAGACATAATGCTCGGGTTAACAAAGATGATATAAGCCATGGTCGCAAAGGTGGTGAGGCCACCGATGAGCTCATTTCTTACGTTAGTTCCATGTGCTTTTAACTGGAAAAACCGTTCCAGGAAAGGGGCGGAACCCTGCGCCTTTTCATTTAGCACTTCTGCCTTAGTGTCATTCATGACTACATTCCTCTTTCTAACGTTCCTAAAATGAACTCAATTTGTATTTATATCGTTCACAATGAAGCCTGTGATTTCTGTTTTATCCGACTATTAGTGTCTGTATTTCTACAGTTCATACTCTCTACGCTTCGCAAAAAGCGTTCCAACTTTCTGTATGTGTTATCTTTTTTACTGGATCTGCCTTTTTGAATGCAGCAAAAGCCCGTATGGCAACCCTTTCAGGGCCAGTAGAAAAGATAGTGACAGCAGTAGATCGCTAATTAATTACTTAATAGTAAACATGTATACAATTTAGTTTGTTGCACCATGGGTGTGCCGAACCATATCCAGAACAGTGCATGCCGGTGCCTGTGAATACCACATTCATTCAAAGGGGGAAGGCGAGTAATGATTTTTTGTTTTCGCTATTGGGCAGAACACACTTGTATGCTGCCCTGACAGCGTTAAAGAAGCTTTAGCTCCCTCGATAAGTTGAGAAACTATAAGGTGATACGAGTAGGGGCACGTGATAGTGCGAACTTGAGTCAGCAATGCCGAAGCGGATCACCACATCATCAAGGAAGGGGATATCAGGCAGTGACACTCCCTGTTGTTTAAAGTAGTCGGCGGTATGAAAGATTAACTGATACTTACCCGGATTAAAGCTCCCGCTATTCAAAATAGCCTCATCCGTTCGTCCGTCAGCATTGGTATATACGGTTTTAACCCAGTGCAAAGCGGTATCTTCAATCCGATACAGTTCCACTTTTATTTCTGCGCCTGGAATGCCATTTGCAGTATCAAGTACATGTGTCGTTAATCGTCCCATCATTTGTCACGCGCTGAGCGCTCTCCATTGTTAACTTAAAAGATCAATATCAGTAAGAGGTTAGAAGTCAACAGGTGGTTGTTGAGATAGTTCAACCTTGCTGAGATTGTATTTAACTTTTACTAACTATGTACACAATGAGTTCAAATAGTAAAGCTTATTGTAACAAAAGTGTTAACTGATTCTGTGGGCTAAAAGACGAATTTCGAACTTGTGCCTTGATGTTAAAGGGTTTTGATGACATTGTTTAATTTGACCCTAAAGTCAGTTAAACAAAAATTTTACATTTCATCTTTCGATTGTATACAATCTGTGTTAAATATTTAGATGATACGTTGCCAAACAACTGGAACATGATTGGCATATGGAACGCTAGAAAGGAGTCATGTGATGAGTACAGACTATCCGCGAAATCTGATTGGTTATGGTGATACGCCCCCGCATCCCCAATGGCCGAATGATGCCCGCGTCGCGATTTCTTTCGTACTGAACTACGAAGAGGGTGGCGAGCGCAGTATTTTGCACGGAGATAAAGAATCGGAAGCTTTTCTGTCTGAAATACCGTCCGCGCAGCCGCTTCAGGGGCAGCGGCATATTAGTATGGAGTCAATCTACGAATACGGCAGCCGTGCAGGAGTATGGCGAGTTCTGAAACTATTCGAAAAATACGATATACCGCTGACTGTTTTTGCTGTGGCAATGGCGCTGGAGCGACACCCCGATGTCGCCAGGGCGATGGTTGCGGCTGGCCATGAAATCTGTAGCCACGGCTATCGCTGGATTGACTACCAGAACATGGATTACAGCGAGGAGCGGGATCATATGGTGAAAGCGATCGAGATCATCAAGAAGATCACCGGTCAGCGTCCTTTGGGCTGGTATACAGGAAGAACCGGCCCTAATACCCGCAAGATTGTCGCTGAAGAAGGGGGCTTCCTGTATGACTCTGATGCCTATGATGACGATCTTCCCTACTGGCATGAGGAAGCAGGCAAGCCACAACTGATCATCCCTTATACCCTCGACGTCAACGACATGCGTTTTGCTACCGTTCAGGGTTTCAATGCCGGTGATCAGTTCTTCAACTATCTCAAAGATACCTTCGATACCTTGTATGAAGAAGGGGAGACAGCGCCGAAGATGATGTCGGTCGGCCTGCATTGCCGCCTGATTGGCCGACCAGGGCGTATCGCTTCCTTGAAGCGCTTTCTCGACTATGTCCAGCAGCATGACGATGTTTGGCTTTGCCGCCGAATAGATATTGCCCGTCACTGGCACGAACACCATCCGCACCCAAGTATGAAGGAGTCCCGATAATGGCAAGCTTTAACACCTGTCAGCCAGCTCAGATGAGCCGCGAAGAATTTGTTGCCCATTTTGCTGATGTATACGAACACAGTCCCTGGGTGGCTGAACGTACCTATGATGAAGGGGTGTCAGATACCGATAATCAGGTTGAAGCTCTTCATCATCGGATGGCAGAAGTTTTGCTGCAAGCGGATGTTAAGGAACAACTAGCATTGATCAATGCTCACCCGGATTTGGCAGGTCGTGCAGCCATTAACGGAGAGTTGACGGCTGCGTCAACGGCAGAGCAGGCCGGTGCTGGCATTGACCAGTGTTCACCGGAAGAATTCGAACAATTCACCCAGTTTAACAACAGCTACAAAGAGCGCTTCAAGTTTCCCTTCATTATGGCAGTGAAAGGGGCCAATCGTTACCAAATTCTCGAGTCCTTTGAGATGCGATTAGGAAATGACAGTGCAGCTGAGTTCGCGAAGGCGATAGAGGAGATCAATAAGATCGCACTATTTCGCCTGCAGGACATGTAAGCCGCGGCTGATGTCCTGATTACTTACTCAAACCACGCATTTCATGACGAATGGAATTGAAGAAGGAAAGGAAATGACAACGACATTTGAACAGTACGTCAACCTGGCAGATGAGAAAATTGGCGCGGTTGCCATTTATGCCACCGATGATTTCTTTGCTGACAAAAGCCGTCTGATCAGCAGTGCTCAGCCAGTGTTCAAAGAAGACCTGTATGACGACAACGGCAAGTGGATGGATGGCTGGGAATCTCGCCGCAAACGCGGAGAAGGGTACGATTATTGTGTTGTCCGGCTTGGCTTTGCCGGCACTATCAAAGGGCTGGATATCGATACTTCGTTTTTCACCGGCAACTACCCCCCTTCAGCGTCTGTTGATGCCTGTTATAGCCCGGACGGTGATCCGACAGAGGCAACAGAGTGGCAGGAGATCCTGCCATCACAAAGCCTGCAGGGTGACAGCCATCATGAGCATGTTGTCGACAGGGAGCAGGTGTTTACCCATGTCAGGTTGAATATCTATCCCGACGGTGGTGTTGCGCGCCTAAGGGTTTATGGCTTGACAAACGTGGACTGGGAGAAAATTGCAGCTGACGTAGAAGTGGATTTGGCGGCGCTGGAAAACGGTGGCCGTGCATTGGCCTGCAGCGATGAACACTTTGGCAAGAAAGCCAATATTCTTCGTCCGGGGCGCGGTGAGAACATGGGTGACGGCTGGGAAACGGCCCGCCGCCGGACGCCGGGAAATGACTGGGTCATTGTGGCTCTCGGTCATCCGGGAACAGTCAACAAAGTCGCAGTCGATACCGCACATTTCAAGGGCAATTTCCCCGATAGCTGCTCTATCCAGGCCGCCTATGTGCAGGGGGGGACTGATGATCAGGTAGCGACCCAAAGTTTGTTCTGGCGTGAATTGCTGCCATCTCAGAAGCTGGCTGCCGACAGTATTCATGAATTTTCTGATCAGGTGAATGACATCGGGCCGATCACACATGTGCGCCTGAATATCTTCCCTGATGGCGGGATCAGTCGTCTTCGCTTGTTTGGTTTTAAACAACAAGCGTAACTAATCAGCTCAGGAGAGAATAATGCAACCAGCGACCACGGTAAGGCAGTTGACTATTGAGCCACTGACAAAAGAAGCTTTTCAGCCATTTGGTGATGTAATCGACAAGGATGCTAGTGATTATTTTATGATCAATAACGGTTCGACTCGCCGTTATCACAGTCTGGCCGAAGTGGATGTCGCTGATGAAGGCGGCAAGCCGATTATCAGCATTTTTCAGGCAACACCACTGCAATATCCGTTGACGGTAAAGATGATGGAACGTCATCCGCTGGGTTCTCAGGCCTTTATTCCACTTCTGGGCAATCAATACCTGATCCTTGTTGCCCCCAAAGGTGATAAACCTGATCCCGCTGCTTTGAGAGCATTTCTCAGCAACGGTAAACAGGGAGTGAATTACCATAAAGGTGTTTGGCACCACCCGGTTTTGGCACTCAGCGATCAGGATCAGTTTCTGATCGTTGATAGGGCGGGTGAGGGCAACAACTGTGATGAAGTGTATTTCACCGATGATGTTCAGGTGGAGCTGGCTTTGGACAGTTTGGAGCAGGCGGCGTTAACCGAAGCACTCTGATAAGCCAAGGGCGATCAGGGCGCTGAACATGACAGGAGTTAGTTATGGATCCACATATGACAGAATGGTTGAACCTGGCGATTCGCTGGATTCACATGATTGTGGGTATAGCATGGATAGGTGCTTCATTTTATTTTGTTTGGCTTGAAAATAACCTTAACCGCGTTAATCCCAAAACAGGGCTGACTGGTGATCTGTGGGCAATTCACGGCGGTGGGATCTACCACCTAGAGAAGTACAAACTTGCTCCGCCCACAATGCCTGAGAAGCTGCACTGGTTTAAGTGGGAAGCGTACTTTACCTGGATTTCAGGTATCTGCCTGCTGGCGGTGGTGTATTACCTCAATGCGGAAATCTACCTGATTGCACCGGGCTCGGGGCTAGAACCTTCCACAGCTATCGCGCTAGGGATTGCAGCATTGGTGGCAGGCTGGTTTATTTATGATTTCCTCTGTAATTCGAAGCTGGGTCAGACCCCGATGCTGCTCGGCGCGGTATTATTTCTTGGTTTGGTTGGGGCGGCTTACGGGCTGAGCCAGGTATTTAGTGGTCGTGGTGCTTATATTCATGTCGGCGCGATTATCGGCACTATCATGGTCGGCAATGTCTTTCGCGTCATCATGCCGGCGCAGCGCGGACTGGTAAAAGCGATAGAAGAGAACCGGGAGCCGGATCCCGAGTTACCGGCAAAAGGCCTGCTACGCTCGCGTCATAATAACTATCTGACACTGCCTGTGTTGTTCATTATGATCAGCAATCATTTCCCGAGCACTTATGGCTCAGAATATAACTGGTTGATCCTGGCTGGCCTTGCCGTGTTCAGTATTCTTGTTCGCCATTACTTTAATACCCGTCACGACGGCCAGAAATATGCCTGGACGGTGCCAGCCGCGGCTTTGGGTATGATCACTCTGGCATTTGTAACCTCACCTTACGCAGCAAAAATGTCGGCAGCGCCTGTTGCATCGGCACCAGTGAGTGTTGAGGATAAGGAAGTGGCTCAGGTTCAAGCCAATCACATTAGTTTTGAAGAAGTAAACCTGGTTATTCAGGAACGTTGCTCTGTTTGCCATTCGGCCAATCCTACTCATGCTGCGTTCAAAACAGCGCCTGCTGGGGTGATATTGGATACTCCGGAGGAAATAAAAGTCAATGCACCGCGTATTGTGGCGCAGACAGTACAGACTCAGGTAATGCCGCTTGGCAACCTTACTCAAATGACCGATGAAGAACGTGCGCTTATCGGAAACTGGGTCGAACAGGGGGCGATGATCCAGTAGTACCAGATGCTTCTGCAAACTAGGAGTTTGAATCACTTTACACGTTTGTCCGTTAAATCTCCTTGCATATTTTTAGTGCTCCCCGGCAACACGTTGTCGGGGATTTTTTGTATTTTTAAATCGAAGTTTGACTTTTTCGATACAACGAACTTAACTGGTCTAATGAGTTGATGGAAAAGAGAGAAGGCAATGGATAGCAGAGTCGATCAGGCAAATGAGATGTTGAAAAGTTTTAGCAAACAGAAAGTTAAGCTAATTGATTATTGTGCTCCGGAAATCCTGGAGATAAGCGATGAACACCTGTCACTGAAGATCCCGCTCAATGACAAGACAAAAAACCATCTTGAGAGCATGTACTTTGGAGCATTGGCAATTGGCGCTGATGTGGCTGCAGGCTTGTTGGCGATGGATATGGCTAACCATTCAGGGCTGGATGTGTCGCTGGCTTTTAAATCTGTTCAGGGAGAGTTTTTACGTCGGCCCGAAGATGATGTGGTCTTTAGCTGTTATCAGGGGAAGATGATCAGCGAGATGCTAGAAAGAAGCCACCAAACCGGGAAGAGGATAAATGAACCCGTCTCCGTTACCGTCACTTGTCCGACGCGTGACGGGAATGAGCCCGTGGCCACTTTTTCACTGACTCTGTCGCTGAAGGTGGTTTCGTCACCGGCTGCTGTCGAAGTGAGCTCCTGATGCCCATCACCGTTGGGCTTGCGGTCCGGTGTGGACTGTAAGCCCAAGAAAAGAAGCGATTAGAATACACTCGAGTCCGAAAGGTAGGTAACCTGCATAGCCAAGCAGGGGCATCTCGAACAGGTGGAAGCGATCAACGAATGGAATGTTGTATTTCCAGGGAGTCATACCGCCATAATTCCAAAGCTCCCAGAAGAATCCACATTGCAGGCCAGCCAGGGCTGGCAGACAAAACGGCCGCCAGTCCCCATGTTGCAGCACTGAAAAGATCGTTTGTTGGCCAGTCAATGCCTGTAAGGATATCAATACAATAAGCGGCGATACCCAGATCAGAGGATAAGTAGAGTCCGGCCATGCTCCCAATGCAAACAGCGAGATTGTCGATACAGATAATGCCAGCAGGGCCACGGCTCTGGGATGCGGCACCTTAAATGTCCAGTAATCTGTGTAGGCATGATGAAATTGTTTGAACGTCGCAATCCAGTAGACGGTACTCAAAACAGCAGGAAGTACCGTAGAAAAAGCCAGGCTAGCTGTCACTACCCGTGTCAGCGGTGAAATAGGCGGCCCTAGGTAGTACCAGTTATGGACAAAGTGGTTGAGGTACTCGAAGAACCACCAGAATGCCGAGCTGACAATAAACAGCAGCAGAAACATTTTGGGGCGTTCGAGCATCAGACAGGAGCCGACTCGCTTAACGCTTAGCGCGTTAATGACCAGGATATATCCCAGCCAAATGGGGGTGAAGGTATAACGCTGCAGCCCCTGAGGGGCATCATTATGAGCCAAGGCCATTGCCCAGCTGACACCGAGCAATACTAACCCCATCCAACCCCACCAGGGATAAGTGAAGCGGGAGGGAGGCTTATAGGTAGCAGTCTTGGGGACACAGTAATAGCGATATAAAAAGGGCAAGGTGCATGTAAGAATCAATGCACTGAGCATAAGAAAGACGGGCCATGAAAAGGCTGGCTGTTCCACATAGAGCGTCGAGGGCAGTAAGTTCAGGTAGGGAGCCAGTGGTTTTCCGGCCCAATAGGCACCAGCCAATGGAGGAAGAACTAATAGTCCCCCAGCAAGTACAACTCGAATAGGCCACCACCACCTGGATCTGCCTATTGCTCTTAGCCCGATTTCCATTAATACCGTCCAACAAATTTCACTACTACAGCTAAGTTAAGCATAGACACATTCAGTCTGCTGCTCGTCTTAAGTTGTAGATATCACACAGTATGTTGATAACTTGCCTCTCTAGCTAACAAATGCAGTACGCAATCATTTTAACTATAAGCTATCAAGGCAAGTTGGGGGGCTAGTCGTTTTTACGCGGTTGACGCTGAGGCTCAGAATAAGTGTTCTGAGACATTGCATAGTTCAATCGAGATTTCAGCTTTGCATGTTTATCTTCAGCACGCTTACGCTTCAATACGAGAGAAAGCAATCGAGCCAAGCTCATAATTGTCCTCCTGCCTGAGTGACCACTGCAAGATAAATTTACGTTAATGACTAAAAATCCTTACAAGACAAAGTGTAGGAGAAGGAATCGGAACTGTCATTATGAAGGAGGCGTTAATTGGGGAGATGTGCTGTTAGAAAGGCTAGGTTAGAACATTAAACCGGAATAATTGAAAGAATAGCTAGGAACGTAAGTTCCTAGCTATTAGGAGGCCTATATTACCCGTTAGCCTAAAGTGCAATTATCAGGTATGCATCTGCATTAATTACTTACAGGAACAATCCCCATCTCTTCCGGGCTGGCGCTGTCGGTGCGAACATCGGCAGAGATAGCAGACATAAAGGCATTAAGTGCCTTAAGCTCTGCCGGTGTCATCGCTAGACGTTCAATCAGCGGAGATACCGTTGGAAAGTTCGGATCGTACTTAGTGGCATACTGTGGGAAATTGCCGCTGCGGTTTCGTGTCATACCATTGTTATACATCGCCAATAATCCAAAGACGCGATCGCTGGAAGGGAAGATCATTGCGAGCTGGAATAAGCCAAGGTGTGTTGTTGGATCGGTAGTTTTGATATCACGTAGCATAGGTACCCTGAAGCGCCCCATATCTTCAGCCTTGTAAGTCACATTGTAACGGCCGCGATCTTCCAGGCTACGACCATAATATGTCAGGCCGATATTTTCGAACTTATTATTCGTCATCATCGGGCCACTATGACAATTCATACAGCGAGCCTTGGTTCGGAACAGGTGCAGGCCATGCAGCTGCTGATCAGTAAGGGCATTGCTATCGCCTTTCAGGAACTGATCAAACGCGCTCTCTGTGCTGATAATGGTACGTTCGAAAGTGGCGATGGCCTTGGCAATGCGATCCAGTGTAATGGTTTCATTCCCGAATGCCGCATTAAACAATGCCGCGTATTCCGTTTTTTGATCCAGTTTTAGTAGCAGTTCATCATGAGGCAGACCCATCTCGATAGGGTTAGAGATGGGGTGTAAAGATTGCTCTTCCAATGAACCCACACGGCCGTCCAGGAATAAGGTATCGTAATAAGCTGTATTGATGATTGTCGGCGTATTTCTTGGTCCTTTTTGACCGTCAATGCCGACTGCTGTTCTTATTCCGTCAGCCCAGCCTTTGGCCGGATCGTGACAACTGGCACACGAAATGGTGTCATCCTTGGACAGGCTGGTATCAAAGAACAACTCCTTACCTAAGGCAACTTTTTCTTCTGAATATGGGTTATCAGCAGGAAATGGGACGGCAGGGCGCAGGCCCAGTTCTTGCCACTCGATTCCTTCGTCAACGGTAGGTGCTGGCCATTCAGATGGCGATTGCGAATAGGTATTTCGTAGCTCGGTCAGATCAACAGGTGTGTCAACCGGGTCGATGTTGAACCATACATCATAAGGTTCGAAGCTATGCAGCATCACTCTGGCACTATCTGTTTCAATCGGCTGCGTTGTAACTGCGGCACCTGATGAAAAGTTAACAAGTACCTGCTCGCTGTTCTCGTTGGTCGCCCAGTACTGGGTGGAGATGTCCAGCGTTGGAAAGGTATTCGGAAACTTGATTTCAGTTCCGGAAAACAGTGCCGACAGTTCGGTAACTGTTGGTAGGCGCCAGGAAGACTTGTTGCACACAGAAGAACTGTTGGCCGTCTGGATGAAATTGCCGAGCTCGGAGTGGGTTGAGCGGGTTGTGACCTGGTCATTGGTATTCCACAATCGGGTGCCATAGCTTTTGATAGACACCCGTCGGATGTCATCCACACATGACCAAGGTTGCTCGGAATAGGCGAGAGTTTGATCAATGAGAGGCCAGCCAGTGCTGTCTAGGCGCAAGAAATCACTTACTTCTTCATTCGGTGTGCTGGCTTTGTTAAATAATGACTGGCGAGCCGTCTGAATAATGTCGCTATTGGTCGCAAAGAAGGCATTCTTGGCCGATTTATCTGCCCGGAACTTGCCCATCATTTCATAGGTCGTTTTATAGTAGAGCTTAGACGGATTTTTGCGGGCAGCCTCTGCAGCAATCATTAGATCTTCTACTTCAGCATCGTAGTCGTTTTGTACGCTATCACTGTATTTTTGTTGGATTTCTTGATCTGAAAGCAGCCCGTTCAGATCTGTGTCGGCAAGGGCGAACTCTGCGGTTGAGCGTAAGGTTATTTCAGGAACATTGGCTGATGTGTTTTCACCTGCTTTGTATTGAAGACTTGTTTTGGCAAGACGAGAAGCCTTTTGGTGGCTGGCAATGGTTTCTAAGGTTTTAACGTTTTCACTCAGATACTTAAATGTATCAACAGATAATGAGACGCTGACTTGCAAAGGTTGAGCAAGATCGGTACCGGCCGGTATTGTGGCGTCAATACGGCCGTCATTATCCACAGTGCCTGTTATCGCCAACGTGGTACTAGGCTGTGAGATGGTATAGGTGCTGCCTGCGGCCTCGTCATGTGTGACTTTCGCAGAGAAATTAAAGGCTTTTGCCGTTGTTGTCGGTGGCGCGACAGGCGCTGGAGTTGTCGATGGGTTCTGGGCTGGCGTTGATGTTGAGTCATGATCCAGGCAGCCGTTAAGTAGAGAAAGCGTACCTAAGAGTACGGCGCTTGATAATACTCGACGTGTAAATGGAGTAGTGTTAGGCATGTCTTTCCTTTGAATGCTAATGATAATTGTTATTATATTTGTTAATAAAGGCGTGAAATGTAATGTTTTGTTACATGACATTCAATAGGCAAATTAATGTTTTGGAGATATTTTTCCCATTTGTATGATGTCAGACCACATTGAGGGTTAAATGTGCAATGTTAAGCATATTTTTGCTGCCATGGAGAAAGGGTGAGAAGTCTGTTAAATCTTGGTTAGAACACTGCCGGGGGAAATTAGGCTACAGTCATTAATACGGCCACAAAATAGAAAAAAGGCTTCCGTACGGAAGCCTTTAAATGAGTGCTCAATACAAGCTAGTGAATTGAACTTAGCTCTCAGCTTTTGCAGTTGCCATCTCTTCTTGTGCCGCTTCGCTGCTCTTAAGCATGATACGGATAACGCGAGAGGCCATTAGTGCAACCACTACCATAACCACAGCCAGCATGGTTAGCGTGCTGAAGTAGCCGCCGTATACAGACTGGACAATTTCCTGGGTGATTTCCTGGCCTTTCTCAAGGGCAATTGAGGTTGAGAATACCGCGCCGACAATACCACTTAGTGCGATAGCCACAGAGAACAGGCTAACAGAGAAGTTCTCGATGTGCTTCGGTGCAACAGACAGGATGAAGGCTACAACCATACTACCTACGATAACTTCAGCCAGTGCCTGGAAGAAGTGGATAGCCAGGAAGACTTCTGGGCGAATAACCACATCTTCACCTACACTCATTACCGCTGCAGTCAGGATACCGAACGCAATGGCTGTAAGGATGAAGGCGAAACCAACTTTTGTTGCTGTCGAGAAGTTGATGTTGCGCTTCTCTAGTGAAGAGAAAGTCATCGCGATTAGTGGGCCGCCAACGATACACCATAGTGGGTTCATTGCCATTGATGCTTCAGGGGCAATTGGAATGAATCCGAACAGATCACCACGCATAGTGTTGATAGTTACCATGGTCATGGAAGTCATCATCTGACCATAGTAGACGAAGAAGGCTGTTGTTAGCACGGTAATGATAAGGATGGTGCCCATCTTCAGTGCATCTGATTTTTCAGCTTTGATCATCAGTGAGATAAAGTAGCCGATTGCCGCTGCGCCGATAACGTAAACAATGTTCTTACCGATATCCATGTTCGAGAACATGAAGAATACCAGGCCGATCATACACAGAGAGATACCGATAAAGGCTGCCCAGTTCTTAGGACTAACTGGCTGCTGGTCAATCTCGGCACCGACACCGACCAAAGGCTTGTGAGAAACAACCAGGATGGCAAATGCGATGAAGGCCATCGCCGCTGATAGCGTAAAGCTGCCGTTGAAGCCGATAGCAAGAACAAACATTGGGAATAGGTACTGGCCCAGGAAGGCACCAATGTTGTTTACCGAGTAGTTTACCGGATAGCCATTTTCAAAATCTTCTTCTGTAGCAAAGGTTCGTTTATATAGGCTTGGGTAAGAAGGAGACATCAGGCCACGGGAGTAACTGGCCAGTGCAATACCGACAAGGCTCATTGGAACATTTGATGCAGAAGCACCTAATACCAGCAGGGTATAACCTGTTGCAAAACCACCGTAACTGATAGTCAGAGAGCGGTATGCACCAAGGAACCTGTCGGCGATGAATCCGCCAGCGATGGCAAATAGGGGACCAATAGAAGAGAAGGCACCTACTACCATCATGGTATCAGCTTCACTATATCCGAGATCTTCCAAGAAGAATCGGGTCAAAATTACCATCACGCCGTAAAATGATAGGCCAAACATCATCTGGCAAACCATCATTGACTTATTAAGTCTATTCCACATAACTAAATCTCTTTATCAATGGATAATGAAAGGGAATCTTTGTAAGAATTTGTAATTGCGGAAGGGATATTAACATTACTGACAATATCAAACATTGGCGTTATGTCGCAAAACCTGCGAGATATTCATTATTTATTCTAATGAATATATGTAGTATTTCTTATGAATGTCTCTGTGTTAAGTTTTTTGATATTGCTCAAATATCGATTTTTAGCCTGTTTTGGTGGCTTTTGAGCAATGATCATACTGTTTGTTTTGACTGGTCTGATGAGGTAATCGATTGCTTAGTATTAGTTTAGATATTCTAAAAAGCGGTTTTTTGGGGCGGTTTATGCAATGGAATAAGCAATATTAAAAGTAACTATCTGTATAACAACCTTTTATCGTGAGATTAATTGCATGCTTATTTAAATAAGTATTTGGAGCTTGTTAATTTACGGTATTGAGCTATTGATTCTGTGTATAAATATATTTAAGCAGCAGCGGTATCATCAATGTTGATATTATTGCTGTAAAAAGGCTTCCACATGGAAGCCTTTTGGGACTAGACACTAAATTTACATTGAAACTTAGTTCGAAAGCTTAGCCCTTAGCTTGTACAGGTGCCAACTCTTCGTTTGCTGCTTCGCTGCTCTTAAGCATGATACGGATAATGCGAGAAGCCATCAGCGCTACCACTACCATAACTGCAGCCAAAATAGTCAGCGTGCTGAAATAGCCACCGTAAACAGACTGGATAATTTCCTGAGTAATTTCCTGGCCTTTTTCAAGAGCAATCGACGTTGAGAATACCGCACCCACAATACCACTTAGTGCGATGGCGACAGAGAACAGGCTAACAGAGAAGTTCTCGATGTGCTTCGGTGCGACCGACAGGATGAAGGCAACAACCATACTACCTACGATCACTTCAGCCAGTGCCTGGAAGAAGTGGACTGCCAGGAATACTTCCGGGCGGATCACAGCGTCAGGGCCAACGCCCATTACAGCTGCTGTCAGGATCCCGAACGCAATGGCTGTGAGGATGAACGCGAAACCAACTTTTGTTGCTGTCGAGAAGTTGATGTTGCGTTTCTCAAGTGAAGAGAAAGTCATCGCGATTAGCGGGCCGCCAACGATACACCATAGTGGGTTCATTGCCATCGATGCTTCTGGTGCAATTGGAATGAATCCGAACAGGTCGCCACGCATAGTATTGATAGTTACCATGGTCATGGAAGTCATTATCTGGCCGTAGTAGACGAAGAAGGCTGTAGTTAGCACAGTAATGATAAGGATGGTGCCCATCTTCAGTGCATCAGCTTTATCAGCCTTGGCCATCAAAGAGACGAAGTAGCCGATTGCAGCCGCACCGATAACGTAAACAATGTTCTTACCGATATCCATGTTTGAGAACATGAAGAATACCAGGCCGATCATACATAGCGAGATACCGATAAATGCCAGCCACTTCTTAGGGCTTACCGGTTGTTTGTCTATTTCGGCACCGACACCAACCAAAGGCTTGTGAGAAACAACCAGAGTGGCAAACGCGATGAAGGCGATAATCGCTGATAGCATAAAGCTGCCGTTGAAGCCGATAGCCAGTACAACCATTGGGAACAGGTACTGACCCAGGAAGGAGCCAATGTTGTTTACTGAATAGTTTACCGGGTAGCAATTTTCAAAATCTTCTTCTGTTGCAAAGGTACGTTTATATAGGCTTGGGTAGGAAGGAGACATCAGGCCCCGGGAGTAGCTGGCTAGTGCAATACCGACAAGGCTCATTTGAACGTTTGATGCCGAGGCACCCAGTACCAGTAAGGTATAACCCGTTGCAAAACCACCGAAACTGATAGTCAGAGAACGATAAGCGCCCAGGAACTTATCAGCGATAAATCCGCCAGCGATGGCAAATAGTGGACCAATCGAAGAAAAGGCGCCGACGACCATCATGGTATTAGCTTCACTATACCCGAGATCATCCAGGAAGAACCGAGTCAGAATTACCATCACGCCGTAAAATGATAGGCCAAACATCATCTGGCAAACCATCATTGACTTATTAAGTCTATTCCACATAACTACATCTCTTTATTAATGGATAATGAATGCGAATCTTTGTAAGAAACTGTAATTGCGGGGGGATATTAACATTACTGGTAATGTCAAACATTGGCGTTATGTCGCAAAAACTGAGAGGTATTCATTACTTATTTTAATCAATATGCATAGTATTTCTCATGGCTTATTTATTGAAATATTTTATTATTTATCATAATTAACAATTTTAACCCGCCTTTTGCATTGTTTGCCTGTAATTTATTCTGATTTCTTGGGTTTCTTGATGTGGTGACTGATTATTGTGTATTAGTTTAACTATCTTGGCGAGGTGTGCGTTGGGGGCGCATGTAATGAAATAGGCTACTTTAAAAGTAACGGTAAGTTTAATCACTTTTATTGTGAAAGTTTTCATTGTTTATTTAAACAAGTATTTAAGGTTTGGGTATAGTGCCGACTATGTATTACGGGAATAAATATATTTAAGTAGTAATGGTGTCATCAATGTTGTTATCACTGCCATGATCACAACGGCAGAGTATATATTTTCTGCTACGGGAGAACTGACGGTGAGATTAGAAAATAAGCCGGCTTTGAGGGCGATATCGGCGATAACCAACTCAACTGCACCCCGCGCGCTCATTCCGACGCCAACAGCTGCAGAATCCTGCCAGGATAGCCCCATCCAGCGGGCCGCTGCACCAGCGGCGATAAATTTGCCGAAAAAGGCTGCAAGCAGCAGGCTGACGACGAAAAGCGGTACGGTGAAGACGGCAGATAAATCCAGGTGAAGTCCAACTGATGCAAAAAAAATGGGAGCCAGAAATCCGTAGGTCATGGCAGAGGTTTTATTTCGTACCTCTACGTATGCTGACTCACTAATGGTCTTGCGATCAAAAAACAACCCCGCCATAAAAGCGCCAATAATAAAGTGTAGATCGAGGAGTTCTGCAAGCACCGAAAAGGCCATAGCACCCACAAGAAGTGCGCTGAACTTAAACTCCCTCTGCTTAATGACCTCCATGAAACGACCGCCGAATGGAAAGACGAACGCACCGACAATGAACGTAATGCTAAAAAAGGCAACGACTTTGGCGATAAGAGGCAATAGCTCGAAACTGTTGGCTTGCGGATCGGCGCTGATCAGTGCAGTGAGCCAGGCCAGTAACAATAAACTCAGGACGTCATCGAAGACGGCTGCTGAAACGATGATCTGTCCTGATCTCGAATCGAGTTTACCCAGATCCATCAAGATACGAACTGTAGCGGGTACTGCCGTGATGGTAAGTGCGGTACCGAGAAAGACACATTGGGCAAAAAAAGCATCTGATGACGGAAGAAACAGCCAGCCCAGCCCGATACCGAGCGCCATTGGCAGTATCATGCCACTAACCGCAACGGCCAAAGCGTCCTTTGAGTATTCAATGAGCCGGCTGGGTTGCAGCTCAATGCCGGCAAGAAGCATGATAAAAAACATGCCCAGATCGGTGATCGTATTAAAAACAGGGCTGCTGCCAAGTTTGTCGAGCTGGGGGAAGAGTTCTGTGTGGAACTGTGCAGCCAAGGCACCAAGCGTTATACCGGCTATAAGTTCGCCGACGAGGCTTGGCTGGCCAAGTTGCTCGGCGATTTCGCCAAATATGCGAGTGGTGACCAACAGGACGAGCAGGATGAAAAACAGTTCCATGTGACCAATTAACCCGGGGGAAAGACTCTCCCCCCGTTATTTTAGACTCTATTAACCCATTTGTGATTGGAGGTAGTTTTGCAAGCCGACTTTCTTAATCAGCCCCAGTTGCTTCTCAAGCCAGTAGGCGTGATCTTCTTCGGTATCCGCGAGCATGACTTCAAGAATTTCGCGTGACTGATAATCCTGCTCTTCTTCACATACCTTTATCGCGGCTTTGAGTGCTTTATCGACGGAGTATTCTAGCTGGAGATCATTATCAAGCATTTCGGGCACGTCTTTGCCAATCTTGAGATCTTCACGCTTGGTCATATCCGGCGTGCCTTCAAGAAATAGTATTCGTTCGATAAGGCGGGATGCATGGCCCTTTTCATCGTCAAATTCATGGTCAATGCGTTCGTATAACTTCTCCAGCCCCCAGTCCTGATACATGCGGGAGTGGATAAAGTATTGATCCATTGCGGTGAGTTCTCCGGCCAATAATGCGTTGAGCGTGCCGATGATTTTGCTATTACCTTTCATATGCGTCACCTATTTTCTACATTTGAGATTGCAGATAATTTTCAATGCCAATGTTACGAATCAGTTCCTGCTGGGTTTCAATCCAATCGACATATTCTTCTTCATAAGCCAGGATGTCTTCCAGTAACTCTCGGCTGACGAAATCGGCCTCGGTTTCACAAAAAGCAATGGCTTCCCGCAGCAGCGCCAGTTGTTCCATCTCCAGTACAAGATCACACTGAAGCATTTCTTCGGCGTCTTCACCGATACGCAGTTTCTCTAAGTGCTGAAGGTTGGGTAGTCCTTCAAGAAACAGAATACGTTCAATCAGATCGTCGGCTTGTTTCATGTCTTTGATTGATTTTTTATATTCCTTCTCGTTCAGCTCATCCAGCCCCCAGTTTCTGAACATTCTTGCATGTAGAAAATACTGGTTAATCGAAGTTAGCTCTACGGTAAGCACCTGATTCAAGTAACTGAGTACTTGGGTCTTGCCTTGCATAATACTTCCTCCATAAGTGGCACATATAAATATTGTTTTTGCCAAATTTAATCATAGGCGCTGATTAATAACTCTGAGGGAATAATCACGAAAAAAGCGGCTTGTTGTTCTGAAATCCGTTGAGAAGGATGAAATTGCAATAATTAGAATTGTTATCATTTCGATTGGCGTGAGGTTAGAGATGGTACATCTAAGTGCTGAGAGGAAGAGGCTAGGCTTAATACCCCCGCTTTTTAAGATGTTTGTTAGGCTTGTTACGTTGGGGGTTCGCTAAGTTGTTCGCCTCAGGAGCCATTTGGTCAGAGATTATTCAGGTGGGGTAATTACAGTTGTTGTCTTAAAAAGGGGGTTGGAGAGATCAGTTCAGTTGTGATTAAAAGGCAGAAGCTTGAGTGAAAAGCCTGCTTGCTAAACAGGCTCTTGGATTGAACATGATGTTGTCGATGTTACTTGGGATAAACAGTCTGGCGGCCGCAACCAGCACAGACGCCGTGCTGAATGCGGAGCTCACAATCATGGGTCGTTGGCGTACCGTGTGGGCAGTCGTCATCAATACCGGCAACGTAATCCAGACTGAACGTACCTTCGCGGCCGTCACCGCGTGGATCATATTCGGCCTGTTCTCCGAAGCCGTCTTGCTGCTTTATTTTCTCTAGCATGATGTCTAGCTCACCGGCAAAGATATCGGCATACCTGGCATCCTTGCTGACCATTTCACTCATGCGCTGTAATACGGTCGTCACGCGAGTTTGTGTATTCTTGTTATCAGACATAAATTCAGTGCTCATGGTTGGTGTGACTGGCTGTCAGGCAGCCAGAAAAGTCCTTGTCCTGTGGTATTTGCTTAAACGGCTATCTTGCTGTCAGGTTGTCGCTCAGTGATATCGTAGGCTTTCTCACCGTAGATATAGGTTTGGCAGACGGTTCTGTCATCCCCCAGGCTCATCAGTACAAACAGCTTTTCTTCCAGATTTGTCGCCTGATTCATGCGAAAACGCATCAATTGGGTAGCATGCAGGTCTAGAACCACGAAATCCGCTTCTTTACCTACTTCGAGGTTGCCGATCTTATCCTCAAGACGCAGCGCCCGGGCACCGCCGAGAGTGGCCAAAAACAGCGACTTCAACGGATGCAATTTCTCCTGTTGGAGCTGCATGATCTTATAGGCTTCGCTCATTGTCTGAAGCAGTGAAAAACTGGTGCCTGCACCAACATCGGTTCCCATGCCTACATTAATATTGAATTTCTCCAGCTTCGGCAGGTTGAACAGCCCCGAGCCGAGGAACAGGTTTGATGTCGGACAAAATGAGATTGCCGAGCCGCTTTCGGACAGACGCTGACATTCACAATCTGACAGGTGGATACCATGGGCAAACACCGAGCGCTCATGCAGCATGCCGAAATGATCGTAGACATCGAGGTAGTTGTCTCTTTCGGGGAAGAGATCCATTACCCACTCAATCTCTTTTTTGTTTTCCGACAAGTGCGTGTGCATGAATACATCCGGGTATTCTTTGAGTAGCTTGCCAACGGTCTCGAGTTGGGCATCGGTGCTGGTTGGCGCAAACCTTGGGGTGACGGCATATAGCAGCCGTCCCCGGTTATGCCAGCGTTCGATAAGCTCTTTGGAATCCAGGTAGCCAGATTCTGGGGTATCGGTGAGGTACTCGGGCGCATTTCTGTCCATCAACACCTTGCCGGCAATCATCCGCAGCTTGCGTTTTTCGGCTTCCTCAAAAAAGACATCGACTGACTCTTTATGAACGGTTCCGAAGACCAGCGCGGTCGTTGTACCGTTACTGGCCAGTTCATCCAAAAACAACGAGGCCACTTGTTGGGCATAGACGGGGTTTTTAAAGCGCAGCTCTTCCGGAAAGGTATAGTTTTCCAGCCAGTCGAGCAGCTGCTCGCCGTAGGAGGCAATCATTCCCGTCTGCGGGTAGTGAATATGTGTATCGATAAAGCCTGAGGTGATCAGCTTGTTTTCAAACTGTACGGTTTCAAGGTTGCTCGGGTGGCGAATGTGAATCTGTTCAGCCTCGCCGATATCCACAATATGGCCGTTTTCAACCACGATCATGCCATCGTCAAAATATTGATAGCTCTTGTCCAGACCGACATCCTTCGGGTCGGCAATACTGTGTAAGATTGATGCGCGATACGCGATTTTTTCCGTTGTCATGGTGCTATTCCTTTATCGCTCAGGCGCTGTCGTTGCTCGCCTGAGTTGCCGGTTCCGTTGCAGTGGTGCTAGGCGGGCGCTTTTGCTCTAGGGGCTCCCCCTGGTAATGGGCAATCAGCTCGCCGGCAACTGACACCGCAATTTCTGCCGGGTGCTTTCCTTTTACGGCATTGATACCTATCGGGCAGATCATTCGCTCGATCGTTTCCTGACTGTAGCCGCGCTCTGTTAATCGGTAGTCGAACTTTTTCCTTTTGGTCAGTGACCCTATCATGCCGAAGTAGGCGGTATCATTTCTGTTGAGAATCGCCTTGGCGAGATCGAAATCCAGCTGATGGTTGTGGGTCATGACCAAGTAGTAACTGTTGGCAGGCATATCCTTGACCTCGGCCACGGGATCATCGGAGACCAGTTTTTTCACTCCGGTTGGTAACTCTTCCGGGAATTCGTGCTCTCGCTGGTCAATCCATGTCACACGGAAGGGCAGGGTTGCTACAATATGGAGCAATGCTTTGGCAACATGACCGGCACCGAACAGCACCAAGTGGTTCTGCTGATGGCCGATAGGCTCGAAACTGAGCGTTGCCATGCCTCCGCAGCACTGGCCAAGGCGGGCACCCAGGTTGAAGTGCTCTACCTTGGTATGCCTATCTCCAATGAGAAGCATGTCGCGTGCCATTTTTACTGCTTTGTGTTCAAGATGACCACCGCCAATGGTTGCCACAATATTGTTGCGGGTAACGAGCATTTTGGTTCCGGCATCACGCGGGACGGATCCCTTGTCGGCCAGTACCGTTACCATGACACAGGCTTCGCCTTGTTCATCGAGTTTGGCCAGTTCATGGATCCAGTTATCGTTATACATGTCATACTCCTTGGCGGTTGTAATCTTGATTGTTGTTATTTGACGTCGTTTGTTGTGGCCTCTGCAGGTTTTTCTTGGGTTACTTTTGTGTATTGCGGTTGTTGAACCGCCTGGACTGCCCATAACACACGTTCGGGCGTAGCCGGTGTATCGAGTTTCGGGATCGCGCCATTGACGGCAACAGAGGCTATGGCATCTTTTAACGCGCTCCAGACGGACATCCCCAGCATAAACGGGGGCTCACCTACGGCTTTGGAATTGAAGACGGTATCTTCCGGGTTACTGCGGTTTTCCAGCAGGTGAGTGCGGAAGTCTATTGGCATGTCGGCAATCGCCGGGATCTTGTAGCTTGCCGGGCCGTTGGTCATCAAGCGGCCCTGTTCATTCCAGACCAGTTCTTCGGTGGTTAGCCATCCGACTCCCTGAATAAACCCGCCTTCGATTTGTCCGATATCAATCGCCGGGTTAAGGGAGGCACCGACGTCATGAAGAATATCTGCTCGTAAGATCTTGTATTCGCCGGTAAGTGTGTCGATGACCACCTCCGAACATGATGCCCCATACGCATAATAATAAAAGGGACGTCCTCGTGCTTTTTGATGGTCATAGTAAATTTTTGGTGTCCGATAGAAGCCGGTACTCGAAAGCGAAATCTGATTGAAGTAGGCCAGCTGGACAAACTCCTCAAATGGCATGAATTTATCCCTGATCTGGACAATGCCATTTTTGAAGACAATCTCTTCTTTGTCGACCTTGAAGTGAACGGCACCAAAATCAATCAGGCGTTGCTTGATGGTTTGAGCAGCATTTTGTGCTGCTTTGCCGTTCAGGTCGGTCCCGGACGAGGCGGCTGTCGGCGAAGTATTCGGCACTTTATCGGTATTGGTGGCGGTGATCTGGATTTTGTCGATATCGACCTGGAACTCTTGCGCGACGATTTGCGCCACCTTGGTATTGAGCCCCTGACCCATTTCGGTACCACCATGGTTAAGGTGGATACTGCCGTCGGTATAGATATGGATAAGGGCACCGGCCTGGTTCAGAAACGTGGCGGTAAAAGATATGCCGAATTTTATAGGGGTAATGGCCAGTCCCTTTTTGAGGATCGGACTGGTCTTGTTGTACTCGGATATGTCTTTGCGGCGCTGTTGATAATCGCTGCTGGCTTCCAACTGGGCTGTGATATCGTGGATGAAGTTGTCTTCCACCGTTTGGTAGTAGTGGGTGACATTGCGCTCTTTATGACCGTAATAATTGTGTTTCCTTACCTCAAGCGGATCCTTATTCAGGTAACGTGCTATCTCGTCCATAATGTGTTCGATGGTCATCATGCCCTGCGGGCCCCCGAAGCCACGATAGGCAGTATTCGAGGCGGTGTTGGTTTTGCAGCGATGGCCAGTGACAGTGGCATCGCCCAGGTAATAGGCATTGTCGGAGTGGAACATGGCCCGATCCACGATGGAGCTGGACAGATCCGGTGAATAGCCGCAGTTACCGGCAACGGTAATGTCGATCCCCTGGATCTGGCCATTGTCATCAAACCCAACCTTGTACTGGTTGTAAAAAGGGTGGCGCTTGCCTGTCATGGTCATATCTTCATTGCGATACAGACGCATTTTGGTCGGGCGGCCTGTGAGTGTCGCGATGACGGCTGACAGGCAGGCAGGCGCTGCGGCTTGCGTTTCCTTGCCGCCAAAACCACCCCCCATTCGGCGCATATCGATAACGACTTTGTGCATGGGTACGCCAAGGACCTCGCCAACGAGTTTTTGGACCTCGGTCGGATTCTGGGTCGAGGTGTAGACAATCACACCGCCGTCTTCGGTCGGCATGACGCTGCTGACCTGGGTTTCCAGATAGAAGTGCTCCTGCCCGCCGATATGAATATCACCTTCCAGAACATGTTTGGCTTTTTTCAATGCTGCTGCAGAGTCGCCGCGTTTTTGCTGGTGGCTCTCAGTGACAAAGTGTTTTTTGGCAAGGGCCTCTTCGACGTCCAAAATGGCAGGCAAAGGGTCATACTCAATAATGGCTGCCTGAGCCGCCTTGCGGGCGGTCTCCAGATCATTGGCAGCTACGGCTATAATCGGCTGACCATAGTATTCGACCTTGCCGTCGGCAAGCAGAGGATCGCCCGGTAAAATTGCCCCGATATCGAGCTGGCCAGGAATATCTTTGCTGGTGATGGCAATAGCGACACCGTCAAACTCGTAGCACGGTGAGACATCCAGTTTGGTGATAACGGCATGAGCCTGGGTACTCAAGCGGGCATAGACATGAAGCTGGTTTGGAAATTCAAGCCGGTCATCGATATACACAGCTTCGCCGGTAACTTGCTTACTGGCACTGTCATGCTTCACACTCTTTCCGACAGCGGTTTTCAGATCTTTCTTTACCAGGGCGACCATTTCTTCGTGAGTCATCGCCTGATGATTGTGATTAGACATATGAGGTCACCCTTGTTTCGATTTGGCTGTTGGTGTTTTGTTGCTCGATGAAGTAGCGGTGCAGCATATTGGCGGCTGTCAGTGTCCGGTATTCCTTGCTGGCCCGAAAATCACTCAGTGGCTCGAAGTCCTGATCCAGTGCCTGCATGGCGTTTTTGACTGTCGCGACAGACCAGACCTGGCCGTTCAGGCTCTCTTCGCAAGCCGATGCACGTTTGGGAGTGGCAGCCATACCGCCGAAGGCGATTCGTGCATCGGCGACTTTGCCGTTTTCAAGCTCAATAGAGAATGCGCCGCAGACTGCCGAGATGTCATCATCGAGGCGCTTGGACAGCTTATAGGCACGGAATATTTTATTGCCGTTATTGTTGTCAGCAGGTTTGGGAACAATGATTTTTTCGATGAACTCGGAAGGCTGCTGTGCCGTGACCTTATAGCTAATGAAGTAGTCTTCCAAGGCAATCGTGCGACGTTGGTTACCTTTACGAAGTACTAATTCAGCATCCAGTGCTATTAATAACGGTGGAGCATCACCGATAGGGGAGGCGTTTCCGATATTGCCGCCAAGCGTTCCTTGGTTTCGCACCTGCAGTGAGGCAAAGCGGTGCAATAGCTCCCCGAAATCCGGGTAATAGTTGCTGAGAGCCTGATAGCAGTCACTGATTGGCAAATTGGCACCGATTTCAATGCTGGTATCAGTTTCATGGAGAACCTTCATGTCACTCACTAATCCGAGGTTGATAAGCTTATCAATCGGGCGGTGAAACTGCGTGACCTCCAAAGCGAGATCGGTACCGCCGGCAACCAGCTTTGCATCGGGATGCGTGAGCAGTAGTGTCGCGAGCTCGTCAGTTGATCTTGGCGAGAAGCTGTAGCGCTCATCATAGGTAAGCGTGGCTGGCTGATCTTCGAGTTGCTTGAGTTTCGTCACAGTCGTTTGTTCCAGTTCGGCGAATTGATCAAGCAGGGGTTTTTCGGTACTCAACGAAAGGGCGGCGTCGACGATAGGGCGGTAACCTGTACATCGACAAAGGTTACCCGCTAGAGATTCGAAGATTTCTTCTTTATTGGCATTGGGTTTGTTCTTGCCGAGCGCAAACATCGACATGATAAACCCGGGGGTGCAGTAGCCGCACTGCGAGCCGTGAAAATCGACAACAGCTTGTTGGACAGGGTGAAGCTTGTCTGCCGACTGAAGATCTTCAACGGTGATCAGTTGTTTGCCGTGCAGTGCAGAGACAAAAGTCAGGCACGAATTGACCGAGCGATACTGTAGCCTGCCGTCGACAAGTTCACCGAGAACTACTGTACAGGCACCACAGTCACCAGAACCACAACCTTCCTTGGTTCCTGTTTTTTTTACATGGGTACGTAAGTAGTTCAGCACCGTCATATTCGGTGAGATTTGGTCTTCCTCACGCACTTCCTGGTTGAGTAAGAACTTAATCAAGGGACCTCCTGTTCTCGACTGTGATTAATTGACCGTTGAGTCAATATTGGCTGTTGTTGACTCTTTGGTCAACTTTTTTATCACAAGTTGATAACATTATTGGTTGGCTTGGTTTGGTTTATTCCATAAATTCAATAGATTAAGTTAGAAATAAATGTATTAAGGATTGTATGCAATTTGTGGGGGAGTTAATTAGATGCAGACTAATGCCCGCTTACAGTAATGAGTAAACGGGCGAGTGATTGCAAAGTGAACGAGCCAAAAGTTCGAGGTTAATTACATTCGCCTTTTGACCTGACTGCTGTTGCCGTCACGCAGCTGATTTAATACCTGCGATTTAGGGCCATCAGCGATAATTTGCCCTTTGTCCATAACGATAATACGATCGACAACATCGAGCATGCTGGTCTTATGGGTGATTAAAATCAGGGTGTCATTGTCAGCCAGGTTGCTTAGTTGATGCTTGATATACATCTCTGAGCGTTTATCCATGCTACTGGTGGGTTCGTCCATCAGGAGCACGGGTGGTTTGCTGAGCAGAGCTCGCGCGATGGCGACCGACTGTCGCTGGCCTCCGGATAAAAATTGCCCACCTTCACCAACCTGCTTTTCCAGACCGGCTGCATCTTGCTGAGTGAAGCTGGTAACACCAGCGCGCTCGGCTGCGCTCATAATGTCATTGTCGCTGGCAAGCGGACGCCCTAGCGTAATATTGTCCCGAATCGAGCCGAAGAACAGCATCGTATCCTGCGGAACGCAGCCAATGTTCCGGCGAACATCAATATGGTGCAATTGGTTGATATCAGTATCATCAATACGTACCGAGCCTTCTGTTGGCTGGTAGAGCCCCATAATCAGACGTTCAAGACTTGTTTTTCCTGAGCCAATGCGCCCGATGATAGCCACTTTTTCCCCTGGATTAACGGTAAAACTGACATCTGTAAGCGCAGCGGTTTGGGTGTTCGGGTAGGCAAAGCTAACACGATCAAATTCTATTTTTCCTTTGATGATCGGGCGATGAATATAACGTTTGCCATCTTCTTGCTCAGTGGGCATTTCCATCAACTGCTCGATGATTGTCATTGCCGATTTCGCCTGATTATAGCGGGTTGACAGTAGTGATAACTGTACTAGGGGGCCGACAGCGCGACCGCTCAGCATCGTTGCTGCAATCAGGCCTCCCATAGTTAACTCGCCGTCAGCAATGAGATAAACCCCAAATAAAATCATGGCAATAGAAACAAATTGCTGAAGGAAGCCGGCGGTATTTTGCACCGAATCGGTCAGCCTGCGGGATTTGATCCCCCAGTTTGCCATATGGGCAACGGCTTCTTCCCAGCGGTACTGGAACTGGTTTTGGGCACCGAACATTTTTACCGTCTCCAGGCCGCTCAGGCTTTCTATTAGGTTGGCGTGTTTCTGGGAAGAAAGCCGGGAGCCTTCTTCGATGCTCTGACGAAGCGGACGCTGGATAAGCAGGCTGTAGGTAACCAAGATAGCCACTGCAATTAACGGAACCAAGGCCAAGGGGCCAGCCACCAAACAGATGATGAGGAGAAACATCAAGGCGAAGGGGAGATCGATCAACGATGAAATAGTCGCAGAGGTGAAAAACTCTCGGATAGACTCAAATTCTTGCATATGTCGGGCAAAAGCGCCGACAGACGGGGGACGTGCCTCCATTCGGATCCCCATTACTTTGCCGAAGATTTTTGCGGATAGCAACAAATCAGATTTTTTGCCAGCCAAGTCAATAAAGTAGCTTCGCATCAGTTTCAGAACTAAGTCGAAGAGAAAAATGATACTGATGCCGATAGTGAGCACCCATAGAGAGTCAAAAGCCAGGTTTGGGACGATCTTGTCGTATACCAACCTGGTGAAAAGCGGGGCGGAAATAGCAAATATATTGATGAGTATCGAAGCGATAAAGACATCACGATAGATAGAGCGGGACTGCCATAAAGTGCTCCAGAACCAGTGGCCTTCCTGGCTTTTCAGTATTTCGGGCGAGCGTTCGTCATAACGGAACCGCTTTTTGAGCAGAAATAGCTGGCCGGCATACTGGTTATTCAGCTCGTCGAGGTTGATCCACTGTTGTGAGTTGTCGCCATGAGCCAGTACGACTTCCGCCTCATTCTTTTCCTTGTCGATGCTCAGGATCACACAGGCGTCGTTCCCTTTCAGCAGAGCTATGACCGGAAAGAGTAATGGTGGAATTTCCGTTAGTGCCATTTGGCTCGCTTTGGCCTGAAGTCCTGCGGTTTCCGCGGCCCGTGGTAGAAGAAATGGTGTTAGCAGTCCGTCAGCCAGCGGCAGATCGGCAATCAGTGCATCAGGAGAGTTGGCTTGGCCATAATAGCGGCTGACATAGATAAGAGATGTCAGTAAGGGATCTTTCATACCGTTTTCTCGTTGTTCATTTCATCGACAACAAAACCCTGAAAGCCTTTTACCATTAATGCTGCCAGCTTTTCTTGTTGCTTGGTTGTTTCGACCCGTGATGCGATGGTGACAATAGAGAGGTTGTTGGCGGTACGGGTAATGGATGTGAGTAGATCAGCTTTAGCTTCATCGTCGATTTGGTTGGTATAGGCAAAGTCGAGTTTGACATAGGCTGGACGCAGCTTATTCAAATTGCTCAGTGAGCCGAAGTTATGGCCAAAGTTATCGATGCCGAAAGCAAAGTTATTTTGGTGGATCATCTCGCATAGCAAATCGGTGTCATTGCTGTGTTTGATAAAGCTGATTTCTGGCAGTTCGAACAGAATACGGTCACTCAGGGATTGATGTGACTTCATTTTGTTGCTTAGCCAGCGGATGAACCCGGTATCACTAATACTGCTCTGAGTGATATTAACAGCAATTGGTCCTAGATCCGGATCGGCTGCCAGCTGGTTAAAGAGCTTATCAAGAATATGCATATCCAGTTGAGTGCCTGCATTGAGCTGTTCTATTGCCCCGACAAACTGGCCTGCAGAGTAATATCTATCGCCTTTTTCAATGTAGGCAAAGACTTCATCGTGCAGTGCCTCTCCTTGATCGTTGATGGCTGTTTGGAATTTAAATTTGAACCGTTTGTTGGCGATCGCCTCATCAACCAGTGCTTTCCATTGTAGTTTGCCCATTACAGAGTTTTGCTGAATAGTGTCAAACAGAGCAATGGGTTCTTTGGGTTGCTGGCGGGCTTGCATCAAGGCGTTATCTGCCTGTGCCAATATTGAAGAGATTGTGTCGCTGTCGCGTCTGACGACCAACCCAACAGCAGCCTGTACTGGCCTGACATCTAGGGGATCGCTTTGGAGCTCAGAACTCATGTGCAGCATGGTTCGTCCAATCGACTGTAACTCGGAGGTCGACGTATTTGGTGCCAGCAAAACGAACTCGGCCTGACTTAATCTTGCAATGGTAAAATCATTGGTGGCAAGGTTTGTTATACGGCTTGCCAGGCTTTGTACCATTTGGTCGCCTGCTTCGTAGCCGTTTTGCTCATATCTGTCTTTGATTAAGTCAACCTTAAGTAATGCAATACCACCTTTAGCCGAGGTACCTAGCCAAGATTCCAACTGGGTGAGCAGATAGCTGCGGTTTGCCAGGCCTGAGACCGGATCTTGGAAGGCTCTGACTCTGAGTCTGTCAGCTTCCTGGGCCTGCTGTTCAAAGTGGAGTTTTAGCTGGGCACTCATATGGTTGAATGCCTTTACTACATCGCTCAGTTCACGGGTACGCGGCACTGTCAGGGCTTGGCCAAACTGGTTGACGGACATCTCTTTCGCACGTTTCTGGATTGCCTTTAGTGGCTTGAGCACTTTAGACAGAATCATGGCTAGAATAACGGCTCCCAGAAAAAAGCTTGAAATGAAGCCTAAAATGAGCTGTATGGTTGCCTGCCATAGCTTTAGATAGGCATAGGCTGGGTTGCTGGTTACAGACAAGGAAGCAAGCTGCATCCAGCCACTGGTTAGCGTGGTGGATTTTGCAATTGGCGCGATTTCAATGGTATTTCGGAACCACTCAGGTACCCCGGAAATGTTTTCAGGGTAGGTGCGTTCAATGGTTAAGTCGTCTTGAAGCAGATCAAGGCTGATACTGCTGTAGAAACTGCTATCAAATGTTGCGTTGATCACCGATTCCGTTGCGATGGTGTCTCCGGACTCTAGGTACGGTGACAGCGCCAACCCGACGGCACTGATGGCGTTGTCGATTTCCGTAGACTGCTGCTCGCGCAAAAAGTTACGGGTTGTGTTGAATTGAATCACAAACACCGAGGTGATAAGTGTGAAAAATACAATCAGCATCCATATCAAAAGTTGTCTGTATAGTGTCATTGCGGTCACTCATCAAAGTTAATTATTGGGCGGTGAAGTTGGGTGTGGTTTGAACGTTGGCGCAAGTCGTTCCACACACTTAATCGCGAGGCCTGGCCTGCGAGCTGACCTCGGCCTTTTTGTTTCATTAGCCAAAGCTTGCTACCGTTAAAGCTGTAAATAGGAAGTAGATCAGTCCGTTTTGTCGCAGGCTTGATTTCACCGTCGAGGTTATCAAGCAGTAACGGAATGGATGATGGTGTCGGATAGTAGGCCACTACCATATGAAATTGATTCAAGTTAAGTGCTTTTACGTAGACTAGACGTAGCCGACTGTCATCAATGCCGAGCTCTCGTAAAGAAAAGTATTTTGCAATACTGAAATCCTCGCAGTCACCGGCCCCTGAGCCTATAAACTCTAACGGTGTTGCCCAGTAGTCTTCCTGTCCCCATAGCTTGTTGTCGTCAATGAAGATCAATTGATTGAAAAAATTATTGATGGCCTTGAGCTTATGTTTGTCGTTAGTTGTGTGGTTACTTCTGATCACCTGCCGCCATGACAACATGCGCTGTCCGGCTCTTTCTCCGTAGAACTGGCGGACTTTTTCGACTTGCACTAGTTCACTATCGGTCAGTGCAATAGCACTGGCCGATAGTAAAATAGCCAAGATCCAGAGATGGATTTTTTTCACGAGGTGCGTATCAAAAATGGTCTATATATTGCGCACCATGAAAATTGTCCACTCTTCGACGACATAACCTTTCTCGCCAACAACCTTGGCGACTACCCGACGGCTAAGTGTATTTGTTTGCTCTTTGCTATCACTATTAACTGGCTGTGTGTCGCCAAAGCCGACGGTTTGAACTCGTTCGGAGGCGATTCCAGCCTTGATCAGTTGGTTGCGGACCTGCTTGGCTCGCTGAAGAGAAAGCTGCGTATTGTACTGATGACGACCGACAGGACTGGCATGGCCTTTTAGCTCTACGTAGGTCTCCGGGTACTTCTTGAGAAAGTCGCTCATACGCGCAATTTCAGGAAAAAATGAGTCCGGAATCATACTGGAGTCATTGGCAAACAGAACCTGTACGTTATTTTCTTCAGATCGATTTACGTAGACCGGGCAGCCATCATTATCAACCACCGCAGTCAATGGTGTTTCGGCGCAATTATCCCGTGCGTTGATGACTCCATCGTGATCGAAGTCCCTTAGATCGCGTGACTGTGTCACAGCTTGGGGCTCAGGAATTTGTCCAGTCGAACAGCCGAACAGGAACAAAGCCAGCAGGGTAACTAAAGAATGTTTCATGATTAATGTCCTGTAATCGTTATTTAACTGATTGAGTCCAGTTGTTGGCTAGATCGACGCGCATTTCAGAGAGTAATTTCCCGGTGGCATTAAGTACTCTGTACTTGGACAAAATCCCGCTGTAGTGGGCTTGCAAGTACGACTTCCGTGCCTCAAAGAGCTCGTTCTCGGTATTGAGTACATCCAGTAAAGTGCGCTGGCCGATTTTGAATTGCTTCTCATAGGCGATGACGGTCTGTGCCGAGGCATCGACATGTTGTTGTAGATACTGGGTTTGCTGGTTTGCCAATTCCATGGCATTCCATGAGAGTCGAGTGCTTTCTTCAAGCATTCGGTAAGCCCTGTCCCGTATCGCTTTGGATTTGTTGACCTGATAGGCAGCCTGGCGCGATTTTGCGATATCAGAGTTACCGCTGAACAAGTTGTAGCGCATTTTCAGCATGGCTGAAAACTCGTCATTGTCGCCGGGAGTGCCGCTTACTTCTTTGCCCCACTGCTGGGAGGCTTCAACGGTGAAGGTCGGGTAAAAGTTACCTTTAGCCTGATCGTACTGGATGTGCGCTGCTTCGACGTCATTGGAGGCGACTTGGACGATAGGATTATTCCTTCGTGCTTGTTCAAGTGCATCATCAAGTGTTGGTGCAACGTAATTTATATCGACTTCTGGTTTCGCCAAATCTTTTGGATAGTTGCCTACAACGCGGATGAATGCGGTGATTTTATCGTTTAGATTACTTCGGGCTGATAATAAATTGGTGTTAGAGCGAGCTAGGCGCCCCTCAATTTGCGCTAAGTCAGCAGTTGAGCCAATACCGGATACTGTGCGTTTATTGATGTCTTGGTACATTTTTTTGTGTACCTGAAGGTTTGCTTCGGATAGCTCGAGTACATCTTGGGCACGGAGAACATCAAGATAGACTTCTGTTGCCTGGAGTGCAGTGTCTTGGGCGTCAGCAAGTAGTTGGTAGCGCTGGGCTTCCGTTTCAGATTTGTTTCGCTGGATGTCGTTGTAGGTAATGGAGCCATCCCAGATTAACTGGCGAAAGGTGATTTTGGCCGATCGCGGATTGTAGTCACCTTTGCTGCCATATTCGTTGTCATAATCTTCATACCCAACACCAGCTTCTAGATCCAGAGAAGGCAGATAGTCACCCGTAGAGGCATTAATCAGTTCGTTACGGCTCATAAATTCGCTGTAGGCACTTTTAATATCAGGATTCGAAGCCAAGGTCTGAGCAATTGCCTGCTCGAGTGGTTGAGCCATGATAGGTAAAGCAAGACACTGGGCCGAAACCATAAATGCAAGCTTTATTAATAGTTGTTTCTGTTTCATTGTCATTATTCTCTTAGCGCGGTCTGGCTAGCTTTTAGAACGGGTTTTAACAGGTACTTCAGGACGGTGCGCTTGCCTGTGATAATATCTGCTGAGGCTGTCATTCCTGGAATAATCGGTAACGGTTCACCATTTGGCCCGGTAAGGCTGTTTTCATTAGTACGTATACGAACTTGGTAGTAGCTATTTCCTTCTTCATCCTGGATGGTATCTGCACTTATGGTTTCCAGGATGCCAGTGAGGCCACCATAAAGTGTGAAGTCATAGGCGCTAAACTTGATGACAGCCTTGAGGCTTGGTCTCAAAAAGCCGATATCCTGAGGCGCAATTTTAGCTTCGATCAGTAGGCTATCTTCGGTCGGTACGATCTCCACCAGTGGCATTCCTGGCTGAATAACTCCGCCAATGGTATTAACGTGTATTTTTTGAATTGTTCCGGTTACAGGAGATGTGACCACAGTCCTATTCACTCTGTCTTTTAAACCAATTTGAGATTCAGACAGGCTGGATAATTTATCACTGGTTTCATTGAGCTCAGCTTGTACTTCGGAACGAAATCTCAGAGCAATATCGATATGTTTGAAAATAGTTTCCTGAATAGCCGCTTTGATCACTGGTATCTGTAGTGTTGTTGAGGTTAACTGACTTTTAGTGTCATTTAACTGACGTTGGAGTTTTAATAACTCAATGGGGGGGACAACACCTTCTTCAGCTAGAGGCTGGGTAATGTCAAACTCTTTCTTCGCAATGGTGTAATTGCGGCGCAAATTATTAAGGCGTGATTGAGTTTCAATTAGCTCTCTTTCTTTTTGGCTGATTTGTTCGGCAGTAACGGATAGCTGGTTTTCCAGGTTAGAGATACGATCTTGATATTGGTTATTTTGTCGCCTAACTAATTCAATATGTTTATTAGTAAAGTCTGAACTAAATACTAATGGTTGACGGCGTACTTCGACACTGCTCTGCCATTTTGTTTTAGCTTTGGTTTTTTTGACACTCACACTTTTTAATAGCGCATTTAGTCGGATGGCATTAGCTTTCGAGCCTGCTAACGCAAGGCTTTGTTCGCGATAATCTGAGAGGAAAAGGGTGTCGTCAATCAGCAATAGTTTTTGTTTTTTTTCAACATGCTGACCCTCCTTTATTAACACCTCTTTAACAATGCCGCCTTCAAGGTTTTGGACAACTTGCAACTGAGATGAAGGAATAACTTTGCCTGCGCCAACTGTTACCTGATCAAGTTGTGCCATTGACGCCCATACAACAGCAACAATAAAAAACAGAACAACAACCCACAGCATAATACGTGCGCTTTTGGGAGTATTCAGTAATAGTGCTGCTGTCTTGTCATCAACAAAATCGAGGTGATCAGAGGTAATAGTTGGTGCGTTATTTTTCATTCATTCTCTTCGTGCAAATAATAAGTACTTTAAGATTTTATAAATATTTATGAGTGAAATATGTTTATTGTGTCAATTTATTGCAAATGATAAACTGCCAAAAAATTGGCGTAAAGGATTATTTTGACTCTCGCAATAATTATTAGGAATAAAGCTTATTTAGATAATGTTGCATTTAATAGTAATGTATTTTGTGTGATTTTTATTTAAGCAATATTAATCATGCAACATGATTCATGTGTCGTGTTTCATGCAGCAGGTAGAGTCGCGTCATTATATTTAGCAAATAACAATCAAATTCAATATCGCTTTATTTAAAGCGCGGGTTATATAACTTATCGTGAATGATAATTGGGTGGTCATATATGGATACAAGTAATAACAGCAAAGTCGTTGATGTGAAGATAGCAAATGGTGTGGCATTTGTTATCAAAGGGAGTGATCAAGTTATTGCTGTTAAGGCTGAGTATCAAATACAGCCAGACGAGATAATGGTTGCGAATCCAGGCACTCGTTATGTTGTTTTGGTAGATGGTGAGCCTGTAGTTGTTCAGGAACCATGTCCAACTTGTGTGGCGATATCTGACAATGGAGTCAAGGTAGCTGCTATGGATAACAATGTGACCTTTAATCCTGATTATGCCGACCAAGCCCGTTTTGACAATGATGAATTAACAGCAATACAGAATGCGATTTTAGCCGGAGAGGATCCGACAAGCATCTTTGAAGCAACGGCAGCAGGTTCTGCATCTTCTGGTGCTTCAAATCAGGGCTTTGTTGTTATTGACTATGACTATGACAATGTATTGGCTGAAGCTGGTTTTGATACATCATTTGGGACGGAGTTAGACACTGATGAGAGCGAGGATGAGAGTAGTCTTGTTCAGCTAACTCCTGTTGATATAAATCAAGCCCCCGTTGCCCAGGCAAGGGTGGATTCCGCAACTGAAGGCAGCGAGATCATTAGCGGTCATGTTGTAGCTAATGACCCTGACGGCGACTCATTGACTTACCAGTTGGTCGATCAGGATGTTCCGGCAGGCCTCACATTCAATGCTGATGGTTCATATACCTTTGACCCAAGCCACGATGTTTATGACAGCCTAGCTGAAGGTGAAACGGTTGACGTTAAAGTGTCTTACCAGGTTGATGATGGGCGTGGTGGAAAGGATACCCAGACACTTACAATTACTGTTGTTGGTACTAACGATGGCGCGGTTGTGACGCCGTCAACGCCGGATGCCGATGCGGGCACGGTGAAAGAGGATATGACGCTGACCACCGGCGGTAAGCTGGACGTGGCCGACCCGGATGCGGGCGAGGCGACCTTTGAGGCCAAGACGGTCACCGACGGCAATTTCGGTACCTTCAAGATCGACAGCGAAGGTAACTGGAGCTATGAGCTGAACAACGGTTCGGCGGAAGTGCAGGCGCTGACCGAGGCGAGTGAGCCGCTGAGCCGCGAGTTCACCGTGACCACCGCGGACGGCACCGAGCACACGGTGACCGTGACGATTAAAGGGACTGGTGATGCACCTGAATTTATCAGTGGCTTCAATGACAACCATGGTTTGGATACCAGTGGAATGACGGATGCTGATATTTACCAGTTTACCGTGGATGAGAACCAGTTGGATGCCAAGGTCGGCCTGGTGGGATCGTACGACCCAGATGCTGGCGATACCGTGACGTATACTCTGACCAATCACAACGACCTGTTTGAAATCAACGCAACGACAGGAGAGATTCGTCTCAAGGACGGTGTGGCACTGGATCACGAAGAGGCGGCGAGTTACAGCCTAGTGGTCGAAGTGACCGACAGCGAAGGGCTGAATGACACCGCAGAAGTGAAAGTCACTGTCGGAGATGTCAATGAAGCTTCAGAAGTAAGTGGTAAAACTGTCGGTGATGTCACCGAGGGCAATATCGGCGACGCGCCGGAGACGGCGACCGGCACGATTGCGATCAGCGACGTGGACAACGGCGACAACCCGCGCTTCGACAACGTGGACAGCACCGCAGGCGACAACGGCTACGGTAGCTTTAGCCTGGTCGACGGCGAGTGGACCTACACCCTGGACCAGAGCAAGGTGCAGCAGCTGGACGAGGGCGACAAGGTAGAAGATACCATCACCTTCACCGCGACCGACGGTACCAGGCAGCAGGTGACGGTGGAGATCACCGGCACGGAAGATGCGTCGCAGGTCAGCGGCACGTTTACGGGCGCGGTTACCGAGGGCAATATCGGCGATGCGCCGGAGACGGCGACCGGCACGATCGCGATCAGCGACGTGGATAACGGCGACAACCCGCGCTTCGACAACGTGGGCAGCACCGCAGGCGACAACGGCTACGGCAGTTTTACTCTGGTTGACGGCGAGTGGACCTACACCCTGGACCAGAGCAAGGTGCAGCAGCTGGACGAGGGCGACAAGGTAGAAGATACCATTACCTTCACCGCGACCGACGGCACCAGGCAGCAGGTGACGGTGGAGATCACCGGCACGGAAGATGCGTCGCAGGTCAGCGGCACGTTCACCGGGGCGGTTACCGAGGGCAATATCGGCGACGCGCCGGAGACGGCGACCGGCACGATTGCGATCAGCGACGTGGACAACGGCGACAACCCGCGCTTTGCTGATGTCACCAGCACTGAGGGTGACAACGGCTACGGTAGCTTTACCCTGGTTGACGGCAAGTGGACCTACATCCTGGACCAGAGCAAGGTGCAGCAGCTGGACGAGGGCGACAAGGTAGAAGATACCATTACCTTCACCGCGACCGACGGCACCAGGCAGCAGGTGACGGTGGAGATCACCGGCACGGAAGATGCGTCGCAGGTCAGCGGCACGTTTACCGGGGCGGTTACCGAGGGCAATATCGGCGATTCGCCGGAGACGGCGACCGGCACGATTGCGATCAGCGACGTGGACAACGGCGACAACCCGCGCTTCGACAACGTGGACAGCACCGCAGGCGACAACGGCTACGGCAGCTTTACCCTGGTTGACGGCGAGTGGACCTACACCCTGGACCAGAGCAAGGTGCAGCAGCTGGATGAGGGCGACAAGGTCAGCGACACCATTACCTTCACCGCGACCGACGGCACCAGGCAGCAGGTGACGGTGGAGATCACCGGCACGGAAGATGCGTCGCAGGTCAGCGGCACATCTAGCGGGGCGTTTACCGAGGGCAATATCGGCGATGCAACGGAGACGGCGACCGGCACGATTGCGATCAGCGACGTGGATGACGGCGACAACCCGCGCTTTGCGGATGTCACCAGCACCGAGGGTGACAACGGCTACGGCAGCTTTACCCTGGTCGACGGCGAGTGGACCTACACCCTGAACCAGAGCAAGGTGCAGCAGCTGGACGAGGGCGACAAGGTCAGCGACACCATTACCTTCACCGCGACCGACGGCACCAGGCAGCAGGTGACGGTAGAGATCACCGGCACGGAAGATGCGTCGCAGGTCAGCGGCACGTTCACCGGGGCGGTTACTGAAGGCAATATCGGCGACGCGCCGGAGAGGGCGACCGGCACGATTGCGATCAGCGACGTGGACAACGGTGACAACCCGCGCTTTGCGGATGTCACCAGCACTGAGGGTGACAGCGGCTACGGCAGCTTTACCCTGGTCGACGGCGAGTGGACCTACACCCTGGACCAGAGCAAGGTGCAGCAGCTCGATGAGGGCGACAAGGTCAGCGACACCATTACCTTCACCGCGACCGACGGCACCAGGCAGCAGGTGACGGTGGAGATCACCGGCACGGAAGATGCGTCGCAGGTCAGCGGCACGTTCACCGGGGCGGTTACCGAGGGCAATATTGGCGACGCGCCGGAGACGGCGACCGGCACGATTGCGATCAGTGACGTGGACAACGGCGACAACCCGCGCTTCGACAACGTGGACAGTACCGCAGGCGACAACGGCTACGGCAGCTTTACCCTGGTCGACGGCGAGTGGACCTATACCCTGGACCAGAGCAAGGTGCAGCAGCTCGATGAGGGCGACAAGGTCAGCGACACTATTACCTTCACCGCGACCGACGGCACCAGGCAGCAGGTGACGGTGGAGATCACCGGCACGGAAGATGCGTCGCAGGTCAGCGGCACGTTCACCGGGGCGGTCACCGAGGGCAATATCGGCGA
>NZ_JAKJSH010000006.1:0-501691 GCF_050336885.1 Photobacterium kasasachensis
TGAGCTAAACAATTTTCAAAATGATGGTGGAGGGAGATGGATTCGAACCATCGAAGGCGGAGCCGTCAGATTTACAGTCTGATCCCTTTGGCCACTCGGGAACCCCTCCACGGGGTGTTGCTAAATTATCGGCTTTTAAAGCCAGAAAACTGTCGGCCACTCTAATGAGCTAAACAATTTTCAAAATGATGGTGGAGGGAGATGGATTCGAACCATCGAAGGCGGAGCCGTCAGATTTACAGTCTGATCCCTTTGGCCACTCGGGAACCCCTCCACGGGGTGTTGCTAAATTATCGGCTTTTAAAGCCAGAAAACTGTCGGCCACTCTAATGAGCTAAACAATTTTCAAAAATGATGGTGGAGGGAGATGGATTCGAACCATCGAAGGCGGAGCCGTCAGATTTACAGTCTGATCCCTTTGGCCACTCGGGAACCCCTCCACGGGGTGTTGCTAAATTATCGGCTTTTAAAGCCAGAAAACTGTCGGCCACTCTAATGAGCTAAACAATTTTCAAAATAATGGTGGAGGGAGATGGATTCGAACCATCGAAGGCGGAGCCGTCAGATTTACAGTCTGATCCCTTTGGCCACTCGGGAACCCCTCCACGGGGTGTTGCTTTGGCAACAAGCTATTAAAGCTTGTTTAGGCCGGAAAGATGTACCTTACAACAAATAAGGAACAGCTTTCAAGAATAATGGTGGAGGGAGATGGATTCGAACCATCGAAGGCAGAGCCGTCAGATTTACAGTCTGATCCCTTTGGCCACTCGGGAACCCCTCCACAAGTGCGGTGCGGATAATATCAAACAATACGTTGCTGTAAACCCTTTTCCTGCGAAATTCTGTCTGCATGCTGTAATTTTCATCATATTGTTGCTTGTCAGGGCATTACCGCCGGTTTGTTCGCACCAGATCCCGGACAGATGAACGTATTATTGCGTAACTTTACATTTCTTTACCCCGTTTGCGCTCTGGTTTCGATATTATTCAACCAGTTTTCTTTAGGCGTTTTTTATCATGAAAAAAATCCTCGTAGCAGCACTGGTTACCGCTGCTCTATCCGGTGGTGGTTTTTTGTATTTTCAGGGCGAGTCTCACGCGGCAGAGAAAAAAGCCCCTCCGGGCGCAGGCAGGTTTATCCCGGTGACAACCGGGGAGGTCTCTTCTCATCCTGTTGCACAGTCGCTGTCACTGATCGGTAAATTGGAAGCCCAGCGCTCGGTGAATGTTGCTACTCAGGTTGCGGCCAAGGTCGATAGTATCGTTGTTGGTGTCAATAATAAGGTCGCCAAGGGCGAATTGCTGGTTCAGCTTGATGATGCCAAGGCGCGGGCGGCTTACGAAGAGGCGTTGGCATACCTTAATGATGAAAAGCGAAAACTAAACGAGTTTAAAAGCCTGGTGAAGCGCGGTGCCATTACCCAAACTGAAATCGATGCCCAGCAGGCTAGTGTAAATATTGCCGATGCCAGACTGAAAGCGGCGAAAGCCGAACTTGATGATCATGCCATTCATGCCCCATTCGCCGGTACCGTAGGACTGATTGATATTAGCCCGGGTCACATGCTGACGGTTGGCAGCGAGCTATTTTCCCTCGATGATCTCTCCTCGATGCGTCTCGATATTCAGGTCCCCGAGCAGTACCTCTCCTTTATGACCGAAGGAATGTCGGTCACGGCAACCAGTCAGGCATGGCCCGGACGTGAGTTTATGGGGGAGATCCAAGCTATCGACTCTCGGGTACAGGCAGACTCGCTCAATATCAAGGTGCGGGTGAATATTGATAATACTGACAACAAGTTGAAGCCGGGTATGCTGATGGCCGCAAACATTGGTTTCACGCCACATGATGCTGCCATTATTCCCGTACAGGCACTGGAGTATTCCGGTACCAAGCGCTTTGTCTATCTGGTGGACGAGGAAAATATCGCTCGCCGCACCGAGGTAACCCTCGGGGCCCGTGTTGAGAACGAGGTTGTGATTGAGTCCGGTATTAATATTGGCGATCGTATTGTTGTCCAGGGGCTGGTTAACATGCGCGACGGGTCAAAGGTCAATGATTTAACCGCAAAGAAGCCGCTTAAATCAGGAGACAGTGCCTAATGTGGTTATCAGATGTCTCTGTTAAGCGTCCGGTTGTCGCTATTGTTCTAAGTTTGTTGCTGTGTGTTTTCGGTATTGTCTCTTTTACCAAGCTATCGGTACGGGAAATGCCGGATGTTGAAAACCCCGTGGTCAGTATATCGACGCGCTATGAAGGGGCCTCGGCAACCATTATGGAAAGCCGGATCACCACGGTACTGGAAGATCAGCTGTCGGGGATCAGCGGGATTGACAGTATTACGTCAACGACCCGTAACGGTATCTCGCGGATCAAGATTGAGTTCGAGATGGGTTGGAACCTGACCGAAGGTGTCAGTGATGTTCGTGATGCGGTTTCACGGGCACAGCGAAGTTTACCTGACGAAGCTGACGATCCTGTGGTATCGAAAGACAATGGGTCCGATGAACCGGCGCTCTATATTAACCTGACTTCTAGCATCATGGATCGGACCCAGCTGACTGATTATGCCGAGCGGGTGCTGATGGATCGCTTTAGCCTGATCAACGGTGTCAGCTCGGTGCAGCTAAGCGGTGCCCTGTATCGGGTAATGTACGTGAAGCTGATGCCGGAGCAGATGGCCGGTCGCGGGGTGACAACCAAAGATATCGTCAGTGCCCTTAATAGCGAGAATGTCGAACTGCCGGGCGGGGAGGTGCGTAATGATACGACAACCATGTCGGTACGGACCGCGCGCCTGTACCGGACGCCTGATGATTTTGCCTATCTGGTTGTGCGTACGGCCGATGATGGAACGCCGATTTATCTCAAAGATGTCGCCAAGGTATCGATTGGTGCTCAGAACGAGAACGCGACGTTCAAAAACAACGGCGTCTCTAACCTCAGTTTAGGCATGGTTACTATGACAGATGCCAACCCGCTGAATGTGGCCGCTGATGTCCATGCCGAAGTTGAGCGGATGCAACGCTTTATCCCCGAAGGGACCTCGCTGTATGTCGATTACGATTCCACGGTGTTTATCGACCGTTCTATCAGCGAAGTGTATAGCACTTTGTTTGTCACCGGGATGCTGGTGGTATTGGTACTCTATATCTTTATCGGGCAGGCAAGGGCGACCTTGATCCCGGCGATCACCGTACCGGTCTCACTGATATCTGCCTTTATGGTGGCCTACTTCTTGGGGTTCTCTATCAACCTGCTGACACTAATGGCGCTGATTTTGGCTATCGGCCTCGTTGTGGATGACGCCATTGTGGTAGTGGAGAACATCTATCACCACATTGAAAAAGGCGAGCCGCCACTGCTTGCGGCGTACAAAGGAACACGTGAAGTTGGCTTTGCCGTCGTGGCTACAACCGTTGTGTTAGTAATGGTCTTCCTGCCTATTTCCTTTATGGACGGCATGGTTGGCCCGCTGTTTACCGAGTTTTCGGTGCTGTTGGCGGTTGCGGTTATCTTCTCGTCTCTGGTTGCCCTGACGTTGAGCCCGGTGCTGGGCAGCAAGCTGCTGAAGGCCAACGTGAAGCCTGGCAAGTTTAACCTTTGGGTTGACGGAATGTTTGGCAGGCTGGAGGCGAAATATCGTCAGGTGGTGACCTTTTCGGTGCGCTACCGATATGTTGCTCCTCTGATTGTATTGGGTTTCATTGGCTTGAGCGTTGTACTGATGAAGTCGGTGCCTTCTCAGCTGGCGCCGCAGGAAGATCGCGGGGTGATCTTTGCTTTTGTCAAAGGGGCTGAAGGGACCAGCTATAACCGTATGGTTGGCAATGTCGAAGAAGTTGAGCGCCGACTGCTGCCGATGGTGGGTGAGGGCGTGATTAAGTCTCTGTCTATCCAGACGCCGGCTTTTGGCGGCAGTGCCGGAGACCAGACCGGCTTTGTGATCATGGCATTGGAGAACTGGGAAGATCGCAGCGTTTCGGCGACTGAGGCTCTTGGCATGGTGCGTAAGGCATTGCAGGGGATCCCGGATGTGCGAGTGTGGCCTTTTATGCCGGGGTTTCGTGGCGGATCTTCTGAACCGATCCAGTTTGTCCTTAACGGCGCAGACTATGATGAGCTGTTTCAGTGGGCAAGTCAGCTGATGGATATAGCCGAAGCCAGTCCGATGATGGAGGGGGCAGATCTGGACTATGCCGAAACGACGCCTGAACTGGTTGTTACCGTGAATCGTCAGCGTGCAGCAGAGCTGGGTATCCCGGTGTCCGAGGTTGCCGAGACGCTTGAGATCATGCTGGGCGGTCGTACTGAAACCACCTTTGTTGATCGCGGTGAAGAATATGATGTGTATCTGCGCGGTGATGAAAATAGCTTTAACAATGCAACGGATCTGAGTCAGATTTATGTCCGCGCCCGCTCCGGTCAGCTGATCACCCTGGAATCCGTTGCTGAAGTTGAGGAAGTGGCATCGGCCCAGAAACTGAGCCATAACCAGAAGCAGAAGTCTATAACCCTGAAAGCAAGCCTAGTGCCTGGGTATACCCTGGGAGAGGCGCTGGAGTTTCTTGATGCCAAGGCACTGGAAATGCTGCCGAGCGATATCGTGATTGACTATGCCGGAGAATCGAAGGATTTCCGTGAGAACCAGAGCAGCATCCTGTTGGTGTTTGGTCTGGCATTGCTGGTGGCCTATTTGGTATTGGCAGCTCAGTTTGAAAGCTTTATCAACCCAATGGTGGTGATGCTGACCGTGCCGATGGGGATCTTCGGTGGTCTGGCGGGGCTGTTGATCCTGAGCCAGAGCCTGAATATTTTCAGCCAGATCGGGATGATTATGCTGATTGGGATGGTGACCAAGAACGGTATCCTGATTGTCGAGTTTGCCAACCAGCTACGTGACAAGGGGGTGGCCTTCGAGCAGGCAATTATTGATGCCTCGGAGCGCCGATTGCGTCCGATCCTGATGACAGCATTTACTACCTTGTTTGGTTCTGTCCCTTTGATTTTATCGACAGGGGCGGGGGCTGAAAGCCGGATTGCCGTGGGTACGGTCGTCTTCTTCGGTATGGCGTTTGCCACCTTTGTGACCCTGTTGGTGATCCCTGCAATGTATCGCTTGATGTCGGAGAAAACTGCATCACCGGGTCATGTTGCCGAACAGCTTGAAAAAGCCCTCCAGCAAGATTATGTCGGTCGTTCGAATCATGGTGAGCTGCCGACAGCAAAAGAGAGCTAATAGCCTTCGGCGCTGTTCTTTGACTGAAACGAAACCGTCCATTAGGGCGGTTTTTTTCGCTATTAAACATAATTTCTTTTCCAGCACCCTGCGGGGTTGGTAGAATTAGGGGGTATAGCCAATTAACTGACCTTGATCGCGTTGTGAAACGCATAGCAAAGAAGAACTCCATGTCTCAGAATCAGCCTCAGAATTCAACTGACAATGCCGACCAGAATCAGGCAAAAGCAGTACGTTTAAACAAATTTATCAGTGATACGGGCTTTTGCTCACGCCGTGAGGCGGACAAGCTTATTGATCAAGGCCGAGTGACCATCAATGGCCAAGAGCCGGAAATGGGCATGAAAGTACAACCGGGCGACGAAGTACTGGTCGATGACCGGCCTCTGCGTGCCAAAGAAAAGCCAATCTATATTGCGCTTAACAAGCCGACAGGCATAACCTGTACTACTGAGCGTCATATAAAAGATAACATTGTCGATTTTATTGGTCACCGTAAGCGTATCTTCCCGATTGGTCGCCTCGATAAGCCATCAGATGGTCTGATTTTCCTGACCAACGACGGCGACATCGTCAATAAAATCTTGCGCGCGGGTAACTCGCACGAGAAAGAGTATGTGGTGCGCGTAGACAAGCCGATCACCCAGGAATTTATTGACAAGATGGCCTCGGGTGTCGCAATCCTCGACACCGTCACCTTGCCATGTAAAGTCACCAAGGAAACGACCTACTCGTTCCGTATTGTGCTGACTCAGGGACTGAACCGTCAGATCCGCCGTATGTGCGAAGCTCTGGGTTATGACGTGTTCAAGCTGCGTCGTGTTCGTATTATGAATATCAGCATTGACGGGCTGCCGAATGGAAAATGGCGTTACCTGACAGATGCAGAAATTGCTGAAATCCATAGCCTGATTTCTGATTCCAGCGGTACTGAGGAAGCCTCGCAGGTTGATGGCAAAGGCAAATCCATTAAAAAAGCGACGGATGCCAAGCTGTTCGACAGTCGTCAGCAAGATGCAGCAGAGCGTAATGGCGGCAAGATCCAGTACAAAACTTATAAGGGCAAAGGCGAGTTTAACCGCAAGCGCCGTTCAGGCGAGCAAGAGGATTCACGCTCAGACGAACGCCGAGGTTCTCGCCCGGGTCGTGGCAACAAGCCTAGCCACAATAAGCCAGGTCATGGTAAATCAGGCCAAGGTAAATCAGGCGGCGGCAGATCTAGCCGTGACAACGACTTCTCTCGTGGCCGCAATTCTGGCTCGAGCGGCATCAAGAAGTGGAAATCGAAAAAAGACGCGTAATTCTGCTTGTATAGCGAGAGAGCCTTCTCTCGCTATATTCCCCCTCATTTCCTCTCCACATTTTAATTGCCATTAATTAGCCTGTTTCCCCTCTTGCATTCCCTGCGACTAATTTGCACTATGTACTCATTAACAAAGACACAACTATGAACATACCAGCAAGATAAATGTTGCTCGGGTATATCTGAAGCATCGAAAAGAACAGAGGAAGTAATGGCAGGCAATACGATAGGACAACTTTTTCGCGTCACTACCTTTGGTGAAAGCCATGGCCTGGCACTGGGCTGCATCATTGATGGCTGTCCCCCGGGACTAGCACTGACTGAAGCGGATATGCAGCATGATCTGGACCGTCGCCGTCCGGGTACTTCCAAGTACACGACCCAGCGTCGTGAACCCGATGAAGTAAAGATTCTGTCTGGCGTCTTTGAAGGCCAGACTACCGGCACCTCGATTGGTTTGCTGATCGAGAACACCGATCAGCGTTCGAAAGATTACTCTAACATCAAGGATAAGTTCCGCCCGGGACATGCTGATTATACCTACCACCAAAAGTACGGTGTCCGTGACTACCGTGGCGGTGGTCGCTCATCAGCTCGCGAAACGGCGATGCGTGTAGCTGCTGGCGCTGTGGCCAAGAAGTACCTGAAACAAGTGCATGGTATTGAAGTGCGTGCTTATCTCTCTCAGATGGGTGATGTCACCATTGATAAGGTTGATTGGGACCAGATTGAACAGAATGCGTTTTTCTGCCCGGATGCCGACAAGGTCGAAGCCTTTGACGAGCTGATCCGCAAACTGAAGAAAGAAGGCGACTCCATCGGTGCCAAGCTGACAGTGGTTGCCAGCAATGTCCCTGTGGGCCTGGGTGAACCTGTTTTTGATCGCCTTGATGCCGACATTGCCCACTCGCTTATGAGTATCAATGCGGTGAAAGGGGTTGAGATTGGTGATGGTTTTGACGTGGTTGAGCAGCGCGGCAGCGAGCATCGTGATGCGATGACACCGGAAGGTTTCAAGACCAACCATGCTGGCGGTATTTTGGGTGGTATCTCGTCGGGTCAGGATGTGGTCGCGCATATTGCCCTGAAGCCGACATCGAGTATTACTGTGCCAGGTGAAACGATCAACCGCCAGGGCGAAAGTGCGGAAGTGATCACCAAAGGCCGCCATGACCCGTGTGTGGGTATCCGCGCGGTACCGATTGCCGAGGCAATGCTGGCGATCACCTTAATGGATCACCTGTTGCGCCACCGCGGTCAGAATGCCGACGTGGTAACAGAAACACCGAAGATTTAGTTATCTCAGGACGGGACACTGGATTAAAAAAGCGAGAGGCTTTCACCTCTCGCTTTTTTATTTGTCGACATATCCAACGGAATGTTTGATGCCCGTTGTCAGGATTGTGAGTCAAGCTCTTTGGGTTCAACCTTGCCGACTTCTTCGAACTTGAATATCGGCAGGCGCCAGCCAAACTGCACGGCAGCAACGCGTACCATAAAGCCGATAACCAGAGTCGCAATCGTCGTTATTGTTTCCGGTACGGCAAAATACATCATCGCGTAATACATTCCGCCAGCCATGAATGCGACAGATGCATACAGCTCTTTATGCAGCACCATGGGGGTACGACGACAGATTAAATCCCGCAGCAACCCACCGAAAACGCCAGTTACTACGGCGGCCACGATACAGATAAGCGGAGACAGGCCCATATCCATGGCGACTCGGCAGCCGATGATACTAAATACAATCAACCCCAGAGAATCGAGCAGAACAAATACTTTGTGAAAGCGAACAACCTGCGGGGCCACCATGGTTGTAAACAGCCCTGCCAGGCAAGTAATCGCAAGGTATTGGGGATTTGCCACCCAGCCGAGCGGGTAGTGGCCCAGTAATATATCGCGTACTGTACCGCCGCCGATTGCAGTCGCGCTGGCAACCAGCATGACCCCGAACCAGTCCATATGACGTTTGCCAGCAGCCAGTGCGCCGGTCATTGCCTCGGCAGTTATTCCGATGATGTATAGTGTTGTTAAAAGCATGAGAAAAATTGATGAAATACTAAGAATGCTAAGAAAGATGCGATTCTATGAGGCAAATTCTGTGACGTCGAATGAAATTTCTTTCTCTATAGATTAATTGAATTCATGTATAAAGCATGCCTAATAAAAAAGAGAGTGCATATCAATACACTCTCTTTATGGACGTAGTTACAATCTTGTTTTTAGTCTTAGCTTGCTATTAAAACTTGTAGCTTGCCTGCACACCAACTAGCCAAATGTTACCGGTGATTTCACCTTTAAAGGTACTATCAGTGACTTTGTCGCCATTTAGATCAAGCTCTTCTGACATAGAAGCATCTTTAGCAAAGATGTAAGTGAAACCAGCATCAAGTGTTAGGTTGTCTGACCATGCGTAACCTGCACCAACACTTAGCCATAGGCGGTCGGTTTCAGGGATAGTCTGGGTACGGTGTTCCTCACTAACAGCAGAGGTATCGTAGGCAATACCCGAACGTAGAGCGAGTTTGCTTGTGTACTGGTAGGTAGTACCTACAGCCAGGCGGTAGTTGTCTTCCCAGTTTTCTTCTTTGATTAGATCTGGCTTGGAAGAAATTGATGGGATGTTTGCTTCAAGCTTCTCGAAACTGCTCCAGTCGGTCCAGTTGAAGCTTGCATGCACTGCTACTTTATCTGTGAGTTGGTGGAAACTAGCAATCTCTGCAGTAGCCGGAAGCGTTAAGTCCAGGCTACCAGCATAATTTTTGCTAGGCGTTTTGCCTTGCATAACAGAGGCTTTATCGTAGGCAAGGCCTGAAGCATTGCCTTCAAGAGTTAGATCAACTGCCGAGCGGTAGTTAACGCCTACACGGTGATTTGGATTGATTTGCCAAGCTGCACCTAGCTGCCAACCCCATGCGGTATCATCGCCTTCCATATATTTCAGATCGGCACCGCCTGCTGCTTTTGGTAAAGCCGCGCCAAAATGGCCTTCGCCCATGACATAGCGAACACCACCACCAACACTGAACTGCTCATTAATTTTGTATGCAAGGTTCGGGTTGATTTCCACAGACTTAACCATGGCCTGGTTACCGAAAGCTGTAGCCAGGTAGTCACCATCTAACTCAGTTTCCATACCATAGTTGGTTGCAAGCGCCAGTCCAACTACCCACTGGTCATTGATTTGGTGAGAAAGGTAGAAGTTAGGGATAACGGCAGAGTTTGCGATATCACTCGCTTTAGTTGGAACTGCGCCATCCACTTTGCCTTCGACATCAATATTCGGATCGACATAGATTGCACCAACAGAGATTTGAGTGCCTGCCAGGTAGGTCATCATCGCCGGGTTGCGGAACTGGGCACTGGCATTGTCTGCCATTGCTGCTTCACCGGCAAATGCGCGGCCAAGGCCTGTTGCCGAGTATTCTGCTAGCTGGAAGCCAGCTGCCATTGCATTGGCACTCATGCCTAGGGTTAATGCTGCTGCCAAAGAAAGCGTAATTTTGTTTTTATTCATCAGTCTAAATGTTCGCTGAAATGTAATGGTGCGAATCATACGCTTTAGAGTAAAAGCTTTAAGTTATTCTTTGTTCTTAATAATCATTAAGTTGTTTGTGCTGGTTGTTTTTGGGCTTTTGGTGTTATATCTGGTAAAAAATGCTCATTCCATTCTGGTCGGATGAGATTTCAGCGTACACATGTATATGAAATAGAGAGTTTCAGCGACGCACTGTTCACTCAAATTAGCGAGGAAAAGGTATATATAGTTATAAAATCTTTTAGTGACAGTAAGTTAGAATGGAAATAGAAAAGGGAGCCCAAAAGCTCCCTTTTACAAATTCAAGCAAAATGATTCGCTGAATTAGAATGAACGGCTGTACTGGATGCCGTATAGCAGTGCGTTAGCGTGCGTAGTGGCGCTGATGCTTGTTGCATCAGGGAATACTGGGTTTGTATTCGGATCTGGGTTAGGTGTTGATTCAGTAACACTAACATCTTTACCCACTAGGTAAGTAAGGCCAAAGTCGATATTAGACTTGGAATCGATGTGATAAGTGAAACCTGCCGAGAACCACTGACGGTCTGAATCGGGTACGGAGATCGATGTTTTCTCATCCTGGGCACTGGTGTCATACATGTAACCTGTACGTAGCGTCCAGTCGCTGTTTAGGTAGTAAGTACCACCCAGAGCGTAGTGCCAGCCGTCTTGCCACTCATAGGTATTTAGTACTTTGTTGCCACTTGTCTCTAGTTTGTCGAATGCACTCCAGCCAATCCACTGCACACTATAGTGAACTGCAAATTTGTCGTTAAGCTTATGGAAACCAGAGAATTCGGCCATATCTGGCAGAGGCATCTTCAGCTTCTCGTTGCCGATATCACCGCCGCCAGGTTGGTAATGCATATCACCTTCAGCTTCCAGTTCCGGGCTGTAACGGTAAGAAAGACCAAAGCGGTTATTGTCATTCAGCTCATAAACCGTACCCACGTTCCAGCCAAAAGCAATACCGTCTGCATCTACATCTAGAAGAGGACCTTCTCCAGGTAGGGCTGCTTCCAACGCTTTGTTAGAACGTTGAAGTTTACCTGCACCATAAATCACATCCAGGCCACCACCGACACTCCATTGCTGGTTGATTCGGTAAGAGGCACTCAGGGCAAAGTTGATGCTTTTCACATCGGTCATACCGCCGTATTCATTGGCTGCATAGTTATCACTGAATTCAGTTTTGGTACCGAAGTTAGAGTAAATACCTGCACCTACCGCCCACTTGTCGTTGATTGGGTGGATATAGTAGATATTTGGCGCGTAAGAGGTATCACCAACTTGCTGGTCTGCCAAAGAGGCTGTAACTGGTCCTCTTTGAGTCAAAGCAGTGTATTTGGCATCTTTTACATCAATATCACTATCAATAGCGTTGATACCTAGCGAGATAGCCGGTGCATCAAATAGCGACATTGCCGCTGCGTTACGAGCCATTGCCGATGCGTTATCAGCGATAACGGCATCACCTGCGAAAGCACGGCCAAGGCCGGTTGCAGATTGTGCGTTTAGCTGAAAACCAGCAGCAAGTGCTTGCTGCGATGCCATGGTGATTGCTACCGCAACCACAGATTTTGTAAACAGACGCTTCTTATTCATATTTATTGTTATTCCTAATCATATACTGCATTTATCTGCTATTTTTGCAGATTGCGCACGATTGTAGGTGGGTAGCCTGACGTATCAAATCAGACCAGTTGTTAACTTATTGGTTGTTATCGCAAAGTTAACAACTGGGGAGGGATTCTAGCGAATTTTTGTCGTAGAAAGGGATGGTTAATTGCAAAATATGCAACCAAGGTAACAAATAAAATTGCTATATTTTTCAGGGGAATAAGTGCGGTCATTTCCATTATTTTAGGGAATGACCGCAAATTGGAGGCAAGTGGGTTAAATTTCCCAGTTAAGATCAGAGCCCAGGCTTTCGGCAATAGGGGCGACGTTTTGTCCCTTCTCGCCAACGACTATCAAGCTCGCATTTTGAACAGGCATCACCACTCCGTTCAAGTTACTGTCACTGAATGATGACATTTTGGGCTGTTGCTCAGGCACGACGAATACAGTGACTTTGCCGTTTTCGGTTGCCATGACCATATGAAGCGCGTTTTTATCGCCAAAGCCACAATGGTTCACATAGTAAACATGGCCGGGCAAGCTGGTTAGCTCAGAGCCAAAGGGCGTTAGTTTGGCATTAACCTGCTGTAGTGAGACCGATTCGTCGATGCCCTCGATAAATGGCGCTTCGGTGTAGACATGCTCCATGGCGACCTGTGCAATTTCACTGGTGGCACCGGTCGGTACAATCTGAGAGTTAAATTGACCGACAAACAAACCGAAGACAAAAGCGATAGAGGCGGCTATAGCAAGATGGAATCGTGTTCTTCCTCGATCCTTCTCAGGCTGTCCAGATTGGTGAAACAAGATACGATCAGCCAGATCATCGGGCACATCGACTTTTAAAATACTTTCAAGCTTGGCATCGAGCTGTAATAGTTCATCCGATAACTTACGGTTGGTTATCGATGAGTTTTTTGCTGCGATCATTTCCTGACTGTTATCGTTAGGATCTGCCAGGATACGACGACGGAATTCAAGATCGTCCATTTTGTTGGCCCCTCCGCTCGGATTGCTTTTCAATTTGCTCTTTTAATTGATTTCTGGCGCGGAACAAGCGTGTCATTACAGTATTGCGGTTAAGGTCGAGGATTTCGGCAATTTCATCACCGCTAAACCCAGCCATAACCTGCAAAACTAATGGTTCTCGGTATTCTGGTGCCAGCTTCATGATCTGCTTGTGCAGGATCTGCTGCTCGACATCCATCTCGGAGCCCTGATGCTTGGTATCTGCGATGGCATAGTCATCAATATCAACCAAATCCAGTTGCTTTCGCTCAAAACGACGTGCGTTTTCCCTGCGAAGGATTGTAATCAGCCAGGACTTGGCGGCTTTGTCATCATGTAGGCTGTCGAGAGAGCGCCACGCACGTAGACAGGTTTCCTGCACCAGATCCTCGGCGATATGAGGATCGTGGCATAACCAGTAGGCGTAGCGATATAAGTCCCGATGCCAGGCCCGGACAAGGGCTTCGTACCGTCTTTGCTTATTCATGTCTACAGAGACCGAGGCATCCGTCTTTTTCTTACGAAAAAATTGCTTAATCATAAATTTGCCCATCAAAAAGAAACCGCTGGGTCGTTATTCAGTTCGTTTTATTCAGCGATTGCATGATTCATCGGATTATCAGCACTAAAATTGATCTGGTTCAAATTGTGTCCCCGTGAGGAAGCTATAGTAGTTCACGTCATCTGATGGTAAGCATTGAATTCGGTTCTGTGGAACAGGTCTGTTTTTGTATGGTTACTATCTGTTGAGCAAGATGACAACTTCCTTTTGAAGGCTGACTTTACTTTCTCCTATCAGGCTCTGCCTGATTTGCAATTGGCTTTATGTTAATTGACTTATACCTTGCATGGATTTTTATCCGTGTAAATTATAACCATACCATATCGGTATGGTTTTTTTTTGCCTTTTTTCTCATAGTAAGCAACAAGTTGCTCTTATTTTACTAAGATAGAAAGTACATATCCCCGCCGTAATTTCCTACTTGTGTCTCGCTTCTTGCAAATACTTAAAACAATTGTTTGAAATAAGTAACAAGTTGATTACAATTGATGTGGTCAGACCTCTACCGTGCACATTGAGTGCCCTGCAAATCATAATAAGGAGTAGCGATGACACGTCTCCAGAATCTCACCACTCACCAAGGTGAGCGCATCGCCGTTGTAAGTGGATTACGTACCCCGTTTGCCCGTCAGGCCACGGCCTTTAATGGCGTTCCTGCCTTGGACATGGGGAAAATGGTGGTCAACGAAATGCTGCAGCAGATTGACTTTGATCCCCAACTGATTGATCAGGTGGTATTTGGACAGGTTATCCAGATGCCTGAAGCACCGAATATCGCCCGCGAAATTGTTCTTGGCACCGGCATGAATATCGGCACTGATGCCTACAGTGTAACCCGGGCCTGTGCCACGAGTTTCCAGGCGGCGGCCAATGTGGCTGAGAGTATTATCTCGGGTACCGTTGATATCGGTATTGCCGGTGGGGCCGACTCTTCTTCGGTATTGCCGATTGGTGTTTCGAAAAAAATGGCAGCGACCTTACTGGCACTGAGCAAGGCAAAAACCATGAGCAAGCGTTTAAAACTGCTCAGCAAACTCAGCATGAAGGACCTGATGCCGGTACCGCCGGCGGTGGCTGAATATTCAACCGGCTTAAGTATGGGCCAAACCGCCGAGCAGATGGCGAAAACCCATGGCATCACCCGTGAAGAGCAAGACGCCCTGGCGCACCGCTCGCATTCACTGGCTGCTCAGGCGTGGAAAGACGGCCTGATCCAGGGTGAGGTGATCACTGCCTTCCCGGAACCTTATCGTCAGTGGATTGATAAAGACAACAACATTCGTGAAGACTCGTCACTGGAGTCTTATGCCAAGCTGCGCCCGGCCTTTGACCGTAAATTCGGTTCGGTTACCGCGGCCAATGCGACACCACTGACAGACGGTGCGGCGGCGATCCTGCTGATGCGTGAAGGTAGGGCCAAAGAGCTTGGCCTCAAACCATTGGGTTATATCCGCTCCTATGCCTTCTCGGCTATCGGGGTGGAGAAAGACATGCTGATGGGGCCGTCCTATGCGACACCTATGGCCCTCGATCGTGCCGGTATCAGTCTGTCTGATCTTACTTTGATTGATATGCACGAAGCTTTCGCCGCGCAGACGTTGGCCAACGTGAAGATGTTTGGCTCGAAGAAGTTTGCCGAGGAGAAGCTGGGGCGCAGTCAGGCAATTGGCGAGATTGATATGGACAAGTTCAATGTGCTAGGGGGATCTATCGCTTATGGTCACCCGTTTGCCGCAACAGGGGCACGAATGATCACCCAGACACTGCGTGAACTGCAGCGTCGAGGCGGTGGTTTGGCATTGAATACCGCTTGCGCAGCTGGTGGCTTAGGCGCTGCAATGATCCTGGAGGCAGAATAATGACCCAACAAGAATCCGCATTTTCTTTATCTTACGGTGATAACGGTGTCGCTTGGCTGAAAATCGATGTGCCGGAAGAAAAAATGAATACGCTGCAGTCAGCGTTTGTCGAGCAAGTATCTGATGTACTGGCTGAATTAAAGGCCAAACAAGATATCAAAGGGCTGGTTGTTCACTCTGGCAAGCCGGACAACTTTATTGCCGGTGCCGATATTCGTATGCTGGCGGCCTGCACCACAGCCGAAGAAGCCCAACAATTAGCCGCAAAAGGTCAGGAGCTGTTTGCCGAGCTCGAAGCGCTGCCATTCCATGTGGTGGCAGCAATCCATGGCCCGTGTTTGGGTGGTGGTATGGAGCTGGCACTAGCCTGTCATAGCCGAGTCTGCTCTGATGATGACAAGACCCGCTTAGGTCTGCCTGAAGTGCAGTTGGGCTTGTTGCCGGGCTCGGGCGGTACCCAGCGTTTGCCGCGCCTTATCGGTGTTGCCAACGCACTGGATATGATCCTGACCGGCAAGCAGTTGCGGGCCAAAAAGGCGAAAAAGCTCGGTGTTGTCGACGAGGCAGTTCCGCACAGCATCTTGCTTGAAATTGCCGAGAAGCAGGCACTGAAAGCCAAACCCAAGCGTAAGCACTCGTTTCAGGACTGGGCGATGGGCGGTAATGCTTTGGGGCGCTCTCTGGTGTTCGATCAGGCAGCCAAGAAAACCCATGAAAAAACTCGCGGTAACTATCCGGCGGCCGATGCCATTTTGGAAGTCATTAAGTTTGGTTTGCAGTTTGGTATGGAAAAAGGCCTGAAGCAGGAGGCCAAGCGTTTTGGCGAGTTGGTGATGAGTTCGGAATCAGCTGCGTTGCGCAGCATTTTCTTTGCCACGACGGCAATGAAAAAAGAAACCGGATCGGATGCCAAGCCGGGCGACATCAAACGAGTTGGCGTGTTGGGAGGCGGCCTGATGGGCGGTGGTATCAGCCATGTAACCGCATCCAAGGCCAAGTACCCGGTCCGGATCAAAGATATCGCCAATGACGGCATTTTAAACGCCATGGCTTATAACTATAAGCTGCTGGATAAAAAGCGTAAGCGTCGGATCATCAGCAAAGCCGAGCTGCAAAAGCAGATGATGAGCATTGCCGGGGGCACTGACTATACCGGTTTTGGCAATGTGGATGTGGTGGTTGAAGCGGTATTTGAAGATCTGAAACTCAAGCATCAGATGGTGAAGGAGATTGAGGATAATGCCAAGGCCGAGACTATCTTTGCCACTAACACTTCCTCGTTGCCTATCCACCAGATTGCCGAGGCTGCCGAGCGTCCGGAAAATGTCGTTGGTCTTCACTATTTCAGCCCGGTAGAAAAAATGCCGCTGGTAGAGGTGATCCCTCATGCCGGCACCTCTCCGGAAACAGTGGCCACAGTTGTTGCGCTGGCGAAGAAGCAGGGCAAAACTCCGATCGTTGTCGGCGACAAAGCCGGATTTTACGTTAACCGTATTCTTGCCCCTTACATGAATGAGGCGGCATCGGTACTGCTAAGCGGCGAGCCTATCGAGCACCTTGATGCAGCGTTGCTGGACTTTGGTTTCCCGGTCGGGCCTATTACTTTGCTTGACGAGGTGGGTGTCGATATCGGTGCCAAGATCATGCCTATTATGGTCGAGGAGCTGGGCGAGCGCTTCCGCGGACCGGATGTGTTTGATGTGCTGCTTAACGACGGCCGTAAAGGGCGCAAGAGCGGTAAAGGTTTCTACCTGTACAACAGCAAGAAAAAGTCTGTCGATAAGACGGTCTACAAACTGCTGAACATCAAACCGGAGAAGAAGGCGGAAGGGGCGGCACTGGCCATGCGCTGTAGCCTGATGATGCTGAACGAAGCGGCCCGCTGTCTGGATGAGGGCGTTATTCAGTCGGCACGGGACGGTGATATCGGCGCTATCTTCGGTATCGGCTTCCCGCCATTCCTCGGTGGTCCGTTCCGCTATATGGATCAGTTGGGGATCAAGCGAGTGGTTGAATTGCTCAACGAGCATGCCGATAAGTACGGCGAGCGCTTCAAGCCATGTGACAAGCTGATTGCGATGGCAAATGAAGGCCAGAGCTTCTATCAAGCCTGATAAGTGTAACCATTAAAAATGGCCTGCAAATGCAGGCCATTTTTTATTCTCTTTGCTGGTTTTTAGCAGACGTTAGCGCGCTTTTTTCTGAAACTCATCGATTGATTCGAGGGGCAGGCCGATGCTGAGCGGCTCAAGGTTGCTATGGGCATGTCCTTGGCAGTGCATGACCAGCCGGTTTGAAGTGCGAGGCTTGATGATCTCGACAATGAAGCGAATCATATCGGCACGACTGAGATCCTGAAGCTCCTGCACCACTTTCTGGCGCTGGTTAAACTCCGCATCCTTGTTGCCGATGCTGACCCAGAATCGCTGTGCCCGGGCACGCAGGTTCGTATCCGGTTCGGATATTTGCGCGATCAGTCCTTGTTTGCTGGCCTGCCATTGCGCCTCGGTCAGCTCTAGCAATACTAGGGCAAAGGCATTGGTGAATTCGTCAATGGCCTCGGATAGCTGAGCTGGCGCGGCCACCGGCGACTGGATATATAAAATCAGCCCCGGATGGCGGTTCAGGGGCAGATTTGCGGTGCCGACCATATAGCCCAATTGCTGGCGGGTACGCAGTTCATGGAAGAAGGTGGTCGACATCAGATGGTTTGCCAGAGTGTAGACGGCAATTTTTCTGGGGGTCGTTTTCCTCGACTGGTAGTACATCAGGATCGCAGAATCGGCATGGTTGCAGTTGACTTCATGACGCAGGGTGCCGACTTTGCCCAGACGAACCAGTGGTCTTTGTGATTCGCCATAGAGCTGGTCGGTAACCCGGAAAGCGTCCTTGAGAAGCTCGGCCAGTGCCAGTGCATCTTCTTTCAGCCAGTTACCGTAGATAAAGGTGTCGATGTGCAGCTCGGCAAACATCGCCTCGACAAACTCCGGAAGCTCGTCGACCTCAATGGTTTCCAGCTCTTCGATGAGCACCGGGTAAGGCGGGTTGTTAGGCTGCAATATCCCGGTCAGCTCGTTGAAAAGCTGAGATATCGGTTTGTCCTCGGCGGCATTGCGCCAGTTACGGAGCATTTGCGCCTTGATGTTCTGGAATCTTTCCGGATTGAAGGTTCTTCCCTCGAAGCGCTCCAGCAATAGCTTCATCAAGAGCGGTTGCTTCTCGCTAAACCCCGACAGTTGCAGGGTGACGCCACCCTGGTGGGCATAGAGGTTATAGGACATACCGGCGATTTCGGCCGGGTAGGCAGATTCGTTGATGGCTTCCAGCAACATCTCGACACAGAGGCGTGTCTTGACAATATTGCGGGGCGTGTCGACGGCATGCGGACTATCGATAGCCACAAATACCACGCCTTTGGGTACCCGGAATTCATGCTCCTGCTTGTACCACAGGCGGAACCCCGGAAGATCCTGGATTAGCTGGGGAGGAAGCTCGGAGTCTGCCTTTAGCGGGTGCGGATCCAGTTTCTCACAGATATAGGGGTTGACCTCGGGCAGGCGGAGATCCGGGTCGGCGTCGACCTGCTGCCAGCGTGCCAGTTGCCCGTCGGTAAAGGCCGAAATGGAGTAGGGGGTATGGTACCACTGGGCAATACGGTCGTAATCCTGTCCCTGAGCAACCAGTACCAGACGCATGTTGTCCGGGCTGAGGTAGGCAAGCAGCTCTCGCAACAGCGGCTCGTCATACTCAGCCATCATATAGTCACCGTAGATCACGTCTTCCGGTGCGTAGTGAAACAGGTTCATGACCAGGTAGCTGACCGTATCTAGCGGGCGGTTTTTTTCCTGATAGCGGAAAGCCTGCTCTAGTACGGCCTGTTTTTCTGTATAGCGCCACTTATCCAGGCCCTGTTGCCTGATCAGGTGGATATATTGATAAACAGCCGTAACGATATCATCGACATTTTCCAGTCCCTTCGGGGTCAGATTAAGGCTGATGGTGAATTCGCGAAAATTGCTGCCGTTGACTCCGCCACCTGCGGCGAGCGTATTGATCAGTCCTCGGCTTTTCAGCATCGACATCAGGCTACCGCAGCCTTCATTGCCTAGCAGATGGGCAATATATGAAAGGGGCTTTTGGCGATAATATTGCTCGACAGAAGGCATTGCGAAAGACAGGGTGAGCTTTCGAACTTCTTTAATGGGCTCAATCTTAATGAACTTTGCAGTTTCGTTGGCGGTGACCAGCGGTTCGGTGATCGCTGGCTTGGTAATATCCGTATTAGGAATGTGGGCAAAGTAGGTAGTGGTAAAGTTTTCCAGCTCGTCCAGCGACTGCGGGCCGAGTAGTACCAGGCTCATCAGATCGGCAGAGTAATGGCTTTGGTAGAAGGCAATCAGCTCGTCACGAACCGGTTTGCCGTCTCTGTCATCTAATGTTGTCTGATCGCCGACGGAAAATTTGGAAAAAGGGTGCGCCGGGTTAATGGTTTCTTTATGGACCTGGTAAAGACGGCGTACATCGTCTTTGACTTTGAGTTTGTATTCGGAATCGACGGCCTGGCGTTCTTTATCAACGGCTTCTTCGTTAAACAGGGGAGCGGTAAAAAACTGGCCGAAGCGATCAAGTCCCTCGCTAAAGGCATGGGGACTGACTTCGAAGAAAAAGGTCGTATTTTCAGTGCCGGTCCAGGCATTGTTGCTGCCGCCGCTCTGGTTGATGAATGTCTGGAACTCGCCGACTTTGGGGTACTTCTCCGTGCCGAGAAATAGCATGTGCTCCAGGAAATGTGCCATGCCCTGTCGATCAACGGGATCATCGAAATGACCGACCTTGACCGATAATGCAGCAGCTGAACGTGGGGCGTCTGCGTCATGTACCAATAGAACCTTAAGCTTATTATCTAAAGTCAGGTAGCGGTACTGCTTAGGATCATTAGGACTGATATGCACGTGAAGAGCCTATTTTCTTAGTAAATTAAGCTAATTATGACGCTCAATATAGAGGGTGGCAAATTAACTTCGCCGTGATTCTTATTCGCATCAGCCCTTACCGGGGCTGGGGTGAGGCTAATTAAGCATTGTGTCGAGAATTGCCGTTTTTTTTGCTCAGGCGTTTCACCGGTCACGGAACGGTAACAGAATGTGCGGAATGGCTATTCAGCATTGGCTGGACTTGTTAGCATAGCGGCTGATTGGGCGGACGTTTGCAGGTTTGGCAAGATAATCTGGCGTCGACGGTCCGGTTAGTTAATAGGACGGGTTTATTGGATAGGCTATATGCGAATTTATATCATGCGTCATGGTGAGGCGCAGAACTTCGCTCCCTCTGATGCGGAGCGACCTCTGACAGCGCGTGGTGAGTCACACTCCGAACAGATGGCGATCCAGCTGACAAGTCAGCTAAGCGATGGGCTGGATATGGTTTGGGTGAGCCCTTACCTGCGTGCCCAGCAGACATGGCAGGCGATGGCCGGGCATTTGCCGGAGCCTAAACGCCTGATGACTGTCGAAGAAATCACTCCTTATGGACAAGCAGAGGAAGTGGCGGCTTATCTTAAGGCGGTTATTGCCGTTGAACGGCCGGAAACTGTCCTAATTGTCTCGCACCTTCCTCTTGTTGGTTATCTGACTGCGGAGCTGGCCCCCGGTCTGCAGCCGCCTATGTTCCGCACATCCGCGATTGCGGCTCTTGACTACCAGCCTGATGCTGAAGATGTTGAGTTTTTGTGGCAGGCCAATCCTGAAGGGTAAGGCGTATTTAGCGCTAAGGATCTGGACAGAGCTGCCGATATAGGTCTCGAGAGCTGATTTAGGACTCAGTTTTTATCTATTGAGGTTTCATCCCTAGCTGGATTGAGTATCATTCATCGAACGAGAATTAACAAAGTTACTGTTATGAAAGGTAAAATTTTTGCAATCCTCAGTGCTGTACTGTTAGCTGGCTGTATCCAGGGGCCTCGAGCTCCGAGCATTAATGCCAACGGTGCAATCAAGTGGGCCAATGGTGTCAGTGAAGAAATGCACATTTCCGCATCCGGCAGTACCCTGACGTTTGCCGCGCCGCAGAGCATTTTTAGTGCTGGTGGGATCACTATCTTTTCGCGTATTGACAGCGCCCGTAATGGTAACTGTGAACACTACTACAGCGAAGGTGCGGTAAAAACCCGTATGCAGATTTGCGACAGTGGCGAAGTGACACTGATTGTCGAAGGTCAGGTGATCAACGTGGGAGCCCTGGCGAAATATGTATACTAGCCAAGTGGTGAGAATCTAGTATCGAGTGACGAGCAATAAACAGGCTGTTGTTTTTCTCGACACTCGTACTTTGGCTCTCGCCTCTTTTGTTTATCTCTCCGGAATATCAATTAAGACCAGCAACGCACCATCCCCCCCGAACTCCAGCGGAGCCTGGTGAAAAGCCATCACGTCCGGATGTTGTGCCAGCCACAACGGCGCTTTTTGCTTCAAGATATGTTTGCCAATGCCATGCATCACACAGGCGCAAGAGACACTTTCCTTGATACAGGCAGCAATCATGGCAGCCAGTTCGCGTTTGGCTTCCTGTTGCGTCATTCCATGCATGTCCAGATACATATCGGGTACATACACCCCGCGGCGTAACTTTTTCACTTCATATTTTGACACACCGGTACGGGCATATTGCATCGGGCCATGCTCGTTGAGGAGGGGCTCGAATTCATCGGAGAAATAAAACTCGTGGTTTTGAGTTTCTTTTTCCGAGACTTTGGGCTTATCAGCCTTTGGGCTCTGTCGGCGTGGCGTGATTATGGTATCATGCGACAACTTTTTTACGCCTTTAACCGCATCCTGAAAGAGTGCCAGGTCATCTTCCAGGGTAAGATCTTTTTTACTCATAATGATATTCCAACAACTCTATAGCGGTATTGTAGCGTCATTCGGAGGCTATTTTGGATAAGATTTTTGTCGACGAGGCCGTCAACGAACTTCACACTTTGCAGGACATGCTACGTTGGACGGTAAGCCGTTTCAATGCTGCGGGTCTTTTTTATGGTCACGGCACGGATAATGCGTGGGACGAAGCGGTACAACTGGTACTGCCGACCCTGTATCTGCCATTGGATATTCCGTCGGAAGTCCGCTTTTCACGGCTGACGAGCAGCGAGCGTCTGCGTATTGTCGAGCGTGTGATCCGTCGTATTAACGAACGTACCCCTGTCGCTTATATGACCAACAAAGCGTGGTTCTGCGGCATGGAATTCTTTGTCGACGAGCGTGTACTGGTGCCTCGCTCACCGATCGGCGAGTTGATCGAGAATGGTTTTGAACCGTTCCTGGCCGAGAGCCCGACTCGTATTATGGACCTGTGTACCGGCAGCGGTTGTATCGGTATCGCCTGTGCGCATGCCTTCCCGGAAGCCGAAGTTGACTTGGTTGATATCTCGACGGATGCGCTGGAAGTTGCCGAGCAGAACATTCAGGACCATGGCCTGGAGCAGCAGGTGATCCCGCTACGCTCTGATCTGTTGCGCGACGTACCAAAAGATCAGTACGACCTGATTGTGACTAACCCGCCGTATGTTGATCAGGAAGACATGAACAGCCTGCCGGATGAGTTCCGTCACGAGCCGGAGCTAGGCTTGGCAGCGGGTACCGATGGTCTGAAGCTGGTTCGTCGTATTCTTGCCAATGCGCCGGATTACCTGAAAGAGAACGGTGTCTTGATCTGTGAAGTGGGTAACTCGATGATCCACATGGAAGAGCAGTATCCGAACATTCCGTTTACCTGGATTGAGTTCGAGAACGGTGGTCACGGCGTGTTTATGATGACCCGTGAGCAGCTGCTTGAATGTCAGGACGAGTTTTCACTGTACCGTGACTAATATCGAGTCGTTCCAGTGAGAACCAGAAACTAAAAACCGGAGCACAAGCTCCGGTTTTTTTATGGGGTGATCTAGTCAGAGATAACTGAGCGGGCGCTAGGCATTGCCCTTGGCCTGTTTGGCCTCAAGTTCAGCCATTACTGACGCTTTATTGTTCAGGTAGTCTTCGAGACCAGCACGGCGCAGATCGCAAGACGGGCAGTCACCGCAGCCATCACCGATAATCCCGTTATAGCAGGTCAGTGTTTGCTGGCGGACGTAGTCCAGCTTGCTGTACTGATCGGCCAGCGCCCATGTTTCGGCCTTGTTCAGCCACATCAGTGGTGTTTCGATATTCAGCAGACGATCCATACCCAGTACCAGAGACTGGTTGATGGATTTGACGAATTCGTCGCGACAGTCCGGGTAGCCGGAAAAGTCAGTTTCGCAGACGCCGGTGATCACAGCCTCGGCACCAATTTGGTAGGCATAGATCCCTGCCAGAGTCAGGAACAGGATGTTGCGACCGGGAACAAACGAGTTAGGCAGGCCGTTTTCCTGCAGCTCGTGGGAAACGGCAATATTGTCGCGAGTCAGCGAGCTGATCGCCAGCTCGTTGAGCAATCCGACATCCATAACCTTGTGCGCGGCAACGCCCAGATCTTTGGCGACAGATTGTGCCACTTCAATTTCCAGCTTGTGACGCTGGCCATAATCAAAGGTGATGCAATGAACTTCATCGTAGTTGGCAAGTGCCTGGATCAGGCAGGTGGTGGAGTCTTGGCCGCCACTAAAAACGACTACGGCTTTACGCATACTTTGTCTTTCCTGTGTTATAGCCTTACCGAAAAACAGTCGGTGGCTTGAATGAACATACCAGGCTTATTAATTATCTGATCGGCCAGTTAATTATAAGCAGGTATTACTACCATCAGCAGGTTCTCTGTTGGCACGGCAATGCTACCTCAGAGTTGTTGGTGAGGAAAGTTTCTCTGCTCAGCCGGCAAACAGAAGGTAAAAAAAAGCCGCAGACAGGCTGCGGCAAACTAACGTGTAGATTGCAGGATAGAACAAAGAAAAAAGTACCCAAGCTATTTCACAATAGTTTGGGGTTACAGCGAACCGGTTTTCTCGAAGGCTTCCAGTTGGCTGAGGTAAGCAGAGATATCACCGATGTTGTCGGCCACCCACTGCTCGTTGAAATAGGTATCCAGGTAGCGCTCGCCACTGTCGCAAAGCAGGGTAACGATAGAGCCTTTTTCACCGCGGGCCTTCATCTCGCAGGCCAGCTGTAACACGCCGTAGAGATTGGTTCCCGTTGAGGCACCGGCCTTGCGTCCCAGCAATTTTTCCAGCCAGTGGACGGTGGCGATACTGGCCGCATCGGCAATGGTGCGCATTTCGTCAACCACGTCCGGAATGAAGCTTGGCTCAACGCGCGGGCGGCCGATGCCCTCGATCCGGCTGCCGACAGTGCCGGTCAGAGTCAGATCGCGGGTCTTGTAATAGTCGTGGAAGACCGAGTTCTCGGGATCGACCACGCAGAGTCTGGTCGGGTGCATCTGGTAGCGGATATAGCGGCCGATTGTCGCTGATGTGCCGCCTGTTCCCGGGCTCATCACGATCCATCTCGGGATCGGGTGCTCTTCTAGTTGCATCTGCTCGAAGATGCTGTTGGCGATGTTGTTATTACCGCGCCAGTCAGTGGCACGCTCGGCAAAGGTGAACTGGTCCATGTAATGGCCGTTGAGCTCTTTGGCCAGACGGCGCGACTCGGCGTAAATTTCGCTTGGGCTGTCGACGAAATGGGCACGGCCACCATAGAACTCGATTTGTTCGATTTTCTTGTGGGCTGTCTTGCGCGGCACAACCGCAATAAACGGCAGGCCAAGCAAGCGTGCAAAATAGGCTTCTGATACGGCGGTGCTGCCGGACGAGGATTCGATAACCGTTGTATCCTGACCAATCCAGCCATTACACAGGGCATACAAGAACAACGAACGGGCCAGTCGGTGTTTCAGGCTGCCGGTCGGGTGGGTGCTCTCGTCTTTTAGATAAATATCGATACCGTCAAGAGAAGGAAGATCCAGCTTGATGAGGTGGGTGTCTGCCGAACGCTGAAAGTCAGCTTCTATCTTACGGATGGCACTGTTAATCCACTGTGGGTCATGGCTCATGTCTCTTCCTCTTTCTCAGGCGGCTCGGTTGGTAATCGGGGGGAATACCAACGGTTATTTTCTTATTGGAATGCTTAGCATAGTACTTGAAGTACGTGAAAAATCTTTGCTTTGTTTGCTTTTATAACGATAATATGGAGAAAAATTTTCTCTATGTTGTAATTTAGGGGTAATACTTTGGCTGATTTAGATAGCACTGACAGAACATTGCTACGGATGCTGCAACGAGACGGTACCTTGGCGCTGGCCGAACTGGCTGAGGCGGTAAACCTGACGACGACACCTTGCTGGAAGCGCTTAAAGCGACTGGAGGAGAGCGGCATCCTCAGGCAGCGGGTGGCCTTGCTTGATCCGGTGAAGCTTGGTTTGTCGTTTACGGCATTCGTGCAGATCAAAACCAGTAACCACTCCAAGGAGTGGTACCACTGTTTTGTCGAAACGGTATCGGACTTTCCTGAAGTGATGGAGTTCTACCGAATGGCCGGTGAGTACGATTACATGATGAAGGTGCAGGTGGCTGATATGGCCGCATTCGATAAGTTCTACAAAAAGCTGGTCAACAGCATCGAAGGGCTGACCAATGTGACCTCGACGTTTGCCATGGAGCCGCTGAAATATACGACTGCTTTGCCGGTGTGAAATACTGTATAAAAAAGCAGATATAACTGATTTATAAATTATCATGGAGAAAGTGATTGTTTTGAATTTTGCTGTCTCCATTTGGTTGATTTATTAGTCAATTTTCCGATAATGGCTTTGTTTATAAGCAACAAGGCCAGCATGATACAACAGCCTTTCTTTTCTCTTTGATTGGTATCACTTCTCCTGCAAATTGCATTCCGAGGCAATTGCTGCTCTGACTGACTTTGATTCGTCTTAAACTTTGGCTATGCCTGTTTCTGTGGAGGGACTATGCAGATTTTTTGGCAGTTGAGATGGTATTTCCGCCAGCAATGGCGTCGTTACGGCGGCGCGATAGTAATTTTGATCCTGGTTTCTTTGTTCGAGCTATTGCCGCCGCGGGCAATCGGCTGGATTGTCGACGGCGTGGTAACCGGGGAGATCACCCTGCCGGTTATGCTGAGCTGGTTAGCAGGCATTGCCGTTTTGTGGTTCGTGGTTTATATCCTGCGCATTATCTGGCGAGTCTGGTTATTCGGTGCGGCAGCCGAGCTTGGCACTGTGCTGCGTAACCGCCTGTACCGCCACTTTTCTTCTCACCCTCCGGTGTTTTTTGAACGCTATAAAACCGGCGACTTGATGGCGCGATCCACCAATGATGTCAATGCCGTGGTGATGACTGCCGGTGAAGGCGTGCTGACCGCGGCCGACTCCCTGATCATGGGGCTGGCGGTACTATTTGTGATGACCACAATGCTGAGCTGGGAGCTTACTGTTCTGGCCTTGTTGCCGATGCCCTTTATGGCGATGGCGGTCTTTCGTTTTGGTCGTCAGCTTCATAGTTGTTTTTCTGAGTCGCAGGCGGCATTTTCCGACTTGACGGACAAAACGCAGGAAACCCTCAATGGCGTGAGAATGATCCGTGCCTTTGGCCTGGAACAGCGTCAGCAGGTTGACTTTGCCGATGTGGTCGACAGGGTCGGGGAAAAGAACCTTGCGGTGGAAAAGGTCGATGCCAAGTTTGATCCGGTGATCCAGTTGACGATTGGGATGTCTTTCTTTCTCAGTATCGCTGGTGGTGGCTATATGGTGTCACAGGGGCGTCTGACGTTGGGTGATCTGACCGCATTTGCGCTTTATCAGGGGCTGATGATCTGGCCGATGCTGGCCATGGCCTGGCTGTTCAATATTCTTGAGCGAGGCTCGGCTGCCTGGAAGCGACTTCAGCATATCTTTGACGAGGCACCGGAAATTGTCAGCGGTGATGCCGCCCTGGCTGCCACGCAGCAGGACTTACAGGTTGATATCGAGGCGTTTTACTGGAACGGGCAGACGCAACCGGCGCTGAGCGAGGTGAATGTGACCTTGCAACCGGGTCAGATGCTCGGCATAGCCGGGCCGATTGGTAGCGGTAAGTCCACCTTACTCTCTTTGCTTCTGCGTCAGCAGGAATTAAAGCAGGGCAGCATCAGCTATGGCGGAATCAGTATAACCGAAGCCGACCTTAACCATTGGCGGAGCCGGTTTGCCGTTGTCAGTCAAAGTCCTTTTCTGTTCTCGCGTTCAATCGCCGAAAACATTGCCCTTGGCAGGCCGGACGCTTCTATGGCGCAGATCCGCGCGGCAGCTCAGGCGGCCTGTATCGATGAAGATATTATCCAGTTCCCGGATGGCTACGAGACCTTGGTCGGCGAGAAGGGGATCACCCTGTCGGGCGGACAAAAGCAACGTATTTCGATTGCCCGGGCTTTGTTGCTAGAAGCGGAAATTCTGGTTCTGGATGATGCGTTGTCTGCCGTTGACGGTAAGACAGAGCACCGGATCCTGGCCAATTTGAGGCAGCAACAGAAGCAGACGGTTATTGTTATTGCTCACCGCCTGACGGCACTGGAGCAGGCGGATACTGTTCTGGTGTTACAGCATGGCCAGATCGCAGAGCAGGGCGATCATCAGACCTTGATTGGAGCGGGAAGCTGGTACGGTGAAATGTACCGCTATCAACAACTGGAGCAGGCAATTAAGGAGGCGAAATGACAGGGAAAGCCGTAAATAAAGCCGTCCTCAAACGGCTGCTGGGTTATGCCTTGCATGATAAGAAAAAACTGGCGATTGCCGTTGGCCTGCTGTTGGTGGCTTCGCTGGCGGACGTTTCCGGTCCCTGGATGATCCAGCACTTTATCGATAACTATATCGCCAAAGATCAGTACCCGCTGGATATGGTGGCAGGGCTGGCACTGGCCTATATCGCCCTGATGGGGATAGCGGCGTGGTTTAAGTATGTGCAGGCACTGAGGTTTAACGAAATTGCTATCGGTGTGGTGCAGACCGTCCGCAAGCAGTTGTTTGGCAAGGTGCTCAATCAGCCACTGTCGGCTTTTGATTATATGCCGACCGGTAAGTTGATCTCCCGGATCACCAATGATACCGAGGCGATCAAGGACTTTTATGTCTTTGTGATTGGCACGGTACTGAAGAATGTGATTTTTATCAGCGTGATGCTGGTAGTCATGAGCATGCTGAGTTGGCGTTTGACCATGGTGGTTCTGGTGTTGCTGCCTGCGGTTGTTGCCGTGATGGTGCTCTATCAGCGAAAGAGTGCAGATGCATACCGGAAAATGCGTGATCTGCTGGCCGATATCAATGCCTCGATGAGTGAATCTATTCAGGGCATGAGTCTGATCCAGCTGATGCGCCAGGAGCAGGCATTCAGCAAGCAGTTTTCCAGCCTGACCCGGCGCCATCTGGAGTCGCAGATCGGGGTCATGAAGCTCAACGGGCTGATGCTCCGGCCCTTGATTGATTTTCTCTCCGGGGTGGCATTGTTGTCACTGGTTGCGCTGTTCGGTATCAGTGGTGCCGAGCTGGTCGGGGTTGGGGTGCTGTATGCCTTTATCAGCTATCTCGGCCGGGTTACCGAGCCATTGATTGAGCTTACCCAGCAGCTTTCTCTTTTGCAGCAGGCGTTAGTGGCCAGCGAGCGGATCTTCGGGTTTATCGATGCCAAGCAACAGCGCTATGGCGATGATGCTCTGCCAATGGCGGCAGGTAGCCTGGAATGCCGTGAGGTTGCGTTTAGCTATGATGGCAAGCAGCAAGTACTCAAGGGGATCAATGTCGAGTTGCCGCATCGGGGCTTTCTGGCATTGGTCGGCCATACCGGCAGCGGTAAAAGTACCCTTGCCTCGCTCATGATGGGTTTCTATCCGATCACCAGTGGCGAGCTGAAGCTCGATGGCAGGTCGCTGGATTCCCTTGAACACTCGGTACTGCGGGAAGGGATTGCCATGGTACAGCAGGACCCGCATGTTCTTAACGATACCGTCAGAGAAAATGTCTGTCTCGGGCGGGATGTCAGCGACACTTTGATCTGGCAGGCATTGGAAAAGGTCGGGCTCGCCGAACAGATACGGGCTTATCAACAAGGATTGGATACCCGCCTGGGCAGTGGCGAAGCCAACTTGTCGGCTGGTCAAAAACAGCTACTGGCCATGGCGAGGGTGCTGGTTGTGCAGCCTAAGATCATAATTCTTGATGAGGCAACCGCTAATATTGACTCGGGTACCGAGCACCATATTCAGCAGGCGCTCAATGCTTTGCGTCAGGATATGAGTATTGTTGTGATTGCGCACCGTTTGTCGACTATCATGGAGGCTGACGAGATACTGGTGCTCAGCCATGGTGCCGTGACGGAGAGGGGAAATCACCAGCAGTTGCTTGCTCAGGAAGGGCACTACTGGCAAATGTACCAGTTGCAACAGGCGGGCGAGCACTTGCACCAGATAGAAGAGCAGGGCGTTGCCGAGCTATCTGCTTAAATGCTCGATTTAACAATATCTATCTAAGACAGGTGACATGGAAGGCTACCAGCTTGTGATGGCTTACAACAGAGGTTGATTGCTCAACCTCTGTTGCGTTCCGGCTATTGACCTTGGCGCATCAGTCCTTCCTGGACCGCCGAGGCCACTAGTTCACCTTTCTGGTTGTAAATCTCTCCTCGTACCAGCCCTCGCGCTCCACTGGCCGACGGGCTGTCGATGGCATAGAGCAGCCACTCGTCCATCCGGAACGGGCGGTGATACCACATCGAATGGTCGATCGTGGCAACCTTCATCTTAGGTGTCATCAGTGTTACCCCATGAGGCTGCAGTGCCGTGACCAAAAAGCCCCAGTCTGAGGCGTAGGCCAGTACATACTGGTGGATGCGGGGATCATTCGGCATGTCGCCGTTGGCCTTGATCCAAAGGTATTGCTTGGGGGCCTCTGGTTTGGGTGCCAGCGGGTTGACGACGGTGACCGGCCTTACCTCGATAGGTCTTTCACGGCCAAATGTCTCGACGGCAGCTTTCGGCAGGTGCTCGGCGATTGACTGCACTAGAGCCTGTTCTGAAATCAGAGACCCGGGCGGTGGGACATCCGGCATGGTGGACTGGTGGCTCAGGCCGCTCTCTTCAGCCTGATAAGAGGCCGTCAGATAAAAGATAGGGCGGCCATATTGAATTGCTTTTACCCGCCGGGTGCTAAAGCTTCTGCCGTCACGCAGGTTTTCAACATCGTAGATGATCGGTTTTTGCGGATCGCCCGGGCGTAGAAAGTAGCTGTGAAATGAGTGAACCTGGCGGTTTTCGTCAACGGTTTCTTTGGCAGCAGATAAAGACTGCCCGATAACCTGGCCACCATATACCTGCGGTAAGCCTAAATGTTCACTCTGGCCGCGGAATAAACCTTGTTCAAGTTGCTCTAAGTGTAACAGAGTGAGAAGTTCATTCAGTTCTTTGCTCATTGGAGCTCCAAGTTCCATGATATGATTAGCTGATTTTTACGGATACTTGGTCACAAATTCAAGTGTAATTAACGGGTAATTGCAATGTTAAGAGTTTGTGTCTGATTGCAAGGGGAGAGGGATGAAAAAGATATTTACACTGCTTTCAGCATTGATCGCGTTATTGGTTATTTCAGCTTGTACCAATTTAATCAAACAGGATGCGGATCTGGGAACAGTGGATGGCTCTTTGACTTATAAAGAGCGTATTGCCTTACCGAATAATGCCCGTATTACGGTAACCCTATCTGATGTATCAAAAATGGACGTCCCTGCCGAGGTGATCAGCAGCCAGGCTTTCTTGTCTGACGGCAAGCAGGTTCCGTTTGATTTTCAGCTTAACTTTATGAAAGAAGAAATTAAGCCGAACCATACCTATTCAATCAGTGCCCGTATCGAAGTCAACGGCAAGCTGATGTTTATTACTGATACGTCCAATCCCGTTATTACCGACCCCTCTTTGACGACCAAGCTCAACCTGATGCTGGTAAACGTTCAGTAATACGAAAATCCTCCACGGCGGAATCAGGCTGTGGAGGTGATTTGACTACCTTCCGTCCCAGCGGTATTTGGTAAGCCTGAGCTTGCCAGATTCAGCCACCTCAATACCTTCCTGAAGCAGTCGCTCGCGCTGACGCTGCAGATTGTTCCCAGATAGGGAGATCATGCCTTTCGCATTGATGACGCGGTGCCAGGGCAGCTTTGAGCCTTCGGGCAGGGTCGCCATGAGCCGTCCTACCTGCCGTGCATAGCCGGGATAGCCTGCAAATTTGGCAATATCCCCGTAAGTTGCCACTTTTCCATGGGGAATTTGGTGAACCTGGCTATAGATTTGACTCGCAAAATCGTCCATATTTATACCTGAACCGAACAAAACATCCCGATAGTTGCTGAATTCTGTTTTTCTCCTTCGTACTATCGGATAACGCAAGGAGGTGCTGCCATGTTGTATGCCGCGTTACTTGTTGTGGTTAGCATAGCGCTGACCGTGTTGGGTGTCAGTGCTTTGGGTTACAGCCAAGGAGAGCTTCCCGCACTGGCATTGGCTATTCCCGCCTTGTGGTTGCTACCGCAAGGTGGTCTTCGCGCCTGGCTGTTACTCGTCGGACTCGGCGCATTCGGTGCCGTGCTACCCGAACAGCCTCTGGCCCTGTCTATCAGTATCTTTATGATGTTACCTGTTTTTTCTGTCAGTTTCTCGCCCAAAAGTGGCTGGCAGCTGGCAGCTTTGCTGATCTCTATCGTGCTGGCCATGGATGTTGGCCTGATGGCACTTCAGGGTGAAGGTAAACTGCCGGGGTATGCATCCTATACGGTGATCCAGGTTCTGGCTGTCACTCTCATCTGGTACGTGGCCCGCAGCTGGCGTCCGGTTGAGGGAAACACCTGGTGGCCGCTGTTTCTGGTGATCCCGCTGTGGGTTGGCGGCATGGAGCATGCTGCGCTGGTGGCCCTGTGCGTCACTGGCCTGATAGCCTCGATGCAGGAGATGATGAAAGGCAAACTACGTGAGTGGGTGCCACGTCTTGCTTGGGTCTTGCCGGCCGTCGGCTTTGCCACGCTGGTACTGGTGCCGTACTTTGAAGTACCGAATCCCGTACTGGTGGCCTGGTTACTGGTTCTGGGCGGTGCGCTGCTGGGCGAGTTCTTGCTGGAAGAGCCGGAAGAAGAGCTGTAAACCTGCTTTCTATTCAGGCTGTTATGCTGGTTATTTTACCTAAGCGGTATTATCTGGGCAATAAATCAGCAGTCAGTCTAATAAGGGGGATTGCCCCCTTGCATTGTCGCAGGCGTTAGCGGATAATCACCCCCGTTCTCTAAACGAGACAACGAATCTATGGAGGCCCCCATTGGTCCTCCCGCAACACTAACCTGTGAACTCGGCCAGGCCCGGAAGGGAGCAACCGCAGCGGGCGACGTGTGTGCCGGGATGTGGCTGGTGGGGGCTTCCACCCATCTGATGGCTTAGCCTTACTTTGCCCCTTTCGTTAGAGTTGTGATTCATTCACATACTGTTAATCTTCTTTATCCATACCACCGGAGGCAGTGTGAAGACCAATTGGAAGGTAAGGGCATGATTATTGCCCTTTAACTGATAGGATATTTGGGGAAAATCCCTTGTAGTTAGGTTCGTAATGCCTTAAAAGCATTAGATGTTAGTCTGAAAGCAGGAAATTAGCTTGGGTAATCAGACAATCCTGGTGCGATCATTCTGCTTTCTACATCGTAAAGAGTTTGATGATTACGTAACCAAAGTTGGTATTGATAGCCTTTTAATGAATGGTTTTCAGTACAATCAACATTCCAAAGTGCTAGCCAATACCCAGCAATAGTAGCTCTAACACTCAGCTCCAAACAGCCTTTCTTCATTTGGAAGTCATGTTCAATAGTTTGAGGGCAAGAAACATTCTTCTTATTTGGGTGTGGAACAAGTTCTAATTTCACCATTCTATTCCATTGATGATCTAACAGTTTGAGATCTGCGTGATCATCCAGTGTATCACTTACTTCTGAACTAAGAATTCTACTCAAAGCATAGCTTCTAAAACTTTTTTTCTCGATGTCCCATGCTCGCATATACCAGCGAGTTCCGTTATCAAATATTGAGTGAGGAATTAGCTTTTTAAGAGAGAATCCATTTTTTACTGAGTAGTATTTGGTAATCAAAACAGCTCTACTAGATATTGACCTTGTTATAGTCGCTAGATTTTCAATTGTAGGGAGTCCGAGTCTAGGTGGTGTTAGTACTCCATTACTACTTCCCATATCCAACGCTTCACAAAATTTTTGTTTCCGAATCTTAGCTAATACTTGTTGAATAGTAATTTCAAATAAAGGCTTAAACGTGCCGCTTTTGATTTCGTAATATTTAGTGGTGTTATTTAGCTTGAGATTGAGATCTTCATTTGATTCATTTTGGCTGTAATCTCTATATAAACGAATATCTCTTGTAGCAGCAGCATCACTAGTTCCAAACCTTTCTTTTAGATCTGCACGTGAAACCCACCCTCTAAATCGGAGCATAAACTCTAAGTACTCAAGTCTTTCGTAAGTGCTTCTTGGTAACTCGTTGATATCTCTCATGTTTAATTCATCGTCTGTTTTCATTCTACAATTATGACCTAATTAAATCACTTTTGCCAGTTGACCTGGTCAAAATGACCATGTAGTCTAGTCATAAAGTTTAGATTAGTTGACCGTTAAAGATGGGTGTTTACACCTTTGCTCAGAAGCAATCACGAGATAGAAACCAATTTACGTTTGCGTGTTGTTTACGGTCGTAACAATTCAGAGGAATAATCATGCATACTGTAACCTTCTATCCTGTTGGAAACGGCGACACCAGCCTTATCACCTTGACCAACGGTAAACACATCTTGATGGATTATCGACAGCACGGCAATGCAACTGATAATGACAAACCAGAGTACGATATAGCAAAAGACCTTAAAAAAGTTCTCAAAGATGCTAAGAAGAACAGCTTTGAAGTTGTCGCATTCACTCATGCAGATGAAGACCACATCGAAAGAAGCACAGAATTTTTTTACTTTGAACATATAAAGAAATATCAGGGTAGCGACCGAATTAAAATTGATGAGCTTTGGGTTCCAGCTGCAATGCTCTTGGAATCAGTCACTAAGGATAAGCTGGATTCTGAGTTTGTGACTTGGCGAACAGAGGCTCGTGAACGCCTAAAGAGCAAGAAAGGTATTAAGGTATTCTCAAAACCAGAAGACCTCGTAAAACTTATCGAAAGTTGGGATATGACAGTTGATGAGCTGTCTGAACACATCATTGATGCAGGGACTATCGTAGATACGTTTTCACTGAAGAAAGACGGGGTTGAGTTTTTCGTTCACTCTCCATTTATGAAACACTGTAGTGAGTCAGGTAAGGATATTAAAAAAGTCCGCAACGAAGCTGCATTAATGTTCAATGTTCGTTTTAAGGAAGGTGAGCAGCTGTTTGACTATTTGGCAGTCGGTGATTCTAGTGCAGAAGTGTTAGAGGACATTGTTGAAATAACCAAGAATAAGGGGCGTGAAGACCGTCTAAAATGGGATTTATTTAATATTCCTCATCATTGTAGCTACCTAGCCTTGGCGTATAAAGGAGACAAAGGCGAAGAGGAGACTATCCCTGTGGCAAAGGTGAAGGAATTACTTCTTATGGGCAATGAAGATGCATACCTAATCTGTTCCAGTAAAGCTTTTGAGAAAGAGAAAGATGCGCTTGAGCGCGATCAACCTCCTCACTTACAAGCTAAACGTTGTTATGAGCGTTACCTGAGAAAAGTTAAAGGTAGAAAGTTGTTTGTAACCATGGAGAACGGTGGTAAGAAAAAACCTGAACCTATCACAATAGAATTCAGTAAATCAGGCATGAGCAAAAAAGCCTTGGTGGCGACGGCTGCATTAGCAACCGCTGCTACAACACCAGCTAGAGCAGGGTAATACAAGTGAGTGATTATTTCCCTTGCCACGAAGATAAAATTGAAGAAGACGAAGTGAAGTTGAATGGCTCTACTTCCATGGTTAAAGCTATAAAAAGAGATCAGTGCGCAGATCTCATTGATATTCGGGTTAAAAAAATTGAAGGTAAGAGCTTTGAATACATCATCGTTGACATTTACAACGATGAGATCCCATCTCGGAACAAAACTGGGATAAAGTATTGTGAGCGAATAAGCTATGTGTTTACTGAAGGAGAAGTGACTCCCCTTACGCTTGCCATGCGTAAAGACTTTCCTGTAACCATGCATCAAGATGCGATAGCACCTGAACAGCCTAAAAGTCTATGTCTTTATGTAGATCCAAAGGACGTGGTTGATGCCTATTGGACAGCTGAACGACATATAAAGCGCACTCGTTGGTGGTTAAAAAAAGCGGCAATGGGAGAGTTACACCCTGACGATCAGGCATTAGAGCAACTGTTTTACAACTCCTCTTCTACGATCGTTCTTCCACATGACTACGATTCAAATTCTAAACACGGAAGAACCTTGATAGCTGTTGCACACACTAACGAAGAAAAAAAAACCAACGATATATTCATTGTTACCAAATGGAAGGGGCAAGGCTTTAAAAATGGTGGAGTAGAAATCAATATTGTTGATGTTTTGACAGAGCCTGTGACACATGGGGTTATTAATCAAACTCCTCGAAAGGTGGCGGAGCTTGCTTCTTTGCTTGAACCATTAGCAGTCGATTTGGTAACTCTGATCCGACAAAGACTACTTTCTTTACTTAGAGCAAATGATTTTCAGTTGGATATTGCCGCTACAGTTTTTGTTGTTAAATTTCCACTTAGACGTTCAGATAATAAACAAGCCGAGTCTTACCAAACAATTGCTTTTTATTGTAATAAATCCTTAGTTGAATTGATGAGGTTGTTTGAGGTAGTCCTTGAAGGCTCCTTGGAAGAGAGAACAGATTTCGACCACAAATTGTTCCCAATGAGCACTAACGAAGTTGATTTAAATATCGAGTTTATAGAGTGTCTTAGAGAAAGCAGCTCTAAAGAACGACGAATTCAATCAGGTGTCCAAAAACCATTTGGTAAAGGGGTGATTGTTGGTGCTGGTGCGTTGGGTGGCGCATTAGTTGATCTTTGGGTTAAAGCCGGCTGGGGAGCATGGACAGTTGTAGATAACGACATATTCAGACCTCATAATTTTACACGCCATGTTATCCCAACTTGGGCTACAGGCCTTAATAAGGCGCAGGTTGTTGCTGGTCATTACTCAAGCCAGTTTAAAGGAAGTAACGTCAAGTGGATTGATGCTGATGCCACGAACTTTACCCACCCCCAGCTTAAACAATGCCTGAGCGAAGCTGAAATCGTTGTTGATGCAAGTGCATCCCTCAGCTATCCAAGAGCGGTAAGTGGAGTTCGAAACGCCCCAAGGCATGCTTCTGTGTTCTTCTCTCCAAGTGGGAATGGAGCTGTTTTGTTGGTTGAAGACAGACGGAGGAATGTCCGTCTAAGCTCGCTAGAGGCTCAGTACTACAGGGCACTTATTCATGAGGCGATTGGTGCCACCCATCTGACCTCTGTAACAGACCAGTTCCGCTCTGGAGCCTCTTGCCGTGATAACTCATTTGTTATGGCTCACTCGAGGGTAATGGCTTGCTCATCTTTGCTTTCAGAACAAGTAATTCAAGCTTGTGAGCAGGGATCTGCGAAAATTATGATTTGGCAAGATAATGAAGAAACGGGCGACCGTATATCCTTCCAACCAATTGTGCGTCGAGTGAAAACTTCTAACAACCACTCTCTTAATCAGTTCAAGGTTTATTGGGATGAGGGGATTGAAGATCGCGTTAAGAAGTATCGAAAAGAAAGCCTCCCGAATGAAACTGGGGGCATCTTGATTGGCTACCACGATATGATTCAACGATGTGTGTTTATTGTAGACGCACTACCAGCTCCCAGTGACAGTGAAGGTACCGCGACAACATTCCAAAGAGGAACAAATGGGGTCGTGGAATCACTAAACAGAATAGTCAAACGGACGGCAAATAATGTTGGTTACATCGGAGAGTGGCACAGCCACCCTAAAGGGGCGTCGGTAAAAATGAGTTCACTCGACAAGATACAACTAAGGGAGCTTGCTGAAAGCTTATCTAGAGATGGACTACCCGCATACCAAATGATAGTCGGAGAGCGTGAAATTAAGGTATATGAAAAGGTATTCGGTGATGAGTAATGAATTAAAAAAGGGCCTGGCATTGTCAGGTGGTGGCTTCAGAGCTACGCTTTACGCACTAGGCACGCTTTGGCGCATGAATGAAGATGGCTTACTTACCGAGTTAGATACCATTACAGCTGTATCTGGAGGTGCAATTGCTGCTGGTTTCCTAATGCATAAATGGCAAGACCTTGATTTTGAGCCCGTTGATGAATCGAAAAACCGTTATCGTGCAACCAACTTCAAGTCAGTAATTGCAGATCCTCTAATTGAGTTCTGCTCAAAAACAATCACGAGTGAGGCTCGAATCTTACTACACACACTAAACCCAAAAACAACAGCATCGACAGAAGTTCGTAAAAAGTATGAGGGGATGTTGTTTGGAAGTGTCCGTCTTTGTGACATTCCATTTTGCCCTAAATCACCGGAATTCGTTTTCTACGGTACGAACTATGATACTGGTGTTAGCGTCAGAATATCAAAGCGTGAGCTAAGGGATTATCAGGTTGGGGTCGCAACAAACCACGATATTACCTTGGCACAGGCGGTATCCGTATCCAGCGGATTTCCTCCATTCCTTGCTCCTATTGGTTTCTCTGGCAAAAAGTGGGATTGGGCTGATACAAAGTATCATTCTTTGTCACCTGATCAAACACAGAAGCTTCGTAACCACTTGGAGTTGTGCGACGGAGGCCTTTATGACAACTTGGGGCTTGAGATGCTGTGGAAGCACGGAAATTACAGGGAGTATGACGTTGTGTTTAGCTGTGATGCTGGTGCACCATTCTCAGTACCTTGGACAGGACTGCTTAAATCATTTAAGAACTGGGCGGGACAGTTTTTCCGCATGTCAGACATCATGATTAATCAGCAAAGAGCACTTAGGAAACGAATGCTTGTGAGAAATTACATAGAGGGACATTACAAAGGTGCATATTGGTCAATTGAAAATCAGGTTACAGATTACGAGCAAGTAAACCCATTGCTGTCGGTATCTGAAGCGAACGGGTATAAACATTTAAAAGAGCTGGGAACTCAATTAAAAGGGTTCCCAGACGATGACAATTTCAAGCTCATAAACCTTGGATACTGTCACGCTGATATGAACTTAAGGCAGTGGTTCGATCGCACACTCAGTCGACCAGCTTTACCCTACGCATGCAGCTAGATTATGCAATTTCTCTCGATTTATCTGAGCGAAAGTATGAAATAGCCATACAAGGGGCTGATACTTCAATATACTTTATCCGAACCTAACAAGTTAGGGCTTATACCAATTACACTAAAGATCTAATCTAATAGAGGTAAGTCTGACAAGGCGCAATACCGATGCTTACCTCTGATGAATTCAAACAACTCGCAAATGCTGAAACAAATGCCAGAAAACGTATCAGGCTGTTGGCCCTTTCCCACTTTGCTGACGGGCATAGCCGAACGGCGATTGCCGGTTTTCTCAAAGTTGCCCGTAGTAGTGTTAATGCCTGGGTTGCTGGCTATTTGAAGGATGGTTTGGCTGGGCTTGAAAGCCGAAAGCCTTCAGGCCGGCCACCACACCTTTCGGTTGAACAATATAAGACGCTTTCAGCATATATAGAGCAATGTAGCCAATCTGATAAAGGTGGCTGGGTAAGGGCTATCGATATTCAAGCCTATATCGAGTCAGAATTTGGCGTTCATTACAAGCTATCGAATATTTACCGGTTACTTGGAGAGCTGGGCTTTGCTTGGATCACCAGCCGCTCTAAGCACCCAAAGCAAACTCAAGCGGCGCAAGAGGCTTTTAGAAAACCTTCCTCTGGCAACGATCCTTAACATTCCGGGGCATGTTTCTTTATCTCATGTCGATATTTGGTTTCAGGATGAAGCAAGGTTTGGCCAACAAAATACGACGACCCGAGTATGGGCGCCCAAAGGAACACGTCCACGGGTAGTACGGCAGCAGCAATTTGAATATGCCTATCTATTTGGTGCTGTATGTCCGTCCACAGGGGCAACCGAGGCACTGTTAAGCCCGGTGGTAAACAAAGAGGCTATGGCCCAACATCTTTCCCAAATATCAGCCCGGGTAGAACAAGGACGTCATGCTGTCATGCCGACTGGCACACAGATGATTGTGCAGCACTCTTCCCCAATATCACTCTATTAAAGCTACCCCCCTATTCTCCAGAGCTTAATCCTGTTGAGCAAATATGGAGTTGGTTGAGACAAAACCACTTGGCCAACAGGCACTTTCAAGGCTATGAGGATATTCTTGATACGTGTACCGACGCATGGAATGACTATATTTCTAAGCCAGCAAGAGTGGTACAGATGTGCCTTAGAGACTGGATTAAATTGACTTAATGTTTAATGTAATTGGTATTAGATTCTAATTCATTTTGTCCCATAGTGTGTTAGTAGTGATCATTGATTAACTCGTTTCTGACATCCTTTGAAGCTAGTAGAGTGTTTCTCAAATGTGTATGTAATTTTCTTTCATGCATTATTCTCTAGAACAGAAGTGATGAATAAAATGACAACTTTTGGTTTTTGTTTCAGGTCATGACGTTTTCTTACCTCAGTATTTAGCTAACCAGCAGATTCTTAATGGTAATATGCGACATTTTTTGTAATAGTGACAACCAATCTGTTGAACAAGCAGAGGAAAACACAAAGCCATTGAGCACAGGCTCAGTGGCTTTTATTTGTATGAAATTTTCTTACTATCAAAATGAATGATCGATCAGTTTATGAGTTCTAGGACATTTTTTGGTTTTTTCTTAGGACATGTTCTGGTTTTAGTGGTTCGATAAGTTACTGATTTACATTAGTTAGGGTGGGACGCTTTTTTATTTTATCGAGAATTGAAGCACCCCAGCATTGCTGGGGTGTTTCCATATGGGGTGAGCTCACAAACAGAAATGTCAGGTAGCTCATTAATGTATTTTTTAGAGCTTTAAGCTGAATCTGGCGTCAGTTCAAATTTCTGTGATTCCAACCACTATAACTTACGAACCGAAACTTAATTAATTCAGCGATGAGAAACGAATTAAAGATGTTTGTATGTCAGAATAGGCAGCAAGGCACAAATTATGAGTAAGATGATTATTTTTGGTCGTTAAATCTGCCAATTAACATAATGGGCACATAGGCGATGTAAGCTTGTAATAATAGATTATATATCATAGATGTTATTTTAAATTGCTGGTTGGTGGAAATTTCTATACTTCTAATCTAGATTAAGATGTAGGATTAACTAGTCRCTAGAAAGGTAAATATGAGTTTAATATGCATGATTAAATAATTTTTAAGATTGAATTGTGGATCTTTCTTAGTGTGATGGGCTATTTCCCTTAATGACAGTTGTTATAAATTCGCATGTAAATTGCTTTGTTTTAAAAATTCACGTTAAGGCTTTGTTACTGTTGAAAAAGAATACATAGTGTAATAAAAATAGTGAAGGATTTTATTATGAAAGGCAAAAAAAATATTGTTACAGATAAAAAACAACTTTTAGATAAAAGCTTGTCTATTAACAATGATTATGAAGATGAATTGAATAATACATCATCCCAAGACATTGGGCCTATAGGAGGAGATATTAATAACGTTGTTTCTACAAGTGGAGATGGTGATTCTATTGCACCTATAGGTGGGGATGGGAAAAAGAAAAATAAAGACAGTAAGTTATAATCATGATGGAGTTAAAATCATACGTTATAACTTTCACGAAAGCATGCCTAGCATGCTTTCAATATAAATAATTATAGATAATATTTATAATGTTGTTCCCAGTATGGTATCTTTTCATTTTTCCAAGTTTCCAAAAGTTTGGAGTAACTAGGAAAGAACTTTTTCCAACCTAACCCTTCCATCCAGTTAAATTTCATACTCTCTTTAATAAAGTACTCCTTAAGTTGAGCTAAAAAAGTCTCTTGATCATACTGATCTAAAAGATACCCTGTGGCCACCTTATCATAATACGTAAATAAAGTAAGTAAGTTGTCGAAAAGAGCTTTTAGATAAGCTTCTTCATCTTTGCTAAATTTATACTGACAACTATTATATTCATCTATTGGATAGTTTGGGTATTCGATTTTTAAATGTAAATCTAGTCTTGAAGAAAGTACGTAGTGCCAAAAGCATTGTGATTCTTTCTTTTCTTTAACCCATTTAATATAAAGCTCATCATTTACGATAATTTTTCTTATTTTAGCTTTCGTCGTCCACTCATCAAGTAACTGAATTGTATTTTGTCCTTTGTTGATCTCATTTGTTGTATGGATTTGTAGACCAGTAAAGATAACGCCAAGAGCTGTGATAAATAGTCCGAGAGACTCAAACTTTATCTTTGATATTTTTCCAGACATAGATATATAACCTTTCAATACGGTCCTATTTATATGCTTTCATTACTTTATTGAAAATTGTTGAATTTAAACTTAGTTAGGTTGTGTCATGTAGGTTTAATTGATTCAGAAATTTTGTTAGATATTAAACTTAGTCCTGAACTGCCGCCACCTAATAATCCACCAGTAATAAAAATATCTAATAGCTTTATAATTACTTTTTGTATGCCATAAAAATCATCATAGTTGTTAATTACTTGAGATAAAAAACTTAATCCAAAGCTTGCTAAAATTATACCTATTAAAAAAACTATACGAGTAATATAACGATCTGTTATTGAATTATGCTTGGCTTGTTGGAACTCATAAGCATGTTTTGCAGTGAGTAAAAATCCAATATAATAATCAGTATTAGTATCAGAAGCACTTTCTTTAACACGTTCAATCTTGCTTATAACCTCTTCACTTTCGAGTTTTTGCAAAACTTTTAATTCTCTGTTGTAGACCTGTTTAAGAATATTTAAATGAGGATCTTCTTTCGATAATGTTTCAGACAACCTCTTTATCCTCAGTGACCAATTTATGTTACTCTGACGCCTACTGTTTCCCACAATGACAGCTGCTGAACGCTCTATTGCAATTATTAGTAGACTGTATTGCCATAATATAGACTCAAGGTCATTAAATTTTAACTTTCCATCAAATAATATAAATGAATGCTTGGAACTGTAAAATATGAACAATGAAACTGATATAATTATAATTATTATTATAAATAATCCCTCATTTGCCCAGAAGAACTTTTTAAGATCTTCAATACTGTTGTCTTTATAAAACTCTTTTCTACTCATGAAAATGAACTCTTTAAATTTATGGTGCGGAGAAAATTTATGTGTGAGTCGATTTATCAATAAAAGCTAGAAATTCAATTTTCCAAGGTTAACTATGACTCTTACACTAGTATAGTTACAAATATTTTCAATGCTGCAGTGTCTGTTTTTCTGTTTGTCAAATTAACTATCAAGTAGTTAATGTGTTGATTTACCAAATTATTATTAACTTTAACATTTAATGTGTTCTCAATAATAATAATTTCTCTAATTTGTATTGTTAAGTGTTCTCTATGGTCTAATATTATGTACACTGATAAGTATAGATATGATTTTTTCTTATGGCTAATATAATGTTTAAATAGATATCCGTTGACGTAATTGACATCTTTAAGTTAGATAAAATGAATAATAAGTATGTGTTATGAACAGCAAGTTAGATCCCGAATAATTCTAAATTGATATATTATAGTAATAGGCTAAGACGTGCCATCGTGAGAAATAATTTAGGGATATCGAAAATACAGAACTAAACTCTATACTTAATATGTCTTTGTTGATAGTAAATTAACTAAGGAGCTCAACTTTACAGAATCGAATCAATCTTAGGTAACCGACATTACGTAAATAAACCTCTCGAGGTTGGGTTATGTTTCGCCATCGTTATTGACTTGTTTTCTTGTCGGGTAATTGGTTGATCGATGAAGATCAAAATAACTATAGAGTTAGTTCTGTATGTTTTTCTTATGGTGATATGACGGTGAGCGCCATTGGTGAACGTATTAGTTCATTCATAACAAGGAAGTCAATGTATTGTCCACGATTGGTGCAAATTTTAAAACAGCATAGGTTTGATTCAATTATGAACTGACGAGTAAACTACCATAGTAATGCTTTAGTCTAAGTGATAAATAATTGCTCCTAAAGCGCTCAAATATTTTTATTGAAAATTCATACCATACATGATCAAACAGACATTATTTCTAAATTTAACTTAAAATTGATGTTTGTTTCAGTTAAATGTAATCATGACTTTTAAGAGAGGGCACTGTGTTAGATGAACATTCATATAAAAGAGTATCGCATATAAGAATTAATACAATATTTATTTTACTGATTATTTTATCTGGATGCTCAGTAAAGCTTATTAGCAATTATGATGAAGGTACAGACAAGGCAGTAACACAATTGCAGAAAGATTTAGAATTTTTTTTGGTTACTATTGATAATCAACTAGGGCTGCCTGAATGTAAATATGATAATCATAAGAAATTCTATCAAGATACATATGTAAGTATCAGTGCAATTGAGGTTAGAACAAAGGCACTAGATAAAAATGAAATAACAGTTGAGCAAGTTGGTCTCCTTAAAGATAGTTTTTCAAGTATGGAAAGTCTTCATAAGCTTAGCTGTTTGAATCATAAACAAATTGAACTCTTGAGAAGTGGTTTTAATTCGAGTGTTACTGCGATATTAAAGCTTGAGTTAGCAAAGAAGCGTGGTGAATAATTAATCTGATTTGAAGGTGATTAATATGAGTCTAGACGTAGGTAATTTAGCATCAAAAATGTTTGAAGTATTTAAAGATAGCTTATCAGAGAACTGGCCAGATGTGAAAGATTATGCTCTAGTGGAATCGAAGAAACTCGCTGAGAATTTTGCAATGATAGAAAAATTGAAAGTAACAGGCGAGATAACTGAAGAGCAAGCAATACTTCATCATGATATTCAAAGAAATGCTACAAGAACTGTGCTGTTAACTATTCAGGGCTTGGGGTTATTAGCGGTAGAACAAGCTATTAACGCAGCAATGAGTGTAGTGAAGGATACAGTAAATGGAGCTTTAGACTTTGCATTGCTTTAGTTTTTTTGACACTGAGCCTAATATTTTTTTCTGAGGCTCAGTGTTAATTTCGGGGGGGGGGATTGTCTTTACTGTGATGAGGAGATTTGTTTACGTTTAGGGAAGAGGGGAACTAAGATGTACAGAACTAAGAGTTAGGATTCGGCACTGTTTACAAAACCTTGTCATGCAAGAAACCATACGCTATTCATGATTGGTGTTGATTCATATGACTCTTGCTGTTGCTAACAAGAGGAGTAAACAAATGAGCTTTGTTTGAAAGTTTCCTTCAATGGGTAATTCATCAGAGGGAGTGAATGTAGGGTTATGTCACCTTATGCTTCATTTTTATGCCAACTTATGGTGCCAAATAATCGCTAACTATTTGATGTGAATTTAGCGATTATGTCGGCTTATGGTACAAGCAACAATATGATTATTTTCAATAATATATCTAGTACAACCTCTTCCCAGTAACACATTGTAGATCACAATAACGTTGTCTCTATCACCTCCAATTCATAGTTCAATCCAACTGCTATGATTTTGCTTACTCAGGTGCTGAGCTGCTTCTGATTTTTCCTTTCTTGCTAAACCAGTACTCGTTTTGGTTCTCTTTAGGTTATCTGCACCATTATCTTGATTGTCTGCTTTATTATCGTAGTGTTGGTGGCCAAAGAATTTGGGATAGAACTTACATAATTTAGCATATGACAGTTGATATCTTGGTTTTGTTATAATATAACATTTCAAGTTTTTCTAACTTTTATGATTCATCCAAATGTCGGCGATGGTGTATGGTTTCTAAAGCACTAACACAATGTATTAGCCTGCTCATGCTATTTATCGTCGCAGTTGGTATGACTTCTTCTGCTATAGGCGAGTTTCGTTCTCACAGCTTGTCTGCAATATCCTCAATCGATAGTGGGCATATTCATACTCACTCTCATGCTGTCGATGACGAGTATTCCTTTCAACATGATGCAAGCAACCATAATCACACTTATGACAGTGCGTCTATAAAGGCTGTTAATCACATTGTCTTGGCTGGTTTGATGGTATCAACTTATGACAGACTGGTTAGCGGAACACCTATCTATAAACCTTTCAGAATAGAGCGCCCCCCAAGAGTTTTGTTATTTGCTTGATAACAGCCGTAATACGCGGCTAATGGATTTTCAACAAATAATGGAGTTTATATGAACTTACTCTCATTACGCGAAGAAAGTACGTCGCCTGCTGTTTTGGCTACGTTGCTTCGTAAGGGGATGCTTTATCTCACCCTCACCTTAGTCACGATCATGAGCACAGACGTTTTTGCTCATGCCGTTGCACAAGGTGATAAAGGTTATATTCAAGAAATCACGGGTACCAACATTATTGCGTTTATGTATTTAGGGGCGAAGCACATGGTGACAGGATACGACCATATTCTGTTTCTATTTGGTGTGATTTTCTTTCTCTACAAAATGAAGCATATCGCGCTGTATGTGAGCCTTTTTGCAATTGGGCATTCGTCTACCATGCTGCTTGGGGTGTACTTCAACATCGGCATTAACAGCTACATCATTGATGCCATCATCGGGTTGTCTGTCGTTTATAAGGCGATGGACAATTTAGGTGCATTTCAACGATGGTTCGGCGTACAACCCAACACCAAACTAGCGACCTTGCTGTTTGGGTTCTGTCATGGCTTCGGGCTATCGTCAAAAATCATTGAATATGACATTTCTCCTGATGGATTAATTCCTAATCTATTGGCGTTCAACATTGGTGTGGAAATTGGGCAGCTGATTGCGCTTGGCACCATTTTGATTGTGATTGGCTTTTGGAGGCGACATACCAGTTTTTATCGCCAAGCCTACTCAGTTAATGTCGTTATGATGAGCTTGGGTTTCATGCTCATCGGTTATCAATTAACAGGCTACGTTGTCGCTCAGTAAATAGAAAAGGAATCAATCATGTACAACACAGATATGCCAACTCGTGCAGAGCTACCGACAACCAAGCAACTAGTCCGCTCAACCTTTATTGCGTTAGGAACAGCCATCGTACTACTCGTTACCGTTATTTTACCTGCTGAATATGCCATTGACCCAACTGGTGTAGGTAAATCGTTAGGATTAACAGAAATGGGAGAGATTAAGGCTCAGCTAGCTCAAGAGGCCGAAGAGGATAAAGCTAAAAGTGAAGTTATCGCCGCCGTGAAAACGGTTGAAAAAGAGCCTGTTAGGACTAAACCTGTAGAGGGTGCTCCACAACCTGAGAGCAGTGTGGCCACAGAGCCTGTTTGGAAAGATAAAATCATATTTTCACTCAAACCAGGGCAAGGGGCTGAAGTTAAATTGGTGATGGAAAAAGGCCAAACAGCTCAATTTGAATGGATATCGAAAGGTGGTCCTGTCAATTACGACACTCATGGTGACGGGAATGGTAACTCGATTAGTTATAAAAAAGGTCGCGGTGTACCTAGTGCTGAAGGTGAGTTAGTCGCAGCTTTTACTGGGAATCACGGCTGGTTTTTCCGTAACCGTAACGATAAAACGGTTATGGTTATCCTCAGAACCAACGGCGATTATGCTCAGATGAAGCGTGTCTTGTAACTGAATTATAGCCTCTATGATATTGCTGATCATAGAGGCTATTTTTATCAATACCTTACCTGCAAAAATACTCAATTTATAGTCTGGGTGATCCACTTTATGCGTATTACCTGAGGCTGCTATGACAACAAACCTATGGTTATCCCCGCACGGTATCTGGTACTTCCGTAAAGTCTATCTCCTGCCTTCGGGCAAACGTAAAGAAACTCGAAATAAGTCTTCCCCTATCTGTACAATGCCCCCTCGCTACCTGTCACGGTTACACCTGATTATCTGTCCAGACACCTTGAGCGCTATATTGAGGTTAAGTCATGGCGCTGCTGTGAGCGCGAATTACTGACGATCAGGCGCTTTATCACTCGGTACATTACATATCTCAGGCAAGACTGCACCTCGTCTACAGATCCCAAATCATTAACTTGTTCTGCAAAACGCAACTTGATTCACATAACGTTGAGCAGCGCCAAAGAAATCTAGACTTGTGGTGATAGAATTGCCTGCTTTTATAGACGTTCGTGGGCTCTAAGTGTCCAAGGGCGGTAGCATGGAATTTTGATACTGAATAGGTATGTCTACGGTAGGTTTTGATCGTGGCTCAAATCACTAAGCTCTTATAGAAATATACGAAAGCAGGCCGCATATTTCGTTCATATATCTACCGATATCCAGGAGATTTACGAACTGGGTTCGTTGAATAAAATGCTAGTAGCTTGGAATACCAACAGTTATAAAGTAAGGGTAATTTTTGAAAGTATACAAATATCGAGCTGTCGATGCATATAGTCTCGCAGGATTAGCAAATAGTGAATTATGGTTTTCTGGGCTACAAGATTTTAATGACCCCTTTGAGGGATCTTATAAATTTGAAGACGATGAATTTGATGCCCAAGATAAGTCAGCAATCAATTTGTACGCTCCGTGGCAAGGCTTCGAAGGGGTTGCCAAACAAAATATTGATGCATATTTGGATGAAAATGACATTAAAGATTTTGATTCATGGTCATCAGCTGACAAGTGGATCTTTGTTTTCAAGATTGATATTGAGAGTATGTTGAAGACAATCCATGCTTCAAAAGCTGTTTGTTTGTCTAGACAATATCTAGATGAAGATGATTTTGCTTCCGGAGTGGAACAGGACACGATTAAAGACAACTTGATGTGGTCTCATTATTCATCTGGACTGAGAGGCTACTGCTTGGTTTTTGATCTTGAGCCTTTCTATGAAAGTTTGGTTAAGTATGGTGATGTAGTTGTTGTTACTCCGATAGAGTATCAAGTTAACCCAAGCACACTAGAGCTAAAAAAATGGCAGGAAATGGTTTGGGCGGAAAAGCCGGATGTAATAGATCAAGTTAATTATATATATAAAACAATTGCTACTAAGTCACCTCACTGGAAATATGAGAAAGAAGTGCGTTTTGTTTCAACAGATCGTTCGACATCAAAACGAAAATACGATCCTAGCTCATTAACTGAAATTGTTATTGGTGAGAAAATGCCGAAAGATCAACGTATGCTTGTAATTAGTACAGCAAGAACTGCAAATCCTAATATAGAAATAAAGCTAGCTAAGTTAAAGCCCGGTAGTTATGAGCTCGAAATTGTTGACCTAATCGAGGAGTAGTGGTCGTCAACGCTCTAACAAAGCAATCAAGGTGATGCGTTACACTCGGCGGTTTTGGTACGGAGTTCAGTGTGCTTTGCTGGTTCAGTGGGGCACACCTTATTGCAGGCGTTATAACTTTTTTCATCAATTTCATCAATTTCATCAATTTCATCCTTTCACACCTAAATTTGAAGGTGTTCTAGAACTGGAAAACTGGTGTTTGTTGAGCATCAAAAGTATGAGATTTTCATGTCTTCATGGAAAATCTTATAGGTGGTTATGATGGCGGTACGTCCAAGCTTGCTAAAAATGAAACAAGCTTTTGCAAAAGTAAATAGGGAAGTTAATGAAGTCGGAAATTTAATTGGTGGTAAAGTAAATCACAATATTAACGTACTAACTCCTGAGCAAGGACGTTTTGAGAATGCATGTGCAATTCGCATGTCCTACGCTTTGAATTACGCTGGGTATAAAGTGCCATTTATGAAAGGCAAGACAATCTCAGGAGGTCAAGGTCATTGGTATATTTATCGAGTTAGAGATTTGGTCAAGTTTTTATATGATAGTTTCGATGATCCCGAAGTCGTTATTGATTCTCCTCATACAGATAAGCTGTCGGAATACAAAGGTATATTAGTAGTAGATGTCGATGTGTGGTCAGATGCTTCTGGTCATGCCACTATTTGGACTGGTTCTAGGTGTACAGATAGTTGTTATTTTCCATTAGCGAAAAAGGCTTACTTATGGCAATTAAAAGACTAGCCTCAATATTTGTTACTCTGTGCTGCAGTTTAAGTGTAAATGCCCATATGTTGAGTGATATGAGTGATAAGCAGTTGCTTAAGAACTATGCTTTATCCACATGTCTCGCAACCTTTTACAAGGGGTCAGAAGTATCTAAAGATGCCATCGCTGCAATGCAAGGTTACCGTGATTACTCAGATTTACCACTTGAGGTATTCTTCGAGGTTTCAAAGCTTGTAGAGAGTAGTGATTTAAGTGGTTATAGTTCAAAAAAAGGTAACACTATTGAGCTCGGGTATTGCATAGACTTCGCTGAATCAGAGGGTGTTGAGTTACTATATCAACAAGCTTTAGCATCAAAGTTATAACAAGGCAATCAAGGTGATGCGTTACACTCGGCGGTTTTGGTGTGGAGTTCTGTGTGCTTTGTGAGTTCAGTGGGGCACACCTTATTGCAGGCGCTGGCGGATCCCCACATAATTTACGCACGATAATTGTTCCTTGCCATTAGAATTAGGGTGGATTGCGCCCAACGAATTGCTGAATCGTTGATGTGATATTCCAGCCGTCGGAAGACCTCTTTTCCTAGCCTAACAAATGATAAAACGCGTCGGTCTTTTACAGAATTTGCCTGAAAGTGACGGTGCCAACCGTTATGTTCTGCAATTATTCCAAACCACCAATAGACCATAAAAGCGAGCAGACCAATGAGTAGTAAAATGTCGAAGCGTTTAGGGTCATGAGTGCGGCTTTGGCGTAAGCCAAAACCGTATTGTGGACTTTTTAAGTCTCGAAATGTTTCTTCAATTTGCATGCGTTTGGTGTAGAGCCTGACGATACATCGAGATGAAAATATATTTGTTGGGATATTAGTCGCCAGCAGCCAAGGTTCTAGTGCTGACTTCTTATGGACTGCCTGGGCGGAGAAGTGCTCTCGACCTTTTGGCCGGACTTTACGTTTTTTAGGTGTTTGTTTTTTATAGAGATGAAGATGGCATTGCAATGGTTTTCGCTTGGCTAGCTGTGTGAATCCGACATATTTAGGTTTGCAACTCGCTTGATTAAACAACTGCTTGATGTGTTGCCATTGGCTTTTTATTAAGACGTTTACATYACCTCTTACGCGTCCAAGATAACACCAACCCATGTCATTAACTTGTCTAAACCACGTATTACGAAAGCCAGCATCAGTCACGATGATAGGGATGACATGCGAGGGTAAAACAGCTTTAAAGTTATTGAGAAACTGTTGATGACTACGTGGAGAGTTGTAGTTTTTGAAAGTAAAAGTTTGCTCGAAAAGCGTAACAGAACGACCATCTACAGCAATAGATGCTCTTAGTACCATGAGTCGTTCATATTCGCGGATGTCAGCCCAATCGACTAAGACAATAGGCTGTGCATTGACCGAACAAAATTGATGACAGTGCCACCGATAAATATCGAGTCTGCCGTGGTGAAGGTGATTATTACCTAATAAACGGTCAACGCGCTTAATACAGTGTTTGGTTTTGGCCTTTGAAGGACGTGAGCGCCCAAGCAAAGTAAGCGTAAGTGCATCATTGCTAAGCAATGATTGCACCGAGTCCATGAGTGATTGGAGTCTCTTTTTGTGAATGTTAGGGCATTGATTTTCCAGCGACTCGTGTAGTATTTGAATATCACGCATCTTGCTTTCAATCTTTTGTGTTTGTGGTGAATTCATTAGATCAGAAGGTAAGGTGCGTGTCTACTTATTGAACTACAAAGGTATTTTGTGGGGATTCACAAGTCGCAGGCGTTACATGCCTATTTTTATAATGATTATCGGGCGCAAGTCTTCTTTGGGTTATAAATTCACCAGAGTATGCTCGCGCCCTGCGCTTAATGTGGTGTTAGTTTGCGTATCGGGTAGTGTAAAAGTCAAAATTACCGTTATTGTATAAAACATATCCACCGTCAAGGCGGTATAACTCTAAAAATTGTGGCATCATTTCATATGGCAAATATACCCATAGCTGCTTCGCATCATCCAAATTAGGTTTTAAGTCTGTACCTCCAGGAACAAATAGCATTATAATTTGGTTCACTTCATTATTATCTTCTGGAATTATACAGATGGATCCTAAAACTTTTTCTTCAGTTACCTTTCCGCACCAGATATTATTAAAGCCAACGCCGTTATTTCTGTAACTGCAACCATTTTTTAAATTTGCCATGATTTTTTCCTTGTATTCAGGTTTTATATTCATTGTAGGAATTTAATTAACGCCTACAAAAATAATTTAAGTAGTTCTATTTACGTAAGAATAGGCACAATTAAAACTCTATAGCATCAACTAAAATAATTCTATTACACGCTATTACACTGGAGTACTAATTTTTAATACTCTATTTTATGTATGCGTTAAAGGGTTGATTTTTCAAAGTTAACTAGTTTTTTTGAGCTGGTTATGTAGGCAAGCTAACAAGCACTTCAAACCGGATTCAAAACTATTTCGCATTTTTTGGTTATGTATTCGCTGGTGGTTTCTACACTTCTTTGGGTAGTGAAGTCTCAACCATTCGCGTAGTTTTAGGTTCAATCGACTTACCAAAAATACCAAAGAAAATCATTGAGCTTGTCGCCTGCTTTAGGCATCTTGGTGGGGCGGTCAAGCCGCATTGGATTCAGCGTTAGCATGTAACAAGGCAATTAAGGTGACCCGTTACACTCGGTGGTTTTGGTGTGGATTTCAGTGCTCTTGGTTGGCTTAGTGGGCGTACACCTATTGCTGGCGTTAGGTTTCCGAGTTACATCATCTGGCACTTAAGTGCGAATTGCCTCAAAAAAGTGTAAGTTGGATCTTGGTGCATAATTGTAAGCTGCTAGTGTTCTCTACTTTAAGGAGAACTTTTCGATGGCTTCATGCAAAATAAACTTAGCATCGGTACAAAAAGATATTGATGATAATCTGAAGCTGATGAACTTACCAACAACAAAGACAGTAGCGGGTTCAGCTGCTCTCGCCTGGGCTATGATCGATAGCTTTTGATAAAGCTATGGCCATCTCTGGAGGTGCGGCTCAACCTATTAAAATGTCAGTTGTTGCACGTGCTGGTACTGTTGGGGCTGGTTTATATGCTTCATTTTGGGCAGGGGCTGTAATAGGTAGCACTGCTAGGGCTATATACAAAAATACTGATTGTACACATAGTCAAGTGATGGCATTTGCAAAAGACAGTGGTGTGGCTGGAAATTGGCTTCAAACAACTTATGCTAGGTACCCGGAGTTACTAAATGGCTGATAAGTTTAAGTTGGTTGCTGTATCAGTTCTTGTCGTTGTAATCATCTTGTTGTTATCAAAACTATTTGGCAGCAATGCTATCTTTCTAGCAATAATTGCTTTATCAATATTTGAAGTTTTAAGGCGAATTTATATAAAGCTAAAAAATAGCAAAGATGAACCTTAATATAACAGACACTACTGAATTTAATCAGTAGTGTTTGTAGTCGCAGATAAGAAACCTAACAAAAACATCAAGTTGACCCATTACACTCGGCGGTTTTGGTATGAAGTTCGGTTTGCTCTGTTAGTTTAGTGTAGGGAACTTTATTGCAGGCGTTATGTGTAATAAGAATAAATAAGGAAGTTCGATGGGAAATAAGTTCGACATAATTGGTGCTCCATTTAATAAGCTTGGCTGTTTTCCGACTGACGAGAATACAGTTGATGAGCTTCGTAGTCTTGATGAACATACTTGGGTTGGTCTTAGTGATTGGATAAATGTGCGAACTACTCGTTGGAGCGCTGATATCACTGATACTGGGGATGTTGAGGTCTGCGCCCAAGTCCAAGAGCTCATAGATACCAATAACAAAGAAGCGGCCCTTTCTCTTTACTGTGATCAGCTAAAATCGAAAATAGTTAGTAGTTACAAACAAGGGCGTATACCAATAACTATTGGTGGTGATCATTCAATAGCTGTGGGTACAGTACAGGCAACCTTGGATTACTATCAGAAACAAAGAAATGAAAAGGTCGCCATTGTTTGGGTTGACGCTCATGCTGATTGTAATAACAGTTTAGAAAGCAACCTTCATGGCAAGCCTTTAGCGATGCTAATGAATCAGTATCCGCACAATGGATGGTCAGTTGAACATGAGCTGATTCTGTCACCTAAGAACATTTATTACGTTGCAGTGCGCGATTTAATGCCCAATGAGTATCAGCTCATTAATGAGCTTGGAATAACAAACTATGGTATGGATAAAATAGATAGTTTGGGCTTTAGAGCCGTATTAACTCAACTAGTTGAAACGTTAGAACAGGACTTTGACAGGATATACCTTTCGTTTGATTATGATGCTTTAGATGGCTCAATCTTTCGAGCTTGTGGTACACCAAATGTTGGGGGACTGAGTGCCAGAGAGGCATTAACGTTAGTACACGCACTAGCGACAAGCCCTAAATTTGTTGGTGTTGATTTTGTAGAGTATTTACCTGAACTTGATAAAGAAGGTATATCGAAGGAGCTGATGGTAAAACTCATTGATGCAGTTTGGGGTTTTCGTGCATAAAACACACATAACAAAGCAATCAGGGTGACCCGTTACACCAGGCAGTTTGAGTGTTAAGTTCGGTGAACCTTGCAGATTCACCGGGTGGTACCTTAATACTGGCATTTTTAATAATTAACTAATGTCTTCAGCCCTAATTGAGCACCAAATCTAATATGTTTCTGTTCCACTTCGTGCCAGCGTCATCATGTGATTACCGAGGAAACCTACACGTTGGCTAATATCAGACGTCAACTCTTTCACCACGCTTTCTCAATGTTTCTACTACCTTCTTTGTATACTCCGTATTCCAAAGAATGATGACTACTACAACCAAGTTGAGACCGCTGGCACGGTATCGCTGATTCTCAAAACTCCTGTCATGTAGCCCGAACTTTACACTGGTAAAAATCACCCGCCCCACATTAAAAACCGAAAAATAGTTTACAACCCCGCATTTTGCTTGTACTTTGATTTTGTTACCGTTACAAAACACCAGAGTTTATTATGCTATTAAATACAGCCAAACTATTTGCTGCTTCCCTGAAAGTACCGGGTCAGGCTGTATTGCGTGCAACCAACATTATTATCGCCATTATTCTGGTTATTATTAACTAGGCTGGCGGTTACCTTCCGTCAGCCTGGCTGACGGAGGAACGATTACCTTTCTTTTTTTCAGCTTTCCTGACGGTCCTAATTACAAACAATACAGGACATGTCCCTTGAAAAAACACGACTTACTTGCCATAGGCTTTATGACCTTCGCCCTTTTTCTCGGTGCAGGAAATTTGATCTTCCCTCCATCACTCGGACTTGAAGCAGGAACCAACCTATTTCCTGCAATGGGTGGATTTCTGATTACTGCGGTAGGCCTGCCAGCCTTCACGCTTGTCGTCCTAGGGCGTATCAGCACGACCCAAAATTTAACCCAGCCGCTACCAAGCTGGCTGGCACGTACATTCTGGGTAGCTCTGTTTACTGCCATCGGCCCGGCATTTGGTATGCCCCGTGCTGTCACCGTGGCTTACGAAATGGGACTCAAGCCATTTCTCGACAGTGATCAACTCTTGCTGTTTTCAGTCGTATTTTGTGGCCTGACTCTTGCGCTGGCTTTCCGTCCAGGCCGACTGGTGGACTACATTGGCAAGGTAATGACGCCTTTGCTAATCCTGATGCTACTGTCGCTGGCGCTTGCTGCCATTATCTCGCCACTGGGATTACCACAAGCCCCGTCGGCAGATTATCAGCAAAATGCCGTCACCCATGGGTTGATCCAGGGCTACATGACAATGGATGCCATTGCTGCGGTAGGTTTCGGTTGGGTTATCATCCAGGCTATCAACGGCAAAGGTGTCACCGAGCCTAAAGCCGTGGCAAACACCGCTTTCAAAGTGGCGGTGATCTATGCGGTGCTGATGGCGGGTTGTTACCTGGCTATGGGTTATGTCGGTGCTACATCTACAACCGTGGCTGCCAATGCGACCAATGGCGGTGAAATCCTGACACGGTATGTTGCCGGAGAGTTTGGCATCTACGGCCAATGGTTGCTGGCGGCTATTATTGTCATGGCCTGCCTGACTACCACTGTCGGCCTGACTAATGCGTGCGCAGAATATTACAAACAAACTTTTAACGCACCGTTTTCGCTGACAGCCAGCATTGTCGTAGTACTTACTTGTATCATTGCCAACTTTGGTCTTGAACAAATCCTGGCTGTCAGCCTTCCCGCGATCCTAGTTATCTGCCCTGTCGCAATTGCATTGGTATTAGCCGCTTTTGTCCTGCCATCTAAAAAAGTCAGCGCATGGGTATACAATGCCAGCTTGCTTACAGCCTTAATTTTAGGCGGGCTTGATGCTTTGAATATCCTGGGCCAGATCCCGGAAAGCCTTGGCACAACACTAGTACGCATGCTGCCATTATATAGCGCCCATGCCAGCTGGCTGCTGCCTTGCCTTCTGATACTAACCTTGAACCGCCTGCAGGTTATAAGCAAAACAGTTATGACTAAGGCGACCGAATAAAAGTCACAGGGGGTAATGACCATTTTGGGTTGTTATCCCCCAACTACGCTCACCAAAAGACTTCACTGCTCTTACTATTATGTCTTATTTTTTACGGTATCTTCACTGACAGGACTAACGCCAGTTTATAAGCTGGACATTAAGCATTTATTCTCACGCGAAAATGCCCAGATTTGAGTTTCGATGCTTATTCATACTGATGTGCATCCTTGATGCACCAGTGGTTAGTTGTTAAAAGGATCTTACATGCTATCGCTAGCGAGCCAGGTTGCGAATTGGGGATACATGATCTTCAAACGGAACATGTCGCCGTAGAAATGTTTTACCTTCGACGAACTCGGGAGTGCTGATCCGGTCCATCCTAAAGTGACGAAAATCCTGACGTTTCGGATCCCAAGCGACCAAATACCAGAGTGGCGGCAAGATCAGCATTGCTTGTGGCTCAACATATCGGTTGGTGACAGTTCCTTTGGCGTCACAATATTGAAAGCGCAGATGGAGTTGCTGCAGAAAAGCTGTCTCGAAAACGGGCAGTAGCGCGGGATCCATCGCTCCCATATCGGTTATGTCCACCTGCGGAGCGAGTTTCCCGACATACAAACAATCCAGCAGGCGGCGCAGATCGTGCAATTTGTCTGATGGCAGCGCTTTTTCGATTTTGGCAAGCCCATCGTCAGCGAGCCCTGAGAAGGGCATGCCTCCGGCTGCACGCATCGATGTAACGCTGATGACAAGTGCAAAGACCTCGGCGACAGAGAGTCTCACTGTGGTTTGAACGGATCGCGGATCAAGTTGCAGGCCACCCCCTCGACCGGGCTCTGAATGAATCACAAAACCTTCATCACGCAATGCGTTGAGGTCGCGTAACACTGTACGCCTGGAGGCTCCCACCTCCTGCGCTAATTCAGCGACTGTCGAAGTCCCGTTGCGGCGTAGACTTCGCACGATGGCATCTTGGCGTAGACGAATATTCATTTTGTAAAGCTACCATTCAATGGTGTCAGTATTTGTCACTATTAAGATATATAAATTATCTCTCGACGTCAGCAAGGTGATTTAGACGGTGTAATGCGCATCGTCAATTCCTGAGTCTTAACATCCCCAGTCTATATAGGAGAGATAAAATGTATGATCCCGCCGATTTTCCAGAATCCACTCTGGTTTCCGTCAACGGGGAGACACTCGAAGTCTTCGAAGCGGGGCGGTCAAATGTGGGTAACCCTATCGTGCTCTGCCATGGCTGGCCAGAGCATGCCTTCTCTTGGCGGTATCAGATCCCCGCCCTTGTCGAAGCGGGCTACCATGTCATCGTCCCAAATCAGCGTGGTTATGGTAATTCGTCACGCCCGTTGCAGGTTACTCAATATGACATTACTCATTTAACGGGAGATCTTGTCGCTCTTCTCGATCACTATGGATACCACAACGCCACCTTTGTCGGACATGATTGGGGAGCGATGGTCGTTTGGGGGTTGGCCTTATTGCATCCTGACCGTGTCAACAACGTGATAAACCTGAGCTTGCCCTACCAGGAACGAGGGGAAACGCCCTGGGTCGAATTGATGGAACATATACTTGGCGGCGACAACTACTTTGTTCATTTTAACCGACAACCCGGTGTTGCCGATGCGGTGCTGGAACAGAATACACCTCAATTCCTCCGTAATCTGTATAGGAAAAATATGCCCGATAAAGAGCCGGAACAAGGCATGGTGATGATCAACCTTGCACGATGTGAAGAGCCAACCGGTGAGCCCTTGATGAGTGACCAAGAGCTGGCTGTTTTTGTCTCTGCGTTCGAATCATCAGGGTTCACTAGCAGCATAAATTGGTATAGAAACCTTGATCGAAACTGGCACTTGTTAGTGGACGTAAACCCAATCATCCAGCAACCGACTCTTATGATCTATGGCGATCAAGATGTCATCCCGAAGTCTGAAAGGCTGACAGAATACGTGCCTAGTGTAGAAGTGCTCAATCTTGATTGTGGACATTGGATCCAGCAAGAAAAGCCGGAAGAAATAAACCAAGCCATTATTAAATGGCTGGGACAGCAGAGTGCAGTCTAGCCCCAAGAGCTTCAAGACGAAACAGACACTCCGGAAAGAACGGTAGTTACCGCTTATGTCTTCTTATGGTGCAAGCTACATGTTTGTAGTTTGCACCAATATGTTTTTGCAATTAGGCTTTTTCCTTTCATCGGACCCAATAGAATTAACTCCTTTCATCATAGGCTTTTCGAGCACGCTTAATATCGTCTTGATGCTCATCCGCCCAACAAACCAATTGGTACAATGGTTTAACTAAGTCTCGCCCCATTTCTGTCAGGCAATACTCTACTCTTACAGGCACTTCAGGGTACACGGTCCGATTAACATAGCCTTCCCGCTCTAAATCCCTTAGCGTCTGGGTCAACATACGCTGAGAGATCCCTTCTATTCTTGATTTAAGAGAGTTAAATCTATCAGCCCCTTCCACGAGTGCAAATAGAATAAGCAACGACCATTTGTCGCCGATTTGCGCTACAACATTACGTACCGGGCAATCTTCATTGTTATGAAATACCCGCTTTTCTGGCTTAGCCTGTGCTGTCACTTTTCCATTCCTTCTCAATCTCAAATCTCAATACTGGTTACCAAAATGTGCCTACCGAACGTTTTGGTACCTTCTTGAAGTGTAGGTTACTAATAATTACTATAGTGTTCAATGTATACCTTTGTGAAACGAGATTATTATTGGAGTTACTTATGTGGAAAGCAATTACATCTTTTATTTTTCTGTTGGTAAGCACTACGGCCTATGCACAAAATGCAGATAAGCTGACTATTGACCTGCATTCGCTACAAAAACCAAATTGGACAGAACAGGAAGTAAAAAACGCTGAATTGATTACTGATTTTGTTCAAAACCTCATGAACAATCATAACTTTGACTACATCTTGGAGCACTACAACGACAGCTCCTATGTTCAACACAATCGAAACCTGCCTGATAAAGTCACTGGCTTAGTAAGCTTCCTGGAAGAGTTTGTAGAGGAATACCCTGACTACACTTATGACGTAAAGCATATCTACGTCGACGGTGATTACGTGATCTTTCATTCTCATGCCACGTTAAATAAAGAGGATAGGGGGAATGACCAAAAAGGCATGAATATTATCGATACCTGGCGTATCGAAGAGGGCAGAATCGTTGAGCACTGGGACTCGATTCAGGCACTAGATTTCTCCATGAGATTTTATTCCCTTATCAGCGGTGGCGATATCGCAAATTCAAATGGCGTGTTCTAGTTTTAGTATTTAGTGAAAAATACGAAAAAGTGATTAGAGCTGTTCTATTTGTCTTGAGGGCATAATAAGTGATCTAGCGATATCTTCGACCGGATATTAGAACGTTATGATGGAAAGAGGCCAACGGCCTCTTTTTTGTGCCTGATTGTTAGCCAATTACGCAAGGTATTGTCAGATCCATTCAGCTGCCTTACGTCCTAGGAATCACAGCACATTCCATAAATACCAATCAAATGATAATCATTATCATTTACATTGTTGGTGTGTAGGAGTAGAATCTTTTCCGAGTTCAGAAAACTATCGTCGACTGGAGAAAACACGGATGAGACTTAAGCTTGGCACTCTAGCCAAACCAGCAGTTGTATTTTTATCGTTAGTGTCACTGGGATTCGGTACGGCAGCGACTGCTGCCGAGAAATTTAAAGTCGTGACTACATTTACCATTATTGCGGACATGGCTCAGAATGTAGCCGGTGATGCTGCTGTCGTGAAATCCATTACCAAACCTGATGCCGAAATCCACAACTATCAGGCAACGCCTGGAGATATCCGCCGGGCTCAGGGCGCAGACCTTATTCTTTATAATGGCTTGAACCTGGAATTATGGTTCAAGAAATTCTTCAAAAATCTACATGATGTTCCAAGCGTGATCGTGACCGAAGGCGTAAAACCAATGAGTATCGCGCAAGGTCCTTATAGTGGTAAGCCAAATCCACATGCCTGGATGTCCCCGAGTGATGCATTGGTCTATGTCGAGAACATTCGTGCGGCGCTTGTTAAGTACGACAGTGCGAATGCCGAAACGTATAACAAAAATGCCGAAGCATACAAACAACAGATCAGGGATATGGTTCAGCCAATTCGCGATAAAGTCGCTCAGATCCCAGAGGACAAACGCTGGCTTGTAACGAGTGAAGGCGCATTTAGCTATTTGGCGCGTGATTTTGGCCTTAAAGAGCTATACCTATGGCCAATCAATGCGGACTCTCAAGGTACGCCACAGCAAGTGAAGCGGCTGATTGATAAGGTCCGGGCTAATCAGATCCCTGCGGTATTTAGTGAAAGTACGGTGTCAGCTAAACCTGCGCAACAGGTCGCTCGTGAGACAGGTGCAAAATACGCCGGTGTTCTCTATGTCGATTCACTCAGCAGCCAAGATGGCCCTGTGCCGACTTTCCTCGACTTGCTGAGAGTAACTTCAAACACAATTGCAGAGGGTCTGGAGCAGTAATGGCGGGAATCAAAGTATCAGACATTAGCGTAACGTATCGCAACGGTCATACCGCACTATACAACGCAAGTTTTGTACTTCCTAAAGGGTCGATTACGGCCCTTGTCGGGGTTAACGGTAGCGGTAAATCAACACTATTTAAATCCATCATGGGGTTTGTGCCTGTCAGTCAAGGAACGGTCGAAATTCTTGATATGCCAGCGAAAAAAGCCCTCAAGCAAAACGTTGTGGCCTATGTGCCTCAAAGTGAGGAGATTGACTGGAACTTTCCTGTCCTTGTCGAAGATGTCGTCATGATGGGGCGCTACGGCCATATGGGATTGCTCCGTATTCCTAAAAAAGCGGATCATGACATGGTGACCGCGGCATTAGAGCGAGTGAACATGACGGCCTTTCGAAAGCGTCAGATTGGCGAGCTTTCTGGCGGCCAGAAAAAGCGAGTTTTTCTTGCCCGGGCATTGGCGCAGGAGAGCGACGTAATTTTGCTCGATGAGCCTTTTACTGGTGTCGATGTGCAAACGGAAGAGCAGATCATGGCGCTTCTTCGTGATTTACGTGATGAAGGCAAAGTGATGCTGGTATCCACCCACAACCTGGGGAGTGTTCCTGATTTTTGTGACCGTACGGTATTGATTAACAGAACGGTGCTGGCGCACGGCATGACAAGTGAAATCTTTACGCCGGAAAACCTTGAACTCGCGTTTGGCGGGGTGCTTCGTCACTTTATCCTTGGTGGTAAAGAACTGCACGAAGATGACGATGAACGTAAGTTAACTGTACTGTCGGACCACGAACGCCCGGTTGTGATGTATGGTGAGCAGCAAGCTGTGCCTGTATCACGCCCAGAGAAGTAAGGAGTTCATTCAGATGGATTATTTGCTTGAACCATTTCACTACGGATACATGGTTAATGCCATGTGGGTGAGCGCTCTCATTGGGGGAGTGTGCGGCTTTCTGTCTACATATTTAATGCTTAAAGGCTGGTCTTTAATTGGTGATGCGCTGTCACACTCAATCGTCCCCGGTGTCGCGGGTGCTTACATGCTTGGTTTGCCTTTTGCCTTTGGTGCGTTTCTCTCAGGTGGCTTGGCCGCAGCCGGTATGCTTTTTCTCAGCCAACGAAGTAAGTTACGAGAAGATGCGATCATCGGCCTGATCTTTACTTCATTTTTCGGGCTTGGTCTGTTTTTGGTGTCGTTGTTTCCAGCGGCGGTAAACATTCAGACGATTGTTCTCGGAAATGTGCTCGCTATTACACCAACCGACACTTTTCAGTTAGTGATTATCGGTGGTCTTTCATTGGTGGTAATGCTGGTGAAGTGGAAAGATCTGATGGTGGTTTTTTTTGATGAAAACCATGCTCAAAGTATTGGGTTAAACCCGACAAGGCTTAAAGTGCTTTTCTTTACGCTTCTGAGTGCATGCACGGTCGCTGCATTGCAAACCGTAGGCGCATTTTTGGTTATCGCAATGGTCGTAATCCCAGGTGCAACCGCTTATTTAATGACGGACCGCTTCTCTCGGGTGATTGTCTATGCGGTGATTATTGGTGCTGGTAGTTCATTTTTTGGTGCTTACATTAGCTACTACATTGATGGTGCAACTGGCGGGATCATTGTGTTATTGCAAACCACTTGCTTCCTAGCTGCTTTTGTCTTTGCACCTAAACATGGTCAAATTGCTATCAAACGTAAAAGTAATCAGCGGATGACAAAAAAGGAACCTGATTCGGCATCTTCTGTTTCTATGATGAACAAGGAGCACAAAAATGCTTGATACACTCCTTATGCCGTTTACGTTCATTTTCATGCAGCAGGCGTTTCTTATCGTACTGCTGGTGGCGATTCCGACAGCACTGCTTTCTTGCTTTTTAGTTTTGAAAGGCTGGTCCCTGATGGGAGATGCAATTGCTCACTCCATCTTGCCCGGTGTCGTCATTGCTTATATTTTTGCTATCCCTTATACACTTGGTGCGTTTGCCGCAGGTATGTTCTGTGCGCTATCTACAGGATACCTGAAAGAGAATAGTCGAATTAAAGAAGATACGATCATGGGCGTCGTGTTTTCGGCAATGTTTGCATTGGGCCTCGTTCTAATGACAAAAGTGGAAGTAGGTGTTCACTTAGACCATATTCTTTTTGGCGATGCGTTAGGTGTAGATTGGGCTGATATTATAGAAGCCGCCATTGTCGCTATGTTAGTTTTGCTTTTTGCTGTTTTTAAAGGTAAAGATTTACTGGTATTTGTGTTCGATTACCAACATGCGCAAGCTATCGGGCTTCCGGTCAAATTTCTCCATTACGGGCTTTTATCGCTACTGTCACTTGCGATTGTTGCTGCACTAAAAGCGGTAGGGATGATTCTGGTAATTGCGATGTTGATTGCTCCGGGAGCGACAGCGTTTCTGTTGACACGTCGTTTCCATAACATGGTGATACTCGCACTGCTGATGTCACTGTCGAGTGCTTTTCTCGGTGCTTATGCTAGCTTTTTCATTGATAGTGCACCGGCACCCACAATCATTTTGATCATGACGCTGAAATTTATTCTGGTGTTTTGTTATACGAGCTATAAGAACCGAAAAGTTGAATTACAGGCCCGTGATACCGTTAAGCAGTTTTAATGCTTGATACTATTAATCACAGCTTATGATTCCGGGCATTTGGTTATTGAAGAGGCGCCTGACAAGTTATTAGCAGAAATAGGTTCTTTCTTAGCGAGTGTGTACATATCCTATCAGTTGGTGCAAGCTTGGGTATAGCTTGCACCATAACTTGACATATTTTTTTAATCAATTACTGAATGACACTACAAAAGCTAATTAATTCATTGTCTTATTGAGTTAGTGTGACTGATGTCAATGTACTGGTAACCAAGCCCCGCTATCTTCTATCGGTTTTTTGAATGATCCTGCCTCTGCTTTTGAACTTAATCGATGTCAGTAATATAAAGGAATGAAATGAAAATCAGCCAGATCAGCATAGGGATGTTGCTATCTCTTTGTGCTTCGCTCGTCGGTTGCCAGACGACTAATAACTCAGCTTCACCATCCAGTGTAGAATCCAGCGAAACTAAACAGGTGTCTGTATCTGGTGAATCATCTCAATTTGGACAAGATAATGCTCAAGCAAGCCTTGAAACCAAAGTTGTTAGTACAATATTAAAGCGACTACATACGCGATTTTCTCGTAGTCACCTTAATCAATCTCTCTCTGACTCTGAGCGTGAGCAGAATACATTCAATAGCATCGTAGAGATAGAGATAACGGCTAAATGCCTGTTCACTCCAGCTGAAGTCCAATCCCTACGGGAACAAACGCAATCGGAGATGATCAACGAAGCTAGTCAGGGGACGTTTAAGCATGGAAACGCGTTGTTTACAGCGATTGATGAGCGTCATTTGGAAAAATTGACCTACCAAACTCATTTGCTGACTATCAATAACAATTTGGTCACTGACGCCCCCTCTGATCTCGTAGCCTGTTGGCAGCACCAGTTTGAAGAGGATAGACAGTGGCTGGAATATATGGGATATGACTCTGATACAGCCAAGACTTTTCTTAATCGCAGCTACGAATCAAAACGAGAGGCACTTATCTCTCAGTCTCTGCGGCAGCGTGCTGAGCGTTGGGCTGTCGCTTATGCTAAAGGATACGGGCCTAGTAACGGTTATCTGCCTGGCTATCAGGGGCCCGAGTTTATTAACGGTGATGAAGGGATCGGCGTTATGCTGAAATCGCATCGATATGGAGCGGAGGTCATAGCGAATTCATATGTTGCAGTGAATCCCGATCTCATTGATGGAGACATTCTCGTCGCCTATGCCGACAATCAACAGGCTATGGTCCCGTTTATCAATACACCGCTTAATAGAATTATTGCGCTAATTCGAGGTGAGCCTGGCAGCCAAATTAAACTGCGGGTATATCGACCAACAACAGGTGAAATCAGGACGGTTCAAGCCTCTAGAGACAAATCAGCTAGAAAACCGGGCGTTTCTTATACCCTTGAAGCCGATAGCCAAGTGGCACTGGTCCGTCTGACGAGTATAACAGTGGGGGTTTCAGATGAACTTGTAGCAATTTCTCACCAATTGCAGCAGCAAGATATTGATACCCTGATTCTTGATTTACGCGGCAACGGCGGTGGCGCGCTGTCCGAGCTTAGTAAGATTTTTGGGATATTTGGCGTTAACGGTGAGGCTTATTTAGTAAACTCCATTTACCGTACAACTTCCCAACAGGCTGAGCAGATTGCTCAGCCTTTTAGCGGAAAAGTGATTGTCCTTGTCGATCAAGACACTGGGTCAGGGGCTGAAATGCTTGCAGCAACACTACAAGATTATGGAAGAGCTATTGTTATTGGTGAAAATACGTATGGTTTGGGAACTGTGCAACAGTACCGCTCCCTCGATCATATCTATGATATGTTTAATGATAAGCTTGGTTATGTAGGTTATACCATTGCTACGCTTCACCGTGTTGATGGCACCTTGCTCCATAACCAAGGTGTCACGCCTGATGTCATCATTCCACAAGGAAAGAGAAAAAATAATAGAATCGAAGATATGGATATTGATGACATAGATACTGACTGGACTCAGAACCATCGACAGGATGCTGAGATAAGAGAGTTACAAAAACACTATAGTTATTTGCAACAGTCACAGTTTTCAAAGGAAGAAACCACGACACTCGCTATAGAAATGGCAAAGGCGTTAGCTAATAGTTAGGCACCTAACTTAGGGGGAGAAATCTGCTCAAGAATGTAGATTAACCCCATAAAAAAACCAGTCTTCTTGACTGGTTTTTTTACACCAGAAAGTTTCGGTATGAGTGAATATCTTTAAGAGTTATATCTAACTCTGTACTACGTTTCCTATACTTGTTGGCCCGCAAGCGCGGTATCAATGACCTTATAGACATCTTCCTTGCAGCGGCAGGCGCGGATCTTATCTAGATCAACGCCGGTGTCGCTGCTTTCATCTTCCAATACCCGGGTGACCTCCATTAGGCCTTCCATATGTTGATCGGAAGAGCTGCCGGCCAGGGTCACCAATACGTCCACTGGTTCTGTTTCGCCTTCAAAGTAGACAGGCTCTTTTAAAGTTACCAGGGCAAAGGCGGTACGGTTTACCCCGTCTTCCGGCCGGGCATGGGGCATGGCGAAATGGGGGGCGATAACGATGTATGCTCCTAAATTTTCTATACTTCGGATAATGGTATCGTGGTAGCGCGGTTCGATAGCGCCAGAAGCAACTAAGGTGTCGGTACCAAGTTTGATAGCCTGTTGCCAGTTTGCGGCATCGGCCTGAAGCCTGATTGACTTATTCTCGATAAGGGATTGCTTAAAGTTAACCTTTTCGCTGCAATGGCTATCAAGCTGTGTATTGGTGAAGTGCTTGTCTATCAGCTCGATCAGCTCGCCGCCAAATGAGGTCGGATCCAGCATGTTCCTAACTCCCAGAATACTTTTCCCGTCACCGACCTCCATCTCTCCGGCCAGGTGGTTTGAGGAAACGATAATGTCTGTGCCGGTAAGTTTCGATCTGTAGTCAGAGACGGCGCACGAATCCATGGTATGAGGGATGTTTTGGCTTTCCAGGAAACTGCCGATTTTCATCTTCATGATCATCGAGGAGCCCTGGCCGTTACCGCACACAGCAAGGATGCGAACTGCGCGGTTTTCCGCAGGGACGCTTGGCTGAACGATGCCATTGGTGAGTGGCTCGTTACTGCCCGTGGCATAGGTGTTCATCATGCCTTCCTTCTCCGCATCTTCTTCGGCGCGAAGTTTTTTTGACGCGAAGAACATATAAATGCCTGCCAGTGCCAGCAGAACAAAGAAGAATAGGGAAGAGGATGACAGGCCCTGCATAATTGGCGGGAACACCAGCGCCCAGTCGGCCATTCCCATCCAGCCGTTCAGTTCCGTGTTGTGTTGGCTGAAAAGATGAATGGCCCAGGCTGAGCCGACGACTTCGATAATCCCCATTACAAAGCAAATCTTCATGACCGCTTTCCAGCCGCCAAAGTGATTGGCAAACACGCCGATGGTAGCGTTAGAGAAGAACATCGGGATAAAGCCCGGAATGATCATGATAGGAGCATCGAAGGTTAGCATCGCAAGTACTGCCGTAAACTGACCAATGGCTCCCCACATGAAACCAAAGACCATGGCGTTAGGTGAAAAGGCATAGATGGCAGCACAGTCAATGGCCAGGACGGCATTGGGGATCACACGTTCGGAGATCCCCTTGAAGGCCTCGGACAGCTCGGCGACAAACATACGCACACCCATGACGATTATCTGAATGGCGACGGCGAATTTCATGCCGGTTTCAAAGATGTAAATGGTCCAGTGGGTACTCCCCGCCATCACTTGTAGCCTATCGAGGCCGAAAGAGAGCAGGATGATGCTGAAGAACAGTGTCATTACAATCGCGGTCGCGGCAATGCTGTCGTGGAAGATATGAAGCCACTGTGGCAGCTTGATTTTGTCGACGCTGTCGTTTTTGTCTCCCAGTTTTGGGGCGACTTTGATAGCTATCCAGGAGGCGACTTGCTGCTGGTGGCCAATTGAGAATCCTGCGCCACCGGTCACCTCCTGGGTGGGTTTAAACATGATGTTGGTGGAGATCCCCCAGTACAGCGCGATCAGTACAGCTGAGTAGATAATCGTCTCCCACATTGAAGCGCCGAGAACGAAGTAAAATACCGCAATCAGGCCGGTTTGCTGAAACATGATGTGGCCTGTCAGCATGATGGTACGAATGCCTGTGATACGGCGGAAGACGACGAGCAAGATATTAATTGCCAATGCCAGCAGGACGGCATAGCCAACCCAGGAGTAGTTTTCTCCCATGGTTTCCATGGTGGCCATCATGGTGGTGTAGGGGTCAATGACCGAGCCGGTCAGGTTGTGGTACTCGGACATTTTCTCTATCACTGGCTTAAAGCCTGCGACCAGCGTGCCGGCACCCACTTGTACCAACATGAAACCGACGATGGTTTTGATTGTACCCTGGACAATGGTGGTCCTATCGCGCTTTAGCAGGAAGTATCCAAGGCATGTGACCAGCCCGAGCAGGAGCGGTGCCTTGGTCATAACTTGGCTGTAAAAGATGTAGAAGATGTCGTACAGGGTGTCCATCATGATGCTCCGCAACTCGAGGCAAACGATAATCTGCAGTTTTTGGGCAACGATATCGTTTGGGTAGTCACAATAGCAATCACATATAATCACAAGAAGGTAACATGTGATTTTTTGTGGAAACGATCTCGCTTGTGCTTTGATGTTGGTGATCGCGATCACTTAACTGATAATTTTGTGAATAATGCCGTTAAATGCTGAATGATTGTTCATTGCGAATGGAACAGGAAAAGGCTGGTTTGGCTCAAAGCAAGGAATGCCTAATAGGTAATAAGTTTATATTCCATTATGTGCGCTTGTGGTTTGTTTATTCCAATCATCCTGATGCTATTGTAGTCATTGTTAATCATGGTGGTGATTGTTATAGTCTTGTTCTGTAATTAGTGGTCATTTGATAAGCAGAAAATGAAGAGGTATTCACGGCGATGGACTTGGCAAAATATCAGGGGCTTATTTTTGATCTCGATGGCACGCTGGTGGATACGATGCCGGCCAACCTGGAGGCCTGGCGGCGAACCAGCGAGCATTATTGCTTTCCGTTTGATGCGGATTGGCTGTACCAGTTGAGTGGCCAGCCAAGTGTCAAAATGGCCAGCGCCATGATTGAGCGCTACGGGCTAACTCATCGCCCTGAAGATATTGCCAGTACCAAGTTGGAAACCTATTTGGCTCTTGATGATCATGGTGAGGTTATACCGTGTACTTACGAGCTGTTAGTTAAATATCGAGATACCAAGAAGACGGCCATTGGTACCGGCTGCCAGCGCCTCAATGCACTTAATATCCTTGAGAGCAAAGGCCTGTTGCCGTTGATTGATGTGGTTGTTACATCCAGTGACGTAACAAACTATAAGCCAGCACCGGATACGTTCTTATTGGCAGCTGAAAAGCTGGGGCTGGCTCCGAAGCAGTGCGTCGTATTTGAAGATACTTTGCTGGGAATAGAAGCTGCGTGTAACGCTGGCATGGATTGTATACTGGTCAAAGATAGTCAACTTTATGTTGTTGATAACCATGTTGTTGATAGCTATGTCGTTAATAACCATGCTGCTAATAATCGGGATAATGCCACTTAACCTGCCTATATAGACATCAGGTGCCAAAGCAATGTATGGCACAGCTCTTTGATGTGCTTTTGTTGAAGAGACCACTTGTTATCACCCAATGTTATTGTCAGCTCGGAATAAGTACTGAGTGCATCAAGTGCCGCTGCCTCGATATTCTGGCCGTTAGCCACCGCATCATTGATGGCTAACTCGATCTCATGGCTGGTTAATAGCTGAATGCTGAGATCAAATCGCTGGGCTTGCCTGAGTCCATTATTTACCGCTGTTTGATCCCTGAGCTGTTCCAGCTGGTACTGAACGGAATCGCGGGCTCGGTAAAACCGGATCATTTCTGTTTCGAATTTCTCTCGTTCAATACGATAACGCGGTATCAGCAGGTGTTGCTCGTGGTATGCCCTCGTTTGGTTATAGGTATTCTCGTTTAACGTCGTGATCCCAGCTAGCATGACAACCTCTTGCTTACTAAAAAAGGCCTGTCGAAACAGGCCAAGAGATAGGAGTGTGTTTTACTCAGTGTTTCTCGGGGGCTCTTTTGTATTACCAGTATTTGTTTATTTCGGCGCGCAGTGCTTCTGCGGTTTGTTTGCCGGTATTATTGGCCAATGCCCGGCCGGCGATAAAGGTCTTGGCTTTGATCCCTTCGAACAGGTGAATATCTTGCGGTACGATGCCGCCAGTGATGGAGACTTCCAGACCCAGTTCCGAAAGAACGCGCATGCGGTTAATATCCTCGTCCGTCCAGCTTACCCCGGCAAGTTCGGCATCGCGTGAACGGTGGTAAATGGCCTGCTTGATGCCAAGATCAACCCACGCCTGGGCATCATCCAGGGTCCAGTTGCCGTATAGCTCGATTTGGATTTCACCGCCTAGTTCATCGGCAATCTTTTTACATGCTTCGATGGTGGCAATATGCGCAGCGGCAGAGACGGTAAGCCAGTCTGCTCCGGCTTCAAATGCCATGCGTGCCAGAATAGCGCCGCCATCGGTGGTCTTCATATCACAGACAATAATATGCTCGGGGTGGTTGGCGCGAAGGGTGCGAACAGCATTCATGCCTTCGGCAAAGGCAAGAATAGTACCGACCTCAATAACATCAACGAAACTTTCTACGTTATTAGCAACCGAAACAGCTGTATCAAGATCGGTAGAATCAAGTGCAATCTGGATTAATGGTTTAGTCATGATTATTTCTCTCAAACGTTTTAAAAATTAATGTTACTTCTGGCCATAATATGCATTCTTGCCGTGCTTACGGTTGTAATGCTTATCCGAAAGCTCTTGCTGTACTTTTATGCCGCTATTTAAAGAACGTGTTGCAAGGGCCATCGCCGCCACTTCTTCCAGTACGACGGCATTATGGACCGCGTCATAGGCATCGTTGCCCCAGGAGAAAGGCGCGTGGCCTGAAATAATGGCGCTGGGAACGGCCTTCGGATCAATATCCCGGCGACCAAACTCTTCAATAATCACCAGTCCGGTATTCTTTTCGTATTCTGTGTCTATTTCGGTCGGGGTGAGCTGACGGGTACAGGGAATATCGCCATAGAAATAATCAGCATGCGTGGTACCCAGCGCTGGAATGTCCAGTCCGGCCTGTGCCCATACTGTCGCATTTCTTGAGTGAGTATGAACAATGCCGCCGATAGAGCCGAATGCTTTGTAAAGCTCAATATGGGTCGCGGTATCACTGGATGGATTTAATGTCCCTTCGATAACATTGCCGTCTAAATCGACAATGACAATATCATCCGCTTTCATGACATCGTATTCTACCCCTGAAGGTTTAATGGCAATGATGCCCTTATCGCGATCTATTTCAGATACGTTTCCCCAGGTGAAGGTGACTAAATCATATTTCGGCAGCAATAAATTTGCTTCCAGTACTTTTTCTTTCAGTGCTTGGTACATAGTAACTCTCTTATTGGGAGGGGGTCCCAATCAGGCCTCAACAAGTGCTGCATCAATGACCGCGTAGACATCTTCCTGGCTGCGGCAGGCGCGGAGTTTATCAAGATCGACACCGGTTTCACTGTCGTCATCTTCCAGCACCTGGGTTACTTCCATCAGGCCTTCCATATGTTGGTCCGAGGAGCTGCCCGCCAGAGTGACCATGACATCCACCGGCTCATCTTCGCCGTCAAAAAATACAGGCTCTTTCAGGGTTACCAGTGCAAAGGCTGTGCGGTTAACACCGTCTTCAGGGCGGGCGTGCGGCATGGCAAAGTTAGGGGCAATAACAATGTAGGCACCGAGTTTTTCTACGCTGCGGATAATCGCATCGTGATAGCTTTGCTCTACTGCGCCGGATGCTATCAGCATATCGGTGCCCAGCTTGATGGCCTCACGCCAGTTAGCGGCATCTGCCTGCAGGTTGATAGAGTTGTTTTCGATAAGTGATTGTTTAAAGTTCATTGCTCGACTCCCGTTCCTGCCAGCCTGTCGGCTGGCAGGATTATCTTTCTAGTGATCAGTTGTTGTTAGCTAGCGAAGTTTTTGTTGATAAGGCCCAGTAGCTCGTCGCCGAAGGAGTTCGGGTTCAGCATGTTCTGCACCCCGAGTACGAACTTGCCTTCTCCTGCATCCATCTCGCCTGCCAGGTGTTTCGACGACACGATAATGTCGGTATTGGCCAGTTTCGACTTGTAGTCCGAGACTGCACATGAATCCATTACATGCGGGATCCCTTTCTTCTCCAGGTACTTACCAATTTTCATTTTCATCATCATGGATGAGCCCTGGCCATTACCGCACACAGCAAGAATACGGATGGCACGGCCTTCAGAACTTGCGATAGCCTGGTCGGCAATTTCTGCTACCTGTTCGTTGCTTGAGTCTGTTGCCACGGTTGTTGCTTCTGCAGCTTCGGCATCTTCTTCTGCACGTAGGGCTTTAGAGGCGAAGAACATGTAGACGCCAGCTAATGCGAGTAGGACAAAGAAGAACATGGAAGATGAAGACAGACCTTGCATGATTGGTGGGAATACCAGAGCCCAGTCAGCCATACCCATCCAGCCGTTGAATTCAGTGCCGTACTGGCTAAAGAGGTGAATTGCCCAGGCAGAGCCGACAACCTCGATAATCCCCATCACGAAACAGATCTTCATGACCGCTTTCCAGCCGCCGAAGTGGTTGGCAAATACACCGATAGTGGCGTTCGAGAAGAACATTGGGATAAAGCCCGGGATGATCATGATTGGCGCGTCGAAGGCCAGCATGGCAAGCACGGCTGCAAATTGGCCGATGGCACCCCACATGAAACCAAATACCATCGCGTTCGGAGAGAAGGCGTAGATGGCAGCACAGTCAATGGCTAACACCGCATTAGGAATAACACGTTCGGAGATCCCCTTGAATGCTTCAGACAGCTCGGCAACAAACATGCGTACACCGGCAACAATGACCTGAATGGCTACGGCGAATTTAAGACCGGTTTCAAGAATGTAGATGCTCCAGTGAGTCTTGCCCGCCATGGCTTGGAGATTATCCAGGCCAAACGACAGCAGGATGATGCCGAAGAATAGCGTCATTACGATCGCGGTAGCGGCAATGCTGTCATGGAAGATATGAAGCCATTTTGGTAGCTCGATATGGTCAACACTGTCTTCTTTATCGCCAAGCTTGGGCGCAACTTTGGTGGCTATCCAGGATGCGATCTGCTGCTGGTGGCCGATAGAGAAGCCGGCACCACCGGTGACTTCCTCTGTTGGCTTGAACATGATGTTGGACGAGATGCCCCAGTAGAGTGCCATCAGTATTGCCGAGTAGATGATGGTTTCCCACATGGATGCACCAAGTACAAAGTAGAACACCGCAACCAGACCAGCCTGCTGGAACATGATATGGCCGGTCAGCATGATGGTACGAATACCGGTAAAGCGACGGAATACCACGAGCAGGATATTGATGCCCAACGCCATGAGTACGGCGTAACCGACCCAGGAGTAATTCTCTCCCATGGTTTCCATGGTCGCCATCATGGTGGTGTAGGGGTCAATGACCGAGCCGGTGAGATTGTGGTATTCGGAAAGTTTTTCGATAACCGGTTTAAAGCCTTTTACCAGGGTACCGGCACCGACCTGTACCAGCATAAAGCCGACAATCGTTTTGATTGTGCCTTTAATAATGGTGGTGTTGTCACGTTTTAAAAGGAAGTAGCCGATGCATGTTACTAGCCCCAGGAGTAGCGGCGCTTTGGTCATGACCTGGCTGTAAAAGATATAGAAAATGTCGTATAGGGTTTCCATTATGATGCTCCATCGCTTCATGTAAATGGGGTGATTGGCTTAATGCCGTTTCTTATTCTCTGATCTATCTACCTGTTCTCTGTTCGCGCAATCACCATAGCAATCATAAATAATCACAAAAAGACCATTTGTGACTTTATGTGAGAGTGATCTCGTGCCTGTTGCTTCGTTTTTGATCGAAATCAATTTTGGCCAATCTGCCTGTTTCCCTACGCCACATGGTGACTTAAACCCCTCTAAGCCCTTTAAAATCGGGCTTTGAGGCTAAGTAACTGTTATGTATAGAGATGAGTTGGGGGGATTCTATCGTCTGTTCATGACTCAATTTGAAATCAGAGCCTAATCACAAAACGCTCATTTTAATCATTGATAATCATTTTTGTGATTGTTATAGTCAGGGTGTGTCATGAGTTGTCACAGAGTGAGTTAAATATATGACTGAGTCACAGCGCCACAATGCGTTACTGGATCTTCTTAATCAGAAAGGTTCGATCACTGTTTCGAGCCTGATTACAAAGTTCGGTGTTTCTCCTGCGACAGCTAGAAGAGATATCAATAAGTTAGATGAGAAGGGAAAGCTAAAAAAAGTACGTAATGGTGCTCAGGTGGTGGATCATCAGCGTACCTATTGGTCGCCAATGAATATTCACCAAACACTCAATCATGATGAGAAAGTCCGTATATCACAATATGCGGCAAACATGTGCTCACCTGGTGACAGTATCGTGATTAATTGTGGTTCTACAGCCTTCTTGCTGGGCAAAGAAATTTGCGGTCGCGATATTCAGGTGATCACTAATTACTTCCCGCTGATGCGATACCTCATCGGGCAGGACCATGACGGCGTGGTGATTGTCGGCGGGCAGTACCACAAAACACGCAGTTTAATTCTCGCACCCCATCAGGAGATGACATCGTTTTACGCCGGGCACTATATGTTCACTAGCGGCAAGGGCCTGACGGCGGAAGGACTTTATAAGATGGATATGCTCTCGGCGATGGCCGAGCACAAAATGCTTAACCAGGTCAGCAGGCTGGTTGCCTTGGTCGATAGCTCGAAAGTGGGCCAGAGAGCGGGATTGCTGTTTGCGTCTTCCGAGCAGTTAGATGTAGTGATAACAGGTAAAGCGGCAGATCCCGATGTGGTGAAACAACTTCAACAGCAAGGCATCGACGTTGTCTTGGTGTAACAATTCCAGTCGAAAGGTGACTTCTGACGACAACACTTTTTGGTTGATAACATCCCCCAACGAAAGGTTACTGTAATGAGCAAAGTAAATGAAATTACCCGTGAATCGTGGATTTTAAATACATTCCCTGAGTGGGGAACTTGGTTAAACGAAGAAATTGAAAAAACCGAAGTTCAGCCTGGTACGTTTTCTATGTGGTGGCTGGGGTGTACCGGTGTCTGGCTGAAAACAGAAGGCAACACCAATATCTCAATGGATTTCTGGTGTGGTACCGGCAAAAAAACGCAGCAGAATGCATTGATGAAAAACCAGCACCAGATGATGCGTATGGGGGGTGTTCGCGAGCTGCAGCCAAACCTGCGTACGGCCATTTTCCCGATGGACCCGTTTGCGATTAAAGAAATCGATGCGGTGTTGGCATCTCATGACCATGCCGATCATATTGACGTTAATGTTGCAGCGGCGGTACTGCAAAACTGCGGTGACCACGTTAAATTTATCGGCCCGCAGGCGTGTGTTGATCTATGGACTGGCTGGGGCGTTCCTGAAGAGCGCTGTATCGTTGCGAAAGTTGGTGATGAAATCCAGGTGGGTGATGCACTGATCAAGGTGCTTGACTCATTCGACCGGACAGCGCTGGTTACACTGCCTGAAGGAACGTCGTCTTATGACAAGGGCATCCTGGATGGTATGGATGATCGCGCCGTCAACTACCTTATCGAAACAACGGGCGGCTCACTCTATCACTCTGGTGACTCTCACTATTCCAACTACTATGCCAAGCACGGTAACGATCACAAGATTGATGTTGCGCTGCTTTCCTACGGTGAGAACCCACGCGGTGTCACGGACAAGATGACAGCTTCCGACATCCTTCGTGCCGGTGAATCACTTAACTGTGAAGTGGTTGTTCCTTTCCACCATGATATCTGGGCTAACTTCCAAAACGATCCGCGCGAAATTGAAGTGCTGTGGAATATGAAGAAAGAGCGCCTGCAATACGGTTTTGCTCCTTTCTTCTGGCAGGTCGGCGGTAAATACACTTACCCAACAGACAAGGGCCGTATGCACTACCAGCACTTCCGTGGTTTCCGCGATATCTACACTGACGAGCCGGAGCTGCCGTATAAAGCATTCCTATAAAAGCGCTTAGGTAAAGCTCTCAGGTAAAAGTACTGGGCTATCTTCCTGTTTTCGGTTCGCGTCGTATGTTGGAAGGTAGCCCTTCTTTTAACCTTGGGTTTGAACCTGTCTTCAATGACAAGTGTGGAATTTTAAGCATTTAAACAAGGTGAACGCTGTGAAATATAAATTGTTGGCGCTTGATCTGGATGGTACGACGCTTACGTCAAATCATGAAATCTTACCGCAGGTGAAGCAGGAAATTCAGCGAGTAAAAGATGACGTTGTCGTTTTGCTGGTGACAGGCAGACACCATACAGCCGCCAGGCCATACCATCATGAGCTAGACCTCGATACGCCGATTATCAGCTGTAACGGTACCTATATTTACGACTTCAGCAGTGACACGGTCGTTAAAGAAAATGCTTTGCCAAAAGAGAAAGCCAAGCAGTTTCTTCAGCTGGCCCACCAGTACCAGCTAAACATGGTGATGTATGTGACAGATGCCATGACCTTTTCCTCTCAAAAGCCGATTGAATATATGAAGGCGCTGGAGGCATGGGCCGAGGATTTTCCTGCTGCCATCAAGCCGGAGATCCGCCGTATCGCGTCTTTTGAGCAGGAACTGGCGCTGAATGACTACATTTGGAAGTTTGTTGTAGAAGGGGATATCGAGCAGATCGAGTCATTTACCCGGCTGCCATTTATACAGGATGAATTTTCCGGAGAGAAGTCGTGGTCTAACCGTATCGACTTTGCCAATAAAGGCAATACCAAAGGGGCCCGGCTGGCTGAATATATTCGAACCTTGGGCATAACGCCGTCTGAGGTGATTGCCATCGGTGACAATCACAACGATATATCCATGATTGAACTGGCAGGCCTTGGAGTGGCGATGGCCAATGCCGACGACGCCGTTAAACGTGCTGCTGATATATCTACCCCGGAGGGAAACGACGGGAAAGGTATTGCCGACATTATCTCAACGTACTTTCGCGCGTGAGCAATATAAATAGATAGGGGGAAACATGCATAACTTTGATAAAGAGCTCCGTCTCGGGTTATATGAAAAGGCCATGCCCAATGACTTGTCATGGGAAGAGAAGCTAGTCAGTGCCAAAGAGCTGGGCTTTGACTTCGTTGAGATTTCGGTTGATGAATCAGAGGAGCGCCGTGCTCGTCTTGATTGGAGTGATGATGAGATCTATGCCTTGCGTCACTTATGCGAAAAGTACGGAATGCCATTGCATTCTATGTGCTTAAGTGCCCACCGTAAATTCCCGTTTGGTTCTGAAGACGAAACCACGCGCAAAGAAGCTTATGTGATTATGGAAAAGGCAATTAACCTTGCCTATAAGCTAGGGGTGAGGTGTATCCAGTTGGCGGGTTACGATGTCTACTATGAGCCGCAAAACGATATTACCCATCAGCGTTTTGTCGAGGGAATGAAGGCGTCGGCCAAGATGGCAGAGCGAGCCGGGGTGATGCTTGGGGTCGAAATCATGGATACGCCATACCTCAATGCCCTCAGTAAATTCGAGGTACTGAAACGAGAGATCCCGTCGACCTATTTTATGGCTTATCCCGATGTCGGCAATATTACCGGCTGGAATTATGATACCTGTACGGAGCTAAAGCTTAGTCGTGATCACATTGTTCAGATCCACCTCAAAGATACCCTCAAGGTGTCGGAAACCAGCAAGGGGCAGTTCAGGGATTTGGTGATTGGTGAAGGGGAAGTGGATTTTAGTGCTATATTCAAAACCCTGGCACAAATTGACTATACCGCCCCTTTGGTGATTGAGATGTGGGCGCAGGATGAAAACTGGATGGAGAATATCAAGCTTGCCAAGACACGTTTGGTCGGCCTGGCCAACCAGGCTGGTTTTAATCTTGTTTAATTACCAGTCCAACCATCGCTCTCATCAATAAATGCCTAAGTGGCCAGTCACAGCAGACAAATCCCTGATTGAGGGAGTTTGTCTGCCTTGTGAGTCTTAAAATCATCTAATAATTCTTCTTATCTCTTTTCATCTCAATTTTACGATTATAAAATCAGGGAATAATCATTTTTAATCATTAGAAGAAATTGAGGTGTGGTATGACTGAAGCCCAAAGACATAACGCCATCCTCGAATTGTTGCACCATAAGCGGCATGTGACGGTTGCCAACCTTATTGAAGAGTTTGATATTTCGCCGGCAACTGCACGTCGTGATATCAACAAGCTGAACGATTCTGGGAAATTGCGAAAAGTGCGTAACGGTGCAGAAGCTGTCGCGCAGGAGAGAACCTATTGGTCTCCGTTTAATATTCATCATGCGTCAAACCTTGATGAGAAGGTGAGAATTGCCCAGGCTGCGGCCGCTTTGTGCCAACCCGGTGAAAGTGTGGTCATCAACTGTGGTTCTACGGCTTTTCTGTTGGGGCAGGAGATATGTGGCCAGGATATCCAGGTGATCACCAACTACTTTCCGCTTGCCAATTACCTGATTGAGGAAGAGCACGACGGGGTGGTGATCATTGGTGGTCAGTACAACAAAACCCAGTCAATTACCTTAGCGCCGCAAGATGAAATATCGTCGCTGTATGCCGGTCACTGGATGTTTACCAGCGGCAAGGGGATCACGGCAGACGGCTTGTATAAAATGGATATGCTGACAGCGATGGCAGAGCAGAAAATGCTAGATCATGTCGGTAAACTGGCGGTCCTTGCCGACAGCAGCAAAGTTGGTCAGCGAGCAGGTATGTTGTTCTGTAATGCCGATCGCATTGATGTGTTGGTAACAGGCCAGGATGCCAATCCTGAGGTTGTGGCCAAGTTAAGAGAGAAAGGCATTGAGGTGATCCTCGTATAGCCATTAATGCATGGAGATCTTAATCGATATTATTCAGTGTCGGTTAGATCTCTTGCTTATTGTCTTAAAGTCTTGCCTCGTGTGATATCCAGTCGATAAAAAGCTCAATCTTTTGCGTGTGATTATTTGGAAGCGTGGCGATGTAATATCGCTGGGCACAGGGGATTTCTTTATTGGGGAATGGCGTAATTAATTCTCCGGATTCAATTCTTTTTTTTACCAAACTATGCCTGCCCATGGCAACGCCGGCATTATTAATCGCCGCAACCACAGCAAGATCGGAGCGGTCAAAACCGATACTCGGGATTTGATCTATGGATTCAATATTATACTTCCTTGCCCAAGACTCCCACTCGTCAACATTTGAATCATAGTCCCAGGCTTGATTGTCATGCAATAAAGTACACTGTCGCAGGTTATGTTCTTTTCCAATTAAATCGTGTTGTGTTGCATAATACGGTGTACAGACCGGAACTATGGTTTCTGACATTATTTCCTGATGCCAAAGTTTCTTTGGTGTTTTATCGTCATAATAAATGGCAATATCAATGCCGTAACCATAAAAGTTGATATTTTCATTGCCGGATAAGATTTTTAATTCAATCGCAGGATACAGCTGTTTAAATTTATAGATCCGAGGAACCAGCCAGCACTGGGCAAAAGAGGGGCGGGAATAGATGGTCAGCGTGCCTGACACCTCGCCACTTTGTACTTCAAGTATTTCCTGGTTCAGGGCGTTTAGTGATTGCTTCAGGGTGAGGTAGATCCGCTCTCCTTCGGTGGTTAAGCTGATTTTTCGATGGGATCGCTTAAACAGCTGGATACCAAGCTCTTCTTCGAGTCCGTTAATACGGTGTGATATTGCGCTTGGGGTCATCGAAAGCTCTTGAGCCGCCATGGAAAAGGAGCAGTGCCTGGCTGCGACCTCAAAAGTGTGAAGCTTTGAAAGCTGAAAACTATTGAGTCGTTGGTTGCGTGAGTGAATATGCTCTTTGGTGTACATGCCGGATCCTCAAGCAAGAAAATATACCTGCTAATATTTCTCTCAATTATACCCTCGCTATTTTAATCAGTGTGATGTCAGTTAGGGTAAATATCTGAATATTGAATTTGATCACTGGTTTGTTTCAATCTGGCTCACAAGGGGATGAGGTTTGATCGTTTGTCAGCAATTTTCCCGTTTTGTTTAATAAAACGAGATTAAACAGCAGACACAAGGTCAAATTATGGAATCGCAACTTTGGGTTATAGCGACGCTTATAACCAGTATTGTAATGATCGTTTTTTCGATTGTTAAATTTAAACTCCACCCGTTTTTAGCACTGCTTTTTGCCAGCTTTTATGTTGGTACGTCTATGGGAATGGGGCCGATTGAAATGGTTACCGCCATTGAAAATGGTATTGGCGGAACGCTTGGTTTTCTGGCCACTGTTATTGGTCTTGGTACCATACTGGGAAAAATGATGGAGGTATCGGGAGCGGCTGAGCGAATAGGCTTAACGCTTCAAAAATGCCGCTGGTTATCACCTGAAGTTATTATGGTGCTCATTGGCCTGGTGTGCGGTATTACTCTTTTCGTCGAAGTGGGTGTCGTACTTCTCATTCCTCTGGCTTTTTCTATTGCCAAGAAAACCAATACCTCTTTGCTTAACCTTGCCATACCACTGTGTACGGCATTAATGGCGGTGCATTGTATTGTTCCTCCTCATCCTGCTGCCCTTTATGTCACCAATGAGCTGGGAGCGGATATCGGTTCGGTTATCTTTTATGGTCTATTAATTGGTTTGACGGCATCGCTTGTTGGTGGCCCTTTGTTTTTAAAGCTTATGGGTTCCAACTTACCTTTTAAAAATGTACCAGAAGAATTTACCTCGCTGGAAGTCAGAAATGAAAACGAGCTCCCATCACTCGGCGCTACCTTATTTACCGTGATGCTCCCTATTTTCCTTATGCTGATGAAGACAGCTGCGGAACTGAACATGGAGCACGGCACCACCCTTTACACTACGCTTGAGTTCCTGGGGAACCCGATAACCGCCATGTTTATTGCGGCTTTTGTTGCCTACTACATGCTGGGTATTAGGCAAAACATGGGCATGTCAGTACTGCTGGAAAAAACAGAAGGTGCCTTTTCCTCTATCGCCAATATCTTGTTGATCATTGGTGCTGGTGGTGCATTTAACGGTGTACTGAAAGGGAGCGGGTTGGCGGATGTGCTGGCGCAAATTTTATCAAACCTCGACATGCACCCAATTCTTCTCGCCTGGCTGGTGGCGATCATTCTTCACGCCGCTGTAGGCTCAGCGACGGTTGCAATGATGGGGGCGACAGCCATTGTTGCGCCTATGCTTTCGATGTATCCGGATATTAGCCCAGAGATCATTACCCTGGCCATCGGCTCTGGTGCGATTGGCTGTACTATCGTTACAGATTCATTATTCTGGTTGGTTAAGCAGTACTGCGGGGCATCGATAACAGAAATCTTCAAATACTATACGACGGCGACATTCATAGCTTCTTTTGTCGCGCTGGGTGGCACTTTCCTACTGTCATACATCATTTAATTTAAGGTAGAAAAATGAACGCATTGAATATTGAAAAACTGGTTGGTGAGTTCCCTTTGGTGAAACAGCTGATTGCCCTGGAAGAAGTCTGCTGGTTCAACCCGAATATTACTACCTTGGCAGAAGGGCTACCGCATGTCGGTCTTGATCAAGCCAATATCAAAGATGCCAGTGAGCGTCTGGCAAGGTTTGCCCCGTACCTGATGAAAGCCTTCCCGGAAACGGCACCATCGAAGGGCATTATCGAATCAGAAGTAGTCGCGATCCCGGCGATGAAAAAAGTCCTCGAGCAGCAGTACCACACCGAGGTCGCCGGACAGCTCTTGCTGAAAAAAGATAGCCATCTGCCTATTTCAGGTTCGATTAAAGCGCGTGGCGGGATTTATGAAGTACTAACTCACGCTGAAAAGTTGGCGCTTGCGGCCGGCATGCTGTCTGAGTCGGATGATTACAGCAAGTTGTTCACCGATGAATTCAGAGACTTTTTCAAGCAGTACAGTATTGCCGTCGGCTCTACCGGTAATCTGGGTATGTCTATCGGCATTATGAGTGCAAAATTGGGTTTTTCGGTGTCTGTCCATATGTCAGCAGATGCGCGCGAGTGGAAAAAGAACAAGCTGCGCGCTCATGGCGTGACGGTGGTTGAGTACGAGGAAGATTATGGGGTTGCGGTTGAGCAGGGGCGAAAAGAGGCGGAAAATGACCCGTCTTGCTTCTTTATTGATGATGAAAACTCACAAACCCTGTTCCTGGGTTACTCTGTTGCCGGCGAGCGGGTAAAGAAACAGTTTGATGATATGGGTATCACCGTTGATGAGCAGCACCCGCTGTTTGTCTACCTGCCATGTGGTGTGGGTGGCGGCCCTGGCGGTGTGGCGTTTGGTTTGAAAATGGCCTTTGGTGATAATGTCCACTGTATCTTTGCCGAGCCAACCCATTCCCCTTGCATGTTGCTGGGGGTTCATACTGGCCTTCATGATCAAATCGCGGTGCAGGATATTGGTATCGACAACATTACGGCTGCTGATGGCCTAGCCGTTGGCCGTGCTTCCGGCTTTGTGGGACGGGCGATGGAAAGGCTACTTGATGGCTACTACACCGTTACCGACGAAAGGATGTATCACCACTTGGGAGAGCTAAGCAAGCATGAAGACATTCAGCTTGAGCCTTCAGCATTGGCTGGGTTGCTCGGTCCTGTCTGGGTCTCAGGCAATGAGGAATACCGCGAACGTGTTCAGCTTGATGATCACAAGATGAAAAATGCAACGCATCTGGTCTGGGCGACGGGAGGTGGTATGGTGCCGGAAGAAGAGATGGCATCATATATTGCCAAATCAGGGAGTTAATTCTTTTTTGCTAAGGCATAGTTTCGGCTATGCCTTTTTCTTGTCTGATCTGCCGCGCAGCCAGTAAAAATGGAGTGTGTAGCCTGGTTGGCTTTCTCGAACCGGTGCTTTATTACCGCACTTAATTGTCAAAATTTTGACCTCTGTCACTCTATTTGATCTAAATCTTGATAAAACGCATAGCCCTTAGCTGCCAACGTGCATAATGTCTCGGGTGTCCCGTATTCGTTTAAGTAAAAGGTTACAAATATGTCTGATGTACCAACGTCTGTTACAAAGGTTGCCGAAGTCGTTCAGCCGGTTGCCGAGTCTTCAGGTTCAATTTGGGGGTATGTAGCAGGTGGTGCTGTCTTACTAGTTCTGGCGGGCTTCTTTGGTTACAGAAAGCTAAATACGCCTGCATTCATCATTAAGCAGGTAAGAAAGAGAAACCTGAAAGAGATCCAGAAGCAGGGTATCGAGAGCTCAGAGTTTATTGTTGATTTGGACAAGCTACTTGATTCAGTACTTGAGTACGCTAACGAAAATAACAAGAAAGGCAGCGATGTTGTGAAGATCATTAGCCCGCTTAATGATGCTGATCGTATTAAGACGCCTCGCGACATGTATCAGGCAATGATTTATATCTGTAATTCAATCAATGACTCATCTCTGGCTCGTGAATTGAAGAATAAGTCCAAGCAGGTTAAGGGAAGCTCAGCTCTGATGACCGGCTTGTTGAAGCGCGCGGGAATCTAATACTCCCATTCGTTTCAAAGAAGGCTGCGTTATATGATAACGCAGCTTTTTTTATGCCTATAAATCCTAAACATATTGGCTGCATCAGTTAATGTTCCTGCTTCTTCCCTTGAGAAATCGTGACGGTAGCTGATCCACGGGGATCACCTCGAGAATTTGTTCCGTGCCAGACAGGCTTCCTGTTACCGGTGACCAATATTTTCCCTCGCTAGTTTGTATCGCCTGGTGGATGAACCCATCCCGCTTGGCATTATGCAGGCACATCGAAATTGGCCCGTCTCGTGTCATGGTATTGAATACGCAACAGGCTACTCTTTCCTGATCAAGCTGGCTGGCATCCATAAAGTTATGGACGATAAATGAAAGAGTGGTGGCTTTTCCTCTGCTGGCAATTAAGGCCCTTTTGAGTTGCCATAACCTTCTTGACCCCCACACTGCGAGCCTCAAGGCGATCGATGGGTGTTTTAGCAACCAAAGCCCGAAGCGATAGACTGACTGTACTGGTTGGTTGCGTTGCCAGTTGACCGTTTTGCTGGCCCGAAGCACTTGGCCAAAAAGCCGGTTGTCATCGTAAAAGTTATGGGCTTGATTATTAATGACTAAAGCCAGGGCATAGCGATTGCAGTTGGGGTGACCTGCCTGTACAGCATCAAAGTTAAGAACAGTGCCACTTCCTTGGTTGATGCGCTCTACAGTGTTTTTTAGGGTGATATCAACAGCGCGCGTTGTTAGTGTCCCTCTGCCGGTATCAGCCTGAAGTTGAAAAGAGGCGGTACGCAGCTGTGTGGCATGATCACAGAAGAAGCGAACAAGCTCAGGGAGCTCGTGATAATTGCCTTCGTGCAGCGTGGTATTGAACATCACACTGAGAGGCAGTCCCTTTACTTTTTCCAGATAGGCCCGGCGAATAACATTGAGTTCCAGCTCGGTGCTGTATCCCTGGCGTTGCTGGGTGGTATCGACATGGAAGGCGACATCGGTCAAACCGGCTTGGCATAGCTTTTCAAGCAGCGACCTGCTTGCCCGAATGCCGTTGGTCATCAAGGTCGCACGCATGCCCAGCTTGCGGATTCTGGCAATGATGGCGCATAACTCGTCTGGCTTTCTTAGTGTCGGTTCGCCTCCGGTTACCTGTATATCGGTATTCTTCCCGTAGTAGCGATACACTTGCTCAATTCGCCGCAGGACTTCATCGAGTGGCAGATCATGAATCGATTCTGAGTGCTCCGACAGATAACAGAGGGTGCAATCCAGATTACACCGCTGGGTGATTTCCACTGCCACACAGGCTATCGGCCAGCGGCTTCCCATTTGCTGATTGATATTCCACAGGCCGTATCTTTTCATTGTTTCCCGGGCGGCTTTCAATGGATCAGTCACCCAGTCAACTGGCTCCTGCTGCTTAATCTGATCTTTGCTAAATAAGGGCATTTGGACATCCTAAACCTAACAATAGTAACTTGGTTGTTTTGTTCTCTGCGCTCACTGATAAAGTGGGATAGAGATCAATCTGTAATAAGGACCTTTCCATGTGAGTATTATTTCTCACCACTTTGAGTATTCATTGGTATACGTTGAATGCTGTAATATTGAGCAAAAGCACTAATTTACTTGATCTGGTTATCATATTAAAACGATTTCATTGCATGTTATTTTTTAATGGAATAGTGTTGGCGCATTTGTTTTGGTGATGCTAGGTGTGATTATGAAAAGAAAAATATTAGCTATAACAATTGCTTCTGTACTGGGTCTTGTTGGCTGTGGTGGTGGAAGTGGTGGTGACAAGAAAGTAATCCCGCAACCAACGGGTACCGATTTTTCAGGAACCGTGAACAAAGGTATTATTAGCAACGGCAAGGTTGAAGTCTGCGATACCTTTGATGCCCAAGGCTGTAATGCGAAGGGTAACTATTACTCTGAAACAACCACCAACTCGAGCGGTAAATACAGTATCTCAGGCGCTCCGCTAGACAAACCGTTACTTGTTGCGGTATCGAAAAAAGATACATCAACAACAATGAAATGCGACGTAGCAACTTGTACAGATGCATCAGGTGCTCAAGTCAACTTTGGGCAAACTTTTGTTGTTAAGGATGGATGGCAGCTGAAAACTATTCTTCCTGCGGCAAACTCGACGACTTCTGTTGTTAATGTTACTTCTTTAACGGATATTGCGGCCAAGCAGGCACTCGAAGATGCAGGTTCTTCACCTGTTACGACACAAATTGCAAATCGTGCTAAAGACACTGTTGAAGATATTTTTGGCTTGGAAGGTTCAATTACTGAGCTTGGCTCGGTAGATCTGACAGACCCTGCTCAAACTCAAGGTGCAGCCCCGGAAGATATTAATGCTGCGTTGTATTCTGCTGCAGTAATGAGTAGTGCTATTGATACCGATGCATTGCTTGTCAGTAAAGGGGATGTATATGAAGTTTCTACTACCTTGCTAGATGTAATTGCCGATGCAGAAAAGTTAGTTGACAGTGGTAGTGGTGAGCCATTAATAAAAGTGTCTGAAGTAAGCAAGAAAGAGTTAGCAGATCATAAAGCAGAGCAGACAACAGGCGATAGTGGGTTTAAGGATATTGATGGTGATGGCAAGCTGGATCCTATTGAAGTGACTCCTCAGCCGCCTGCGCAGGGTGTGGTACAGGCAGCCAAGTCATTTATCAATGATGTTCGCACAACGTATTTATCTGTTCAGGATAATGGCGATCTGAAGAAAGGATTGACAGATTTTGGCAACGAGCTGGATGTTATTGCGCCATTGATTGAAGAAAAAGATGTTGAGTTGGCGCTAACAAATGTCCAAACGGCTGTAGAAGCTATTACTGATGCTTATGAAGCACAAAAATCTGCACCTGGAAATACAACTTATAGTTACCGCGGCTTCACAGTTACCGTTGATGGTACGACCTATTCGGCGCAGCGCGATAATACAGGTGCAAATGTCGAGTCAACCAAAGTAGTTGCCGTTATCAGCAAGGTTTCAATTGTGAAGGGAGATTCTACCACAGCTGAAATTGACCTAGGTATTACATCGATCAATTCTTCAGTCGATAATGTTCTGCTTACAGCGGCTGATAGCACAGCAACAGTTGTTGGTTTTTCTGTAGATGATACTAAGTTCCCTAAGGTTGAAGTGAGCGTCTTGAAGGTAGATTCAGTGGCGCTTGACTTACAAAATACGAAGATGACTTTTGTTGATGCTAAAGCAGGGAAATCGGCAAACTTTACCGGTAATATCCACTTTGGTTTAACAGGCCTTGCGGCGGTAGATTTCCAAGACAATTCAGTTAGTAACCAAGTATCCGAAAGTAAATCTGGTACGTTTATGCTGGCAAACATTCGGTTTGGTGGCGATTTGGCGACTGGCGGCGATTCTGTTGGAGTTTATCTAAATCTAGTCGCTGATAACAGCCTAGGATATATCTATGCGGAAGAGTCTAAAATTTTCAATGTTTGTTCTTCAGGTTCAGTTTTAGGCTGGAACTGCAACAATAATGTTGATACAACGAGTATCCCTGAAACTCAAGATAAATTTGTTAAGACTTATTTGACAGCTCAGGTTAGTACTAATGTACAAAATGCACTAAATAATGCCATCGCAGCTTCTGTTAAGTTAGAAGTTAATCGCTCGCAGTATAATGTTGCACAGGCAAAAGCGACCGTTGAATATAATAGTGTTGATACTATCATTGAAGCGCCTGTAGGTTTGTATGATAATTTCGTTAACCCCACAATTATTGTACGTAATACAACAGGTGCGGTAGCAACGGTGAGTGAGTATGAAGAAAACGTTGCCGGTGAAATAAGTATCAATGGTGAGAAGGTTGCGTCAATTGAAGAGATAAAAAATGGCCTAGTGCTGGTTCGTTATCTCGATGGCTCCTTTGAATCGCTGTTTTAATACAGTTGCTCTAATTCTAGGGAGGCATCTAGCCTCCCTTTCTTATTTTTAAAGTTTGATTTGTACATATCATGTTAATGTCTGCGGCGGCTGCGTCACTAAGCCTAATACCATTCTATTCTGCAAGTTCTCAAGGGCTAGATGTCTATACATCGATTAACGCGATAGCCTATGCTGAAAATAACTCTGCTTATCACCTGATTAAAGGAACAGAAACGACCTACAACCGGAGTGAGAGTGCCTTTACCTTTAATGAGTTCGCGATAGGCACAAGATATAAGAGTATCTCTTTCTCGCTGATTTCCCGTTATGAGTGGTTTTTGGGATTCACCAAAGACACGATGGAACTCTATGGCACAACAGTAAATGGCACACTGATCGAGCCCGATAAGAGATACGACTTGGATCTGAAAACCAATCACATCAAAACCGATGGCTTTAGGGTTGCTTATCACTATGATGGCTTTGAAGGTATCAATCTTTATGGCGCTGCATCATATCTAAAAGCCAGGGAGTTAATGGTCGGGGAGACAAGTGGCTGGGCTTCATTGACCGGAGATTGTGGTGATGGATTTGAGTGTTATTCTGGCAATTTAGATCTCTCATACACGTATACAGAAGATAAATTGTTTGATCGGCAAACCAATGCGCCTGAAAGTCTCTATGGTTATAGTTTTGATTTAGGAGTAGATTGGCAACTCACTGACAGTGTGTTTACTTCGCTTTATGTGCAGGATGTTTATAGTGAAGTACTGTGGGATCAATCGCCATTTACTGATGCCCAAGCGACGACGGCAACGAGTGTCATAGAAGATGGGAAGATAAAAATTGAACCTGTGATCACAGGTTATGAGGGTAATAGGGATTTTAAGCAAAGGTTACCTGTGAAATACAATGCCTTGTTGGGCTATAGTCGCCAAGCGCATACCGGCTATATTCAGGGCTTCCAGTCGTACGATACCTTGTTAGTCAACTTGGGGTACCAGTACAGGGCAGGGCAGTCTCAGTATCTATTCAAATACTACCCCTTAGAGCAGGCATTTGGGATTGCATATAAGAGTTCTATTTTTGATCTTGCCCTGACGAGTGATTCGTTCGATTATCAAAAGACATCAATTCTTGAAATCAGGTTGGGTTTCTCTATTCCCTTGTATCGATAATGGTTTGGTAATCTGATTCGGAACATCAATGAGGACACGCTCTTAGAAACTCAGTCTTTGAAATAACAGGAGTAGTGTTCTCATTTTCGACTTGGCGTAGATTTGCGTAATTATCTGGGGTGGCCTAGTTTTGGTTGCATAATACGATAATGTAAGTTGTATCATGTATGTCAATAAAATCAGATGGTTGCTGCTTGTTTTTGCTTTTCTCCTTGGTTATTCGACCTCTGCTTATGCCGTGAACTGGCGCATGACGCTAGGTGGGCGTATTAATACCTACTTTGATATCGATAATGACGAGCTGGATCCTGATCATATTCCTATTTGGTTTCAGTCTGATTTTGTTGCCAGAGAAGTGCTTGCGGACTTAACTGAACAGGTTGCTATCGATTGGTTTGTCGGGCTTGATGACAGGCGAAATACAGTCAGCTCAGTCGAGAAGCAGCAGAATTTCATGCCGGGTATGACTGGCTGGAAAATAAATTTGTCGTGACCTTTGCCTATGATGCTAATCATTGGCAGAAAGGGGGCTGGTTTGAAGGTGGTCAGCTGGTGCTTGATATTGAGCATACTGAATACAACCTGGCCCCCTATGATAACAGGCTGACAGATGACCCTGACTATTTGCCTATTTTACCCTGGAATAACGATACCTTTGTCCGTGTGTACATTGATTTTCCACTGAGCTGGTGAAGGTGTGTTCATTGTTCTGATGCAGAAGCTACACCTTCAAATCTTTCATTAAGCTTTCCAGTACATCGGCCTGTTGGTAGAGGCGGTGTATCTCTTCGGTAGACTGAGTCACCATGTCAGCAACCTGTCGAGATTGCTCCCTAACTTGCTCTACATCCGAGGCAATGTTGTCAGCAACAGCCCCTTGTTCTTCAGCGGCTGCAGCGATTTCTATACTTCGACCAGAAATAGACTGATTTTTGGCTGAGATCTGGTCAATATCCTGATTAACCGAGCTCATCATTTTTTCACTGGATTCAGCATTGCTTACCGTATGCTGCATTACCTTCATCAAACGTTGACTGTTGCTTTGCAGTGCTTCAATCATTTGCTGAATTTCTACCGTAGCATTCTGGGTACGGCTGGCCAGAGTGCGAACTTCATCTGCAACCACGGCAAACCCTCGGCCTTGTTCACCGGCTCGGGCTGCTTCAATGGCGGCGTTAAGAGCCAGTAAGTTAGTTTGTTCTGAGATAGCACTAATGGTGGTCACTACGTCATCGATCTGGGCTGCGTTACTGTCTAACTCCTGAACGGCTTTTGAAGCTGAATTGATCTCGGTGCCGAGCTGATTAATGGCTGAGAGAGTGGTTATGACTTGTGTTTGGCCTTGGGTCGTTAGCTGTGCCGCCTCGCTAGTTTGACTGGATGTGTCATGGGCATGGCTGGCTACTTCACGAACTGAGCTAGCCATTTGTTCTGTGGCGCTGGCCAGAGAATCGATACGCTCTTGCTGCTGTAAGGTTAAGGCCTCGTTGTCATTACTGCGCTGGCGAAGCTCTGAGCTGATTTGTTGGATCAACGCAATGGCTTCCTGAGTCGCAATAACCAGTTTGTGTTCTCGCTCAGACACGCGGTCGACTGTTCTGGCAATAAGGTTAAAGTCATTTCGTGCCGGAGCATGGTTGATTCGGTAAGAAAGATCACCGTCGGCCAGGCGTGTCACCGCATCATAGATATTGTAAAGGGCGCCGCCCATAAAGGTCATGATGTAGTAGAGGCACATAACAATAAAAAGGCATGCAGCAACAATAATTGCTGAGTGGCCAATTGTGAGGGCTGAAAGTAGATTGGGTTGTTCGGTGATCGTTAGCTGATAGCCAGAATTGGCCACTTGAGCGGTATGCTGGCCGCTAGAGCCAACCTGAATGTTGCTGCCTGCCAGGACACGAATTACGTCACTTTGCTCTAAATTGGTCTGAGAGATAAGGGTTGCGACGGTTTTCATTTCTTGTCGTAATATCTGGTTTTGTTGCTTTTCTGCCGCATCAATCAGAGTTATGCTGACAATAATAATAGCAAGGAGCGGGGCAAAAAAGAGGATTAAAAAATTCTCTCTAATTGTCACATTGATTAGGTGTTTGTCTATCCAGCGGAATGCAATTTCTTTCATCATTATGTCCTGGTGGCAGCGAGGAACGCAGCTTGTAAAACTGGTTGTTATTATGAGTGAAACAGAATTCCAATAATGTTGAAGGAGGTGATCTGGGTCACATTGGGGGAGAATGAATGACTGGAACCTTAGTTGCAGAAGATTGTTCTTTTGCTGTAAGTGGTGGTTAGGGTAGGGACTCCATTCAGAAGGCCTAAAGTGCAGATAGGCAATTCACTAGATATGCTGACGAAGCATGCTCAATGGCAATATTGTGATCGCGGTCTATATTCCTTGAAAATATTGTTAGGCTCGTCAATAAATTACCTGTTGTATATCACAACAAATTTCTTCAACTGTTACCATAACGTTTTAGGCTTATTACATGGTATCACGATGAGAGAAGTTGAATTCAGGACCGTTGATCGTCTGTTTATCAAAATGTCTATCAATGACAAATTTTGGGTATTGTTTTTGGCAATAGCCGCAGTTGTTGTTGGTGTATCAGGCAGTCAGTATTATTCTGCATTATCTCGTATCGAAGCGGCCTCTGTTCAGCGCGTTGAGGCGCAGGTCGAAGCGACGGTCAAGACGTTGCAGGTCGCCGGGCTGACTACTTCTGAGCAAGAGCAGGTGCTGGCGAAGCAAAATATCAAGCTAGTTTCTTCTGCCGCTGAATCTAAGCGTGATAACGATGTGATCACTGCGTCGGCATCTGTTGCGGGTGGCGGTTATGCCGTGCTGACCCAGTCCGTCGGAGAGTCTGAGAGCGAGGCCAAAGGCCAGGCATTGTCCCACTTTATCTATTCCCTCTTGACCTTGGCACCAATTGCATTGATTTGTTACTGGCTTGCTACTTTCCTCGGTGGTGCTTTATGGGTTATGCATCAGGCAACACGCCGAATTGCGGAAGGTGATCTCACTTCTCGCCTGGGATTCCATGTAGGTCGTGATGAATTCGGCATCATTGGTTTTGAGCTGGACCGTACGATGGATACTCTGAGTGAACTGGTTGAAACCGTTAAGGGCAGTTCGGCCACTTTGCACAATACGGCCGCGACATTTGGTCAGGAAGCGCAGAACTCTGAGCAACAGATCAACCAGCAGTATGCATCTGTCGATTCAGTCGCAACCGCGATGGAAGAGATGACAGCATCCGCCAAAGATATCGCTAACATCGCCGTGCAAACAACGGATCAATTTGATGCCGATACCGCGAAGCTGCAGCAGAGCAATGAAAAAGTGCAGAATGCTATTGTGGTTGTGACCAAGCTCTCTGAGCAGACCGATGCAGCATCGGCGACTGTTAGTAGCTTGAATGAGAAAGCGACGGAGATCAACGAGGTGATCACGACGATCAATGCTATTTCAGAGCAGACAAACTTGCTGGCACTGAATGCGGCGATTGAAGCGGCAAGGGCCGGTGAGCAAGGTCGTGGATTTGCCGTGGTTGCAGACGAAGTTCGTACTCTGGCTGGGCGTACTCAGCAGGCAACGGTCGAGATCCAGTCGATGATCGACAAGCTTCAGGCTGAAACCAACGGTATTTCGCAAATTACCTCAGAGACTCTGGAGCAAGCCTACCAGAGCCGCGAGATGATCACTGAAATTGGTGCGGATGTGAATTACATTGCCGAGTCATCCAAGACGGTCATGGACATGAGCGCCCAGATTGCAACGGCTGCTGAGCAGCAGACGGCAGTGGCCAATGATATCGCCTCTGAGCTGCATGACATTCGCAATCAATCGAGCGTGATCCGCTCGGCGACTGAACAGTCTGTTGCCAGTGTACAGGAGCTGTCTGATGCGTCTCAGTCGTTGGGCCGAATTCTGGAAAAATACCGCACAGCCAATTAAGCCTACTCTTTTAGTAATTGCATAATAAAAATGCCAGTCGATTCAAATCGGCTGGCATTTTTGTTTGTGTTGATAAATACCCCTAGGATGAATAGCTTTTTCAAATCAGAGATATACCAAATTGTCACATAAATTGTAGGTGAATATGCATGGTTAGTATGAACTGAGTCACTGCAGGAGTGCGGGTTGCTTGCTAGTCTGAATAGGTGACCTGCAATTTTTCATCTGGTTACAACGCGTTAATACATGATGTATTTACAGAGGGGACGGCTAATGAATATTCAGTTGACAATAACCATTGCGGGTCAGGATCACCCTCAATTAATTAATCAACTTGCGGCTAAAACCCATGAGCTGGGAGGTAAGTGGTTGGTGAGTAAAATCAACCGCTTGGATAACCAGATAGTTGGTCTTATCAAGGTCGACATTCCTGCAGAAACAGCAGCAATGCTCAAAGAGGCATTTAATCGCCTGACTGATCTGAATGTACGTATTATTGAAGCGCCTCAGGCTGCGCCAAAGGGTAGTGTTGAGTCGTTGAAACTAAAAGTAGAGTCCAGTGATCGGCCAGGGATCGTCAATGACATTACCAATATCCTGGATGATATAGGGATCGAGATCGTCAAAATTGAAAACTACCGGATCGGTGTCGCGGATCTTGGTCAGGCCCTGTTTATTGCCGAGTTGATGGTAGAGGTACCAAGCGAGGTTAATGTCGACCAGTTGCTTGAGGCCGTTCAGCAAGTTGAAGAAGATATGCGGGTCAGTGTGGTTGAGTGAGGAGCCCTATAGCGCCTGTTTCACATCCAAGCCTAATTATGTTTAGCCCTATAACAGCTTGATAAAGAAAGGCTCACCTATGGTGAGCCTTTTGCTTTGCGCGATGTCACCCCCGAAGGGCGTTAGGCCGAGGCGAGGCTTGGCTCCGTCGTTATGCGTTGGCGTGCTGGTGGTTGAATGCGATACAGCAGTGCATACAGAACCGGTACCACAATCAGGGTGAGGATAGTGGCAAAGCCGAGACCGAACATGATGGTGATTGCCATCGAGCCGAAAAACGCATCGGTAACCAGCGGGATCAATCCCAGAATTGTGGTGAAGGCCGCCATACTCACCGGCCTTACCCGGCTAATGGCACTATCGACAACAGCCTGGTAAGGCGCCTTGCCTGATGACATCTCTAGATTGATCTGATCCATCAGTACAATACCGTTTTTCAGTACCATACCACTCAGGCTCAGTAGCCCTAGCAAGGCCGTGAAGCTAAATGGCATATTGGTGCTTAGCAGGCCAACGGTGACACCAACGATAGACAGCGGCACGGTAAACCAGATCACCAATGGCTTTTTCACCGAGTTAAAGAGAAATACGGTGATAATGAACATGAACAGGTAGCCCATCGGCAGAGAGCTGAACAGCGCTTCCTGGGCATCGGCCGAGGCCTCATATTCACCGCCCCAATCGAGCGAATAACCAGGTGGCAGAGCAATCGCCTCGATTTGCGGACGAACCCGAGCAAAGACCGTCGCAGCGGTTTCGTCACCCAGAATGTTATGGTCTGCCAGTACAGTCAGGGTGCGTTTTCTGTCCTTACGCTGGATCAGCGGATCGCCCCAGTCCAGCGAGATAGTATTCACGACTTGCTGAATCGGCACATAGCTTTGCAGTGTCGGGCTCCACAGCTTAAGGTTTTGCGACGTTTCGTAGTTGACGCGCTCATCCTCCGGCAGGCGGATCACAATTGGCAGCAACTGGGTGCCATCACGGAACAAGCCGATTTGGTTGCCGCCGAAGGCCATCTGCAGGGTATTGGCCAGATCGGTTTTTGAAATTCCCAATCGACGGGCCTGAGACTCGTTAAACTGTGGTACCAGTTCCTTGGTACGCTCACGCCAGTCATGACGGATATTACGTGTTCCCGGGTCGGCATGAAAAATATCCTCAATTTGGGCTGCGTACTTGCGCAGGACAGCCGGATCGGCACCAATCAGGCGGGCTTCTATTTTCGAGGACGGAGTGGGACCGATTTCCATCATCCGGAACTGGAACATAACCCGGTTAAACTGGGTTCGCAGCTCACTGTCGAGCTGTTTCATTAACGGAAGTTGTTGCTCACGATCGCGAATTCGAACCTGTAGCTGAGCAAAGGCTTCATAGCTTTTCTCCGGACTGTAAGTCAGGCTGAATCGTTGCAGGCCCTGACCTGTTGTAGAAGAGACAAACTCCACCTCCGGTATGGTCTGAATATATGCCTCTACTTTTTGTACTTGCTGGTAGGTGGTATGAATGTCAGTGCCTTCCGGCATCCACATATCGACATAGAATATCGGAGTATTGGCTGGCGGGAAGAAGGCGTTTTTTACATAGCCAAAGCCAAATACCGAGCCGACAAGTAGGCTTATCATTAAGGCGATAGTCAGCATGCGGAAGCGTAGGCAAAGTTCCAGCAAACTATTGAACAGGGTAAATATAATGCCCTGATAGGCGTCAATTTCCTCGTCCTTGTTTTTCTTGCTGTTATCCTTGTCATAGCCTGCCTTCGCCGCTTGATTTTCCTTAAGCAGTAGGTCAGCTAGAAACGGTGTTAGTGTGATGGCAGTGATCCAGCTCAGGAACAGGGAGAAACACAGTACCCAGAACAATGATCCCATGAACTCACCCGTGGCATCCGGCGACAGGCCGATCGGGGCAAATGCCGTAATAGCGATCACTGTTGCACCGAGTAGCGGCCAGCGCGTCTGCTGGACTATATCAACAGCGGCCTGTAGCTTGGTACGTCCCCGCTTAAGTCCGACAAGGATCCCTTCGACGACCACAATGGCGTTATCAACCAGCATACCCAGTGCGATAATCAAGGCACCCAGAGAGATCCGCTGGAGCTCGATGCCGGTCAGCTTCATCAGGATGAAGGTTCCGAAAACAGTCAATAGCAGTACCAGGCCAATGATGATCCCGCTACGCAGCCCCATGGTAAAGAGCAGAACAACAATAACGATACCAACGGCCTGTGCGAGGCTGATGATAAAGCCGTTAACCGACTCGTCGACTTCCTTGGCCTGGTTATAAAGGGTATGAATTTCGATACCGGCAGGTTTGATGTTTTCCAGTTCCTGCAGGCGCTGATCAAGCTGCTTGCCGACTTCAACGACGTTGACACCGCTTGAGAAGGAGATCCCCAGGTTGATTGCGGGCTTGCTGTTAAAGTTGATGAGGTTCGATGGTTTTTCGACGATATCCCGCTTGATGGTTGCAACATCCTTCAGGCGGATCAGGTTACCGGTATCACGACCATGAATGATCAGGTTCTCGTAAGTTTCCACTGAGTTGAGAGAGCCGGAAGGACGGATATTCAGTGACTCGCCATTGAGGGTAATATCGCCGGCACTGATCACCTCGTTCTGCTGGTTAAGCAGGCCGATCACGGTATTGAGATCCAAGTTCAGGGCAGCCAGACGTTTCATCGACAGCTCGACAAACAATTGTTCCTGCTGATCGCCGGCAATGCTGACTTTACCGACACCCTCGACCAGTTCCAGTTCGCGGGAGAGGTAATCGATATAGCGCTTGAGCTCGACATAGGAGTAATCATCGCCAGTGATCATCAGCATAATGCCAAATACATCACCAAAGTCGTCCATAACTTGAACTGGCGGTACGCCTGGTGGCAGTGAAGGCTGGAGATCATTGACCTTTCGGCGTAGCTCATCCCAGATCTGCGGCAGGATATCCGGGCCATAGTCCATTTTCATACTGACCATGATCTGGGACATCCCGGCCGAGGAGGTCGAGGTGATGGTATCGACATATGGAAGTTGTCGAATCGCTTTTTCTAGCGGATACGTCAGCTCTTCTTCCACTTCCATGGAGGTTGCTCCCGGGTAGGTCGCAATTACCATGGCATCCTTGATAGTGAAGGCAGGATCTTCAAGCCTTCCCAGGCCGTTAAAGGAAACGACGCCGCCGATCGTGAGGATCAGCAGGAACATCCAGCTGATCACCTTGTTGCGGATGGAGTCTTCAGCAATGTTCACAGATTTTGCTCCTGTTGTACGGTAGTGACGGGCTGACCGTCTCTCAGCTGGGCCTGTCCGGAGGTAATAATTTGATCGCCGAGGTTAACGCCTTGGGCTATTAGCACGCCTGATGTGTGTATTTGGCTAATCTCAACCTGTGACTGATAAGCCTTGCCCTGTTTGACTTTCCAAATGACAAAGCTACCTGGTTTTGCTGCTGGCACCACGGCAGTCATCGGAACCCGGTAACCATCGGCACTGCTCAATCCGGCCTGATTAAGGTCAACCTTAACCGTGACGGCGGTACCGGGCAGGGTAGGGGGCTGGGTCTGCGGCATGCTCAGCCAGGCGTCAAAGCTCATTCCCTGAGATGTTGGCTCGGAGGTGTGCTCCAGGTAGTCCATCGCATAAGGCTTTTTATTGCCGGCAAAGTAAGCGGTGGGCTGATAGTTTCCGCCTTGGTTCTGAGGATTGAAACGGGCCAGCAGGCTGTCCGGGACCTGGAATTTCACATACAGCTTGTCGATTTGGTAAAGCTCGACAACGGTTTCGCCCGGAGCGACGCTTTCGAAGGCTTCTTTTGCTGTATGGCTAACCTGACCAGCAAAAGGGGCATGCAGTTTGGAGTCATTGAGCTGTTTTTTTACCTGCTGGTGGTTCGCTTTGGCCTTTTTGTAGTTTGCCTGTAGTTCGTCGAATTCGGCCTGAGAGATCAGCTTCTTGCCCAGCAAACGTTGTGCCCGGGTCAATTGGCGATAGGAAAGATCATGCTGGGCGATGGCATCTTCCAGCCGCTGGATCAGTTTACGGTTGTCGAGACGGGCCAGTACCTGTCCCTGCTTGACTTGCTGCCCGGGCTTGACCATTAGCTCGGTAATTTCACCTTCGACCGGGAAGGATAACGGGGTAAGTTCCGCCGCCACAACCTGACCATTGAATTCGCGGGTGTTAATCGACACCGGCTCTTCAAGCGTGATAGTTGATATAACCAGAGGAACGCGTTGCATTTCATCCTGCTTGCCCTGGCAGCCAGCCATAACCAAAGCTGAAAGGCACAGGGCTGTTAATTTTGAGTATGTCTTTTTCATTAGATCCCCCCTTCTTTTTCCCAGCCGCGGATTTGCTGGTTGTGCTGGAGCATTTTGGCACCGGCTGTAACGATACGATCGCCAGCGTTTACTCCGCCAATAACATACCCTTGGGCATCCAGTTCGACAGTAATTGCTTCTAGTTGGTTGGTATCAGGCTGAATACGCCAGACCTGGGCTGGCATAGTGAACTCGTTAATATCATCAGTGGCAGAGGGTTTGGTAATGAAAGCCCCTTCCGGCAACAAGATAGCAGCAGGTGCAGCGCTGTCTTGGTTGATGTGAGCAACGCCTGACATGCCCGGTAAAATATTTAGTGTTGCTGGACGGTTGACGGTTAGTGTCACGCTGTAGCTGTTGGTATCTGGATCGGGCTGGGTAGCAATCTCTTTGAAACTAGCCGGTAGCGTTAGGTCTGGAAAGTTGTCCAGTTTAACGCTCAGTATGCTCTCGTTGAGGCGCTGCGCTTTGAGTTGCTCGGCAATAGGAACCGGAATATTAAACTGCACGTCAAACTGTTGGTTGCTCAACAGGTTCAGCACTGGTTGGTTAGCTACAGCAAACTGGTGTGGTTTGGAATGGGTTAACGAGACAATACCGTCAAACGGTGCCTGCAGCTTTGTGTGTGACAAGTCGGTTTTTGCCTGTTCAAGGCTCGTTTTGGCGGCCTTATAGGCAGCATAGGTTTGGTCGTATTGCGCCTGGCTAATCAAACGGTTGGCTATAAGCTGCTCGGCACGGGCAAGCTTGGCTTGTTGCAGTTCAAACTCTGCCTGATTGCTGGTGACGGCAAGCTGATAATTTTCCTTGTCCATGGTTGCCAGAACATCGCCTGCCTTGATGGTTTGCCCCATCTTCACGTTAACCGCATCTATCTTGCCGCTGATTTGAAAGGCAAGTTTTGCATGCTCGGTAGCGTTTACCTGAGCGACAAAGCGGTATTCATTGCCTTTCTCTGCGGCAGGTACCTCCATCACTCTGACCGGTACAACCGTTTCTTGAATGACATCTGACTGGGCGGGTTTACAACCCTGCAGTATGAGTATTGCACTGAAGAATGCAGCTATCATACTGATTTTTAAGGTTATAAAGCGTTTGCTTTTCATCCTGAACTCCAAAGAGTGGGTGATATTTAATTTGCTATCCATTTGTGCAGTATATTTGTCGAACAAGGTGATTTCAAGTATGCTGCACATGTGTGCAGTATAATTAGGTGGGTTTATCAGGATCTTTTTGGTAAAACGACCCAGTTAATGATTTTGGAGTAGCTGGAATATGACGGAGAAACGAGTTGGTCGACAGACCGCCAAGGCCGCAGAAGAAACACGCAAACAGATATTGTGTGCAGCCACCGAGCTGTTTTGCAGTCAGGGATTCAAGGCTGTATCGCTAAGGGCTATTAGCGAGAAAGCAGGCGTTTCCCACAGTCTTATTCGTCACCATTTCGGCAGTAAGCTTAAGATCTGGAAGCAGGTCAATGATGAAATGGAGAACTATTTTCGTCAGTACATTTCAGATTTGCTGCATACGCAAGATCCTCAACTTAAAAGTAACTATCGGTTATTTAATGTATTGACGACTTTGCTGGCGAGATTGCTGGTCGATCCCCGTCCGATGCAGATACTGGCTGATGCCATGAAGCAAGAGCAGGAGCTGGTTGTTTATTTTCTTGATGAAAGTTATGAGATGGCTGAGCTGTTTGAATGCCTGCTAAATGAGTGCCATAAGGAAGGATATATCCAGGATTATCAGGTCAATGAATTGAAATGGCTGACGGCAAGCTATGCTCACTCGGCCACCTCATTGGCACCACTGATGCGCGGTACTTACCCTGAGGTTGAGTCTGAATCCGCCTGTTTGCTGAAGCACTGGCACCTTTATGCCAGAATGCTTGCCGCTCAGTTGGAAATACCAGCGGACGATATTCCTCAACCGGCACAGCTTGAAGACTTGCTCCAGGCCGTGCCGTGGGAGTGTAAATAAACGATTTATTTATATAAATCAGTAGCGCTGGCTGCCGTCTGACAGGTGGCGCATAATGCTCATTACCCACATGTACTGTTCTGGCTGTTTTCTGATCATCTCTTCCAGTACTTTGTTCATGTAGCAGGCATCCTCGTATTCATTTCCGGACGGGAAATCAGTGAGTGGTGCCTGGATATTGATCTCATAGCGGCCGGTTTCCATGTTAAAGGAAGGGAATACTGGCAGAACTGCTGCATTAGCCAGTTTAGCTAGCTTGCCGACACCCTTGACTGTGGCCTTTTCGTTTCCAAAAAATGGAGCAAAGACACTTTGCTGCGCACCGTGATCTTCATCCGGCAGGTAATAAGCCAGATATCCTTCCTTGATGGACTTTAGGTACGGTTTGATGCCCTGGCTGCGGGTGTAGATGCGACCGCCAAACTGCATACGCTGCAAGTTCATCAACCAGTCGGCGATTGGGTTTTTCTGCGGACGGATCATCGCGACCATCGGCATTTCTTTGGCGGCAAAATAGAGTGCCGTAAAATCAATGGCCCAGTTGTGTGGTACCAGCATAATAATATTTTTATTCTGCTGTTGCAGTTCGTGAAGGTAATGTTCCCCCTTCACATCATGGCTGTTGATAACGAAGTTGCGGCCTTTGAGAAATGGCTGGGCAAACCCCAGCAAGACTGTCCCGGCAGTCGCGTATGAGCGCTCAAGCAGCGCCAGTTGCTGTTGCTCGGTCATTTCAGGAAAGCATAACTGGATATTGATAAGTGCCCGTCGCTTAGCGCTGTTGTTCTTGGAGACAAAGTACTTGGCAAGACGGGTTGCCATAGCGACTCGTAAACGGTGCGGAAGCAGGGACAGCAACAGAGCAAAAGGTAGCCCCAGCCAGGTTAGCCAGTGCCTGGGATGGAGAAACGAAGAATTAAAAACAGGGTTGTACTCGCTGTACATTTTGTTGCTCATGCTGATAAATCCAAAGGTGCCTTGTTGTTTTTTAGGTCTTGAACGGGGAGCAATTTGTCAAGATTGAGTTCGGAATTGTAAGTCTTATCGTGCCGGAATCAAGTATTACGCTTGGCAATCGCTGTTTCTTTGCGAAATGAAGCCGCTCGAGCGGCATAGTGCTTTTAAATAATACATTAGCCCCTGTCACAATGTTGCAGCTTTGATGTCAGTCAGCTAGTGTCTCGGTATGTTGATGGCGGTATATACAGGCTCATAAATGAAAACTCTCTTTGCGCATCGTGGTATGTCTTCTCTGGCCCCTGAAAATACCCTTGCTGCTTTTGCGTTGTGTGGCCAGCACGGAATTCGATGGATCGAATGTGATGTTGATATCCTGGCTGACGGGACTGTTGTTGTCTCCCATGACGATACCCTGGATCGCTGTACCGACCAAAGCGGTAGCCTGGCTGAACTTACCAAGGCGGATTTGAGCGATATTGATGCTGGAAGCTGGTTTCATGATGATTTTATCGGTGAGTCGATCCCGACCTTTGAACAGCTGATAACCCTGGTTAACCAGCATGAGCTGAATATCAATGTTGAGATCAAGTCATGTTCGGCTGGCTGGGCGATGACCGATAAGCTGATTGCTAATGTGATCACAGCGTTGGCGCAGTTGGATAGCGGACGTGAGTTGATAGTTTCCAGCTTTAACCATCTTGCTTTGGCAGAGTTTAAGCGCCGTCGACCGCAGACTTCGGTTGCCTGTTTGTTTGAAGCCGCAAGTCTTGGTGATGACTGGGAGTCTGTGATGCAGGCGTGCGGGGCGGATTATATTCATCCGGAAGATCAGAACCTGACTCAGGCGATGGTAGCCCGGTTTAAGTCTGCGGGTTACAAGATTAATGTGTATACCGTGAACGATTTGGCTCGTGCCAACCAGCTATTTAACTGGGGCGTCGATGGCGTATTTACTGATATCGCCCACCGTTTTCCGTCAAAGTATAAGCTGCGCGGGAAATGAGACATTCCCGCGCGGGTTAGGATTTAAAACTCCTGGTTTATCTTGACCAGATATTTCAATAGGTTGCTTCGCTCATTTTCATCAAGGCCTGCTGTGATATCTTGTGTTAACGCGAGGTGCAGGTCGTCATGCTCGTGATACATGGCAGCTCCTTTCTCCGTTAGCTCCACAAGAATAGATCGTCGATCCGATTCATGCGGTCGGCGTTGGAGCAGTTCACTTTTGACCATTTTATCAACTTGAACAGTTAGGGTGCCGGTGGTGACACCGATCTTGTCTGCCAGCTCTTTCATGCGCATGGCGCCATGGACCCCGAGAATTTCCACGATGTGAACCTGAGGTAGGGTAAAGCCCTTGTCGCGAACGACAGACTGCTCCCAGGACGAGAGTTTTTCGTAGAATTCAATAATTGTATGGTTTAACTGTTCAATCTCTTTCATTAAATATCCGTGGTCAGTGCAAGTCCTGACACCTGTTTACTTCAATGGTCAGGTGGTTGAGTTTATCGAAATTTGCCAGTAATTGCTTGTAATCCTGTGCCGGTTTCGGTGTGTGGGTAACCAATGAGATCATCGCGGCATAATGATTGGCGCTGACTTTCCAGATATGAATATCACTGACTTTGTTATCAGCATCAGCTTCCAGAGTGTCGATAATTTGCTGCTGGTATGTCTCATCGATATTACTGTCGAGCAAGATAGGGCTGGTTTGTTTCATAAGCCCCCACGCCCAGCGGGTAATGATCACGGCACCGACAATTCCCATGATGGCATCAAGCCAGTGCAGGCCGTAATACTTGCCAAATAGCAGAGCGACAATGGCCAGTACCGAGGTGAGTGCATCGGCAAGTACGTGAAAGTAGGCGGCTTTGAGGTTGTGATCGTGATGATGGTGATCATGGCTGTGACTGTGGTTATGGTCGTGGCTATGACTATGACTATGACTATGACTATGACCGTGATCATGATGATGGTGGTGATCATCTTTGAGCAGAAACGCACTGGCGATATTGACGCTAAGGCCAATAACGGCCACCAATATAGCCTCGTTGAACTGAATGGTTTCAGGTGAGAACAACCGCTGGACAGATTCAACCATCATCAGCAATGCAACCAACCCCAGGGCTATTGCACTGGTAAAACCGCCCAGTACACTGACTTTCCCGGTTCCGAACGAAAAGTCCCGGTTATCTGAATGTTTGCGTGCATAGCGGTAGGCAAAGATGGTGATCATAAAAGCGGCAGCATGTGTGCCCATATGCCAGCCGTCGGCGAGTAGTGCCATTGAACCATACAAGCTGCCAGCTGTAATTTCAGCCACCATAGTAAAAATGGTCAGCCACAACACCCATAGGGTACGTTTCTCTCCTTTGGGGTTAATAGATACAAAGTTATGCGAATGTTGCCATTGGCTCAGAGTTTGGGAATGCACAATGCTGCCTCGTGTGAAATTGTTTGATGCTATTATAGTTTGGTTTTCAAACTATATTTTCATCATATAGTTTGAAGATCAAGGTAAATTGTTGTCTTGATGCAAATTTAGGTCGTTTCGAAAGTATGGTGTTGTTGGAGATGTAGTAGCTGGCCGCTGCAATTGTCACGGTGTCGGGTAGTGCGCAAAGAGAAAGAGTGGGAGTAGAACAAGGGAGCAATGGTTGCTGCTCCCTTTTTTCAATTTTTCTTTTTAGATAGTAGGACTTGTATATCCGGCTTTTAGCGTAGGATCGTATTCATTTTCATACCAGCTTCGGCATGGCCAGGAATATTGCAGGAAAACTCAACAAAGTTCTGCCCCATGAAATGCCAGCCGAGTTCTGCGGTTTCACCGGCCTGCAAGGTGACTGTCGTGCCGTCCGAATGCTGCATATCCGGCATGGAGCGCATCATTGCCCGGTGCTTGTCTTGCTCGTCAATGCTACCAATTGAGAATTCATGAGGAATTTGGCCGGTATTCGTGACCACGAAGCGCACGATATCGCCTTGTTTAATATTGAGTGCAGGCGAAAACTGCATTTTCATGTCATCGCTAAGGCTTACCTTGACTGTTTGTGTTGCTTGCTCGACAGGAGCGGGCATACCAACGGCGGAGGCCATCTTTCCGTGGTGCTCCATGTTGTCGTGGTGCATGTTGCTGTGGTCCATCTGACTGTGATCCATCCCCTCATGCTGCCCAGCGGCAAAGCTTGTCGCAGCGGCAAACAGTAACCCTATTGGTAGTAGTTGATAGTTCTTCATTTATCGTTCCTTTCAATTATTCTTCTTCACAAAAGTACGTTTATTGTTTTAGCTGGTGGCTGGCTTCTTTCCAGAGCTTGAACACCGCGGGCAGGACAACCAAGGTCAGCAGCAGGGCAGACGCCATACCGCCAATCATCGGGGCGGCAATACGCTGCATGACTTCAGAACCGGTACCCGAGCCGTACATAATCGGGATCAGGCCGATGATCACTGTTGCTACCGTCATCATGACGGGGCGAACACGCAGCCCGGCACCTTCCTTGATCGCTTCAGTGAGATCGGCCTTGGTCAGGGGGGTCTGCTGATGCTCGCGCTCAAGCTGTCTGAATGTCCACGCCTGGTTGAGGTACACCAGCATGATCACTCCGATCTCTACCGCAACCCCGGCCAAGGCAATGAAACCGACACCGACGGCAATCGAGAAGTTATAGCCGAGTATTTCCATTAGCCAGAGGCCGCCAACCATAGCAAGGGGCAAGGTGCCCATGATCATCAGTACTTCTCCGGCGCGTCGGAAGCTCATGTAGAGCAGCATCATGATGATGGCGATAGTGGCAGGCACAACGGCGCTCAATCTGGCCTTTGCGCGCTCCATATATTCATACTGACCGGACCAGGTGAGTGAATAGCCTGCGGGCAAGTTCAACTCCTGAGCGACTTTTTGCTGGGCATCCTGGACATAGGAGCCGAGATCCCGGCCGTCAATATCGATGAATACCCAACCGTTAGGACGGGCATTTTCGGTTTTGATCATCGGCGGGCCGTCTTCAAAACGGACATCAGCAACATCGGCTAGCGCAATACGTGCCCCGTTCGGTGTGACCAGCGGCAGGTTTTGCAGTTTGACCAGCGAGTCGCGGTAGCTTTGCGGGTAGCGAACATTAATCGGATAACGCTCCAGGCTTTCAACCGACTCACCAACGTTCATTCCCCCGATGGCGGTACTGATCACCTGTTGGATGTCTTTGATGCTCAAGCCATAGCGTGCCGCTTCACGGCGTTTAATATCCATGGTGATATAACGTCCGCCGGCAACACGTTCGGCGTAGACAGAGGCCGTGCCTTCCACGCTTTCCAACACCGTTTCGAGCTGGGTGCCTATGGCTTCTATCTGCTTAAGCTCAGGACCGGCAATCTTGACGCCGATGGGGGTCTTTATCCCTGTCGCCAGCATATCGATGCGGGTTTTGATTGGCATTACCCAGGCGTTGGTCAGGCCTGGGAACTGGATGAGTTGGTCCAGTTCCCGGCGAAGGCTGTCATTTGTCACTCCTGCTCGCCACTCATCCTTCGGTTTAAACTGAATGATGGTTTCGATCATGGTCAGCGGAGCGGGATCGGTAGCAGTATTGGCCCGGCCAATTTTTCCCCAGACCGTTTTTACTTCCGGGATGGTTTTGATCAGCTTGTCGGTTTGTTGCAGCAGTTCACGGGCCTTACCGATGGAAATGCCCGGATAGGTCGTTGGCATATACATCAGATCGCCTTCGTCCAGGGGCGGAATGAACTCGCTGCCCATTTTTTGTATCGGATAGTAGGCAGAGGCCATTAACGCGATAGCCATGACGATAATGGTTTTCGGGAACCGCATACTGAGGTTAAGCAACGGACGATACAAGCCTATCACAGCCCGGTTTACCGGGTTTTTATGTTCAGGTAGTACCTTGCCACGGATAAAGTAACCCATGAGTACAGGTACCAGAGTGATAGCCAGACCTGCTGACGCTGCCATGGCATACGTTTTGGTGAAGGCCAATGGCGAGAACATCTTGCCTTCCTGACCTTCAAGGGCAAAGACAGGTACAAAGCTCAAGGTGATAATGATTAACGAGAAGAACAACGGGGTACCGACTTCTTCTGCTGCCTTTCCGATCACCTGCCAGCGGTTTTTATCCGTCAGTGGGGTACGTTCGAGATGCTTGTGAACGTTTTCGATCATCACGATAGCACCGTCGACCATGGCACCGATGGCGATGGCAATTCCACCGAGCGACATGATATTGGCGTTGATGCCCTGCCAGTGCATTACGATAAAGGCACTAAGAATACCTATCGGCAGGCTGATCATGACTACCAGTGACGAACGAAAGTGGAACAGGAAGAGGGCACAGACCAGTGCAACCACGATAAATTCTTCCAGCAGCTTTTCGTACAGGTTGTCTACGGCACGGTCAATCAGGCTCGAGCGATCATAGGTCGGCACAATTTCTACGCCTTCTGGCAGGCTACGCTGGAGCTCCGCCAGTTTAGCTTTGACGTTCTCGATGACTTCCCTGGCGTTTTCGCCAAATCGCATCACGATCACGCCGCCAACCGCTTCACCTTTGCCGTTCAGCTCAGAGATCCCGCGGCGCATTTGCGGACCGAGGTTAATATCGGCGATATCACCCAGTAGCAGCGGTGTCCCCTTGGCGGTGACTTTGAGCGGCAGATTTTTCAGGTCTTTGATATCGGAGACATAGCCTGTTGCCCGAACCATATGCTCGGCCTCGGCCACTTCGACAACCGATGCGCCGGCTTCCTGGTTTCCAGCCTGAATCGCCATGTTGATTTGCTGCAAGGTCAGGTCATAGGCGCGCAGTTTGGCAGGGTCAATTTGTACCTGATACTGCTTGACCATACCGCCGACGGTGGCGATCTCCGAGACCCCATCAACGGTTTGCAGTTCGTACTTCAGGAACCAGTCCTGCAGGCTGGTTAGCTCACTGAGATCGTGCTGCCCTGTAGTGTCGGTAAGGACATAGCTAAAGATCCAGCCCACACCGGTTGCATCTGGCCCCAGAGTCGGTTTGGCACTTGGGGGCAGGTTCGGTGCAACCTGGCTGAGGTATTCCAACACCCGCGAGCGAGCCCAGTACATGTCTGTTTCATCATTGAAAATGATGTAGACATAGGAGTCGCCGAAGAAGGAATAGCCCCGGACCGTTTCAGCTCCCGGTACTGCCAGCATGGCCGTCGTCAGAGGGTAGGTGACCTGATCTTCTACGACCTGGGGAGCCTGTCCCGGATAGCTGGTTTTGATAATAACCTGGACATCAGACAAGTCAGGAATGGCATCAATAGGCGTTTTTTTGACACTATACAGGCCAGCGGCGACCAGAAAGACAGTGGCTATTAGGACCAGAAAGCGGTTTGCAATCGACCAGCGGATTATCGCTCCAATCATTGTGCACCTGCCTTAGTGCCAAGTTCCATTTTGCTATGATCCATTTCGCCGTGGTTCATTTGGCTGTGGTCCATGGTGCTATGATCTGCGTTGCCTCCGTTCATAGCACCGTGGTCCATTTGGCTGTGGTCCATAGTGTTATGATCAACGTTATTGTTGGACTGGGCAGGAATAACCCGGCTGACGACAAATTGGCCATCACTGCTTTTCTCAAGGATGAAGTCTACCGACTGGCCATTTTTTAATTGGCCCAGGTTGCTGCTATCGCCGACAGTGAAGTCCATTGTCATCGCAGGCCAGCTCCACTGCTCGATAGGAGCATGCTCTATGGTCAGCATTTTGTGATTCGCCATGACATTGCGGATCACACCAGTAGCGTTGACTGTTTTCTGGTTGGTTTCTATTGGTTGAGTGCCTGCAATCCGGCTTAGATCGGCGCTCTGGCTCGATTCGGAATCCAGCATGAAGTGTGCGGAAGTAACAACGCTGTCTTGGGCTGTCAGTCCCTTAAGCACTTCGACCATACCACCTGCGACACGGCCGGTTTCTATCCGGGCAGAGCGGTATTTACCCTCCCCGAGAGCCAGTACAACGCGGGTCATATTGCCTGTGCGGATCACGGCTTGATCCGGTACCGCAATAACAGTGTCGTTGCTACGAGGTACCATGGTCAGGCTCGCAAACATATTGGGCTTGAGTTCGCCATCTGGGTTGGGAAATTTGAGTCGAACCCGCAGGGTACGGGTTTGAGGATCCAGGATGGGATAGACATAGTCTACTTCCCCCTGCCATTGCTTGCCCGGCAAGGCATCAATGTGCATGTCGGCATAGGTACCGGACTTGATCCAATGGGCCTGACGCTCGAAGATTTCCGCATCGACCCAGACATTATCGAGTGAGCCGCCGCTGATTACGGTTTGCTGGGGTGACAGATAGGCACCGTTTCGAACACTCAGAGTAGCTATCACACCATTGGCCGGGGCTTTGATTGCAATGTTTCTTTTGGCTTTTCCACGGCGCAAGACTTCATTGATCTGGTTGTTATCGACACCGAGCGAAGCGAGGCGCTCTTTGGCCCCTTTGACCAGAACGGCTTTGCCAATCCGTTTGGCATTGAGCAACTCTTCCTGGGCGCGAACCAGATCCGGGGAGTAGACCTCAAACAGGACATCGCCTTTATTTACCTTCTCGCCAATGGCATCCACATTGAGCTTTTGGATCCAGCCGCTGATCCGGCTGTTGATCTGCCATAGTTGGCTTTCGTCGAAGGAAACATAACCGACTGTATCAATCTTTGGTTCGAGGTTTTGTACGCTAACTTGTGTCGTTTTGACGCCAAGGCTGTTTTCCACGGCCGGAGAGATGGATACTGTGCCGGCTTGCTCCTTGTTTCCTCCAGCCAGATCTTCTTCATACACCGGGATCAAATCCATCCCCATTGGTGATTTTCCGGGCTTGTCCCGTTTGTAGTTGGGATCCATAGGTGCAACCCAATACAGGGGCTCGTTGCTGCTGGTACTGGTGGCCGCTTGCTCTCCAACCGAATGTGTTTCGGTAGCGATGTAGTAGCCCAGGGCGCTGCCGACTGCGAGTGCCAGTACGGCAATAGTGAGTGATTGTTTCATTCTTATTCCTAAAATTTATTCAGCATGTAGGCAAGGTTGCTATTAGCCAGTTGCAGATCGGCATTGAGACGTGCCTGTTCCAGTTCAATCGTCAGCTCATCACTGGCAGCTCGGATATACTCATCGAGCTGATTGGTGTTGTTCTGGTAGCCTCGTTCGATGGCACGGGTTTTCTCTTTGGCCTGACGCAGCAGCGAGCCTTGGTAGCGGGCTAAACGCTGCTCGATATTGCTGCGGTCTATGAGCAATGCCGCGACTTTGGCGTTCATTTGCTGGAGCATTAAATCGCGCTGTGATTTGGCGGCTCCTAGCTGGTGCTGGGCGGAAGATAGTTTTTTATCCTGTCGCTTGTCGGTAAAGAGCGGTATATCCAGAGTCAGAAAGGCACTGACTAGATCTGAAGCCGGCTGGCCGTTCATGCCATTTGCCTGTCGGTAGCCGTACATGACTTCTATCCCGAACTGTGGCTGGTAAGCCTCGTTGGCAATATCGACGCCGGTTTCGGCGCTCTCGATCAATTGATCAACCATACGTACAGATGGATGGACAGCCAGTACTTGATAGTTATCAGATGGCGCCGTTGCTAGGTAGGTATTTAAGCTCTTCCATTGCGGATAGCTGTCGGCGGTTATTGTTGATGCCTGCTGACCTAACCATTCAGAGAGTTGGGCACGAAGCCGTTGCTGCATCTGTTCGTTGGCCTGGAGCTTTTCATCCACTAGGCTGATCTGTAATTGCGCCTGGATAATGTCCTGAGCCTGGTTGGCGCCGACCCCATAGTTGGTCCCGAGAAAGTGCTCCAGTTCGGAAAACAGGGTGCGGTTCTGGCGTAGAAGCTGATGGGCTTGTTGTAGATAGGCCAGTTCTATCCATTGAGTTGTGATGGCATTTTTAATATCCAGTTCACGTTCACCCATTTTCTCGCGCAGGCCATCTGCCTGCTGCGTACTTTGCTGTTGCTTTAGAGCCAGGGTGTCGCCGCGGCCAAACTGCTGCATCAGTCCGACAGACACATTGGTCATCGGGTCATCATCGAAGCCAAAGGTGTCAACGGGTAATCCGCCGACACCGACCTTGAGTTTGGGATCCATCCACTGGCCGGAGGCGATCCCCATATCAGTCATTGCATCGGCCTGATACTGGAGTTGTTGTTTACCGGGATCGTGTGTAATAGCCCAGTCAATGAGGCTACTTAGTTCCGGGTCTGCGCTTACCGGGTTTGCAATTGCCGGGTTTGCAATTAAAGAGGGGGCCCATGACGCAAATAGCGCCATGCCCAATACACGGGGCAGTATGCGTTTGTGCATAAATACATCCACTACAAAAAGTCAGAATTGATTCGCGAGCTAACCGGCTGCCATTGGTGATATAACACCTAAAATGGGGCTGAAAGCTGCGAGTTAGATTTGCGGTAGGTATTTATACGATCGGTGGACGGAACAGGGTTTCTGTCCGGGATACAGGATGGGCTGATATCCGTTGTGGAATATGGTGATTGCCTGTTAGGCCGGAAACAGTTTCACCACCAATAGGCAGATAATTGCTGTAAGGCTGACAGTGGGTCATATCGCAGTCAGAGCATGGCGAAGTAGTTGAATCTGGGGTAGAACAACACTCGGGCTGCGATTCTGAAAGCGAGTGGAGTGCCTGATGGCAGTCACTACCAGCATTATGAGCGCTGGTTTTAGTTGGCTGCGGGTGAGACATCAGAGATACCGAAGGTGCTGTCACCATGTTCATCTGATGAGCAGACATACCCAATACCGGCTTGGTGATCAGGCTGATCATCAAAACCAGAACTAAGGCTAGCAAATTGTATGTGCTAATGCGGTATGTCATTAAAATCATAATAACTTTATTGAAGTCTCGTTGAAAACTGTAAACCCTTCCCTAGGGGGAAGGTCAAGGTTCATTGTCGTTTGGGTATTAATTATAGACATAAAGAAAAACGCCCCGTCGTGAGAAGGGGCGTTTTTAATTAGAAAGGCTAAGACGATGTAGGCTTAGCTTGCTTCATTGGTTGTGGTAGTGGTTTCCGTAGTGTCGGCTTCAGTGGTAACCGTTGCACTTTTCACTGGTGTTGCATTTTCAGTTGTTTCTGCTGGTGCCTGCTTGGTTGCAAGCAGCTGGGCTGATAGCTTGGCTACTTCTTTTTCAAGCTGAGCGGTACGAGCTTTCTCATCGATTAGCTCGCTGCGTACTTTCTGCTGGGCAAGCATCGTTTTCTGCTCGTCACGCAGGTTGTCTTTGATGTACTGGACAAGGTTTTTACCTTGTTTGCTGATTGCCTGGTCACGCATGTCTTCAGCACCAAGAGCAAGGGTGATTTCAAGCAAAATTTTCTCGTAGCTCAATACATGGCGCTCGTAGTCTTTCTCCGGCATTGCTTTTAGTTTCTTCACTACGGTTGCAATTTGCTGAGCATGGTTGAGTGAGAACATAGCTTCATCGGCTTTGTCGATGATTTTCGCTGTCGAGCGCGGCTCTGCGGCAATGAAAGCTTCGGCAGCTGTTACTGCGGCAGCTGCACGGGCCAGTGTTTCGGGTGCATGCATGCCTACTTTTGCTGTTTTCAGGCGTTTCAGCTCTTTTTGCGCATCAGACAAGTAGATGCGAGTGACTGTTTTGACTTCCAGCGCGCGCTGCTTTCGTACTAGCTCTGGCTGGGCATTGATAGCCTTGTCGGTATCTTCGTTGGCCACATAGTCAACAAGCCTTTTCAGGTTCTGCTCAAGCTGTTTGGCTGTTTTCGGATAGTATTTCGCTGCATTGATGGTCGTTAGCTGCTCTCGGTAACCAAAGGCATCTTCTAATACAATCAACACTTCGTCACGAATGGATTCAGCCTTGTTGATGTGCGCGTTAAATTTGGCTATGCCTTCTTCAGTAGCCTGAAGGTTGGTTTTTGAGCTAAAGAAGCCGCTACTGCTGTTGGCTTCGGATGGGTCAAGCTCAAATTCGGCGTAATATTCTTTGGCCTCTGCCAGTGCTATTTTCGCATCTCGGACTTGAATTGAAGCAAACCAATCCAGATCCGCCTGATAAGAAGACTCAAGTGTTTTTTCCGCCATATCAATTGATTGCTTCACTGCATCAATTTGTATTGCCGTTTGAGACTGGTTGGTGTCCAAAGGGAGGCTAGCCGTTGAATCTGAGTCGGATGCACAGCCTGACAGTGCAATTGCTGCGGCAAGTGCAGCCACTTTAAATTCCCTCTTCATGAGATACTCCTTGGCGGTGAATTTAAAACAAAAAGTAGGTAGAGTTTTAATAATAATATACGCAGCCAGTATTCTAGATATATTTATGCGTAAATTAAATCGCATACCTCTAATATATGATTATATTTTTATTAAAATCAAAATTGGTTATTTAATTGACAGGTTAATAATTAAAATCGTCATTTTTATGACGCTTTGGGGTAGCTTGAGTATACGCCAACAGGATTTAAGAGAAGGCAGCAGCCTGAAGATCAGGCTGCGGGTGGAAATCACACTCTGCGCTCTATATATGGCTAGCAAAATAGTAAGCGCGTAGGTGTTAGAGGCTATTGGCCTTTATTTATTTTTTTTTTGAGATCTTGAGCCACAATTTCTAACGCCGATAATGCAACCTCAGGCGGTATTTCATTAGTTTCAAGTAAGTAAATAAGATCAACTGCCAGTTTAATATCTGCTGGAGCTTCCTCGAGTGATGACGGTGAATTTTCGTTTGTCATTATTACTTTCTCTCTTAATTTAGAGCTTATACTTAAAAGTGTGAATATCTACGATTCCGTTATCGCTTTAGTGTGAATTGAGCATAGCTAATTCAGCAATATTACCCTGAATGATAGACTTTTCTTGCGGCATGAACTAATTGGGCGTGCAGTTCGACCAGTTGCTGATGATCTTGCCGGTATCCGCCACCGACGACTGCGGCAATAGGTATGTCGGCTTGCCGGCAACGGTTGAGTACCAGAAGATCACGGCGGTAGATGCCATCAAGGCAAACATCAAAATAGCCCAGCTCATCATGCTGGTGGATATCGACACCGGCATCATAGATTATGAAATCAGGTTGGTGCTGGGCCAGAGCCAGATTCAGGATAGACTCAAACGTCTCCAGATACTCGCTGGTTGATGTATGTTTCGGTAATGCCAAGTCGATATCGGAAGCGGGTTTGCGTGCCGGGAAATTTTTGTCGCAGTGAACGGAGAACGTAATGATGTTGTCATCGTCGCGGAGCAGGGTGGCCGTACCGTCGCCCTGATGAACATCACAGTCGATAATCATCACTTTGTCGATATTATCGAGGGTAAGGGCGTGTCTGGCCGCAAATGCCAGATCGTTGACCAGACAAAAACCACTGCCAAAATCATGATGCGCATGGTGATAGCCACCACTGAGGTGGATACCGATCCCATACTGACTGGCCAGATCGACAGTCAATTTGGTGCCGGCGGTAGACGTTAATGTACGTTTGACCAGCTGCTGGCTCCATGGGAAACCAATACGGCGCATTTTAGCCGCGGGTAGAGCATTGCTAAACAATGCTTCAATATAATCGGGGTGATGGAGCGCTTTCAGTTCATCGACATCAATCACTTCTGGCTGGCAGAACAGGATCTCGCTCTCTTGATCGAGTTTCATTTCGTCAATCAGGAACTGATACAGGCGGCGATACTTCGAAATGGGGTAACGGTGGCCGTCCGGCAGCTCAAGCTCTGAATAGATAGGATGATAGACCAGGGGCAGCATTTGTTATCCTTTCCGTTCCCGAAGGCTAATATCTTTTTCAATTTTGGCAAGGGCCGTCCGGCAGCGTGTCAGTCTTCCTTCTAGCGTTAAAACTTCTTTTTGCAGTTTTTGCTGTTCCGTTATCGTTGTACAGCGGCTTAGCAGCATTTCCTTGTCTCTTTGCATCGCAGAAAGCCGTCGTTCCCAATCTTGGTGCTGGGCTAAATCCTGATACATTTCATGAATAGGGCGTCGCCATCCCCGGTTGCGCTTGGGCTCGTTCTTACGCACTTGCACTGTGGCAAGTTCACGCTGGATAGCCTGAATTTGAGCGACGACTTTTTCACAGATGTGCTGGGTCCGTGATGCCAGTAATTTACCGGTTTTCCGCTCGTTTCTCAGTGCGGTAATTTCACTGCGCACTTCTGTTACACAAGGGGTCAGTAGTTTACTGCGGCAGAAAAACAGCTGTTCATCAAATAAAGGGCGTTGTGCTTCCCCCCGCTTACGATCAATTTGCGCAGCGTCTTGTGCCAGTTGTTCCAGTATATCTTCTAACCGTTTAAGATCAGGCATAATCCCTTCCTGTTCTAGAACCAGGCTTGCCAGGCGAGCTTGACAGCCAGCACAATAACAACGGTGACGAACACCGGACGGATAAATTTGGCTCCAAACCGGATAGCTGAATGTGCGCCGATATAGGCCCCTAGCATTAAGCATACGCCCATTGTCAGGCCGAGTGCGAAATTAATATGACCAAGAATGGCAAAGGTGACCAGCGAGGTTAGATTGCTGGTGAAGTTCATCGCCTTGGACAGTCCGGATGCCATTAGGATATCGAGCCGATATAGCGCCATGTTGGAGACGGTCCAGAAGGCTCCGGTTCCCGGCCCGGCCACGCCATCATAAAAACCAAGCGTGGTGCCCTGGATCCATTGTTTCTTGGTCAGCTTTTTACATGGCGTAGGGAGACTGTGAGAATTTCCCTTCGGGTGCGGGTGCCAGATGGTGTAGATCGCGACGGTCAGTATGATCAGCGGCAGAACTTTTTCCAGCCAGGCAGTGCTGATGAGATCCACAACCAGAGTACCGCTGATTGCACCGATTAGGGTCGCGACAAACGACATCCGCCAAAAAGCCGGCGAGAATAACTGCTTTTTATAATACGTCCAGGCTGCGGTTGATGAAGCAAAGGTCGCTGCCAGTTTATTGGTTCCCAACGCGATATGCGGGGGCAGGCCGATTGAGAGCAGAGCGGGAACAGTCAGCATTCCTCCTCCTCCGGCGACGGCATCAATAAATCCGGCAGCTAGCGCTACAAGACCAAGTATGATGAGCATACTTGGTTCAATCATTTCTATCATTAATCGTTATTCTTGGTTTAAGTGTTGTTTAGGCGTATTCAATGACACGTTTAAAAGGCGGTAATGAATCAAGCAGTGCCTTACCGTAGCGACGGCTGATCACCCGGCGGTCGAGCAGCACGACTCTACCAGAATCCTCTTCTTTGCGCAGTAGGCGTCCTGCTGATTGGATCAGTTTTTTACTGGCCTCCGGTACCGAGATTTGCAGGAAGGGATTGCCACCCCGGCTTTCAATATACTCGGCATGAGCCTCTTCTACCGGAGAAGTCGGAACGGCGAAGGGTATCTTGGTAATAATTAAATTGGTAAGTAAGTCTCCAGGCAAATCAAGGCCTTCAGAAAAGCTGCCGGTACCGAAAAGAATGCTGGATTTACCTTTTTGGCAGTTTTCTTTATGTTTTTTTAGGGTGAGGTTTCTTGATTCCTCACCTTGTATCAATAGCTCCCACTTGTTTTTCTTCATCAGTGGTCGTAATGCTTCCGCAACCTTGTTCATCTGCCAATATGACGAGAACAGCACCAGGCTGGCCTTTTCGCCTTCGAGATATTCCGGCAGGGTTTTGATCAAGAGATCGGTGAACTTGTCGGCCTGCGGTTCAAGCGACATGGCCGGAATGACCAGACGGGCATTGTTCTGATAGTCAAACGGTGAAGCCAGTGCCAGAAAGCGTGTGCTCTCTTTCTCATAGATACCAGCCTGGCGACAGAAGTAGTCAAACTGGTTCAATGCCCTGAGGGTGGCTGACACTAAAATGGAACCGGCTGCACGGCTCCAGAGCAGCTGATCCAGCCGGTAGCCGACCTCGAGCGGGGAAACTTCAATGATATAGTCTCCTTCGCGATCGGGGTTTTTCTCTATCCAGCGGGCTAACGGGGCACCCTTGTCCTTGTTGGGTTGGGCCATCAGGGACCAGACTTTCTCCAGGTTTTCCAGCCGCTGTAAATAAAATCCGGACTCGGCAAGTGCCTGCTCTCCCAGCCTAGGAAGTATCTCGTTGTCCTTGGTTCGCTCGGCGATAAGGTCATGGATTTTTCCTAGTGACTGTAATGCCTTCTTGCTGGCTTCTTTGCAGCTTTTCGCTTCCTCTACTAGCCAACTGGGAAGTTCACCGTGTTCAAATCGATAAATGCCGTCCTGGTTAAACTGGGTTGGGTCGATGTTGGCTGCAATTTGTCTTAGAGACGGTATCAAATGGCTGATGGTTTCATTGAGGTTGGTTTGGAAACGCCCCGATTTCTTATAATCCGCAAGCTCAGCCAGTTTGCCTACAGATTGGTTGAGTTTCTCCAGCCAGTTGGCTGCACCTTTGAGGCTGGCTGCTGCCGAGGAGAAGTCTCTGGCCACTTGGGGCAGGTGATGGGCTTCATCAATGACATAAATGGTTTGTTCGGGCTCTGGCAGGATAATACCGCCGCCAAGCTCGATATCGGCCATCAGTAATGCATGGTTGGCCACTATGACATCGGCTTTTTCAAGATGTTCGCGAGCCTTGGCAAATGGGCAGCTGCGGTGCTTGGGGAGCCCGGCATGGCAACTGTGCTTGTCAGCGACGATTTGTTGCCAGACGCGATCAGGAACAGCTGTTGGCCAGCTGTCACGGTCACCGTCCCATTTCCGCGTTTCAACAGCTTTCAGCATCCGCTTCAAAAGTTCTAAATCTGACTTTTTAGGTTTTTCCTCCCAAAGCGCAACCTGTTGATCAGTATCGGTAATACAGCACGCCTCTAGCTTATGGGTACAGCAGTATCGTTGCCTGCCCTTGGCCAGGATAAAACTGAACTCTTTAGGAAAAATTTGATTAAACAGTGGCAGATCTTTGTTGATGAGCTGTTCCTGAAGCGCCACCGTTGCGGTTGAGATTAGTATTTTCTTGTTATTGAACAGGGCAAAAGGGATACCGCCCAACAGATATGACAGAGATTTACCGATCCCTGTACCGGCTTCCGCTACTAGCATACGGTGTTTGGGGTGGTATTCGCCTGCCAGTGTTTTGGCTATTTCAGCAACCAGATAATTCTGTGCGCGTCTGGGGATAAAGTTATCTAACTGGGCTCCCAGATTCTCATAGCATTGTTTGATATCACTTTTTATCTGGCTGTGTAACATAACTGAAACTTAATAAGGACAGGGATTGGCATTATAGCACGAACCTCTAAATGTGAGCGGTAACGTGTTCTGAAGAATTTTATAAAAAAAGTGGGATCTTAGTCACGAAATAAGATTGAACCTAAACTGAACGGGTTAGCTAGTTGTTTATAAACAAGGGATTAACCACTGAACGCGAGTCCGATTGGTGTTTTATCCTGTACGGTGTGATTTTTTTGCTGTTTTTAGGTTTTTTGTGTTGTTTTTTGTTTGAGGTGAAAAAATGGCAAGACCGTGTTGTGGTGCATATTGGTGATGAATAAATAGGCGGCGGCACCTGTAAGTGTCTGATTTTTAATTGTTTTGAGTTTTTTTGATGTTCTCTTTAGATGATTTGACACAGGGATAAATGTTCTGTCAGGATGAGCCCACAAGTTACTTACCTTCGGTTTTTATCTTTCTTTATGTTATGAGGGGATTAGAAGCCGGAGGAATATAAAGAAAAGGAATTCTGGAAACAGGAATTCCAGTCTAAATAAGAAAAGGCAGTGGATATCATGAAAAAGACACTTCTAGCACTATCAGTACTAGCAGCTGGTTCTGCGCAAGCAGGCGTAAACCTATATGACTCTGAAGGCGTACTTGTTGACGTTGCTGGCGCAGCTGAAGTTCAGTACTTCCAGGGTTATTCAGCGAATAGCGATGCAGCATTCCGCCTAGATGATGGCGATCTAGCGTTCAGCACTACCGTTCCTGTATCAAACAACTTGAATGCAGTTGCAGCTATGGCCTTCAACTTTGAAGATAAGAAAAGTGACGAAGGTACAGTTAAGAATGACGAACTTTGGGTTGGTTTCCAAGGTGATTTCGGTACAGTTACTTTCGGTCGCCAGTACCTAATTGCTGATGATTCTGGCATCGGTAAAGACATCGAACTAGGCGGTGACGGTCTAGATTTTGTTCAGGCACAAGGCGAGCAAACACTTAAGTACGTGTTCGACAATGGTCAGTTCTACGCTGGTGTTTCTGCTCTACTGAAAGAAACGAACCCAACTCCAGATGCTGATGAAACTACTGTTATTGACGGTCGTCTAGGTGCGCGCTTCGGTGATTTGGACGCACGTGTATACCTATACTCAGGTGAAGACGTAAATGCTTCAACGATCACTTTCTTCAGCAACCTAACAGGTAACGTTGACATTGATGGCTTCAACCTAGAAGGTGAGTACATCATGGGCGCATTTGCTTTCGCAGCATCTTACGGCCAGGTTGAGTACGAAGATTCAGCTAACACTATCGGCAAAATCGAAGCTGATACTGCTGCGCTAGCTGGTTCTTATACTATGGATAAGACCACATTTGCTCTTGGTTACACTTACCTAGATGCAGACCTAAGCCTAAAAGCTGGTTCTAACTCAAGCGACGACGCAAACACTTTCTACGCGAACGTAACTCAGCAGCTTCACTCTAACGTGAAAGTATACGGTGAAATCGGTACTACTGATGTTGACGATTCAGAGTTCGGTTACGTAGCTGGTATGGAAGTTTCTTTCTAAGATTGATTATTTCTTAGAATTCTTCTTGAAAAAGCCGCCTTTAATGGGCGGCTTTTTGCTATCTTATCGCTATCGAGAAACTTGGTATAAATTCAAGGGTTGAAATGAAGAAGTTAATTGGATTATCGCTAGTGTTGCTTTCTGGCGGGTTGCAGGCTGCGACGGTATCAAGCAGTAAGAATGTCGAGTTACTTGTTGTCGATGGCAAAAAAGTGCAGTCATCTTTTTGGTCACCGAGTGAATCGGTTGAACTTCAGCCAGGCAGGCACCAGATTGTGGTTCGTTTTGATGGTGAGCTGAAAAATGGCTCCAAAAAGACAATGTATACGACTCGTCCATACTTGTTTGAGATGGATGTGCCAGATGATGATGTGACGATCACCTTACCTCGTTTGACGACGCTTTCGCAGGCGAAAGCGCATTTTAACCGTGGCGTACAGTGGCAGCTTGAGTCAAGTGACGGCTCAACATCTTTATTGTCATATGTTGAGTTAGAGGGGAAGGGTTTCGGGGCATTTAAGAATATGGAAGAACTGGTGGCAGACTATAACCGCCAGCATGGGATCACTTTTGAGCAAGGCTACGCCGTCAATCTTGAACAAGCCGCTGTTGAAGTGAGTGAACAGGGCGAAGTGATGATCTCAGGCGATGCTTTGGCACAGTTGAAACTCTGGTATGTCAAGGCAAGTGCAGAAGAAAAAGCTGCCTTTTACCAGTGGGCAAAAGCACAAGATGCGCAGTGATCGATAATTGTTTATCGCAAGCTAATGTAACGTATAGCTAGCTAAGCTGATTGCGGGATGCTGGGCCAGCCGCCAATGGTGGCTGTTATGTTCTATCCCGCCAATTTACGTTACTTATCATGGTGATAGCGGCTATGGGCGCGGCATGAATGACATCGCGGCTGAGCCGGGTCGGCCTGAAGCTCTTCACGTTCAATTTCTTCCTCACAGTCCACGCACAGCCCATACATGCCAAGTTTGATTGAGCAGACGGCGGCATCGACTTTTTCCATTTTCATCGCCAAATCAAACAGGTTTGGAATGAATGAGGATTTTGCCATCACGATGAGCTCATTGAGATCGGCCTGCTCAATGGCTGTTGCCGAAGGGACAAGAGTATTTAGCAGCATTTCATGCTTAAGCTCTTTGGCTAACTGAGTATGTTCCTGCTCCAAATGCTCTTTTAGCTGTTGGTAAGTACGCTCTGACGTTGTCATATCTCGGTATTATGTTTATAAGTGATAAATTTAGTCTAAGACGGTTTGATAGTTTGATTGTGATTTGAATCAAACCTTTATAGAGTAATGGGCAGAATAACCATAAATTCCATCGGTTTTTGTCGCTTTCATGATCCGCTATAGTGATTTTCGCTCAAGATCGGCAGCCAAAGAAGCTGCTGACAATAAGCAAGTCAGCTATATATACTCAATAAAGGAAGCGTACCATGGAACACGGTTTTAAAGACCCGTATAGTTTTAAATATTTTGTTGGTTTTCTCGTTGCACTGGCACTGCCAACACTACCGGCAAGTTTAACCTGGTTGGGAATACTGAGCCTATAGTATCAGCGACTGATACCTGGGTTGGTATTCTATCCCGACCGGTAAGGAAGGGGAGATGAAAAACATCATTAAACGAGCCATCTTGTTAAGTGTTGGCTGGTTGTGTGTTGTTCTCGGTGTCTTGGGCATTTTTCTGCCTTTGCTGCCGACGACCCCTTTTTTGCTGCTGGCCAGCGCCTGTTTCATGCGTGGCTCGCCCCGCCTCAGCCGCTGGCTTCATCAACATCCGCACTTCGGCCCGGTTCTGCAAAACTGGCATGATAACAGAGCGGTCTCAAGAACGGTCAAGCGTCGGGCAAATATCACCATAGTGCTCAGTTTTTCCCTGTCTGTTTATCTGGTGCCCTTGCTATGGCATAAAGTGATGCTGATGGGGATGGCTACCCTGTTGCTGGTTTGGTTCAACCGGTTGCCGGTGGTAGATAACTCACGCTTTTCAAACGCACCTGTAGGTAATAAGTAAGTCGTTGCTTACGAGTCCGGCAAGATGTAAACGATATCTATTGATTCATGACAAAGAACCCTTGGTATTAGTTGCTCCCGCCTGTGAAAATCAATACTATTTGCTCCGGAATTTATTTGCCTGCTGCCGAGGTTTGTCCCTGCGCCAGGCTTTTTAACAAGCGCTACAGCACTTGCGTAAGATGGTGCACGGAAAACGATTATGACTCAAGAAAAACTAGCTTTGATCAAGCGTAGCATTAAATCTATCCCGGACTACCCGAAGCCAGGTATTTTGTTCCGAGATATTACCAGCCTGATGGAAGACCCTGCAGCTTATAGCGCAACGATGCAAGTGCTGATCGAGCAATACAAAAACAAAGGTATTACGAAAGTAATCGGTACCGAGGCGCGCGGCTTTTTGTTTGGTGCCCCGCTGGCACTCGAGCTGGGCGTTGGTTTTGTGCCGGTTCGTAAGCCTGGCAAACTGCCTCGTGAGGTGATCGGTGAAAGCTATGAGCTTGAATACGGTCAGGACACGCTAGAGATCCATGTCGATGCGATCAGCGAAGGCGATAAGGTACTGTTGGTTGATGATTTGCTGGCTACCGGCGGCACCATTGAAGCGACAACTAAACTGGTTCGCCGTTTGGGCGGTGTGGTTGAAGATGCCGCGTTTGTGATTAATCTGCCAGAGCTGGGTGGCGCAGAGCGTCTGGAAGGCATTGGCCTTAACGTATACAGCATCTGTGACTTCGACGGTCACTAATCCCTGTAGCCAGTATCTATCTGGCTAATCATTGGGCGCTCGCCGTGGCGCCCTCTCGCTCAAAAATCCTCCCTGTGCTAGCATTGAGTTCTTGATTCTGTAAGGTTAGTAAACATGAGTTATCAGGTTCTGGCACGGAAATGGCGACCACATCAATTTGAGGATGTTGTCGGCCAGTCCCATGTCCTGACGGCGTTGGCCAATGCACTTGCCCACAACCGTCTTCACCACGCCTATTTGTTCAGCGGCACACGCGGAGTGGGTAAAACAACCATTGCCCGTATTTTTGCCAAAGGGCTGAACTGTGAGCAGGGGGTGACATCCACGCCATGCGGTCAGTGCGAGACCTGCCGCGAGATCGACGAAGGCCGCTTTGTCGACTTGCTGGAAATCGATGCGGCATCACGGACCAAAGTCGAAGACACCCGTGAACTGCTTGATAACGTTCAGTACAAACCTGCCCGTGGTCGTTTTAAGGTTTATCTGATTGACGAAGTGCACATGCTCTCTCGTCACAGCTTTAATGCATTACTGAAAACCCTTGAAGAGCCGCCGGAATATGTCAAGTTTATCCTGGCCACGACGGATCCCCAGAAGCTGCCGGTGACGATTCTGTCACGCTGCCTGCAGTTTCACCTGAAACATCTGGATAATGCCCAAATTCAGTCTCAGCTGGAAAAGGTGCTGACAGAAGAGCAGGTGGAGCATGAGCTTAGAGCCTTGAGCTTGCTGGCCCGAGCTGCAGAAGGCAGTATGCGTGATGCCCTCAGCCTTACCGATCAGGCGATAGCCCTGGGTAATGGTCAGGTTCAGGCCGAGTCCGTTTCGGCTATGCTGGGAACCTTGAATACCGAGCAGGCGCTGTATCTGCTCGAAGCTATGGCACAGGGTGAAGCACAACCTGCTATGGCATGCCTCGAAGAGCTTGCGGGTGTCGGTGTCGAGTGGGATAGCCTGTTAAGCGAGCTTGCCGCTCAGCTACACCGTGTTGCTATGTATCAGGCACTGCCAGCGTCGCTGGATGATAGCGCGCCTGATGCCGAGCGTGTTATTGCGCTGAGCAAACATGTATCACCGCAGGAAGTGCAACTGTGCTATCAGATTGCCTTGCAGGGTCGCCAGGATCTGGCCTATGCCCCGGACGGTCGTACGGGACTGGAGATGGTGCTGTTGAGAATGCTGGCTTTCCGACCGCTTTCAGGTCAGGGGAATAGCGCTCAGCCGATTCATGTGCCAACCACAGAACCCGTTACGCAGCCCCAGAACAAAGCGCCACAAGGTCAGCAGGGGATGCAACGGGTACAGGCCCTGAAAGCGCAGATGAGCGGTGGGCAATCTCATACGCCGGTGCAGCCTCAGCCAGTAGCTCCGGTCCAGCAGTCGCCACAGCGTAATGTTGTACAGCCAGCGCCGCAAGAGCAGGCTCCATCATATCCGCAGGATAGCTATCCCCAGGGTGGGAATCTGCACGGCAGCCCGATGCAGAACAGCCAGCCACAGGGACATTATCCGCAGCAAGGTAATTATCCGTCGTCTGCGCCTGTGTCCCAGCAGGCTCCTCAGGGTTATGAAGCAGCGATGCAAGGTTCTGGGCAAGAATCTCGGCAAGAGCCGCGGCAGTCTTCATCTCTGGCTTCGCAGCAGCCAGAAGCAGCACAGTCTCCGGCCCAGCCGTCATCGGCAGCAACAGGGTTGCTGGCGGCAAGGAACAAGCTGAGAAGCAAGAGCAAGCGAGGCCATGAGGATCTTCCTGCTGCAAAAAAGACTGAATCGGCGCCAGCTAAAAAAGTCGCAACCAATGTGCTAGACCGAATTGCTACCAAGCACAAGGGTCAGCCAGCTCCGTCTGTCGGAGCATCCGCGATGCCAGCGCCGGGAGCTGCCGAGAAACCGGTGAGCAAGTCGGATGAAGAATACCGGTGGAAGCCAATGGCTCAGCCAGAGCCAGAAGCGGTAAAGCAGGAAGTGGCACCTGCCACCCTAAAGCGCGCGTTAGAGCATGAAAAAACGCCAGAGATGGCGAAATTGCTTGTCAAAGAAGCGGCAAATCAGGATAGTTGGTCAGATTTAGTGACTAAGCTAAATGTAGGGCGAATGGTCCAGCAATTGGCATTAAATTCAGCGTTTGAGCAACATGATCAACAAGTGACTTTGTTCTTACGCCAGTCTCAACGACATTTAGATAGCCCTAAGGCCAGAGAGCAGTTGGCGCAGGCTATCGGTGAATTGCTTGGTATGGAAATCGAATTATCGATTGAGCTCGGTGAGAAAGGGTGTTCGCCGCTAGAGTGGCGAGAAGGGCTCTATCATCAGAAGCTTGATCAGGCAAAGCAAAGTTTAATGAGTGATCCTAATGTGAACTTTATCTGCCAGCGCTTTGCTGCTGTACTTGATGAAGAGAGTATTAGGCCGCTGTAATACAGTCAGTTTGTATTACGATATAGCAAAATGAATTTCAACCAGACCAATAGAGAGAGAGTATATGTTTGGTAAAGGTGGTATGGGCAACATGATGAAGCAGGCGCAGCAAATGCAAGAGCGCATGCAAAAGATGCAAGAAGAAATTGCAAACATGGAAGTCACTGGCGAGTCTGGTGCTGGCCTGGTAAAAGTGACACTGACTGGTAGCCACAGTGTACGTCGTGTTGAGCTGGATGATAGCTTGATGGAAGACGATAAAGATATGTTGGAAGATTTGATCGCTGCAGCATTTAACGATGCAGCGCGCCGCATCGAAGAAGCGCAGAAAGAGAAAATGGCAAGCGTAACAGGTGGTATGAACCTACCTGCTGGCTTCAAGATGCCATTCTAATCAATGCGCACCAGTCAATTACTGGAACAACTGATGGAGGCCTTGCGTTGTCTGCCTGGGGTTGGCCCCAAGTCGGCTCAGCGTATGGCCTTCAGTTTGTTGCAGCGTAATCGCCAGGGCGGTTTGCAACTGGCTGATGCCCTGAGTAAGGCGATGACCGAAATTGGTCACTGCCAGAGCTGTCGTACCTTTACGGAAGAGGATGTGTGCGCGATTTGTGCCAACCCTCGTCGTCAGGAGAACGGGCAGATCTGCGTGGTTGAAAGCCCGGCGGATATTGTTGCCGTTGAATCAACGGGGCAGTTTTCGGGGCGTTATTTCGTGCTGATGGGGCACTTATCCCCGCTTGACGGTATCGGTCCGTCAGATATTGGCCTCGATACCTTGGAATTTCGCTTGCAGAACGAGCAGATATCAGAGCTTATTCTAGCGACGAATCCGACGGTTGAGGGCGAGGCAACGGCGCACTATATTGCCGAGCTGTGCAGTGAGTACTCGATCCCAGCTACCCGTATTGCACACGGTGTACCGGTCGGCGGCGAACTAGAACTTGTTGACGGGACGACATTGTCACACTCCATTGCCGGACGACATAAGCTCTATTAGTCGGTTTGGCTGATTTGATAATCATCTGAATTTGATAAATACCAACTTACAGGCTAAATCTGGAGTTGGTATTTTTTTATCTGTTATCTAGCCTTAGGTTATTATTTACCAGTGAATCTGCTATTGAAATTTAAAGAGTTATAACTTTGTTAGTTTATTCTCTGTTGAATGACATCCAATGTTTATTTATTCACCCAATAAATACCTATCAAGTTATTATTTAGGCGCTTATTTGCGTATTTGGCATAAAGCCGGGCAAATTAGCGTCTAAATGTTATGTTTTTAGCTGGTTCAGTAATTTATAGTCGCTTTTAGTTTTTACCTAAACTTATTTTCTAACTACATCTAGATAAATAATTTTTAAGGCTGTTTTTCTTCATAACACTCTGATTTTCGGTATTTAATATTGTCATCTCGGACAGAACAGAAATGCCATGGAAGTTACCTGAATGCACCAGGCTATTACGGTTAAGCGTAATGAGTGCTCTCGGGTAGCGAAGGCAAGGGATCAAAATATAAATACCATCACCTGACATATAGCAAATGGGCGTATGCAGGTTTTTAGGAGTTGGACATGAAAAAGACAGTTGTAGCAACAGTTATTGGTTCTGTTGTTGCTAGCGCATCAGCAATGGCAGCAGAAGTCTATAAAACAGATGAGCTTTCAGTTAATGCCTACGGTAACCTGCGTGCACGTTATGAGACAACTGATAACGGTCATATGGGGGCGGACAGTACGTTTACCGGTGAGGGGACGGAGCTTGGTCTGGGGATCACTTACTTCCTGGACAATAACATGTATGTCAACGGCGATGTCATGTATGAAATGAATATTATCCCGGAAGACGGTGACGGAAATGATGATGATAATTTCCTGAAATTCGGCTCGGTGGCGATTGGCGGTGACTTCGGTGAGTTCCGTATCGGTCGTATGTCGGCAGTTCAGGATACCTTGGCCGGTCAGTATGATATCACCTGGGAATATGGCGGAACGGCAAACATCAAAGAGGATGCGTTTGCGACCGATCGTCTTACCAATGGTATTCAGTACAAGATTGATGTTAACAGCCTGAGCATCATGGCGCAGTATCATACCGGTGATGAAGGGGTCGATGCGAACGGTGTGGCAGACCCGGATCTGGGTGAACTTGGTATCGACCAGGCGTATGCCTTGGGTGTGGCCTGGGCTTCTGACTTCGGCCTTGGCTTATCGGCTACCTATACCTACTCAGAGCGCACCGAGAAGGATGTGACCTACGGCGGTGATGACGATACTTCCTGGACGCTGAACGCCACGTATGCCTACCAGGCGCTGTCACTGGCTGCAATGTACTCTGATTACGACTTCGCCGGTGAGGAGAGAACAGGTATCGGTGCAATGGCTCGCTACGATCTGCCTGTCGGTGTCGGTTTGTACGGTGTCTACGATTATGTCGATTACGATACCCAGGACGATAAGCTAAACCAGTTCACCATTGGTGCTGACTACTGGCTAAATGACAGTGTTGTCTCGTACGCAGAATATGCCGATCAGAGCTTTGACGAAGAAGTCGCCGGCAGCGATGACAGTGCATTCACGATTGGTATGAGAGTGTACTTCTAAGCTGTAATTTGAAAGGAATGTTCATTGTGGTTGGGGGAAGCGAGCGCTTCCCCCCTTTTTTGATTTAACCGTAATATAAAGCTTTACAGCGAGTAAAGAATGCTCGAGCCGTAAGTCAGGCTGGTCAGCAATAGCGACTTCTTATTGATGATATCAATACGGCGGCTTTGCTGGGCATCCATTCGGAATACCTGTTTGACAATCGTCAGATGGTGGCTCTGGAAGTCTTTGTTCTGGCCTGAAGTAATGTCCTTAAATTCAAGCGGCTCGGTAAGCAGGTAGCCACCGCTGATGTCCCATCTCCCCGATTCGGAAATGTGCAAGGTAAGTGGCTGCTCGCTTTCGCTAAAGAGTTTTAGCAAGGTTATGCGCGAGTAGGTTTTATTGGGCAGGTAGACAACATGGCTGCTTTGTTCGACACGACGTAGCATCCCTAGCTGTTCCAGTTGCATGGCTTCAATCCGGCTGACAGACATTGACTGCCATTCTCGGGACATGAGCAACTGTTCCTGCTTGTAGTCGCTGGAGAAATAGAGCCAGGCGCTGAAAGAAGTCGATAATGCCAAAACGATGAACGCCCAGTACTGCCTGCAGAAACCCGGAAAGTTGCTGTATTTAGTTTTTACTGACATAGCTTGGTATTATCCTCATGGCTAGTAAGCAATCGCAGGGTAACGTTTTCACCCGGTACCGAGGTGCCGTGAATGTAGTTCAGCCATAACTGGTTGCTTTGTCCACCCGTAGCAATGACCTCTAACGGACGTTCATCCCCCTGATGGTACTCAAGATAGGTCTCCACACAGCTCGAAATCAGTGTTTTCCACTGCAACAGATCTGGGTGATTTTTGGGCGTCAGTACCTGAACGCCGTTAACAGTCAGCAACGGCTTGAAGGCCTCTGACTTTGGCGGAAAGCTTAAATTCACCAGCAATGGCAAGAAACAGGCAATCATCACTGCCACAATTTTCAATATGGCAATTTTCGATGGCTTGTTGTTTTCTACCGTATTCTTGCTCTTGTTCGATGGATCCGCGCTCGGTTCGGCAGTCACACTGTGCTGCGCGATCGTATCCATGTCTGGCTCGGAGGTAACGGCTTCCGCATCGGCGTGAACGAGTGGTGTTTCGGTCACTGCTGGGCTGTCAGCCATCTCATTGACATTGGCGATCATCTGATAGCCTCGCTTAGGCACGGTCTTGATAAACTCCGGCGATTTCGTCGAGTCTTTCAGCGCCTTGCGAAGCGTCGAGATGGCCTGGGTCAGGCTGGAGTCATCAACTTCGAAGCCTTGCTCACGCCAAACATAATCATGCAGGCGAGTACGGGTGATGATCGCACCAGGTTCTTCAATCAGCAGGCTTAATGCTCGGCTTTCATTGCTGCCGAGTCGGGTGAGCTCATCGTTTTCAGATTGGTCGATTAAGCTATTGTCATAAGGGTCAAAGAGGAACCTCTGACCAATCAAATATTTATTTGATATTTTATTCATTTTTAGCACCAATGGCACAGTTGAGCTGATTATATAGCATGAATTCCCTGAATCATTTCTGAATGTAAATTTTTAAAAGGGCGGCTGAAAAAATATAAATATTATAAAAAGCGCATTTTAGGTTGAAAAACCGAACTTTGGCCATATCTATGAAATGAATTGATATAGATTACGTAATACGACTAGTTACGGAGTTGAAATGAGCGAGCAAAATATCCATAAAAATAAGGAAACACGTGGCTTTCAATCGGAAGTAAAGCAACTTTTACATCTGATGATCCACTCATTGTATTCGAACAAAGAGATCTTTTTACGTGAGTTGATTTCTAATGCCTCTGATGCGGCGGACAAGCTACGCTTTCGCGCCCTGTCGCAACCTGATTTATATGAGAAGGATGCTGAACTAGGCGTAAAACTGTCGTTCAATGCTGATGCCGGTACCTTGACTATCCATGACAACGGTATCGGTATGAACCGCGATGATGTCATTGAGCATCTGGGTACCATTGCCAAATCAGGCACTAAAGATTTCTTTGCCAAGCTTAGCGAAGACCAGTCAAAAGACTCCCAGTTGATCGGCCAGTTTGGTGTCGGTTTCTATTCATCTTTCATTGTGGCTGACTCGGTGACAGTGAATACTCGTGCGGCAGGTGTCCCTGCCGATCAGGCTGTGTGTTGGCACTCTAGCGGTGAAGGCGATTATTCGGTCGAAGATATCGAAAAAGCCAGCCGTGGTACCGAGATCATTCTTCACCTTCGTGAGGATGAGAAAGAATTCCTGAGCGAGTACCGCTTGCGTGACATCATTGGCAAATACTCTGACCACATTGGTATTCCAGTCTTTATCCAGACCGCTGAGCGTGACGAGGAAGGTAAGGAAACGGGAACCAACAAATGGGAGCAGGTCAACAAGGCCCAGGCGCTTTGGACCCGCAACAAGTCAGAGATCAGCGAAGAAGAATATAAAGAATTCTACAATCACGTTTCACATGACTTCGCCGAGCCGCTGGCGTGGAGTCATAACCGCGTCGAGGGTAATCAGGACTACACCAGCCTGCTGTATATTCCATCGAAAGCACCGTGGGATATGAATAACCGTGACAGCAAGCACGGCCTGAAGCTGTATGTTCAGCGCGTCTTCATCATGGACGATGCCCAGCAGTTTATGCCTTCCTACCTGCGTTTCATGCGTGGTCTGATCGACTCGAATGATCTGCCGCTGAACGTATCGCGTGAAATCCTGCAGGACAACAAGGTGACTCAGGCATTGCGCAAGGCATGTACCAAGCGTGCTCTGACGATGATGGAGCGGATGGCGAAAAATGATGCCGAGAAGTACCAGACATTGTGGAACGAGTTTGGTCAGGTGCTAAAAGAAGGTCCTGCCGAAGATTTTGCCAACCGTGAGAAAGTTGCCAACTTGCTGCGCTTTAGCTCTACGCACAACGAAGTGGCCGAGCAGACTGTCTCGCTGGCCGATTATGTTGAACGGATGAAAGAAGGTCAGGATAAGATTTACTTCCTGACGGCAGATAGTTTCAGCGCGGCCAAGAACAGCCCGCACCTGGAGCAGTTCCGTGCCAAGGGCATTGAAGTTGTTTTGATGCACGATCGTATCGATGAGTGGTTGATGGGTCACCTGCCTGAGTTTGACGGCAAGCAGTTCCAGGCAATCACCAAAGCCGATCTGGATCTGTCCAAGTTCGAAGACGAGGAAGAGAAAGAGAAGCACAAGCAAACTGAAGAAGAGTTTAAGTCTGTGGTTGAGCGGACGAAGAGCTACCTTGGTGAGCGTGTGAAGGATGTTCGTACCACGTTCAAGCTGCAGGATACACCGGCTGTTGTGGTGACTGATGAAAATGAAATGGGTACGCAAATGGCTAAGCTGCTGGCAGCGGCGGGGCATGATGCGCCTGAGGTGAAATATATCCTTGAGCTTAACCCGGAGCACGCCCTGGTCAACAAGATGGCCGATGAACCTGATGAAGAGGCATTTGGCCGCTGGGTTGAAATGCTGCTAGGTCAGGCGATGTTGGCAGAACGTGGCTCGATGGACGATCCGTCTCAGTTCCTGGCCGCCGTTAACAAGTTGCTGGCATAATTTTGCTAATAGGTATCGATATGACTAAGGTCTTATCGATTCTATTATCAGCTTCAAATAGTATTCTGATAAAGCATGTAATCCAGGCTCGGCAATAGTGCCGGGCTTGCGACTGCGGGCTAATCAGTGTATTTTTCTGTTTTTTGAAAAACTCCATCTTATTTAAAGGGGATCAAGATGCGCATCATTCTTCTGGGCGCTCCAGGTGCAGGTAAAGGTACTCAGGCACAATTCATCATGGAGAAATTTGGTATTCCTCAAATCTCTACTGGTGACATGCTACGTGCGGCGATCAAAGCTGGTACTGAGCTAGGTAAGCAAGCGAAATCAGTAATTGACGCTGGACAGTTGGTGTCTGACGATATCATTCTTGGTCTGGTTAAAGAGCGTATTGCTGAAGACGATTGTGCAAAAGGCTTCCTGCTAGACGGCTTCCCACGCACAATTCCTCAGGCTGACGGCCTGAAAGAAATTGGTGTAGCTGTTGACTATGTTATCGAGTTTGACGTTTCTGACGATGTTATCGTAGAGCGTATGGCTGGCCGTCGTGCCCACCTGGCTTCAGGTCGTACTTACCACACGGTATACAACCCGCCGAAGGTTGAAGGCAAAGATGACGTAACGGGTGAAGATCTTGTTATCCGTGAAGATGACAAGGAAGAGACAGTACGTGCTCGCCTGGGTGTATACCACGACCAGACTTCGCCTCTTATTGCTTACTACGGCAAAGAAGCAGAAGCGGGTAACACTAAGTACCTGAAGTTTGACGGTACTCAGCCTGTCGCTGCAGTAAGTGCTGAACTGGAAAAAGCACTGGCTTAATCGACGCTTCGCATCGAATCGAATAAACGGGTTAGCTTTAGGGCTAACCCGTTTTTTATATGCATGATTTTATTAAAGCTGATAAAGTTAAGCCGTCAGCGCATTACTCAAACGCGAAGGAAAGTATGAGCGAAAAAAATAATAATTATGGTGTATTGCTGGTTAACTTGGGGACGCCGGACGAAGCCTCGCCTGCAGCCGTTAAACGCTTTTTATCTGAATTTTTGCATGATCAGCGAGTTGTCGATATGTCTCGCTGGCTATGGTGCCCGATCCTTCATGGCGTTATTCTGCCGATACGCTCACCGAAAGTAGCCAAGCTATACCAGTCTGTCTGGATGGACGAGGGGTCACCCCTGATGGTGTATTCCCGACGCCAGCAGCGACAGCTGGCTGAAGTCCTGCAGGTGCCTGTCGAGTTGGGAATGACTTACGGTAACCCCTCGCTTGCAAGCGGTTTGGAGAGCCTGAAACAGCAAGGCTGTCATAAGGTACTGGTTCTGCCGTTGTATCCGCAGTACTCACAAACCACAACCGCCGCGGTTTTCGATAAAGTGGCAAAGGTGCTCAAGTCCCACCCGGAAATACCTGAACTACGTCTTGTGCACAACTATTTTGATCATCCCGAGTACATTGGTGCGCTGGCAGAGTCAGTGACAGAGTTTTGGGATAATCACGGCAAGCCGGATTACCTGTTATGTTCCTACCATGGCATTCCCAAGCGCTACGCCGATAACGGTGATCCGTACCCGCAGCACTGTAACGGTACGACTGCGTTGCTAGCGGAAAAACTTGGTCTGCCTCGCGAGCAGATGAGTATGAGCTACCAGTCCATTTTCGGCCGGGAAGAATGGTTAAAGCCTTACACCGAACAAACTATCTCGGAGCTGGCCCAAAAGGGGATAAAGCGGCTGGATGTGATGTGCCCGGCTTTCTCTGTCGATTGCCTTGAAACGCTGGAGGAGATTGCCGAGCAGTGCAGGGAAACCTTTATCGAGGCGGGCGGAAAGGAGTTTAACCTGATTCCGTGCCTTAACGATAATCCCGCGCATATTGCAATGATGGCGCAGCTGGTCAGGCAAAATACCCAGGGCTGGTAAAACCGTGTACAGACTGTATCTAATACTTTCCTCTTAAAAAGTTGAAGCTCTCAAAAACTGTGAGAGCTTTTTCTTTTCTGTTCTATATTCTGTGATAGAATTCGCAAAATTTTCCCAACAGACAGCTCATTGACATGAAATTTCCAGGCCAACGAAAATCTAAGCATTACTTTCCCGTACATGCCCGTGATCCTCTTCTGAGTCAAGCCAAACAAGAAAAGCGCCTCACACGCACTCACGTAGTGGGTATCGACCAGACTCTGGTGGATATCGAAGCGTGTGTTGACGATGCATTCCTGGAACGTTATGAGCTAAGCAAAGGCCACTCTTTGGTCATTACCGATGAAAAGGCTGAAGCGCTGTATCAAGAACTGAAAGAAAATGACCTGATCAGCCACGAATTTGCTGGTGGTACGATCGGTAATACCCTGCACAATTATTCTGTACTGGCGGATGATAAGTCCGTATTGCTCGGTGTAATGAGCAAAGATATCGAAATCGGCAGCTATGCCTACCGTTATCTTTGCAATACCTCGAGCCGTATGGATATGAACCACCTTCAGCCTGTACATGGCCCAATCGGTCGCTGTTTTGCGCTGATCTCTAAAGAGGGTGAGCGGACATTTGCGATCAATGAAGGTCGAATGAACCAGCTGGATCCGAACAGTATTCCAGAGACGGTATTCGAAAATGCTTCTGCTTTGGTACTGACCGCTTATCTGGTGCGTTGTAAAGAAGGCGATCCGATGCCGGAAGCGACCATGCGTGCGATTGAGTATGCGAAAAAGCATGATGTACCTGTGGTACTGACGCTGGGTACTAAGTTTGTTATTGAAGACGATCCGCAGTGGTGGCGTGATTTCCTCCGCGACCATGTGACGGTTGTTGCGATGAACGAAGATGAAGCTGAAGCACTGACTGGCGAAGCAGACCCGCTTGTGGCTTCTGAGAAAACCCTGGAGTGGGTGGATCTGGTACTGTGCACCGCAGGCCCTGTTGGTCTGTATACAGCAGGTTACACCGAAGATGATGCGAAGCGCGAAACCAGCTTGCCGCTGTTGCCGGGTGATATCCCTGAGTTCAACCGTTACGAGTTCAGCCGCCCGATGCTAAAGAAAGAATGTGAGTTGCCATTGAAGGTCTTTTCTCACATTGCACCGTACATGGGTGGCCCAGAGCGCATCAAAAATACCAATGGTGCCGGTGACGGTGCACTGTCAGCCCTGCTGCACGATATGTCAGCTAACCGTTACCACAAAGAGAATGTGCCTAAATCAAGCAAGCATCAGCATAACTTCCTGACCTACTCGTCGTTCTCGCAGGTTTGTCTGTATTCGAACCGTGTAAGCTACGAAGTGCTGGCACAGCACTCTCCGCGTCTGTCTCGTGGTTTGCCAGAGCGTGAAGACAGTCTGGAAGAGGCATACTGGGAGCGTTAATTCCCAGTCTCAAGATGTTAGAGATTGAGAAAAACCGCCGGAAGGCGGTTTTTTTATGCCTGCATTTTGTGAGTTAACCCCTCCCAGCCTCCCCTTGAAAAGGGGAGGTGCAAAGAGAGCGGGGAAGTTAGATGGGGTTGGTTTCTGGGGGGATGTTGTGGTGAGGTTTGGTGGTTAACCCTCCCAGCCTCCCCCTTGAAAAGGGGAGGAGCAAAGACTTTGATCGTTGAGTCTGAGTGCTGAACCAGTCCTTCCCCTTGTTCGATGATGGCCGGGAGAGCGAGCAAGTTGATAGAAGGGGAAGTTAGATGGGGTTGGTTTCTGGGAGGATGTTGTTGTGAGGTTTGGTGGTTAACCCCTCCCAGCCTCCCCTTGAAAAGGGGAGGAGCAAAGATTGTTGGTCGCGAAGTATGAGTGTTGAACCAGTCCTTCCCCTTGTTCGATGATGGCCGGGAGAGCGAGCAAGTTGATAGAAGGGGAAGTTAGATGGGGTTGGTTTCTGGGAGGATGTTGTTGTGAGGTTTGGTGGTTAACCCCTTCCAGCCTCCCCTTGAAAAGGGGAGGGGAAAGGCAATGAGAGCAAAAACAAAAACGAGAGCTTATAGCTCTCGTTTCAGTATTTAGATGATAACTGGGCCGTTAGGCTTTCTGCTCATAAGCTTCGTTGTGAACGGCAGCTACAGCACGACCTGATGGGTCGGCACTGTTCTTGAAGCTCTCGTCCCATTCAATGGCTTTGGCGCTTGAACAGGCGATTGACGGGCCGCCAGGTACACATTTCGCGGCATCTTCAAGCGGGAACAGCTCTTCAAAGATTTCACGGTACATATAGCCTTCTTTGGTTGTCGGCGTGTTGTATGGGAAACGGAACTTGGCTGTTTCAAGCTGCTGCTCAGTGACCTTGGCTTCGGCAACCTCTCTTAGCGAGTCAATCCAGCTGTAACCAACACCATCAGAGAACTGCTCTTTCTGACGCCATGCAACGGATTCTGGTAGATAGTGGCCGAAGCATTCACGGATGATGTGTTTCTCCATCTTGCCGTTACCGCACATTTTATCTTCTGGGTTCAGGCGCATTGCCACTTCAAGGAATTCCTTGTCCAGGAACGGTACACGTGCTTCGATGCCCCAGGCAGCCATTGACTTGTTGGCACGGGCACAGTCAAACATGTTCAGTGCCAGCAGCTTACGTACTGTTTCTTCGTGGAACTCTTTTGCGTTCGGTGCTTTGTGGAAGTAAAGGTAGCCGCCGAAGACTTCATCTGCCCCTTCGCCGGAAAGCACCATCTTGATCCCCATAGCACGGATCTTACGTGACATCAGGTACATTGGCGTTGAAGCACGGATTGTCGTGACATCATAAGTTTCAATGTGGTAAATCACATCACGAATGGCATCCAGGCCTTCCTGAACCGTATAGGTCAGTTCATGGTGAACGGTACCAATGCTGTCTGCTACCACTTTTGCCGCCTTTAAATCAGGCGCACCTTCAAGACCGATAGCAAAGGAGTGTAATGTCGGCCACCATGCTTGAGATTGCTCGTCATCTTCGATACGACGGGCCGCGAACTTTTTGGTGATAGCGGAGATGACAGATGAATCCAAACCACCTGACAACAGCACACCGTATGGAACATCTGTCATTAGCTGACGCTTAACCGCACTCTCTAGTGCATTGGTCAGTGCAACTTTATCGGTCTTTGCGTCGGCAACGGTATCAAACTCCATCCAGTCACGCTTGTAGTAACGCACCGGCTCGCCTTTCTTGCTCCATAGGAAGTGGCCAGGAGGAAACTCGCTGATGGTTTTACAAACCGGTACCAGTGATTTCATTTCAGAAGCAACATAGTAGTTACCGTGTTCGTCATAGCCGTGGTACAGCGGGATAATACCGATATGGTCACGACCGATCAGATAGGCATCTTCCGTCTCATCATAAAGGATGAAGCCAAAAATACCGTTGAGGTAGTCAAGCAGTTCCGGTCCTTTCTCTTTGTAGAGTGCCAGAATAATTTCACAGTCAGACTCAGTCTGGAAAGGGTAGTCGGGTGCAAACTCAGCCTGAAGTTCTTTGTGGTTGTAAATTTCACCGTTTACCGCAAGAGCATGTGTTTTATCTTCGTTGTACAGAGGTTGCTCACCGCTGTTTAGGTCAACGATAGCCAGGCGCTCGTGCACCAGAATGGCTTTATCTGACGAGTAGATACCTGACCAGTCAGGACCGCGATGACGCATTTTCTTGGACATTTCTAGCGCGGTTTCGCGCAACGCTGCTGCATCACTCTTGATGTCTAAGATACCGAATACTGAACACATACTTCTGACTCCAACTTTTAAATCGCTTGTCGCTATCCATAATTGTTTGGGAGGGAGTAAGAATTGAGTATCTAGTTCCTAGTCTAGAGACTTAATTCTTACTCCTTGCTGCTAACGTCTCCCGTTCTTAATTGTTAAAATTGCGTATTCGGTAAAATAAAGCAACCTTTAATCTCAATTCAATTGAAGAAAAGCCTTGCTGGTGAATATTATCCAATAAAAAGGGGTTTATCTGAATTTTATCTATAATTGGCTGGTTTTTTGAACGAAAAAACAAACGGCAGCCGAGGCTGCCGTTATAAAAAGTGAAAAATGGTTGGGGGGCTAGAGTGGTTTTATATCGGGTGACAGGTGCTCACAGACATGGCGGGCAAACCCACTGCCTGCCTCATTGTAAATGTTGAATGCCGCATCGACCCCCAGTTCGCTGAGCAGGGCTTCATCATCACTGTATTTGGCTATTGCCGCGATCTTACCTTGGTAATGACCCTCGCGAATCTGTTCCAGAGCAAAGCTGTTGGCCTGGCTATGAGGCATTGCCAGCAAGATCAGTTCGGTGTTGTGGCGTGAGATAACACGCGCCCAGAAATCGGGGTCGGTGGCGTCGCCGTGGATCACATTGCGTCCGGCTGCTCGATGGATCTGGACGGAGTCTTCACGGGTCTCGATACCTATGACTTGCTCGCCATAGCGTGCGACTAGTTCATCGTAGGCACCTGAGCCAATACGGCCCATGCCCAGAATCATGATTTTCTTGTTACCGAGGTCAATCAGCTTATCGCTCGAATTAAGTTTGTCTGGCTCAAACTCTTTTAACCACTTCGAGGCATCTTTGTATAACCGGTGGCCGATACTATTGAGTGGAGCCGCGATCAGGAATGACAATGAGACGGCAATGGCGATGGCTACCAAAAAGTTGCCTGGCAGCATTCCCAGACTGTACGCTAGCCCGCCGACAATGAGGCCGAACTCGCTGTAGTTGAACAAGGTGAGCGTACCAAGCAGTGACGTCCGGACCCGGTAGCGGAACAGGTTGAAGATGACGTAGTAGAGGATGCCTTTTATCGGCAGTAGCAGTAGCAGCAAAATGGCCATCAGGAAGCCGTCGAGGGTCGGTTCTTCCGACAGGCCTATGTTGAGGAAGAAGCAGACAAGCAACAGCTCTTTTAGGTTGAATAGTGATTTTGACAACTCCGAGGCCTTGGGGTGAGCGGCTAGCATCATACCCAGGATCAGAGCGCCTAAATCTGCCTTCATGCCGACAGCCTCGAACAGACCGGCCCCGGCGACCAGGGCAAGGAAAATCCCATACAGTACCAGCATTTCTCCGTGGCCGGCCTTGTCGAGAATTTTAAACAGTGATGGACGCAATAGGGGCAGGGCAAACAAGGCTAACGCAGTGATTTCGGGCACTTTGCCGGTCGAAACGGTCAGGAATATAACGGCAAAAATATCCTGCATGACCAGTACCCCAATGGCAAGGGTGCCGTAGGTAGAGTTGAGCTCGCCTTTTTCCTGCAGCGCCTTGATCGCAAAAACGGTACTTGAAAATGAGAGTGCGAAGGCAAGCAGGCCAAGCTGCACCATATCCAGCTCGCTGAGCATTCCGAGGCCGAGTTGTTTCAAAGCCAGCAGGGCAAGGGTAAAGAGGCCGGTTGTCAGCAGGTTATGCAGTGTCGCTCCTCCCCAGATCTCTTTGGCAAGCAGGGTTTTGACATCGAGTTTGAGACCAATCGAGAACAGTAGCAGGGTAACGCCGAGATCGGCCAGGACACTGAGGACTTCGGTTGACTGGTAGCCTGCGCTATTGAGGGCAAACCCCGCGACAAGGAAGCCTACCAGAGGAGGAAGCTTGCACCTCAGGGCTATAAAGCCAGCCAGAAAGGCGGCTATGATAAAAATAAGTTCCATGTTGAGACTAATTATCCTTTCTTATTGTGTTCTCGATAGCACTATCGCATAACCCATAGTGTAGCTTGGGCGTAGGGTGAATTTTTTTGCGCAATATACCACAAGGGGCATGTACCTGTCCGGTACATGCCCCTTTTTAGTGTGGCGAAAAAACTGCTGTGCTATAAGGTTGGCATGCAGTCAGACGCTGTGTTGTCGGCCTTAATCTTCAAGCAGTCGCTGAAGCAGCACGCCGTTTAGCATAGCCCGCTTGATCATTGAAAAAGCCCCGATGGTAGGCTGGCTATAGAGCTCAGATTCTACAATCGGCAGATCTTTATGGAACGTTGACAGTGACTGGGTTTCGACACAGCGTCGGATGGCCGGAAAAACGACATCTTTGGCCTGGATGATATTGCCGGCAACCACGATTTTTTGCGGGTTGAATAAATTAATCGTCATAGCCAGTGCCTTGCCGAGTTGATTACCGACCTTGATCAGTACCTGGCTGGCCAGTTCGTCACCCTTATTGGCCGCTTCGCAGATGGCTGGCATAGTGACTTCCTCCAGCTCCTGCAGGCTGCTACGGTAACCTTGGGCCAGCAGGCTCTGAACCTGCTTGATGATGGCCGGATCTGCCGCCACTGTTTCCAGACAGCCAAAGTTGCCGCACTGGCATTTGTCACCGAGCGGATCAATCTGGATATGGCCAATCTCACCGACATTACGGTTAAAGCCTAGGAACACCTGTCCGTTCACGATGATCCCGGCACCGGTACCGTGGTGGACACTGATCAGGATTGAATCTTTGCAGTCCTGACTTGCGCCGAAATAGTGTTCGGCTAACGCCAGGCCTCGGATGTCGTTACCGACAAAGCAGGAAACGCCGAATTTCTCGCTGATAATTTCCGAGAGTGGAAAGTTATCCACCTCAATATGTGGCATATATTCGACCACGCCGGTTTCCGGATCAATCAGTCCCGGCAGGGTAATACCGAAAGCGACCAGCTCACGCATGATATTTTGGTTGTCTGCGATGAACTGGCGGATATGGCCAAGCAGGCCGTCGGTCAGTTCTTGCTGGTTGGCGTAATTAAACTGATGAGCGGCACTGGCTATGTGCTTGCCGCTCAAATCGTAAATGGTCAATTCGATATAGTTGCGTCCAAGCCGGATAGCAATCGAATGGAAAGGCGCTGACTCTGTCGTCAGCGAAATGGCACGTCGTCCACCGGTGGAGGCTTGCTGCGCGACCTCTTTGATCAGGCCGCGCTCAAGCAATTGGCGGGTGATTTTAGTAACGCTTGCAGGAGCCAGCTGACTTACGTCTGCTACCTGGATACGTGAAATAGGGCCTTGCAAGTCAATGAGTCTGTAAACAGCTGCACTGTTAAGCTGCTTTACCAGATCTACATTACCAATTTGTCCGCCTGTCATAGTTAGTTCTGCTCGTATTCACCGTTAACAACAGTCGCCCGAACATGGAAGTCACGATCAAAAATAGCCAGGTTAGCAACCATGCCTTTTTTGATGGCTCCCAGTGTCTTGTCCGCACCAATGGCACGAGCAGGATACAGGGTTGCCATACGAATCGCTTCGTCCAGGGCGATACCTGCATGCTCGACACTGTTTTGAACTGCTTCAATCATGGTTAGTGCCGAACCGCCAAGTGTGCCATTTTCATCAACACACTTGCCATCACGGTAATATACTTTCTTACCGACAAAAATAAAGTGATCAATGTCTGCTCCTGCTGGTGCAGTTGCATCGGTGACCAAAACAAGTTTTTCGCCTTTCATCCTGTGAGCCATACGAATATTGGCATAATCTACATGAAAACCGTCCGCTATCACCCCAGTGTAGACATCCGGCGTGTCGTAGATGGCCCCGACCATGCCTGGCTCGCGGCCGGCAATCGGTGTCATGGCATTAAACAGGTGGGTCGCAAAGCTGATACCGGCCTCAAAGCCCTTGCGCGCCTCGACATAGGTGGCATTGGTATGGCCTGCAGAAACAACAATACCGGCCTCGGCCAGCTGTCGGATATGCTCGTGGGAGTTCTGTTCCGGTGCCAGTGTTACCTTGGCCACGATATCGGCATTGTCACAGATGGTCTGGATCATGGCGTCATCGGAACGACGGATGTGATCGACACTGTGGATACCTTTTTTCATCACGTTCAGGTAAGGGCCTTCCAGGTGCAAACCGAGCGAGTGGTTTTGATACTGGGCGTGATATTCGCGGGCCGCGGCAATGACCGCTTTCATATCGTCGTCAGACGAGGTGATCAGCGTCGGCAAGAAGCTGGTGCAGCCTGATTTTAGGTTGGCGCGGTGCATGGTATGGATGGTATCGGCATTGATCTCATCGTTTAGCATGACGCCGCCGCAGCCGTTGAGCTGCAGATCGATGAAACCTGGTGTCAGGTTGGCCCCGTCCAGATTCAGCGTTTCAATATCTTGAGGTAGCTCGTCAGCAGGGCAAATAGCGTGAATGTTCACGCCGTCAATAATGACGGCGTGGTTATTCAGCACATCGCTACCGGTAAAAATACGGCAGTTGGTAAGCGCGTACATGAACAACTCCTATTACAGGTTCTTGATGTTTTCAGCTTCCAGTTCCTGGAAGTATTTCACAGTTTTGACTTTCAGCTCCTGTGTTGACGGCTCGTCACAGACAATCAGTGATTTAGGGTGTAGCTGAAGGGCAGATACCGTCCACAGGTGGTTAACCGAACCTTCAACGGCGGCTTCAAGAGCCTGAGCCTTGTTGTGGCCGGTAACCAGAATCATGATTTCCCGTGCATCCAGCAACGTACCAACGCCGATGGTTAGTGCGTACTTAGGTACCTGATCCATATCACCGTCAAAGAAGCGCGAGTTTGCAATACGGGTGTCTTCTGTCAGTGTTTTGATACGGGTGCGTGATGCCAGCGAAGAAGCCGGCTCGTTGAAGGCAATATGTCCGTCGTTGCCTACGCCGCCCATGAACAGATTAATTTTACCGTAAGATTTGATCTTGTCCTCGTAACGCTGACACTCGGCTTCGTGATCGTCAGTATTACCATTCAGAAGATTGATGTTTTCTTCTTGAATATCAATGTGCTGGAAGAAGTTGCTGTACATGAAGCTGCGGTATGATTCAGGGTGGTCGGCTGAGATACCGATATACTCATCCATGTTGAAGGTAACAACGTGCTTAAAACTTACTTCTCCAGCTTCATAAAGCTCGATTAAACGCTTGTATGTTGCCAGTGGAGTACCACCTGTTGGTAAACCTAATACAAAAGGACGGTTGGCTGTTGGCTGAAATTTATTAATAGAATCAGCGATATAGCGAGCTGACCACAAACCTACATCTTTAGCTTTATTCAGCGGGATTAGTCTCACGGTGATACCTCATTCCTAGTAGAAAATACGATTAAATCTTAGCGGCATATTACCTTTGTTTTGGATAATAAAATAAGTTTTATGATCGGGCTAGCAAAATCGCTCTATTGTTAGTTAATCAGGTGATAAAGATCACAATTGATGAGGTTTTAATTTGCGGGGCGAAATTAATCTCTTACACTGCAAATGACTTAATCGGATAACTAAAAAAAGTTATCTGGATCGCATCTAAGAAAACCATAGGGGGAACTAAGGGTGAATATTCTTGGATATTTTCAGAAAGTAGGTAAGGCGTTGATGGTACCTGTTGCCACACTGCCTGCCGCCGCAATATTAATGGGTATTGGCTACTGGATTGATCCGAACGGCTGGGGTGCAAACAGTGCACTGGCTGCCTTTTTGATCAAGGCTGGTGCCGCTATTATTGATAACATGTCTGTACTGTTTGCAATTGGTGTTGCGTACGGTATGTCTAAAGATAAAGATGGTGCAGCAGCACTTTCTGGTTTTGTTGGCTTTTTAGTCGTTACAACGCTGCTGTCTCCGGGTGCAGTTGCACAAATTCAAGGCATTGACCCTAGTGCAGTGCCTGCAGCATTCGCGAAGATCAATAACCAATTTGTCGGTATCTTAGTCGGTATCGTATCCGCTGAAATCTATAACCGCTTCTCTGCTGTAGAACTTCACAAAGCCCTGGCATTCTTCTCGGGCAAGCGTCTGGTTCCTATCCTGACGTCATTCGCAGGTATCTTTATTGCTTTCATCCTGATGTACATCTGGCCAGCCGTTTATGGTGGTCTTGTGAACTTCGGTGAAGGTATCCAGGGTATGGGTGAGATAGGTGCTGGTATCTATGCATTCTTTAACCGTCTATTGATTCCTGTCGGCCTTCACCACGCACTGAACTCTGTATTCTGGTTTGACGTTGCCGGTATCAACGATATTCCTAACTTCCTTGGTGGCGCGAAATCTATCGCTGAAGGTGTGGCGACTCCGGGTGTGACCGGTATGTATCAGGCTGGTTTCTTCCCAATCATGATGTTCGGTCTGCCAGGTGCGGCGCTTGCGATGTACCATACGTCGAAAGCGAAGAACAAAGAAAAAGTTGCTTCAATCATGATTGCAGCTGGTTTCGCATCATTCTTCACCGGTGTAACTGAGCCGCTAGAATTTGCCTTCATGTTCCTGGCTCCTGCGCTATACGTTGTTCACGCAGCACTGGCTGGCTTGTCTGTATACATTGCGGCATCAATGCAGTGGATTGCTGGCTTCGGCTTCTCGGCTGGTCTGGTCGATATGGTGCTCTCTACGCGTAACCCGCTTGCGGTTAACTGGTACATGCTAATTGTTCAAGGCCTGGTATTCTTCGGTCTGTACTACGCAATCTTCCGTACTGTCATTGTTAAGTTCGACCTGAAAACACCGGGTCGTGAAGACGATGATGCCGAAGAAGGTTCAGTTGCGGGTTCAGAAGAAACGGGTGAGCTGGCAAAACAGTACCTGAAAGCACTGGGTGGCCACGGTAACCTTGAGAACATCGATGCATGTATCACGCGTCTGCGCCTGACACTGAAAGACAGTAGCCTTGCTGATGAGAAAACTCTGAAGGCTCTGGGTGCCATGGGTGTGGTTAAACTTGGTACTAACAATATTCAGGTTATCCTTGGCCCGCTGGCGGAAATCGTTGCTGGCGAAATGAAAAAAATCCCGGCATCTGAAGATCTCTCTTCGGTAAAACTGCCTTAATGACCTAAGGCCGGGTTCCTGATCAGGGAGCCTGGATTACGGCGTGAAGAGCGGCCTCTTGTTTGGAGGCCGTTTTTTTTTCCAAAACAAGCTTACACTGAGGCTTGGCCATCGCTACCGCAAGGCTCCGCTCTGGTTCGGCGGGTTGTGCCTTGCTAGTTTCCGAATACGCTTTCCCCGAAGTGTATTCCGAAGCTGCCCTGGTAGTTTTAGGCTTGGGTTGCCCTGCATCTTGAGGTAGCTTGGGTATATTGATGCTCGAATTGGGTGTCATCTGTTTATATTGCCCTGCGATAGCGGGGTTTTTTTATACATATCGACAAACAATGCACACTATTTGTTGAGTCGTGCACCATATTTATGGATCATAGAGGGTTCTAAAATCCTGTAAGCACACGAGGTGTAATAGATGAGTGAATCTGAAGCTCGTCCAACTAACTTTATCCGCCAGATCATTGATGCGGATTTAGCAAGTGGCAAACATACAAGCGTACATACCCGATTCCCGCCGGAGCCGAATGGCTACCTGCACATCGGTCATGCTAAATCAATTTGTTTGAACTTCGGTATTGCTCAGGACTATCAGGGTCAATGTAACCTACGTTTCGACGATACTAACCCTGAGAAAGAAGACATCGAATACGTTGAGTCTATTAAGAACGATGTTAACTGGTTGGGCTTCGAGTGGAGCGGTGAGATTTGCTATTCATCAAACTACTTCGACAAGCTATACGGGTTTGCTATTGAATTGATTAATAAAGGCTTAGCGTATATTGATGAGCTAAGTCCAGAGCAAATGCGTGAATACCGCGGCACATTGACTGAGCCGGGTAAACACAGCCCATACCGTGATCGCAGCGTTGAAGAAAACCTGGCGCTGTTCGATAAAATGAAAAATGGCGAAGTGGAAGAGGGCAAGATGTGCCTTCGCGCCAAGATCGACATGGCTTCACCGTTTATGGTGATGCGTGATCCCGTTATCTATCGTGTGCGTTTCGCCACTCACCACCAGACTGGCGACAAGTGGTGCATCTATCCGATGTACGATTTCACGCACTGTATCTCTGATGCGCTGGAAGGTATTACACACTCTATCTGTACCCTGGAGTTTATGGACAACCGCCGTCTGTATGACTGGGTACTGGATAACATTACGATTGACTGCCAGCCGCGTCAGTATGAGTTCAGCCGCCTGAACCTTGAGTACACGGTTATGTCCAAGCGTAAGCTAAACCAGCTGGTAACCGATAATCTGGTTTCTGGTTGGGATGATCCGCGTATGCCGACTATCTCTGGCCTGCGTCGTCGTGGCTTTACTTCTGCCTCTATCCGCGAGTTTTGTAAGCGCATTGGTGTAACTAAGCAAGACAACACCATCGAGATGGGCTCACTGGAATCTTGTATCCGTGATGATCTAAACGAAAATGCACCTCGTGCAATGGCCGTTCTGGATCCAGTTAAAGTTGTTATCGAAAACTTTGATGGTGAAGCGGAAATCTTGAATGTAGCGAACCATCCGAATAAGCCTGAGATGGGAACCCGCGAAGTACCTTTCACTCGTGAGCTGTATATCGAGCGTGAAGACTTCCGTGAAGAAGCAAACAAGAAGTACAAGCGCCTGGTGCTGGGTAAAGAAGTGCGTCTGCGTGGTGCCTATGTGATCAAGGCTGAACGTATCGAGAAAGACGAAGAAGGTAATATCACTACCATCTTCTGTACTTACGATAACGAAACGCTGGGCCAAAACCCAACAGACGGCCGCAAGGTGAAGGGCGTGATCCACTGGGTATCAGCGGAAGCGGGTATCCCTGCTGAAATTCGTCTGTACGATCGTTTGTTCACGGTACCGAACCCTGGCGCTGCTGATGACTTTGTCTCTGTGATCAACCCGGAATCACTGACCATTAAGCAAGGTGTCGTAGAGCCGTCGTTGGCTGATGCTGAAGCGGAAAAAGCGTTCCAGTTTGAGCGTATGGGTTATTTCTGTGCCGACAGCAAAGAGTCATCTAAAGATAAACTGGTGTTTAACCGCACGGTTGGCCTGCGTGATACTTGGGCCAAGATTGGCGATTAACAGCAAAGCCAGCTAAGGCTGGCTTTTTGAACCCATAAAAAAACCAGCCGCTTGGCTGGTTTTTTGATTTAGTGTCTAGCGCCTAAGCCGCCATCTGTCGTAGTCAATATATCGCAGTGGAGGCTTAGGGCATTAATTATTTTTGATCGTGCAGCTCTGGGTTTTCGTTACAGTCACCTTCCATGCAGTGACCATAGAGGTACAGGCTGTGGTTAGTCAGGCGAACGTTGAAGCTGGAAGCAATCTCTTTCTGACGCTGTTCGATAACTTGGTCAGAAAACTCAATAACTTTTCCACAATCAAGACAAACCAGGTGGTCATGGTGGTGCTGAGTGGCCAGTTCAAATACTGATTTACCACCTTCGAAGTGGTGGCGAGTCACAATACCAGCATCATCAAATTGGTTCAGTACGCGGTAAACCGTTGCCAGGCCAATCTCTTCACCAATATCGATTAGTTTCTTGTATAAGTCTTCAGCACTAATGTGTTGGCAATCAGGCTGCTGCAATACTTCCAGAATTTTAAGACGCGGAAGCGTAACTTTTAAGCCTGCTTGTTTAAGTGCGTGATTATTATCTGACATCCGAGTTTCCTATTGGCTAGCCGCAACAACATGAAGCGGTAGTCTTTCTCATATCTATTTATTATAAGTGACGACAAGGTAACAATAAACCTTAAAAAGCGATGAATCTACCTGATATGTAACTTTTCTTTACTTTGCAGGCTTGTTACAAAAATGTAGGTGTGCTCTTCGTGCTAGTGGTTAGGGTTGGCCGTGGATGATAATGATTTTCCGGTTGGCCAGTATAGCGTCGCCCCTAAAGAAGTGGCGGCTGCTCTGGGGAATGAGGTTTGGAACATCATAGACTTCCCAATACTGCTGTTATTTCAGAACTTGTCTGAAGTTAACGTAGTGGAATAAAAATGCTAATCGTACTCAATACCGCCATGAAATTTTCTCATGAATTGAGTTGTTATATGCGCTATTGTTTATATGCGGTTAGGGTATGTAAGTTATGTCGAGGTATGCAGATCTGATTGCGATTACAGAAATAAAAAACGCGCCATAGGGCGCGTTTTTTGGGCGTAACCGTGACGATTAGTCGGCCAGTTCAGCCAGGCACATTTCGTCGTAGATTTGTTTTACCCACTTCTCTACGCGCTCGTCAGTCAGTTCCGGCTGGCGATCTTCATCGATGCAAAGGCCAACGAAGTGATTGTCGTCAACAAGTGCTTTTGATGCTTCAAACTCAAAGCCATCCGTCGGGAAGTGGCCAACGATAGTTGCGCCGCGGCCTTCTACGATTTCGCGAACCGTACCCATAGCGTCACAGAAGTACTCTGCGTAATCTTCTTGGTCACCACAACCGAAAATAGCAACAAGCTTGGTCGAGAAGTCGATACCTTCCAGCTCAGGGAAGAAGTCATCCCAGTCACACTGCGCTTCGCCATAGTACCAGGTAGGGATACCTAACAGTAGCAGGTCGAAGTTGTCGATATCTTCTTTGCTGCTTTTAGCGATATCTTTTACTTCAACCAGTTTTTTGCCCAGTTGTTTCTGGATCATTTTAGCGACAGCTTCTGTATTACCTGTGTCGCTACCAAAGAAGAGTCCTACACTCGCCATAGTAGAGATTACCCGTATATTAGTTGTTGACCGTTATCCTTGATGATAACGATATACATAAATCTTATCAGGGCGTTGGCCCTGAGTTTCAATGATCACTTGTCAAGCGGTGACACTGGTCACTTAAATGCTCGATGCTGTTTTATCTGATCATCACTAGCTCTGTTGCCTGAGCATGTTCTATTTCATGGTTCGGCTTTGTTGCGCGCTCGACAGTTGCTGAATTCAGCTAAAAATGTTAACCAATGCCTGCGCCTTCCCAGCTAATCTGGATCAGGCCCTTGGTGATAAACCCGGCGCATCCCAGAAAAAGGACAAGCCAGACAATTTTGCGGCCAAATGGTGGCACATTACCCTGCTTCAGTACATCCTTTATGGCCATGCCGATAAAGAAAAATATCGCGGCAAACAACAAGTCCAGCCCAATCGATTCAAGCAGTTCCATGTGCTCATATAACATTTCTGTCTCCTTACAGCAGTTGAAGCCGAGCTAGGCGCGCACTATAACACAGACAGCAGGTGCCTGTTAACGGTATAGGGGGGCTTGATTCGTCCTAAGCCGACTGTAAGAAGTTCAGAATAATACGGTTTACCGTCTCTGGTTTCTCGGCATGCAGCCAGTGTCCGGTGTTCGCCACCATGTGGGCCTTGGCCGAAGGAAACTGGCGCGCAATAGATTCTCTGTGCTCCGGCAGGATATATTCGGAATCCTGGCCCTTGACGAACAAGGTCTTACCTCTGAATTCAGGCACTTCCTGCCACCCCATAATTGTATCGTAATTGGCGATCAGGCCCTCGACATTGAAGCGCCAGCGATAGCCGCTGTCTGTTTTGGCAAACGACTTGAGCAAAAACTGCCGTACGCCCGGTTCGAGCACATGTTTAGCCAGGTGCGTCTCAGCTTCGCTGCGCTTGCCAACAGTGTGTCTGGTAACTTCCCGCAGACCGGCAAAGACATTTTGGTGGCGGTGTACGTGGTAATGGACCGGCGCCATATCAAGGACGATCAAATGGTTAAAGCGGGAGGCGGCCAGTTCGGTCATCGCCATGGCCACTTTGCCGCCCATGGAATGGCCAATGAGCGAGAACCGTTCTACATCACAATGGTCGATGACCTTCAGGATGTCGTCAGCCATTTCGCGGTAGGTAAATGTATCTGAATGGGGGGAGCGACCGTGGTTCCGAAGATCGATGCTGATCACTTTATATTTATCTTTCAACGATCTGGCGAGCAACCCCAGATTGTCGGCACTGCCGAAAAGGCCGTGGATCAAAATGATCGCCTCACCTTGTCCGTCCACTTGGTAATGAAGATTCACTGACTATTTTCTCTTGTTGATAACGCTTTACCGTAGAGTATAACCTCGGATCACGTTATAATCTCACGGTGATTTTCAAACGGAACGATAATGAACACTACGATGAAGAGTATTGAGGTAGACGAAGAGCTATATCGTTATATTGCCAGCCAAACCCAGCATATTGGCGAGAGTGCATCTGACATTTTGCGCCGCCTGCTAATGGTGCCTGAGCAGAGTGAACAGCAGCCTGAAGTGGTTATGCCTGTTCGACCGAAAGGTATCGTGGTAAGTAAAGACGCGGGTAACGTAACGAAAATGGATCGCGTGAAAGAGATGCGATCGTTGTTGATTTCAGATGAATTCGCCGTCCAGGAAAAAGCCATCGGTCGCTTCATGATGATCTTGTCGTCGCTTTATCGTATCGATCCGACAGGCTTTACAGAAGCTGCGGCAATCAAAGGTCGTACCCGCATTTACTTTGCCGAGAGCAAAGAGACACTGCTGGCGAGTGGTAAAACGACCAAGCCGAAAGCAATCCCAGAGACCCCGTACTGGGTAATAACGAATACGAATACTGATCGCAAACGTCAGATGGTTGAGCAGTTGATGGGCAAAATGAGCTTCGGTGCAGATATCATCGACAAAGTTTGCGGTGAAATTTAACTGGCGTTTCGCCTTTTTATTACAAGGATAAGTTAATGGCAATCCATCCTCGTGCCGGGCAGCGTGCCCAGCAAGAAGATATGCATAACATTCCCGCGTTAGTGGCAAATTATTTTCTGATTGAGCCGTGCGTTTCTGAACCACAGCAGAAAGTGGCCTTTGGTACTTCTGGTCACCGTGGAACGGCAGACAAAGGCACCTTCAATCAGCACCATATCTGGGCAATTGCCCAGGCTGTTGCGGAAGTTCGTGCTGCAAATGGTGTAACAGGTCCGCTGTTTCTAGGTAAGGATACGCACGCGTTGTCTGAGCCTGCATTCACTTCAACGCTAGAAGTGCTGGTTGCAAACAATGTGAAGGTGGTGATCCAGGAAGGACGTGGCTACACACCGACGCCGGGCGTATCTCACGCTATTTTGTGCCATAACAAAGCCAATGCTGACAAAGCTGATGGCATTGTGATCACCCCGTCTCACAACCCGCCTCAGGATGGTGGTATCAAATACAACCCTGTCCATGGTGGTCCTGCGGAAGGTGAACTGACTACGGCCATCGAACAACGTGCCAACGAGCTCATTGCCAATGGCATGGTCGATGTTAAGCGTGTGTCGATTGAGCAGGCATTTGCCAGTGAGCTGGTGGTCGAGCAAGAGCTGGTTGCACCGTATGTTGATGACTTGGTCAATGTTATCGATATGGCTGCAATCCAGAAAGCCAACCTTAAAATTGGTGTCGATCCACTCGGTGGTTCTGGCATTGAGTACTGGCGCCAGATTGCCAGCCACTATGGGTTGGATCTGACTCTTGTCGATGAGTCTATCGACCCGTCTTTCCGCTTTATGTCGCTGGATAAAGATGGTGTGGTCCGTATGGACTGTTCGTCGCCTTATGCGATGGCTGGCCTGCTGGCACATAAAGACAACTACGATCTGGCTTTTGGCAATGACCCTGACTACGACCGCCACGGTATCGTTACGCCAGCCGGCCTGATGAACCCTAACCACTTCCTCGCGGTGTGTATTGACTATCTATACCGTCACCGCCCGGACTGGAGCCAGGAAGTGGCTGTTGGTAAAACACTGGTATCCAGTGCGCTGATTGACCGTGTTGTGGCTGATCTGGGCCGTGAGCTGTGTGAAGTACCGGTTGGTTTCAAATGGTTCGTTGATGGCCTGTACTCAGGCGAGCTAGGTTTCGGTGGCGAGGAAAGTGCAGGGGCATCCTTCCTGCGTATGGACGGTACGCCTTGGTCTACCGACAAAGACGGTATCTTGCTATGTCTGCTAGCGGCTGAAATCACGGCTGTTACCGGCAAGAACCCGCAGCAGTATTACGAGGAGCTGGCTGCCAAGCACGGCGCTTCGCAATACAACCGTCTTCAGGCTGTCGCCAACGGTGAGCAGAAAGCGGTACTGAGCAAGCTGTCTCCTGAAATGGTGGCTGCCGAGACTTTGGCAGGTGATGCAATCACCGCTCGCCTGACTCATGCGCCAGGTAATGGTGCGGCGATTGGCGGTCTGAAAGTGACCACCGAGAACGGTTGGTTTGCTGCGCGTCCATCAGGCACCGAAGATATCTACAAGATTTACTGCGAAAGCTTCAAAGGTAAGGAGCACTTAGCCCTTATTGAGCAAGAAGCGCAGGAAATTGTCAGCAAGGTATTTGCCGACGCTGGTCTGTAAGATTATCTAGCGGATAAAAACGTCCTCTCGAGGGCGTTTTTTTATGCCTGAAAAACAGTGATCAGCGGTCCCTGTTATGCGTCGGCCAGTGATCGGGCATCACAAACCAGACTTGGTTATCAGGACTGACAGCCTGTGTCGGAATTGAAAGCTCACTGGTATCAAGATACGTATTGAGGTCCTGATAGCGGGGAGGGCTGATCCAATGGGTTTTACGCAATTGTTTCAATTGGCGATCGGATGCCTGTGACTGGTAACACCAGGTGCCCACCAGGGCATGCGGGTTGATGGCAATACTTGAGCCTGCTGTATTTTTGTCGTGAGGATAAAACAGCCGACCTTGCATAATCAGGCGCTTGACGGCGGGTTGGCCAAAGTAGGGAGCAAGCTGCTGTCTAAAAGCGGGATGATCACAGAGCGTTAATTGGTGTTCCAGCATGCGTGCCGTTTTTTTATCGAGGTTGTCGCTGGCGTTGGGGCCGGGCCAGCTGTGTTGATAGGCAAGGTAGAACTTGATGGCAACTTCCCAGTGTTCAAGCTGGTTTGTGACGGTGTTCATGACCAGAAAATCGACGGCACCGAGAGTTTGCTTGTTCCACGTGAGCTGAACTTCTTCTGCCACTAATCGGTAGTGAGGATGAGCTTCAATCAGCTGTTGCCATAGCCATTGATAATAGAAGCCGAGCCGCCGGTTTCCCTGATACTCGGCGTGCTCAGGAATTTCTGCCTCAGCCCGAAAGGCAGAGAGCCAGCTCTCACTAGCAACTGATGGTGGGCCATCGGTGAGCGACGGGCTAGTAAGAACCGCATTGATGTCGTTTCTAAATTGTTCCTTGCTTGTTAATCTTCTGTAAGTGTTTGACATATTGGGTCTTAATCTACTCGTCAATTTAAATGTTTGGTTGAAAAGTGTGCGTTGTGATGCAGTGTGACGATATGTTTTCGATTATTGTTTATACAGGTTAGACCAGTTGTCGAGGCCCTTATGTACAAGTCATTTTCGCAGATCCGCATTTTTTTTCGTCGGGTGCTTGTTGTGCTTGTTGGCGTCATAAGCTTTCCCGTTATGATCTTTTTATCGGTCGACAAACGTTCTCGCTTCTACAGCTATTTGCATCGGTATTGGCTTAAAACCAGTACCAAGCCGGTATGGCTAGAGGAGTCGGAACACGGCTCGCAAGATCTATATTAGTTACTTTCTTTAGAATATTGAAAAAGCTGCAGTGATGCAGCTTTTTTGATTTCACTCGGTGACGGTTGCTGGTCTTATCCTGAAATCTGCATTTTGAGGAAGTTTGGGTATAGAATAACGCTAACTGAAAAAAGGAAGCGATAATGAATAACCTCAAATTGGAAGCAGAACTGAACATGCTGCTGAGCCCGCACCTGATCAAAGACTATTGCCCGAACGGCCTTCAGGTCGAGGGGAAGTCAGAAGTGAAGAAGGTGATCACCGGGGTGACGGCTTGTCAGGCCCTGATTGATCGCGCTATCGAGGAACAGGCTGATGCGATCCTTGTTCACCACGGCTACTTTTGGAAAGGTGAGCCGGCTGAAATTCGCGGCATGAAGTTTCGTCGGATCAAGGCCTTGATTGAAAACGGTATTAATCTTTATGCCTACCACCTGCCGTTAGATGTTCACCCCAAGCTTGGTAACAATGCTAAGTTGGCCGAATTGCTTGAAATCGAAGTATTGGGTGGAATGGAGGAGGGCAATCCGCAATCTGTCTCTGTTTACGGCCAATTTGAGCAGCCGCTGACAGGGGAAGAGCTAGCCTCGCGCCTGTCGATTGCACTGCATCGCGAACCGCTACATATTGGCGACAATGCCCCGGCTGAAATTAAAACTATCGGCTGGTGTACCGGCGGCGGACAGGACTTTATTGAGCTGGCTGCCCATAAAGGGCTGGATGCCTTCATTTCTGGTGAGATCTCTGAACGGACAGTGCACACGGCAAGAGAATTGGGGATCCACTATTTTAGCGCCGGTCACCATGCCACTGAGCGTTACGGGATCCTGTCATTGGGCGAGTGGCTGGCTGACGAACATAAATTGGATGTTAAGTTCATTGATATCGACAATCCGGTTTAGTGGTTGTGTCATAAAACACCCAATAAAATAAAAGGTTGAGCATTTCTGCTCAACCTTTTGTTTTTGGCTACAACCTGTATCTATAACCGAGAACGACTATTCACGTTCGTGGATCGGGCTGAACTCACGCTGCGTGTAACCTGTGTACAGCTGGCGAGGACGGCCGATACGGTTGCCCGGATCGTTGTGCATTTCGTTCCAGTGCGCGATCCAGCCGATAGTACGGGACATGGCGAAGATCACGGTGAACATAGAAACTGGAATACCGATCGCCTTCAGGATAATACCTGAGTAGAAATCAACGTTCGGATACAGTTTCTTGTCGATGAAGTATTCATCTGAAAGTGCAATACGTTCCAGCTCCATGGCTACGTCTAGCAGCGGATCCTGGATGTTCAGCTCTTCCAGTACTTCATGGCAAGCTTCACGCATTACCGTTGCACGTGGATCGTAGTTCTTGTAGACACGGTGACCGAAGCCCATTAGGCGGAACGGGTCGTCCTTGTCTTTCGCACGATCGACGTACTCAGGAATTTTGTCAACACTGCCAATTTCTTCCAGCATCTTCAGACAGGCTTCGTTGGCACCGCCGTGCGCTGGTCCCCAAAGTGAAGCAATACCAGCAGCAATACAGGCGAACGGGTTAGCACCTGACGAACCAGCCAGGCGAACGGTTGAGGTCGAGGCGTTTTGTTCGTGATCAGCATGCAGAGTAAAGATTTTGTCCATTGCACGTGCCACGACAGGGCTAACTTCATATTCTTCACATGGTGTCGCAAACATCATATGCAGGAAGTTTTCAGCATAATCAAGATCATTGCGTGGGAAGATAAACGGCTGTCCAATTGAGTACTTGTAACACATTGCAGCCAGTGTCGGCATTTTCGACAGCAGGCGGAAAGCCGTAATTTCACGGTGGGTATCGTTATTGATATCCAACGAGTCATGGTAGAACGCGGCAAGCGCACCAACTACACCACACATAACTGCCATTGGGTGAGCGTCACGGCGGAAGCCGTGGAAGAAGCTGGCAATTTGTTCGTGGACCATGGTATGGCGAGTAACTGTGGTACGGAATGTCTCGTACTGTTCACGCGTAGGGACTTCGCCGTACAAAAGAATATAACAAACTTCTAAATAATCAGCGTTATTCGCTAATTGGTCGATCGGGTAGCCACGGTGAAGTAGCACGCCTTTATCGCCGTCAATATAAGTAATTTGAGATTCACATGATGCAGTGGCTAGAAAACCTGGGTCGAATGTGAAGTAACCGTTAGCGCCAAGTTTACGCACATCGACTACATCTGGCCCTTGTGAGCCCCCGAGAATCGGCAGTTCGACTGGTGCTTCCCCTTCAATGTGAAGAGTAGCTTTCTTGTCTGCCATAACAATCTCCTTTGCTTTTTTATAATCCTAATCCAAAGCGGATGTGCATTTGTTGTACCGATTGAGACGCCATTTGTCAATTTTTGTGCCTGTTTGTGTGCGCTTGTTAATAACTTTGGTTGAAAACGTGCAAAATTTCCAAACCGTGTTAGAGGTCATGTAACGGGATTTGTAATTGGTTGTTACGGGGCGTATACTCGCCGCAGGTCTCTGGTTCTGCAGCTGCCAGGAACGAATGCTTAAGTTGTCAGCAATATTAGTCACTTAGGTTGCGTTTTGTTTTTAGGTCCCCGTTAAAACATTATTGCAACCAAAGGTTACAAAGATGTTAAGTTTGTATTTTCTGGCTTAAGCGGATCGGAGAATTCTATAAAAAAATAAAATGCTTCAATGGAGCTGAGTGGGCAAACCGTGAAAGTAAATAAGCCAAGACCTGTCAACCTCGACCTACAGACGATTCGCTTTCCTCTGACGGCGATTGCGTCAATCCTGCACCGTGTATCAGGCGTGATCACATTTGTTTCTGTTGCCATCCTACTTTGGCTATTAGGCCTTTCCCTTTCCTCCCCAGAAGGTTTCGCAAGTGCTGCCAACATTGTTGACAGTTTTTTTGTGAAGATTGTTTTGTGGGGTGTACTGACTGCACTGTTCTATCACATTGTGTTGGGCGTGCGTCACTTAATGATGGACATGGGATATTTTGAAGAGATGGATACCGGTATTGCGAGCACCAAAGTGAGCTTCGCAATCGTAGCGGTTCTAGCTATCTTCGCTGGAGGCCTAGTATGGTAAACAACGTATCGACAATCGGCCGTAATGGTATACACGATTTTATTCTGATTCGCGCAACTGCAATCATCCTAACCCTTTACACCATTTACATGGTCGGATTCTTCGCCTTTGGCCCGGATCTAAGCTATGAAACATGGACCGCGTTTTTCGGCAAGCTGAGCACCAAGGTGTTCACCATGCTGGCGCTGCTGTCGGTTCTGATCCATGCCTGGATCGGTCTGTGGCAAGTCTTAACTGACTACATTAAACCTGCCGCCCTACGAGCAGGTATTCAGTTTGGTGTTGTAGCTGTCCTTTTTGTCTACCTGTTTTCAGGTTTCTTCATTGTGTGGGGTGCGTAAGTGAGCATTGCAGTTCGTGAGTTTGATGCCGTAGTAATCGGTGCTGGTGGTGCAGGTATGCGTGCCGCACTACAAATTTCTGAACAGGGCCTTAGTTGTGCCTTGTTGTCTAAAGTTTTCCCTACCCGTTCTCATACCGTGTCGGCACAGGGTGGTATTACCGTTGCGCTAGGTAATTCACATCCGGATGACTGGCAGTGGCACATGTATGACACAGTAAAAGGTTCTGATTACATTGGTGATCAGAATGCGATTGAATACATGTGTCAGAATGGTCCTAAGTCGGTTATCGAGCTGGAGAAAATGGGCTTGCCGTTTTCTCGTTTTGATAACGGTACGATTTACCAGCGCCCGTTTGGCGGCCAGTCCAAAGAATTCGGTGGCGAGCAGGCGGCACGTACCGCTGCGGCCGCAGACCGTACTGGTCACGCCCTGCTGCATACGTTGTACCAGCAGAATATCAAGCACAAGACGACCATCTTCTCCGAGTGGTATGCGCTTGATCTGGTGAAAAACCAAGATGGTGCAATTCTGGGGTGTACTGCTCTTTGCATGGAAACAGGCGAGATCTGTTACTTCAAGTCGAAGGCAACAATTTTGGCAACCGGTGGTGCTGGCCGCATCTATGCATCGACAACCAATGCATTTATTAATACCGGTGATGGTGTTGGTATGGCATTGCGTGCTGGCGTTCCGATGCAAGATATCGAAATGTGGCAGTTCCACCCGACAGGTATTGCCGGTGCCGGTGTACTGGTGACAGAAGGCTGTCGTGGTGAAGGTGGCTACCTGCTGAACAAAGACGGCGAGCGCTTCATGGAGCGTTATGCGCCGAATGCCAAAGATTTGGCCGGCCGAGATGTCGTCGCCCGCTCGATGATGGTTGAAATCCGTGAGGGACGTGGCTGCGATGGCCCTTGGGGACCGCATATTAAGCTGAAACTGGATCACTTGGGTAAGGATGTCCTTGAGTCACGCCTGCCGGGTATCTGTGAGCTGTCTCGTACCTTTGCCCATATCGACCCTGTTAAAGAACCTATTCCAGTTATCCCTACCTGCCACTACATGATGGGTGGTGTCCCTACCCAGGTTTCAGGTCAGGCCATTAAGCAAAACAGCGCAGGCCAGGATGAAGAAGTACAAGGCTTGTTTGCCTGTGGTGAAATTGCCTCGGTTTCTGTTCATGGTGCTAACCGCCTGGGTGGTAACTCACTGCTTGACCTTGTGGTATTCGGTCGCGCAACGGGTCTGCACCTTGGTGAAACGCTGGCGGCGCAAGCTGAAGCGCGTCCGGCAACTGAGTCTGATATCGAAGCATCCCTAGAGCGTGTCAACCGCTGGAACAATACCCAGAAAGGCGAAGACCCTGTACAGATCCGTAAAGATCTGCAGTCGTGCATGCAAAACAACTTCTCGGTATTCCGTGAAGGTGACGCAATGGCAACAGGTCTCGAAGAGCTTAAAGTTATCCGCGAGCGCCTGAAAGAAGCGCGTTTGGATGATACCTCTACCGAGTTCAACACCCAGCGTATTGAGTGCCTAGAACTTGATAACCTGATGGAAACTGCATACGCAACTGCCGTTGCTGCAAACTTCCGTACAGAAAGTCGCGGTGCCCATGCCCGCTTCGACTTCCCTGAGCGTGATGATGAAAATTGGCTATGCCACTCGATTTACAACCCTGAGACAGAAGAAATGTCGAAGCGTGCTGTAAACATGGAGCCAACAAGTCGTGAAGCGTTCCCACCGAAAGCGCGTACTTACTAAGGTGGAGGGGAAGAAAATGAAACTGAATTTTTCAATTTATCGTTACAACCCAGATGTCGACAATGCGCCACACATGAAAGGTTATACCCTTGATGTGCCTGAAGGCTCCGACATGATGGTTTTGGATGCGTTAATCCTGCTGAAAGAGCAAGATCCAACGCTGGCTTTCCGCCGCTCTTGTCGTGAAGGCGTCTGTGGCTCGGATGGTGTAAACATGAATGGTACTAACGGCCTGGCATGTATTACTCCGCTGTCAGCCCTGACTGGCGAAAAAACGATAGTGATCCGCCCGCTACCAGGTTTGCCGGTGATCCGCGACCTGATCATCGATATGGAACAGTTCTATACTAACTATGCGAAAGTGAAGCCATTCCTTATCGATGACGGTGCCCAGCCGCCAGCGCGTGAAAACCTTCAGTCACCTGAAGACCGTGCTCATCTTGACGGGCTGTATGATTGTATTATGTGTGCGTGTTGCTCGACCTCTTGTCCGTCATTCTGGTGGAACCCGGATAAGTTTATCGGCCCGGCAGGTCTGCTGGCTGCCTACCGTTGGCTAATTGACAGTCGTGATACTGCAACAGATGAACGATTATCAGATCTTGACGACGCTTTTAGTGTTTTTCGTTGCCATGGCATCATGAACTGTGTAAATGTTTGTCCTAAGGGATTAAATCCAACGAAGGCGATAGGCCACATTAAATCAATGTTGCTAAAACGCGCGGTATAAATTAGTCGAATTATCGATATGCTGGCTTCTTGACTCGCTATCGGAAGCCAGCTTTAAAGCCCGGCCTAGAGACCGGCGCAAATGGCGATAACTAGTGGTTAAGGGAAAACAATGCAGAACGGCGTTATGAAGGCTTGGCTTGAGTCTTCACACCTGGCTGGCGCCAATGCAACTTATGTAGAAGACCTCTACGAGTTGTATCTTAGCGACCCAGAATTAGTCGACGAAAAATGGCGTCACGTATTCAGTGATTTGCCTGTGGTGAGTGAAGTTGCTGTCGAGCAACCGCATTCGCGTGTTCGTGATTACTTCCGACGTCTGGCTAAAGAGACAACCCATCTAAGTGCTACCGTCAGCGACCCAGATGTTGATGCGAAACAGGTTAAGGTATTGCAGCTTATCAATGCATACCGTTTCCGAGGCCATCAGCATGCAAACTTAGATCCGTTAGGACTATGGCAGCAGGATCGAGTGCCTGATCTTGAACCTGAATTCCATAACCTGACCGCAGAAGATTTTAACGAAACCTTTAATGTCGGCTCTTTCGCTATCGGCCAAGAGACGATGAAGCTTTCTGAAATCTATGATGCACTGAAAAAAACCTACTGTGGTTCGATTGGTGCTGAGTATATGCACATTACCAATACCGATGAAAAACGCTGGCTTCAGCAGCGTCTGGAATCGGTGGTTGGTCAAGGCGCATTCTCGAAAGACGAAAAACTGACTTTCCTCGATGAGCTAACAGCTGCCGAAGGTTTGGAGCGTTATCTGGGAGCTAAATTCCCGGGTGCCAAGCGTTTCTCACTAGAAGGTGGTGATGCGCTTATTCCGATGGTGAAAGAACTTATCCGTTATGCCGGTACGAACGGTGCCCGCGAAGTTGTCGTTGGTATGGCACACCGTGGCCGTTTGAATATGCTGGTTAACGTGTTGGGTAAAAAGCCGCAGGACTTGTTTGACGAGTTTGCCGGTAAGCACGGTGAATCTTGGGGAACCGGTGATGTGAAATACCACCAGGGCTTTTCTGCGGACTTCGCAACGCCAGGTGGTGATGTACATTTAGTATTGGCATTCAACCCATCACACCTTGAAATTGTGAACCCAGTAGTTGTCGGCTCTGTGCGTGCTCGACAGGATCGTCTTGGCGACAAAGATGGTTCGCAGGTCCTTCCGATTACTATCCATGGTGACTCCGCGATTGCTGGTCAGGGCGTGGTAGCTGAAACATTCAACATGTCTCAGTCACGTGGCTACCGAGTTGGTGGTACGGTTCGAATTGTGGTCAACAACCAGATTGGCTTTACGACCTCGAATCCAAACGATACCCGTTCTACCCAGTACTGTACTGACATTGCAAAAATGGTCCAGGCACCAATTTTCCATGTCAATGCCGATGATCCTGAAGCAGTGGCTTTTGTTACTCGTATCGCTCTGGACTTCAGAAATACGTTTAAGCGCGATGTTGTGATTGATCTGGTGTGTTACCGCCGTCATGGCCACAACGAAGCTGACGAGCCTAACGCCACTCAGCCTCTGATGTACCAGAAAATCAAGAAGCATCCGACTCCGCGTAAGATCTATGCCGATGCGTTGACAGACAACGAGACTGTAGATCTGGAAACAGCGACGTCGCTGATTAACGAATACCGCGATGCACTGGATCGTGGTGACTGTGTGGTTAAAGAATGGCGCCCGATGAAGCTTCATTCTGTCGACTGGGCCCCGTATCTGGGGCACGACTGGACGGTTGAGTGGCCTAATACCATTGAAACCTCTCGTCTCACAGAACTTGCTCAGCGTGTTTGTCAGTTCCCGGAAAGCCACAAGCTGCAAAGCCGGGTCCAGAAACTGTACAACGACCGCCAGGCCATGATCGCAGGTGACAAGCTGGTTGATTGGGGTATGGCTGAAACATTGGCCTACGCTACCCTGGTTGATGACGGAAACCGTATCCGGATCACCGGTCAGGATTCGGGCCGTGGTACTTTTTTCCACCGCCATGCTGTTTTGCATAATCAAAGTGATGCCAGTACCTATGTTCCGCTTGCTAATGTTCACGATAAACAGGGTGCATTCCAGGTTTTTGACTCGGTATTGTCAGAAGCTGCGGTATTGGCATTCGAATATGGCTATGCGACAGCTGAGCCTGGTGGCTTGACTGTTTGGGAAGCACAGTTTGGTGACTTTGCCAACGGTGCCCAAGTGGTAATTGACCAGTTTATCAGCTCCGGTGAGCAGAAGTGGGGCCGTATGTGTGGCCTGACGATGTTGCTACCACACGGCTATGAAGGGCAGGGGCCGGAACACTCGTCTGCACGTCTTGAGCGTTATCTTCAGCTTTGTGCCGAACAGAACATGCAGGTGATTATCCCGTCGACACCAGCGCAGGTTTATCACATGCTTCGTCGTCAGGTGCTTCGTCCGATGCGCCGTCCGCTGATTGTAATGTCTCCGAAGTCCTTACTTCGTCACCCTCTGTGTGTGTCGACGATGGATGATTTGGCTAGCGGTAATTTCCTACCGGCTATTCCAGAAATTGATGACTTGGATCCGAAGCAAGTTAAACGCGTGGTGTTCTGTTCCGGTAAGGTTTACTTCGACCTGCTAGAACAACGCCGTAAAAACGAGCAGACAGATGTAGCTATTGTTCGTATCGAACAGCTATACCCATTCCCGAAAGAAGACGTTGAAGCCGCGTTGGCTGATTACCAGCACGTGACAGACTTCATCTGGTGTCAGGAAGAACCGCAAAACCAAGGTGCCTGGTATTCAAGCCAGCACAACTTCCGTTCGGCAATACCGCAAGGTGCTGCCTTGAACTATGCGGGCCGTCCGGCATCTGCTTCACCGGCTGTAGGTTACATGTCGGTTCATTTGAAACAACAAAAAGCGCTCATCGAATCAGCGTTGACCATAGATTAACAAGAACTGGAACAATAAGGACAAAACCGATATGACGATCGAAATTCTGGTTCCCGATTTACCTGAATCAGTTGCAGATGCGACAGTGGCAACTTGGCACAAGCAGCCTGGTGATGCCGTTACGCGTGATGAAGTTCTGGTTGATATCGAAACTGACAAAGTGGTGCTGGAAGTTCCGGCACCTGAAGACGGTGTTCTGGAAGCAATTCTAGAGACAGAAGGTACTACCGTATTAACCAAGCAGTTGATTGGTAAAATTAAAGCCGGTGCTGTTGCCGGTGAACCTACGGCCGATGTTCCTGCTGAAGCAGAAGCCTCGCCTAACAAGCGCAATACTGCATCACTGTCTGAAGAAACGAACGAAGCACTGAGCCCGGCGGTTCGCCGTCTGCTTGGCGAGCACAGCATCAATGCTGCTGACGTCAAAGGTACCGGTGTTGGCGGACGCATCACTCGTGAAGATGTCGAAGCGTTTGTCAAAGAGGGTAAAGCACAGGCACCTGTTGCGGCACCTGCACCTGCTGTCGAGGCTAAGGCAGAAGCGCCTCTGGCTCACCGCAGTGAGAAACGTGTTCCGATGACACGCCTGCGTAAACGTGTGGCAGAGCGTCTGCTAGAAGCGAAAAATAGTACAGCGATGCTGACTACTTTCAATGAAGTGAACATGAAGCCAATCATGGACCTTCGCAAGCAGTACAAAGACATCTTTGAAGAACGCCATGGCATTCGCCTGGGCTTCATGTCTTTCTATGTCAAGGCTGTTGTTGAAGCGCTGAAGCGTTACCCGGAAGTGAATGCATCGATTGATGGTGATGACATTGTTTACCACAATTTCTTCGATGTGAGCATTGCGGTATCAACGCCACGCGGCTTGGTGACTCCAGTCCTTCGTGACTGTGACAAGCTTAGCCTGGCGGAGATCGAGAAAGGTATTCGAGAGCTCGCTATCAAGGGTCGTGACGGTAAGCTAACCGTTGATGAGCTGATTGGTGGTAACTTTACTATCACTAACGGTGGTGTGTTCGGCTCGCTGATGTCGACCCCGATTATCAACCCGCCGCAATCAGCTATTTTGGGTATGCACAAAATTGCTGACCGCCCAATGGCCGTTGACGGCAAGGTTGAAATCCTACCTATGATGTACCTGGCACTGTCTTATGATCACCGCTTGGTTGATGGTCGTGAGTCGGTTGGGTATCTGGTAACGATTAAAGAACTTCTAGAAGACCCAACACGTCTGCTACTGGACGTTTAATACTTAAAGCTAAGCCGGGCAAGGCTCGACGCCCGGCTTGAACACGGCTTTAGGTATCATTGACGAAGAAATACCCAAGAGTATTTCAGATGGAATAACAAGTCCCAAAGGGATATAAAACGGATAGAACATCATGAATCTGCATGAATATCAGGCAAAACAGCTGTTTGCTGAGTACGGTCTGCCAGTTCCAGAAGGCTATGCTTGTGATACACCACAAGAAGCTGCTGAAGCTGCCGGTAAAATCAGTGGTGACAAGTGGGTAGTTAAGTGCCAGGTCCACGCTGGTGGTCGCGGTAAAGCGGGCGGTGTTGAGCTGCACGATACCAAAGAAGGTATTAAAGAGTTTGCTCAGAAATGGTTGGGTAAAAACCTGGTGACTTACCAGACAGATGCCAATGGTCAGCCGGTTACGAAAATTCTTGTTGAAGAAGCCTCGAATATCGCCAATGAACTGTACCTAGGCGCGGTTGTTGACCGTGGTACTCGTCGAATTGTGTTCATGGCATCGACTGAAGGTGGTGTTGAGATCGAGAAAGTTGCGGAAGAGACGCCGGAGCTTATCCATAAAGCCGCAATTGATCCTTTGGTCGGCCCTCAGCCGTACCAAGGCCGTGAACTGGCATTCAAACTGGGTCTTAAAGGCGACCAAATCAAGCAGTTCACCAAAATCTTCCTGGGGCTTGGCAACATGTTTGCTGATTACGATTTGGCATTGCTTGAGATCAACCCGCTGGTTATCACTGGTGATGACAATCTGCTGTGCCTTGACGGTAAAATTAACATCGACTCAAACGCGATGTACCGCCAGCCTAAGCTACGTGAAATGCACGATCCTTCACAGGAAGACGAGCGTGAAGCGCACGCGGCGCAGTGGGAACTGAACTACGTTGCCCTGGACGGTAGCATCGGTTGTATGGTTAACGGCGCAGGCCTGGCGATGGGTACGATGGATATCGTAAACCTTCACGGTGGCCAGCCAGCCAACTTCCTGGATGTCGGCGGCGGCGCAACCAAAGAGCGCGTGACCGAAGCATTCAAGATCATTCTTTCCGACAGCAATGTAAAAGCCGTACTGGTTAATATCTTTGGCGGGATCGTTCGCTGTGACCTGATTGCTGAAGGTATCATCGGTGCCGTTGAGGAAGTGGGTGTCGAGGTACCGGTTGTTGTCCGTCTTGAAGGTAACAACGCCGTACTGGGCGCAGAGACACTGGCTAAGAGTGGCCTGAATATTATTGCTGCGACTTCCCTAACTGAAGCAGCGGAAAAAGTAGTTGCTGCAGCGGAGGGCAAATAATGTCAGTTCTAATTAATAAAGATACCAAAGTAATTTGTCAGGGATTCACTGGCGGTCAGGGAACTTTCCACTCTGAGCAGGCGATTGAATACGGAACGCAGATGGTTGGTGGTGTTTCGCCAGGTAAAGGCGGTACAACCCACCTTGGTCTGCCTGTCTTTAACACTGTGCGTGAAGCCGTTGAAGCAACTGGTGCTACTGCTACTGTTATTTATGTACCAGCACCGTTCTGTAAAGATGCCATTCTTGAAGCGATTGATGCGGGAATTGAACTGATCGTGACGATCACCGAAGGTATCCCTACGCTTGATATGCTGGATGTCAAAGTTCGCCTGGATGAAGCTGGCGTGCGTATGATTGGTCCTAACTGCCCGGGTGTGATCACGCCGGATGAATGTAAGATCGGTATCATGCCGGGTCACATTCATAAAGCCGGTAAGGTTGGTATTGTGTCGCGCTCAGGTACGCTGACTTATGAAGCGGTTAAGCAGACTACGGATGAAGGTTTCGGCCAGTCAACTTGTGTTGGTATCGGTGGCGACCCAATTCCTGGCGCAAACTTTATCGATGTTCTGGAAATGTTCGAGAAAGATCCAGCGACTGAAGCCATTGTCATGATCGGTGAAATCGGTGGTACGGCTGAAGAAGAAGCGGCAGCTTACATTAAAGAGCATGTCACTAAGCCTGTGGTTTCGTACATTGCAGGTGTTACAGCGCCTCCGGGTAAGCGTATGGGCCATGCCGGTGCGATCATCTCCGGTGGTAAAGGTACGGCTGATGATAAATTCCAGGCGCTTGAGTCTGCCGGTGTTAAAACCGTGAAGAGCCTAGCTGATATCGGTAAGGCACTGCGCGAAGTTACCGGCTGGTAATATTGCACAGCAAAGATGATGAAGACCCGCCACTGGCGGGTTTTTTTGTTTGGTATTACCCTCAAGTTTGTGCAAGCTTGGAAATAAGCGAAAAGGGTAGGCATAAATGAAGTGGCTGAGCGGTATTATCGTCATTGCTGTTAGCTTGCACGTCGGTGCGAAAGAAGACAAAGCCGGCTATGAAGATTGCATACTGGCGCATGTATCCGGAGCGGAAGATACGTTGGCTGCCAACTTGATGACCTACGCTTGCCATCGCCTATATATTGATAACTTTATGCTTTCCGAGCAGGATCAGGGCTATTATCAGTGCCTGCTGGACTTCATGCCTGATGCCAAGAAAGCTGAGATTACACTTCAAATAAAACGCACATGCAATGATAAGCACCGAAGCTTGTTTCGTTAGCTAGGTTAAGCACGACGAATAAAGGCCTTTACAATTTATAAATAGGTGAATAGACTTTAAAGCATTAATTGAACGGTGTTTTTTATTTTTCATGAATTGTTTTAGAGTTGTATTTTTATTGCTTGTTTCGATACTTAGCTTTCAAGTAACTGCAGAGGTTGAGCAGAGTGATCGGTTCAATGAGTATTTTGAGTCAAAAATTGTGCTGGAGACTATTGAAAACCTTGCTGATGACGGATTTATTACGGATAGAAATGCGATTGATGCAAAGGATAAGTATGTTTTTAGCAACGAAGATCTAAAGGCCAGAATGGATGCTTCTATCGCACCGGCGTCAAGTGCTCAAATTGATAAGGAGATCTCTTGGGGCGAGTACATTCACTTTGTCAACCTTCTTAAGTTTTGTGCTGTTATGTTTCTTTTGGTCGCATTCCGAGGATTTGTTGCACATTTTATAAGTAGTATTATCGGCATTATTGCTAGTATTCCTTCCGCGGTATATCAAATTACGCTACTTATGTTCAGTCTGCTCATTACGATCATTCCTGAAGTTTTCTGGGCGTCAGAGACTTTATACCTGGCTCTTTTGGGCAGTATAGCAAACCTAATTATCCTCAGTTGGGTTGGCTATGACTACCATGTAACAGTTAATAAAATCATTAGGTTAATCTCGATTGGAGTTAAGCCGCATGTTTTAGTTCCAACCTATTTGGCGCTGTACTTTGGTTCATTGGCTATCTGGTACCAATCAAATATCTTCGGGGTTATTGCGGTAGCCTGTGTATTGGCGGCAATGGGGTTTGTCATCATATTTTCAGGGTTATGCGTAACTATGGGGGTTGATGATGAGCGGGTTTTGCCCACTTTGATTCTCGTAAACTTTATAACGTTGTTAACATATAGTCTTATCATTATTCTGGGTTATTCCATTCCGTATCTGGAGTATTTTACGGTAGGTGTTGAGTATCTCTGTTCATTGGTACTTGGTGTGTGTTTGCTGATATCCACTTCACCGCTGTATAAACACAGTCAATTCTTTACGCGCGCGATAATCATGATGGTGGTTTCAGGGGGGCTTTCTGTTTGCGGCTCTGTGTTTTATAGCCTAGATGTGATTCCTCAGTTCATTAATACTTTTTTTATGTTGTTTCTATTGGGCTGGGTGGTCGAGCTGACTAAAAAGGCTGGTTTTATTGCATTATGTTTTGTTGTTGGCTGTGCGCTATATGGCTTTGCCATCATGCTTGAACGACACCCGGCATATTTTATTACGTCTTTGATCTGATTATTCGTCAGCGAATACAAAACCAAGCCTGCAGAGATTGTCTGCAGGCTTGATAATGATCGTGATGAATGTAAGCTGGTTAGCCGTCGGCTCGTTTAAACTGGCTGAGAATAAACATTGCAGCGGCTGCAACCACCACGGAAGGACCGGCTGGTGTGTCGTAGTGCCATGACATGGCAAGGCCGATCATTACGGCAACGCAGCCGATCGCTGATGCTAAGCCGGCCATAAACTCAGGACTGTGAGAAAATTTCCGTGCCGTTGCAGCAGGAATAATCAGTAGTGAGGTGATAATCAGCGCGCCGACAAATTTCATGGCAATGGCAATGACCATACCGACCATCAGCATCAGCAACAGACGCATAAAATCGACGTTGACGCCTTCAACCTGGGCAAGCTCTTCGTTGATCGTCATCGACAGCAGAGGACGCCAAAGGAAAGCCAGCAAGGTCATCACAACAGCACCGCCTCCATAGATCCATAACAGGTCGGTAGTGGTGACTGCCAGCAGATCACCAAACAGGTAGGCCATTAAATCGATACGGACATGATCGAGAAAACTGACCGCAACCAAGCCGAGCGACAAGGCGCTGTGGGCAAGGATACCCAGCAGGGTGTCAGTTGCGACATACTTTTGTTTCTGCAGGCCTACGAGGATCACGGCAAGTGCCAGACAGCAGATAACCAGTGCCAGATTGAGGTTGATATTGAACAGAAAGCCGAGGGCAACACCCAATAAAGACGCATGAGATAGGGTATCGCCGAAATAAGCCATTTTTCGCCAGACGACAAAGGAGCCCAGTGGCCCGGCCAGGGCGGCAATACCGATGCCTGCAATAAGTGCTGGCAGGATAAAATCAAGCATTGTGTTTCTCTTGTTGCTCGTGGTGATGGTGCTGACAAGGTCCTACCGGGCTACCGGCAAGATCATGTTCATGATTGTGGTGGTGGTGATACAGTGCCAGCTGCTCACTTTGCTGTGCCCCAAACAGGGCAACATACGAAGGGTGATTGGTGATAGCTTCCGGCGCGCCTGAACAGCAGATGTGATGATGCAGGCAGATCACATTGTCTGTTTTTGCCATGACCAGGTGCAAGTCGTGCGAGACCATCAAAATGGCACAATTAAGCTTATCACGCAGTGACTGGATCAAACTGTATAGCTCTAGCTGGCCATTAACATCTACGCCTTGTACTGGCTCATCAAGTACCAGTAAATCAGGGCGCTGGAGCAGTGCCCGTGCCAGCAGAACGCGTTGCATTTCACCACCGGAGAGCGAATGCATATTACTGTGGTGCAGGTGGGTACCGCCAACCAGTTTAAGGGCATCGATCCTGTCACTTTCGGTATAGCGACCGGCCAGTCGCATGAAACGGTCAACACTGAGTGGTAGTGATGCATTTAGCTGTAATTTTTGCGGCACATAGCCTATCCGGAGTCCTTTCTGACGAATGACCTTCCCTGCTGTGGGCTTGCGTAGGCCGGTGATGACTTTCACCAGGGTTGACTTGCCTGCACCGTTGGGGCCGATCAGGGTGGTGATCTGGCCTCGTTCAAGTTTTATCGAGACTTGATCAAGCACGTGCCGTTCCGAAAAAGTCACGGTAACGGTCTGTAATTCAACTAGAGTAGTCATAAAAAGTGCTTCAAGGTATTTGCCAAAGTGAGATGTTATAATATAACATTTCCACTCTACTTGTAATCAATTATTATTTCGGAAATCATTATGCGCCGTTTGTTACTTTGCATCAGCTCTGTTGCACTGCTCTTCTCATCAGCCGTTTCTGCCAGTGAGTTCAAGGTGGTGACAACCGTTAAACCCTTAAATTTGATCGTACTGGAGCTAACTGACGGCGCTGCAATCAGCGAGTCGATTTTACCACCAGGTGCATCCCCGCACGATTACGCTTTGCGCCCGTCAGATGTGAAGAAGCTAAGAGACGCCGACTTGGTCGTTTGGGTTGGACCAGAGCTGGAAATGTTCCTGTCAAAAGTGCTGGATGCGAAAGGTAACAGCTTGGCATTGACGGAACAACATACAATTGATCTTCGCTCTTATGAAGAGGGGGCTGAAATTGACCACGGTGATCACAGTCATAGCCATGACGGGGTTGATCCGCACTTGTGGCTGGGGCCAAAGCAAGCGATTCAGGCAGCGAAGGTGATTTCTGAGGCGCTTATCAAATTTGATCCATTGCATAAAAATAAATATGAAGATAACCTTTCTCGGTTCGTGTCTGACGTGGAACTGGCCATTGATGATCTGAACACTGAGCTGAAGCCACTAGCCAGTCGCGGCTATTATGTTTTCCATGATGGTTACGGCTATTTCGAAGCACAGTTCGGACTAAATAATCTCGGGCACTTTACAGTTGACCCTGATCGTCGTCCGGGCGCGAAAACATTAGTTTCTATCCGTCGAGCATTACAAGACAAGCAGGCACAGTGTGTATTCAGTGAGCCGCAATTTTCACCGGCGGTAGTAAAGAGTGTCGTTAGTGGCACAGAAGTCAATATTGGAACCCTTGACCCGATGGCAACGGAGATTGCAGAGGAAAAGGGAGGTTATGTCCGATTTTTGCAAGAATTGGGGCAGAGTTTTACCAAGTGTCTTAAATAATAATGAAAATATTCAAGGTTGCGGCCTTAACAATTAAACAATTACCCCGCCAGCATCGAATTGCTTTAGCCTCAACCTCATTGATCGTCGTGGCTGCCTTGGTATGGCAGCCTTCATCGCCGCTTCAGCAGGCTGTAACCTATCAGTCTGATCAACGTATTGACGTTGAGCTCCCGCTGGAAGAGTTAGATGTCCTGTCTGAGCAAAACAGCGAGCCGATGGGCGCTGTGCTTGATCCCGAAGATCCGGAATTTCTGGCGCCGAAAGATGAGCTGGAGCAACAACTCGAAGAAGTGGTTGATATCGCCCATAACCATAAGGTGGCTTCTGGCGAGACATTAGGCGCGATTTTCTCGCAGTACGCGTTGCCCCTGGCTGATATGTACCGTTTGATCAAGGTGAACAAGTCGATCCAGAACCTCCGCGTGGGCCAGATGATTGAATGGTCTGTCGATGATGAGGGCCGGGTCAAAGAGTTCAGTATTAAGCGCAGTGCAAAATTGACTGACTTATATACGCTTGCCGGGCCGGGTTATGAGTTCAAGCAGCTGGAAGAGAACGGCGAAATAAAGCCGGTGATGCTGACTGGACGGATCTCCGGCAGTTTTTATCAGTCAGCTCGCGCCGCTGGCCTGACGCCCAACCAGATCCAAACCGTGGTTCAGGCCCTGCAGTGGCGGTTTGACTTCGGCCGGGAGGCACGTAAAGGCGACCGGTTTGCTGTTTCTGTCGAGCGTGAGTTTATTGATGGCAAAGCGGTAACACGGGGCGATGTGAAATCGCTTTACTATTTGAGTGGTTCTCGCGAAGTGTTCGTGATGCGCCATGAGGACGGCTTGTTCTACGATGCCGACGGCAAGAGCCTGAATCGTGCGCTGCGCCGGATACCGTTAGCCAAGCGTTACCGAATCAGTTCGTCGTTTAACCCAAGGCGTAAACACCCGGTTACCGGGCGAATATCTCCGCACAACGGAACAGATTTTGCTACACCGGTAGGCACGCCCGTGCTTGCTGCCGGTGATGGCGTAGTCGTCAAAGCAAGAAAACACCCGCTAGCCGGCAATTACGTGGTGATTAAGCATGGCCGGGAGTATATGACCCGCTATCTTCACTTACATAGACTGCTGGTGAAGGTTGGTGACAAAGTGACGATGGGCCAGCGTATTGCGCTGAGTGGCAATACCGGGCGGTCAACCGGCCCCCATCTTCATTACGAGTTGATCAAGAAAAATCGTGCAGTGAATGCAATGAAGGTACCTCTGCCTCAGGCTGAGCCTATTTCGTCCAAGCAGCGAGGTCGTTTTGTTCAGCTGGCCAGCGACGAAAGACAGAAGCTACTGGCGGTAATGCCGGGCTGATGAAAAAGCGCACAAAAGTGCGCTTTTTTTATGTCTTACCACTCATTTTATAAAATCATTCTTATACAACAAGTCAACTTACTTCATAATGTTTCGTTACGCTGTTGTGAGTTATTGCAGGGATACGCTGTACCAATAGTTCCTGGTTGTTATGAATAAAGCCTTTTTCATATTTTCCTTCTGCCTGTCAGTACTGTTGCACTGTAGTTTTGCTACAGCAGAAAACAGTCATGCCTTTTATCCGCTTCCTCATCAGGAACGTGGAAGCTTTGTGGCAGCACAAAAGGTCATTGCCAATACCAACGGCGGACTGTGGTTCGTTGATGCTCAGGGATCGCTGATTTTCTATGACGGAGAGCGGTTAGACAGGGCGGTAGACCAAACCGGCGAACCGATCACCGGTGTCACAGACGCTGTTATGCAAGGGCAGACGATGTGGCTGGTAAAAGACGGCTATGCCTACCGCTTCCTCCCTACAACTGCCGAGCTAAAGCGGTTGAAGTGGCAATCGGCGCCGCTTAGATATGTTATCAGCCATCAGGCAGGCATCTGGTTTGCCAGCAGCGAAGGTTTATATACCCTTTCAGATGAACACCGCCAGCCGGAATTTGTGCCGGTTCCAGAGCCAGCCTCGGTTACCGGTCTCTATAGCGTGGGCGATTCAATATTTGTTGCTGGGGAACTGGGCATCTATGAGTTTAGAGATCGCCAGTTCTTAACCCCGCGTTTGTATCCGCGGCACAGAGTCACAGCGGTTTTCGAAGACAGCACAGAGCAGTTATGGTTCGGAACTCGGTCCGGCTTGTTTTTATCCCGCCAGGCGCGCCCCGTTCTTTCTTCTCAAGATTCATCAAGACATCAGCTTTCGGTTTCAGCGATTGCTGAAACAAAATCCGGTATCTGGGCGGGGACTGCGCAGGGGCTTAAGCTGATTGATAAGGCGTCATTGGCCGTGAGCCATTATCGTGCTGACGCTGAGGATGAATATACGATCAATAACAACCGCGTGATGGCACTGCTTGGGGATGAGAAGTACGGACTGTGGATCGCCACCGAGAGCGGTATTAATTACTTACCGGCCTCCACGTCGGCCTTGAAAAGGTTTCCTTATGGCTCCGGGGGAAATAATGCAGTAAAGATAGGTCGGACTAATCAACTTCAGCAGATTGAAGACGGCAGCATCTGGCTTGCGACCGACAAAGGGCTGACAGAGCTTGATGATCGTTTGGAGATTGTGCGCCAGCTACCTTTATCGGGAGGCGTTGACTCTTTTGCTTATAAGAAGGGGACTTTCTGGCTTGCAACCAGAACGGGCCTGAAAGCCTATTCGTTAGTAGATAATGAGTGGCTGGCACTAAATCTGCCGAGCTGGTTTGATGGTCAGGCGATCACAAGCGTGATGGTTGATCACTACAATTCGGTCTGGATAGGTATGGAGTCGCATCTTTACCGTTACTGGCCAAAAACGTCAGAGCTTAATTCGTTTGGTAGTCATTGGTTTCAGGCTCCTTACGGCAGCGAGGCCGTCACTGTCTTGTTCGAAGACAGCCATCACCATATTTGGGTCGGTACGGATTATGCTTTGTACCAGTTTGATACCGGGCTGCTTAGTATGGTTGAGAAAACGGCTAGTCTGGGCGGTGTGATCGACATTTATGAAGATATACTGGGCCAGCTATGGGTGGTAAATAACCATAGCCTTCAATATTCACCAAAGCAGGACAAGTTGCCACTTGAGCCGGTTGTTCTCAATGGAGCCTATGCCAAGCCATATTGTATCGATGGTGACAATGGCGGGAGTTGGGTGACAACGAGCCAAGGGCTGTCATACTACTCGCTATCCGCACAGCTGAGGTTGCACCTTCCGCCCTTGGTCGGCGGGGTTGAAAAAGAATCGTATTCACAAGCGTGTGAAATCTTGCGATCAGGGAAATTATTGCTCGGGGGAAAGAAAGGACTGCTTGAAATTGATCCGAAGAAGTTGCTTGCTTCGGAAAAGCAGCAGTTTTCTATTATTGTTGGCAATATTCAGATAGATAATCAGCTGGTACGTTTGGCCGGTGGCTCTGAAACCTTGCTTACCGTGTCGTACGGTTCATCGGTCAGTTTTGATATTGGCGTGCTGCCGTTTTCCGGATATACCAAGTTGCAATATCGCTTGATAGGGGAGCGGGAATCACCTTGGGCAAGCTTTAGTCATTCCTCATTGTTTTTTGACAACCTGAACCCCGGTGATTACCTGCTGGAACTGCGCTTTGATGGCGAAAACCCGCAGGATCAACCCGAGATACGTTATCCTTTCCAAGTATCTGGTCCCTGGTACCTATCTTACTGGTCAACCTCGTTGTTGGTTGCGTTATTGATCCTGCTGCTGTTTCTCTTGATTGGCTGGCGAGCACGCGCGTATCACCGCCAGAATTTAGCGCTCAAGCAGGCGGTTTTTCGCAGTACGGCCAGAATAGAACTGCATAAAAAGCAGCTCTACGCCAGTAACAAACACCTGCAGCGTATATTGCATATGCGGCAGAATTTTATGGCCCAGCTATATAGTGAGCTGCGATCGCCTTTGTCATTGATCCTCGGGCCTATTCGGAAGATGCAGGCAAGCAGCCATGGCGAAGAGAATGAACAGCTTCACCTGGTCGCCAACAACATAGAACGCTCGCTGCATTTGGTCGAGCAGCTACTTACTCGCGATGCGCAGGCTTTTATCGAGCCTGAAAAGCGATGTGAGCAATGGAGCAGCCCGATCATCCAGGCCTGTTGCCTGAGTTGGCAGCTAGAGGCCGAGCAGCGGGGGATTGCGCTCTGCCTGGAGGACGAGACTGACGGGGTGAGTGTGAAGGTGGCCCCGTATCACCTTGAAATTATGCTCGGTAACTTGTTATCCAATGCACTGAAATACACCCCCCGGCACGGCTGCATCAATGTGGCGGTGAAGAGTCTCGATCACAGGCTGGTGGTGTCGGTCAGTGATACCGGCAAAGGGATGTCAGAAGAAGTCAGGGACAACATTTTTGATAGCTACTTCAAAGAGGACACCGACTTTAACCCTGAGGCCGGCTTTGGCCTGGGGCTGAGTACCGTCAAGCAGCTTGTCGAGCTATATGAAGGCGAGATTTCCGTTGTTAGCTACCCGGGAGTCGGCAGTGAATTTGTGATAACCCTGCCTTTGTACCGTGAAGGCTGTATGAGAACCTTGGCTGGTGAAGACAATCCGGAGGTATCTGCTGCGCCACAGGACGATCTGCCCAAGCTGTTGGTAGCCTCGACGGACGAGGAGGTTGTAGCATGCCTGACGGCCTTACTTGAGGAATACCCCCTGTTAGTCGCAAGCGACGGTTATGAGGCGGTTTTTTTAGCGAAGGAAAATCAGCCCGACATGATTTTGTGCGACTTGGACTTACCCGGGCTTGGCGGGCTTCAGGTACGTGAAAGGCTGCAGGAAGAGCCGAGAGAGTGCCAGCCTGCGTTTATACTCATGGTTGATAATAGCCCTCAGGAGCATATAGCAGCGGGCGTTGACTCAGTACTTACTAAGCCTTTTGAGCCAGATGCTGTCCTTAATCATATCCAGTATTTGCTCAACGGTGAGTGTCCGCCGTTTCAGGCACTGATCTCCAGCCAGGCAGGGCTTCCTGCTGAGGTTGTTGAAACCTCCTGGCGGCAGAGTGTGATGAGCTTGGTTGAGGAGCAATTTGATCAGGCGAACTTCGGTACCGCGATGGCAGCCAGTGCCCTGTATATGTCGGAGCGTAGCTTACAGCGGAAGTTTAAGCTGGAGTTTGGTATGTCGTTTAAAGACTATGTTAGTCAGTTCCGTTTTGAGCAGGCCAAGCGGAAGCTTAAGCAGGGGGAACGAGTTTCGGATGTGGCGCTTTCCTGCGGCTTCAATGATCCGTCATATTTCAGCGCACGCTTTAAAGGTAACTTTGGTATCACGCCTTCCCAATATGCAGCCCAGTACCAGCACTGATAGCCGATGACGCTACCTCTGACGTAAAGATCCCAATACTGAAAAAAAGAACGTGATATGGTCAGCCCGACCATATCACGGGTACCAATGGCACCTTCGCTTGCTGCCGGCAATATGACGGGCGCCATATTGCCTTAGGAATAGGAGCAGGCCTCATTGCCTGTTGGTGGCGCACTATACCGCTGTTGATACTAGGTAGCCATGAGATATGCGACATAATGCATTGATAGTGCGCCAATACGCCAAATGCAGGGGGAGCAGCTGCTGCGTTAAAAACAGCGAGTGGGTGTTAACAACGTCAAATTCGTCATTTTCATGATATTTCAAAATGTGATAGGCCGATATTGATAGCCTTAATAGACATACAAACACCATGGTTTTTTGATTTAAGACAATACGCAAGATGTTTCAAATTGTGTAATATCGCGTATAGGAATAAAAATAATTCTTATTAAGGTGTAAAAATGAAACTGTCCGAGTTGTCGTGCGGTGCTAACGGAATCGTAACCAGCTTGTCTGAGCTTCCTTCCGCAACGCGCAAGAAGCTAATGGTTATGGGGATGTTGCCTGAAACTCAGGTGACTGTTGTTCGTTTGGCGCCGTTGGGTGATCCCCTACAGGTGCGTGTCCGTGGTGTCGATATTGCTCTGCGTAAGCAGATTGCGGCCAATATCGAAGTGGAGGTACGCTGATGCAATATAATATTCTGACTGTTGGTAATCCAAATAGCGGTAAAACAACATTGTTTAACGGTCTGACAGGTGCCAAGCAGCAAGTCGGTAACTGGGCGGGTGTGACGGTCGAAAAGAAAACTGGTAATTACCAGTGTGCCGGTGACGACTTTGCCCTGACGGATTTGCCGGGGATCTACAACCTGGACAGCGCCAACGATGCTAACAGTTTAGATGAGGCCATCGCTTCTCGCGCCATTCTGACTATGCCGGCAGATGTGATCATCAATGTGGTTGATGCCTCTTGCCTGGAGCGCAGCCTGTACATGACCTTGCAGTTGCGCGAGCTGGGTCGCCCGATGATTGTTGTACTTAATAAGATGGATGTCTTGCAACGTCAGCGTCAGGTGCTGGATATCAAGGCTCTGGAAAAAGCGCTGGGTTGCCCGGTATTGTCCCTGTCTGCAAACAACCTCAAGCAGGTACAGGAGTTTAAGACCCAGCTTCACAAGATGCTGGCGCAGGGGATCGCGGTTAACGATCTCAGCCTGAACTACGGCGATCAGTTCGAGACTGCGATTGGTGAGCTTGAGTCTATGTTTGGCAGTGAAACACTGAACGTGCGTGCCCAGGCGATCCGCGTGCTTGAAAACGATACGCTGGTGATTAACGGTTTGTCTGAAAATGAGAAAAACAAAGCGTGTAACATCCGCAACAAACTGATGGTTGATGTCGACCCGGATATACAGGTTGCCGATGTCCGTTATACCTATCTGCACCAGTTATGCCAGAAGGTACGTCGTCAGGAAGGCAAGCTAAGCCGTAGCCTGAGTGACAAGATTGACCGGGTACTATTACATCGCGCCTTTGGGATTCCATTCTTCTTTATCGTGATGTACCTGATGTTTATGTTCTCTATCAACATCGGTAGCTCATTCATTGACTTCTTTGATATCAGTGCCGGAGCCCTGTTGGTTGATGGCGGCCATTACTTACTTGATGATCATCTGCCGGTTTGGCTGGTGACGATTATTGCCGATGGTATTGGCGGCGGTATCCAGACGGTAGCCACCTTTATTCCTGTGATTGCCTGCCTGTATCTGTTCCTGGCAGTACTGGAAAGTTCGGGTTATATGGCGCGTGCAGCGTTTGTTCTGGATAAAGTGATGCAGAAAGTCGGCCTGCCGGGCAAAGCATTTGTCCCGTTGGTGCTAGGCTTCGGTTGTAACGTTCCTTCTATCATGGCAACCCGTACCCTGGAGCAAGAGCGTGAGCGTAAGCTAGCCGCTGCAATGGCACCGTTTATGTCATGTGGTGCACGCCTGCCGGTATACGCGTTATTTGCCGCGGCGTTCTTCCCTGAAAGCGGCCAGAATGTCGTGTTTGGACTTTACCTGCTAGGTATTTTCGCCGCTGTGATGACCGGCATGATCCTGCGCAGTACGCTGTATCCGGGAACGAGTGACAGTTTCATTATGGAGATGCCGGACTACGAATTGCCGACAATGCGCAATGTGGGTATCAAAACCTGGCAGAAACTGAAGAAGTTTGTCTTGGGTGCCGGTAAGACAATTGTTGTTGTGGTCGCTTGCCTGAGCTTCTTTAACTCGCTGGGGGCTGATGGCTCGTTTGGCAACGAAGATACCGAAAACTCGGTACTCTCCAAGGCTGCTCAGGTCGTAACGCCAGTGCTGGCACCAATTGGCGTTAAAGAAGATAACTGGCCAGCAACGGTCGGTATTATCACTGGTATTTTTGCCAAAGAAGCCGTAGTTGGTACGCTAAATAGCCTTTATGCGCCGTCAGAAGGTGAAGAGGGCGGTGAGTATGATCTGCTGTCAAGCTTGCAAGAAGCGGTTGAGACTATCCCGGCGAACCTCGCTGATCTAAGTTACTCAGATCCTCTGGGTATCGAAGTGGGTGAGTTGACGGATCTTGATGCTGTTGCTGAAGATCAGGAAGTGGAAGCATCAGTTTTTGGTAATATCCAGCACCACTTTGTCAGCTCGGCGGCGGCAATGGCTTATCTGGTCTTTATCCTGCTATATACGCCTTGTGCTGCGGCGATGGGCGCCTATGTTCGTGAGTTTGGCCAGAAGTTCTCTGCCTTCATTGCCGGTTGGACAATGCTTCTAGCCTACACCTTCGCTACGGTCGTGTATCAGGTGGCCCACTTTGCTGACCATCCTGTGACCAGTATGCTGTGGATTGGCTTCTTTGCCCTGATTAATATCGGCTTGTATGTTTTGTTCAAGCGTCAGGGACAGAAACAACCGGAAGAGGTGTTGGCACTGTGATCCTTCAGCAACTGAAACAGTATATTGAGCAGCATGGCCGTTCCAGCAGAAAGAGTCTGGCCAATCACTTCGGCATGAGCGAGGATGGGGTCGATACTATGCTGGATGTCTGGGTACGCAAAGGCTTGATCAGCAAAGAGCTGATAGGCTGTGGCAAAGACATTTGTTGTCAGAGTGCCGAAGACGTCTGGTATCGAAGCCAGAAGGTCGATGAGCTGTCGGTGACTGTTTTGCGCTGATGAAAATGCAGAGGCAGCCCAAGGGCTGCCTTTGTTTTATTTGCTAAAGGGTAAATAGTTTCGGCTAAATGGCCGTAAACCCGTCGATATTGGCTAGCTCGTCCCGAAGCTCTTCTGCCAATGCTTGCTGTATTCCTTCTTCTCGCTGTGTTCCGTCGGTATTTCCCCATATCGGTCCCGGCCAGGCGATGTCTGACTGAAATCTTGCTATATGGTGAACATGCAATTGGGGAACCAGGTTGCCCAGCGCGCCGACGTTGATTTTATCTGCCTGATAGTCAGTTTCCAAAAGGCGGGCAACAGCGCTCGATTCGCGCATCAGCCGAAGCTGATCCTGTTCGGGCAGATGATGAATTTCGGTGATTCCGTCCCTGCGTGGAACCAGTATAAGCCAGGGACCCAGTGCTTCTTTTGATAGTAACACTCTGCATAACGGCAAGTCGCCGAGAACCGTGGTATCTGCTGCCAGTCTCGGATGGAGTGAAAAATGCATTGTTGTATTCCTTAAATGTATTGAGCTGCTCACATGCTGGAACATTGTTCATCGTTATCGGTGAAGGCTGCTTGTATGCTGGTAATACCACAGAAGGATAAACAGTCTTCTAACTACTCATGTCATGGTAATACCAATTGAAATAAAGACCAGTATTGATAACCACAGATTGATGAAATCGGTGGTAGTTGGGCGGTGGCGAACACATTGAGCTTGCGATAATCGTTGGGGGGTAAAGTATGGTCGCGGAATATCAGGAAGTTCTGGATTTTTGGTTTGGCGAGCTTGGTGAGGAAGTTCCGGCTACCGATCGAAATTCGCTCTGGTTTCAGGGGGGAGAGGAAACGGATCAGCTTATAGCCAAACGTTTTCAGCCTCTGGTGAGCCGGGCCGGGCTCGGTGAGCTGAGTCACTGGGCGGAGGAGCCGAAAGGGGCATTGGCCATGATTATCTTGTTGGACCAATTTACCCGCAATATCTACCGCGGCCTGAGCGCGGCGTTTCGTTATGACTCCTTGGCGCTGGCAATTTGCAAGCGAGGGTTGGCCAACAACTTCGATGAGCAGCTGAGTCCTATTGAGCGCGTCTTTTTCTATCTCCCGCTTGAGCATTCGGAAACGGTTGAAGATCAGGAGGAGTGTGTGTTTCGTTTTGACCGTTTGCGCCAGTCAGTCTCGCCGGCACATGCCGTTGTTTTCGAAGGGTTTTACCAATATGCCGTGAGTCATCATGATGTGGTTAAACGCTTTGGTCGTTTTCCGCATCGCAATGCGGTTCATGGGCGACTGTCTACTCAGGAAGAGCTTGACTGGCTCCATGGCGGGGGCCAGCGCTTCGGGCAGTAAAAAGCGGCCATTCAATAACACCACCACACCTGGAAATACCAGGGAGAGGGTGGTGTTTTTGTTTCAATCTGTTGTCTGGGGAAACAATAATCAGTTGATGGGAAGTACCCGGTTTCTTCCAAGTTGCTTGGCTTGATTGAGGTGGCTGTCGGCGCGAGCAATGACATCGGCGGTGGTTTCGTCTTCCTGCTTGGTGGCAATACCAAACGAGGCGGTAACAGAGTTGATCCGCTGGCCTGATTTTTTATCCAGCACCGATATTTTTTCGATGGCACGACGGATAGTTTCTGCCTGCTGTCTTGCCGAAGACAGTGTTTTGTGCGGCAAGATGATAATAAACTCCTCCCCCCCAAAGCGATAGGACTGTGCATAGTCACGGCTGCACTCAAGTAGCCGGCGGGCCACGATTTTGAGCACCTGATCACCGAGCAGGTGGCCGAAGTTATCGTTGAAGTCTTTGAACTTGTCGATATCCATAATGATAAGGCTGTAAGGAATTTGGTTATCGGAATAACTGTGGATATCTCGCTCAAAAGCCCTTCTATTGTTAAGGCCGGTCAGGGCATCCTGGTTTGCTTCTTTTTGACTTTCGCTCAAGGCTTCCCTTAGCGCGGCAATCTCTTGCTGGGCATTGCTTAGCTGGCCTTTAAAGGTGCCGGTTGTTAGCTGGATCTGACGGGATTCCCGAATGAGTTCGCGTACCAGTGTCATAGTGTCTTCCAGCGACAGTCCCTCTCTTTCGGCAGACTCCAGTTTGCTGAAGGTATGGCTCAGCGCCCCCTGGAATGTCTCGGCGTTAGACAGCGTATCTGACATCGTACTGGTTAGCTCCTGCATCATTGCCGTCAGGCTTTGCTTGAGCTGAGCCACGTCCTTATCGGTCTGGCTGGCCAGGTGTTCCTGATACAGGCTGTCACACAGGGTCGGCGTGCAATGCCCTAGTGCCTCGATGCCTTGATCAACCGCGTGGTTGAGCGTCGGCTGTTGCTGAGTCGCATAGGTATACCAGAGCGCATAGTTGGTCGGGGTCGTTGGTACTTTGTGTTTTATCATCAGGGGAACCGTTTTTTTCAACGTTTCCGTCGATTCCACAAAGCTGTCTTTGCTCATACTTTGAATTCCATTTTTGTCGCAAATACAAAAGCAAACTGATTGAATGCTGGTAGCATAAAAAAAGCCTTCTAAGGATACCCTAGAAGGCTTCGGATTTTTAGTATGTAACAGGTTATTTCTTTGAATGAAATAGCAAAAATTACATACGTTCTAGTGTTTCGATACCTAGCAGATCAAGACCCTGCTTGATAGTGTTAGCTGTTAGTAGAGCCAGTTTCAGACGGCTTTGCTTCACTGCTTCCTCGGCATTGAGGATTGGGCAGGCTTCATAGAAGCTAGAGAACTTGCCGGCAAGCTCGAACAGGTAGCTACACATTACGTGTGGATGACCTTCGCGAGCAACGGTCTGAACGGCTTCTTCGAACTGAAGCAGGGTGGACAGAAGTGCCTGCTCCTTTTCTTCGTTAATCACAACAGGGTGCGTCAGATCAGCAAGCTTAACATCGGCACGTTTGAAGATAGAAGCAACACGTGTGTATGCATACTGCATGTATGGTGCCGTGTTACCTTCGAAGGCCAGCATGTTGTCCCAGTCGAAGATGTAGTCAGTGGTACGGTGCTTGGAAAGATCTGCGTATTTAACTGCGGCCATCGCAACAGTCTTGGCAATGTTCTCTTTTTCAGCCGCATCCAGATCGGGGTTCTTCGCTTCGATTAGCTTCGCTGCGCGCTCTTCTGCTTCGTCCAGAAGATCGGCAAGGCGAACGGTACCACCCGCACGGGTCTTGAACGGACGACCGTCTTTACCCAGCATCATACCGAAGGCGTGGTGCTCCAGGGTAACTTCTTCTGGTACATAGCCGGCCTTACGAACAATCGTCCATGCCTGCATCAGGTGCTGGTGCTGACGTGAGTCGATGAAGTAAAGCACACGGTCAGCGCCAAGCTGCTCGTAGCGGTATTTGGCACAGGCGATATCGGTGGTGGTGTATAGGAAGCCGCCATCACGCTTCTGGATGATAACACCCATAGGCTCGCCGTCTTTGTTCTTGTATTCCTCAAGGAAGACAACCTGTGCGCCGTCGTCTTCAACTGCCAGACCTTTCTCTTTAAGGTCGGCAACAATGCCTGGTAGCATGTCGTTGTACATGGATTCGCCCATGACGTTATCACGGGTCAGGGATACATTCAGGCGATCATAGTTATGCTGGTTTTGGACCATAGTAACGTCAACCAGCTTCTTCCACATTTCTGCGCAGTACTCGTCACCGCCCTGTAGCTTAACAACGTAGTTACGTGCGCGCTTTGCGAACTCTTCGTCTTCGTCGTATAGCTTTTTGGATTCGCGGTAGAAGGCTTCAAGGTCAGACAGTTCCATTGAAACTTCGCCAGACTCTTGCTGAACACGTTCCAGGTTGGCAATCAGCATACCGAACTGAGTACCCCAGTCACCGATGTGGTTGGCACGCACGACTTTGTGACCCAGGTGCTCAAGGGTACGAACAACAGCATCACCAATGATAGTTGAGCGCAGGTGGCCAACGTGCATTTCTTTGGCAACGTTCGGCGCTGAGTAGTCGACAACAATAGTTTTCTGCTCTTCTTTGGCAACGCCAAGACGTTCGTCAGCCAAAGCTTCTTCGGCACGCTCGGCCAGCCAGGTTTTGCTTAGGAAAATGTTGATGAAGCCAGGGCCTGCAATTTCAACTTTCTCTGCGATACCGTCAAGATCCAGTACGTCGATAACTTTTTGTGCGAACTCGCGAGGGTTAGTGCCAAGCTTTTTGGCTACGCCCATGACACCGTTAGCCTGGTAGTCACCAAACTGTGCTTTCGCAGACTGGCGAACCGCTGCTGGGCTACCTGCTGGTGCGCCTGCGGCTTCTAATGCCTGAGATACTTTATTGTTAATTAGTGCTTGAATGTTCACACGCTTATCCTTTAAATCATTTAGTTCGCCAGTAGACTGATTGTACTGGCGAGGCAAAAACGTCACGGTATTCAAGAGCTGCCAGAAGCAAAACCGTCAAAAATAATCACGTAAGCAGGCCACATCAATTGCAGCATAATGAATGCTGGTGGGGATCACATGAGTATTTTTGACGGGACACTCTCTTGGATCAGAGGTGATATCTTGAATACGTACATTGCATTGCCTTAATAATACCCACAAAGTTAGGTGTTTTGGCAACCCGAAAAAGGCATTGTTTGCGATTTTTTTTTCGTTTTGGATAGAACGTGAAAATTATGCACAAATCAAGCAGCAACAAGGCTTGTCGTCGCCTTGAACGGGGTTTCTATAAACCTAAAACTGTGGATAATTATGCGTTCGTTTTCCGATGCAGTATTAACTGGAGAAAAAACATGCAGAAGCTAATTGATGCCGGCCTTCACCCCGAACAAATGCTGGCAGGGCTGCCTGCTTTTGTTGCGCGTATCGAGTCTCTGGCGCAAGAGATGAATATATCGTTGTCTGGCTACCAGGCTGATCATATTGCATTACGGGTGAATGACCTTGAAGTGGCCAAGGCGTTGCACCATGCCTGGTTGGAATACGGTGAGGAGTGGTCGAACAACGAAATCAACGGTCGGCCGATTATTGTGATTGGTTTTCACCAGCCGCTAGAAGTTGGTCGTTGGCGCATTGAAGCACTGGAACTGCCGTATCCGGGCGACAAGTCCTATCCGCAGCAAGGCTGGGAGCATATTGAGTTTGTTATTCCGGCCAGGGCCAATAATACTGATGAGCTTAAAATCAGACTGGATGAGGCGTTTCCGCTGTTAGCGTGGGATAAACTGGCTGAGCAAGATATTAAGGTAAAGGCCAGCATGCCGTCGGGTGAAAAAGAACGCCTGCCGAATCCAACGTATGCCTTTAAGAAGCAGGGTGTGTGTATCAAGCTACATCCTTGTTCGCTCAAAGATGTGATTGCAAGTGAACAAGGCTAGTTCAGAATGAGCCTTGTGTTGCGGGCCAGTTAGCAGCCCGCAACGTAAAAGGTATTTGTTGTTAGAGAATGACGGTGCGGTTTCCGTGTACAAAGACCTTGTCGTCAAGCACCAGGCCAAGTGCCTTGCTCAGAACCGACTTTTCAACATCACGCCCGGATCGGGCCATATCGCCGGCGCTGAAGTTATGATCCACATTGATGACATTCTGGGTAATGATCGGGCCTTCATCTAAATCGTTGGTCACAAAGTGGGCAGTCGCCCCGATGATTTTTACCCCGCGCTCGAATGCCTGCAGGTACGGCTTGGCACCGATAAAGGCCGGCAGGAAGCTGTGGTGTATATTGATGATTTGGTGCGGGAACTGGGCGACAAAGTTTGGCGTCAGGATCCGCATATACTTGGCCAGTACGACATAGTCGGGACTGTACTGCTCGACGGCCTCAAGCATTTTTTCCTCATGAGCCTCGCGGCTCAGCCCTTCATGGCAGACATGGTGGAACGGGATATCAAACTTCTCGGTTAGCCCTGCCAGCGTATCGTAGTTGCCGACAACGGCTGCAATCTCAACATCCAGGGTCCCGTCGAAGGCTTTGACCAGAATATCGCCCAGACAGTGTGCCTCTTTGGTGACCATAATGACAATGCGTTTGCGGGCCGAGCTAACCAGACGGCGGTAGCTGCCTTCGGGCAACGCGCGGTCAAGATCGAACAGGAAGGTTTCGTCGTTAAATACCCCCTCCAGCTCGGTGCGCATGAAAAAGCGGGTATGGGAGTGATCAACAAATTCGTTGTTATGAATAATGTTTAACTGGTGTTTGTAACAGATGTTGGTGATTTTAGATATTAAACCCATTGCATCTGGGCAGTCGGTGAGAAGGGTTTTGGTTTCCATGTGCTTCCTTGAACTACTATATTTATATTTCCGTTCTCTTTTATTTACCGCGTATTTATTTCAGGGTCAAAACAAAATTCGAATTAGTTTCAGTGATAGTTGCCATTTGTACAAAAACCTAACTAATGAGTTGCATTATCTAGGAGGAAGCTATGTGGTCACACCGGCTGACATTTTTTTTGAAAACCCTTTTGCTCGCTCTACCGTTTCTTAGTATTGGCTTCGCCTATGCCGACAGTCACTCCAAGGACAGCAAGTCGCTGTATACCCGGCTCGGGGGATTGCAGCCCATTTCAGTTGTCGTCAGTGATTTTATCGATGTGATAGTGGTCGATGACACTCTTAATGCCAACCCGGCAATTGATGCGGCACGAAAAGTGGTTCCAGCGCCCTACCTGAAATACCAGGTTACGGCAATGGTTTGCAATGCCACTGGCGGCTCGTGTAAATATCAGGGGCGGTCAATGAAAGATGCCCATGTCCACTTGAACATTTCTGAGAAAGACTGGCAGCAGATGGAGATCTTGCTGAAAGGGGTACTGGACAAACATGGCGTGCCGGAAAAAGAGCAGCAAGAGCTAATGGAAATTGTCGGCTCGACCAAAGCTGATATTGTTACTGCGCCCTAATAACCGTCTCTGGTTGCTAATAATGCAACCAGAGATCTGCTCGTCTAACCCATCGACATCCTGGGTATAAATAACCATAGTCGCAGGCTGGCAAACTTGGCATAATGTTATTTTTCTACTGTATATATAACCAATAAGCTCGTTGGAATGATTGCCAAGTTTTTCGCCTCAGGTGGCGCACTCGACAAAGCTATACCCGGTTTCCAGGCTCGCCAGCCGCAGATTGACATGGCCCAGGCTGTCGATGATGCAATTTGTGAACAGACCCAGCTGGTAGTGGAGGCGGGGACGGGTACCGGCAAGACTTTTGCCTATTTAGTTCCGGCGTTGGTTCGCGGTAAAAAAACCATTATCAGTACCGGTTCGAAGAACTTGCAGGAGCAGCTTTTTCACCGGGATCTGCCTTTGATGGCTGATGCCCTGGGCTTTACCGGGTTGGTCTCCCTGCTGAAGGGACGGGCCAACTACTTGTGCCTCGACCGTTTGAGTCGCCAGATCACCGAAAGTCATGGTACGCATGTCGATCCTACCTTGTTGAGCCAACTGGTGAAGGTCCGCAGCTGGTCTTCGACCACCCACACCGGCGATCTTGGCGAGTGCGAAACGATTGCCGAAGACAGTCCGGTGATCCCGATGATCACTTCAAACAACGACAACTGCATCGGCCGGGAATGCCCGTCCTATGAGGATTGCTTTGTTGTCAAAGCGCGCCGCAAGGCAATGGAAGCAGATGTCGTCGTCGTGAATCACCACCTGTTCCTGGCGGATCTGGCCATCAAGGAAACAGGGTTTGGTGAATTAATTCCTGAAGCAGAAGTCTTTATCTTCGATGAGGCTCACCAGATGCCGGATATTGCCAGTCAGTATTTTGGTCAGAGCCTGACCAGCCGCCAGGTGCAGGAACTGGCGAAAGATGTCGAAATTGGCTATCGCACCGAAGCAAAAGACATGCGTCAGCTGCAGAAAACGGCCGATAGGTTGGCTCAGTCAGCTTCGGATTTACGTATCGTGCTGGGCGACCCCGGTTTTCGTGGCAACTGGCGCGAAGCGGTAACCAGCCCGGCGATTCAGCGTGAGCTGACCCGGTTAAATGACGCGCTTGATCTGACCCATGAGGTGCTCAAGCTGGCCCTTGGGCGTAGCCAGTTACTTGATGCGGCTTTCGAGCGGGCGACCTTGCTAAAAGCTAAGTTGGCCAGACTTTCCGATACCTCTATCACCGGCTATTCCTATTGGTATGAATGTACCCCGCGTCATTTCAGCCTGAATATCACCCCGCTGTCGGTGGCGGAAAAATTTCGTGAACAGATGCAGTTGCAGCCGGGAGCCTGGATATTTACCTCAGCCACCCTGGCGGTCGATGATGATTTTAGCCATTTCAGCCATCGCCTTGGGTTAGAGCCCAAGCAGCAGTTTGCGCTGGAAAGCCCTTTCGACTACCAGCAACAGGCCCTGCTGTGCGTGCCCCGTTTTCTCCCCGAACCTAATAGCTTTGGTATTGCCGACAGGCTGGTGGAGATGCTGGCTCCGGTCATTGAGGCTAATGATGGCCGCTGTTTCTTCCTGTGTACCTCGCACCAGATGGTCCGTGAACTGGCAGAAGGGTTTCGGGCGGTACTGGATTTGCCGGTACTGGTTCAGGGAGAGACGACCAAGCAAAAGTTATTGGCGGAATATCTGGAACGTGGCAATGCCTTGTTGGTAGCGACGGGGGCATTTTGGGAAGGCGTCGATGTTAGAGGACAAGCCCTTAGCTGTGTTATCATCGACAAATTGCCCTTTACAGCACCGGATGATCCGTTGCTGAAAGCGCGAATCGAGGATTGTCGCCTGCGTGGCGGGGACCCCTTTTCGCAAGTTCAAATACCCGATGCAGTGATCACCCTGAAACAGGGCGTTGGGCGTCTTATTCGCGATAAGCAGGATAAAGGCGTGTTGGTTATCTGCGATAATCGTTTGGTAACGCGTCCGTATGGCGCGGTATTTTTAAGAAGCTTGCCACCAATCCCACGTACGAGGGATGTTGATGGTGTCGGGCAGTTTTTGTCTGCAGTGAACGGAAACGCGAGTACTGTTCAGTGTGACGACCAGCATTCAGAGGCTTGAATGAGCACCAAAATCCTTGCAGTCGATACTGCAACCGAAAATTGTTCTGTTGCCCTAATGGTAGGCAACGATGTCATTTCACGTTGTGAGTATGCCCCGCGTGAGCATACGACGAAGATTCTGCCGATGGTGGATACCGTTCTGGCCGAAGGTGGCCTGAAGCTTAACCAGCTAGACGCACTGGCCTTTGGTCGTGGACCTGGCAGCTTTACTGGTGTCCGTATCGGTATTGGCATCGCTCAGGGGCTGGCCTTTGGCGCGGACTTGCCGATGCTTGGCGTCTCGACGTTGGCGGCGATGGCTCAGGGATCCTATCGCCTGCATCAGTCAGAGCAGGTACTGGCGGCCATTGATGCCCGTATGGGTGAGATTTACTGGGGACAGTACCAGCGCCAGGCCGATGGTGACTGGCTAGTTGTTGACAACGAGCTGGTTATTCGTCCTGAAGGATTGCTTGAGCAGTTTCGCGCTGACAATGGCCCTTGGTTAACAGCTGGTACAGGTTGGGAGAGTTACGCTGAACCTCTCGCTCAGCTGAAGGTCCAAATGGAGAAAGGAACTGTTTTATATCCGGATTCGCAGGATATGGTTCACTTGGCGAAATTTGCGCTGACTCGAGGCGAGGCCGTTGATGCAGAGCATGCCAGCCCGGTTTACCTGCGTGACACGGTTACCTGGAAGAAGCTGCCGGGCCGTGAGTAATAACTAGAATCTGGGTGCCGGGCTTTGAAAGCACAGCACCCCGATCTTAAGTACCGCAATGAGCCCTGTTTGGCTCTTCTGTCGGTCTTTGAAATCAGCTGAAGGATCTACTCTGCCGATAGGTATTGCATTATGGTTTCAATTCAACGTTTACCAACATCAATACACTCCCCGCACAAGCCCCGGGTCAATAAACCGGTACAGGCACCAGTGGCTGCCGAACAGACGGTGGTCGCAAAAGCGGTGGCCAAATCGGTCCGTGATCCGGAGCTGATCCAGGATGCCCATTCCAAAATTCAGTATGACGAACCTGAGGGCAAGAATCGCCAGGCCCTAGATTCCTACATGGGTGTAATGTATCAAAACCGTAAGGAAGAGCTATCTTCCCTGGTTGGTGTCGACGTCTACGTTTAGCCTGTCTGACAATCTGGAAAGTTGACTGGATAATGAGCATTTGTCTAGGAGTATCTGATGTTTAGAGTGCTATTTCTTGGGCTGTTAACGGTCTTTATGGTAGGCTGCGCCAGCGTGCCTGAAAGCTTGCGCACTCAGTCAGAGAGCCCCATCACCGACTTTATGCTTATACGCGATAATCCTGCGATTGCTCAGGATCAGGAAGTGCGACTTGGTGGCGTTATCGCTGCTATCCACAATGAGAAACGACGTACTCGGATCGAGATAGTCAGCCTGCCGTTGACCAGCGACGGCAGACCCAAGATAGATGCGAAACCGCAGGGGCGCTTTGTCGGATATGTCGAAGGATTTATCGAACCGTTGGAGTATCGCCCCGGTCGCTTGCTGACAGTAGTCGGTATAGTCAACGGTCAGGAGCTGGGGACCGTGGGCGACTTTGACTACCAGTTTCCTGTTGTGGATATTTCCGGTCGGCAGTTATGGCAGGTCAAGCAGGAAATACGGATTGATGATTTTGCCCGCTACCATGACTGTACCGGTACACGATGCTCGTTTATGAGCTACGGCATAGGCTTTACCCGGGGCGAGGTCACGCAACGGGTGACCAAGTAGATTGAGAGTGTTGTGTCGAATGTAATGTACAATACACGCTTCCGGCTGGCGGAGATAACGCTGGCGGGATTGTGTTCATTTCAGCATCCGGGCGAGGTTGTTTCACCTTCATCGCCGCTGTCCTACCCGTGTGATCAAAAGCCGATATTACTGTTCTTGCATGGTTGGCAGGATAATGCCGCCAGCTTTGACGCCTTGTTTGTGACACTGGCGGAAAAGTGTCATCTGATTGCAATTGATTGGCCGGGCCATGGTTATTCTCAGCCTAGGAGCAAGGATAACTATTACCATTTTGTTGATTATATCGATGATCTTAATCAGCTGATGGCTTTGTTGCCAGACCGGGAGGTTTTTCTGGTCGGGCATTCGCTGGGGGCGTTGGTTGCCGGTTGCTATGCGGCTGTCTTTCCGGACAAGGTTGCCGGGGCTGTGCTGATTGAAGGGCTTGCCCCGCTGCATGAGTCGCCGGAGCTGGCGGTACAGCGCCTGCGTGACGGGATTGCCAGCAGGCAGCGCTACCGTCGTCGGGCCGAGCGATGGGGAAAGGGCAGGGGAATGTCGTCGTTCCAGGAGGCCTTGCAGTTACGCTGCGCGGTCAACCACCTGTCGGCAGAACAACTTGCCCCATTGGTGGCGAGAGGCACTTGTCAGGACGGCTCGAGCTGGTATTGGCGGCATGATAATAAATTGCGCTGTGACTCCCTGTATCGCATGGCCAAAGAGCATGCCAAGACATTGGCGTCACAGATCCAATGTCCGGTGCTGTCGATTATCGGCCAAAGCGGATTTGAAACCCTGAGTCAGCCGGATGGCGGGAGATATTGGTTGCAGAATGGCTCTCAGGTAGTCGTTGACGGTGGCCATCACTGTCATATTGAAAGCCCGCAGGCGGTTTGTGAACACGTAGTGGTATTCACATCAAATTTCAAATAACTGGTCCAATCAGTTGTTGTTAATTCTTTGTTAATTGTGTTGTAATGGTGGTAACAAACACTTGTTTGAATGAGTCCCCCTACAACAAGCATTGGGCGATGACGCCAGAAAAAATAAGGAGAGTGCAAAGTGGATAAGGTTTGGCTTAACCGCTATCCGGAAGATGTACCGGCAGAAATTAACCCGGACTTGTACCCGTCTCTGGTAGAGATGTTTGAGCAATCTGTACAGAAGTATGCAGACCAGACAGCCTTTATCAATATGGGGCAGGTCATGACCTTCCGCAAGCTGGAAGAGCGCAGCCGTGCTTTTGCTGCATATTTGCAAAATGAGCTCAAGCTGAAAAAGGGTGACCGTGTTGCAGTGATGATGCCGAACCTGCTGCAGTATCCGATCGCCTTGTTTGGAATTTTGCGCGCCGGTTGTGTGGTGGTTAATGTTAACCCGCTGTATACCCCGCGAGAACTTGAGCATCAGCTAAACGATTCCGGAGCCAAAGCGATCGTTATTGTTTCGAACTTTGCACACACTCTAGAAAACGTGGTGAAAAATACTGGCGTCCAGCACGTTGTCCTGACCCGACTGGGCGATCAGCTGTCACGGCCGAAAGGTACGCTGGTTAACTTTGTTGTGAAGTACATTAAGAAGATGGTGCCGAAGTACCACCTTCCTCATGCCACCTCCATGCGCTCGGCGCTGAGCAAAGGCCGCCGGATGCAATACGTCAAGCCGTTCATGTCCGGCGACGATACCGCCTTCCTGCAGTATACCGGTGGGACAACCGGTGTCGCCAAAGGGGCGATACTGAGCCACCGCAATATGCTGGCCAATGTCATGCAGGCCAAAGGGGCCTACGGGCCGGTACTGACCGAGGGACGCGAGCTGATTGTGACGGCACTGCCGCTCTACCATGTCTTTGCGCTGACGGTGAATTGTCTGCTGTTTATTGAGATGGGCGGCCGAAATCTACTGATCACCAACCCGCGTGACATTCCGACTTTTGTCAAAGAGCTTCAGCGCTACCCGTTCACGGCGATCACCGGGGTCAATACGCTGTTTAACGCGCTTGTGAATAACGAAGATTTCCACGAACTTGACTTTAGTAACCTGCGCCTGTCGGTTGGCGGTGGCATGGCTGTACAGCGAGCCGTGGCCGACAAGTGGAAGCAGATGACCGGCAACTACTTGCTGGAAGGGTACGGTTTGACGGAATGCTCTCCGTTAGTGGCTGCTTACCCGTATGATCTGGTTGATTACAATGGTTCAATTGGCTTGCCGGTACCGTCTACTGATGTGCGTATGGTCGATGACGAAGGCAATGTGCTGGGTAACGATCAAACTGGTGAGCTGCAGGTCCGTGGTCCTCAGGTGATGCAGGGCTACTGGCAGCGTCCGGAGGCGACTAAGGAAGTACTGACGGACGATGGCTGGTTGTCCACCGGCGATATTGTTCGCTTTGACGAAGACGGCTTCTTGCATATTGTTGATCGCAAGAAAGACATGATTCTGGTGTCGGGTTTTAACGTTTACCCCAATGAAATTGAAGATGTTGTTGCCCTGAACAGCAAGGTGCTGGAAGTGGCCGCGATTGGTCTGCCGCATGAAGTCTCCGGCGAAGTGGTGAAGATTTGCGTGGTCAAGCGGGATCCGAGTCTGACCCGCGATGAGCTTCTGATGCACTGCCGCGAGCACCTGACCGGGTATAAAGTGCCGAAGGTTGTCGAGTTCCGTGACGAGCTGCCGAAAACCAATGTCGGTAAAATCTTGCGCCGAGCTTTGCGTGAAGAATCGGATAAGCAGCCGCAAGAAGCATAAGCTGTCAATTCAGGTTACAATGAGATTAATTTGAGTGCCGGCTATAACGCCGGCACTTTCTTTCGGTTAGTCATAACTGATAAAAAAGGTTTGCTGTGAATTTTGAAATCATAACAACAACTGAGCGGTTGGAAATTGTCTGCGAGCATGCCCGCACCAAGGCGGCAGTCATGCTTGATACGGAATTTGTCCGCACGCGTACCCTGTACCCCAAGCTCGGATTGATCCAGCTGTTTGACGGGGACAGTTTGGCTTTGATTGATCCGCTGGAAATTGACGATCTAGAGCCGCTATGGGCCCTGCTCCGCGACCAGTCAGTCACCAAGGTACTGCATGCCTGCGGCGAGGATCTGGAAGTCTTTCAGCATTACGCCGGCTGCCTGCCGACACCAATGATCGATACCCAGGTGATGGCTGCGTTTCTCGGCTATGGCGTCTCTGCCGGTTTCGGAACCCTGGTTAATGACTTCCTGGGGATAGAGCTGGATAAAGGCGAAGCTCGCACTAACTGGTTGGCTCGTCCGCTATCGGCAAAACAGCTCGATTATGCCGCGGCAGATGTGTTTTATCTGCTGCCGCTGTACCAGAAGCTCTCGGCACAGGTTGAAGAGAAAGGATGGCAGGATGCATTGGTGCAGGAGTGTGCTGCGCTTATGCTAAAGCGCATTAAGCCGGTTGACCCCGAGAAAGTGTATCTGGATATCAAGAATGCCTGGCAGCTTGAACCCAAGCAGCTGGCCGTGTTGCAGAAAGTGGCCAAGTGGCGTTTGCTGGAAGCCCGCAAGCGGGACTTAGCTCTGAACTTTATTGTCAAAGAACTGCACCTGTGGAAGTTGGCGCGCTATAACATTCGCTCCAAGGCCGTTATGGCCAAAGAGGGCTTTGATAATATGGAGATTCAGCGCCATGCCAATCGCCTGTTGAAAATGGTGCATGATGTTGATGATATGCCTCCTCAGCAGTACCCGGAAAAAATCGTTCGGCTTGTAGATCTGGCTGGCTATAAGCAGCTGGTGAAGCGGATAAAGGATGAAGTCGCAAAAGTTGAGAAGGAAACAGGCCTTGCCCCGGAGTTTCTGGCCTCCAAGAAGCAGGTCAACCAGCTGATTTCATGGGCGTGGAAAAAGCAAAGGCCTGACGATGATCGTCCCGATATGCTTAAGAACTGGCGAAAGGAGCTGTTCGAAGCGCGTGTTCTCCCTTTGTTGGACAGATAAAAAAAGCCCCGGTTGTAGTGACCGGGGCTTTTATTTTGAATGATGGTTATTTTTCTTCATCCGGCAAGGTGACATTGAGCTCCAGAACAGAGAGATCTTCTTCTTTCTGATCCAGGTTGACACTGACTTGGTCCGGAGTGATCTCAACATATTTGCGGATCACCTCAAGAATGTCTTGTTTTAGCTGCGGCAGGTAGCTAGGCGTGCCTTGGTTGGCCGTACGCCTTTCGGCAACGATGATTTGTAGCCTTTCTTTGGCTACGCTCGCCGTTGTTGGTTTCTTGGGGCGGAAGAACTCTAGCAAAGCCATAGTGAATTAGCCTCCAAACAAGCGTTTAAGGAAGCCTTTTTTCTCTTCCTCTAGGAAACGGAACGGGCGTTCTTCACCCATTAGACGGCCGACGGTATCTTCATAGGCCATACCTGCGTCGGATTCCTTGTCGAAAATTACAGGCTCACCTTTGTTGGAGGCATTCAGTACCGCCTGACTTTCAGGGATCACGCCCAACAGTGGAATGTGCAGTATCTCCTCGACATCACCGACACTGAGCATTTCCCCCAATGTCACGCGAGCAGGGTTGTAGCGGGTCAGAAGCAAGTGCGTTTTCACCGGCTCCAGCGAGTTTTCCGCACGGCGCGACTTGGAATCGAGAATACCCAGGATACGGTCGGAATCTCGGACCGAAGAAACTTCCGGGTTAGTCGTTACAATTGCTTCATCGGCGAAATACAGTGCCATCAGCGCACCGGTTTCAATACCAGCCGGTGAGTCACAGATAATAAAGTCGAAGCCCATCTCATCCAGATCATTGAGTACACGCTCGACACCTTCACGGCTGAGGGCGTCCTTGTCACGTGTCTGAGAGGCCGGCAGCACGAAGAGGTTCTCGACGCGCTTGTCTTTGATCAGTGCCTGGTTGAGGTTGGCTTCACCGTTGATCACATTGACAAAGTCATATACGACACGACGCTCGCAACCCATGATCAGGTCAAGGTTACGCAGGCCGATATCGAAATCAATGACTGCAGTTTTTTTGCCGCTTAAGGCAAGGCCCGATGCGATAGCTGCACTGGAGGTTGTTTTACCAACGCCACCTTTCCCCGAGGTAACAACGATAATACGTGCCATCTATAAATTCCTTATCAAACGTTATAAAGCCAAATGCTCTATGTTTAAATTATTTTCAGCAAGTGAGATAACGACACCTTTACCCCAGAACTCAGCTTCAATTTTATCACTTAGCCAGTAGTTTCCGGCAATGGAAATCAGTTCAGATTGCAAATTTTGACAAAAAATACGCGCCTGTTGCTGGCCGCTGGCCCCGGCAATTGCTCGGCCGCGCATAGTACCGTAGATATGGATACAACCATCGGCAATAATTTCCGCACCGGCACTGACATGGTTCATAACTACCAGATCACAGTTTTTGGCATAGATTTGTTGGCCTGAGCGTACTGGCGTGCGAATAATCCTGGTTGGCTCCATGGCCGTTTCGGCCGCTTTAGTTTGTCGTGCAGCATTCATGATAGCAAACCCGGCGCGCTTTGCCTGACTTTGCAATTGAGTATCTTTACAGCCACTTATCCCTACAGGGATCATTCCTGCCTTTTGCACTTCCGATTTTAATGTACTGAAGTCGATGTTGTTGCCGGCTTGGCTAATGTCGATGACGACGGGTGCAGCGGCGAAGAAATTGGGCGCCTGACTGACTTTTTCTTTTAAAAAGTCCGTCGCCTTTTCGATGTCCCCATCAACAAGATGCAGGGCCGAGAGCGTGAAAGAGCTCCCTTTCAGTTCTGCTGGTTTTGTCATACTCATTTAATGACTGTCGCTTAATTAGCCGTTAAGGCTCGTTATCACATAGATACTTGCATGTTATATTCCCAAGGGTATATCAGCAAGCTATCCTTGCTTTAGCGTTGGAAATTCAGACAAGCGTCCCATCTGTGCCGTCTTAGACTGGCTATTCGAGGGAATGATTTCGCAAAATCGCGGTCTGAATGAGATGAAAGCTTTAACGAACAGGCTATTTTTAATGTTTTGTGCAATCTACAAAAGCCCTAAGAAAGAAAACACATATCTATATATCAATACTAAAGATGACTTCTCAGATGTTCCTGAGAGTCTTATGGCAACCTTTGGTACTCCGCAGTTTGTGATGGTACTTAAGCTTGATAATGGACGTAAATTAGCACTGGCTGATGTGGAGAAGGTAAAAGAAGCTCTGGCGACAGTTGGTTATTACCTTCAGGTTCCACCGCCAGTTACGAATTTGCTTGAGAAATATAAGGCCGACAAAGTCGGAAAAGATGCAAAAGGGTAACTATGCGTAAGAGATTGATGTCGGCCCTGGTGGCCTTAGGTTTAGGGATCTCGTCATCGGCCTTTGCGGCCGATGCAGGGTTTGACGAATATGTACTCGGGCTGAAAGCTGAAGCCCGGGAAAATGGAATTTCAGAGTCGATAATCAACTCTGCTTTTGACGGTATTACATTTACTGAGCGTGCCGTTAAGGCTGATAAAAACCAGCCTGAAAAAAAGCTGACCTTAGATGAATATATCCCCCGGGCAGTTCCGGAATGGAAAGTTAAGCAAGCAAACCAGTTATATCGGAAGCACAAAACGGCATTGGATAAAATTGGTCGGCAGCTGGGCGTACAGCCAAGGTTTATTGTCGCCCTGTGGGGCGTAGAAAGTAACTTCGGTCGTCTGATGGGAAATTACAATGTGATTGAAGCGCTCTCTACATTAGCTTATGAAGGGCGCCGAGAAGCTTTTTTCCGTGGCCAGGTGATGGCGGCGCTAGAAATTTTGGATGCCGGACATATCACCCCAGCGAAGATGAAAGGTTCCTGGGCGGGAGCGATGGGGCAGCCTCAGTTTATGCCGACGTCATTTTTAGCCTATGCGGTCGATGGAAATAATGATGGTCGCATTGATATTTGGAACACGGAGGCAGATGTATTTGCCTCGGCAGCCAATTATCTGAGCAAGTCAGGCTGGGATGATAAATATACCTGGGGACGGCAGGTGAAAATACCGAATGGTATAGATGAGTCACTTCTGGGTATTGAAAAGGATAAAGGTCGTCCTCTGGCAGAATGGCAACAGCTAGGTGTCAGAAGATTAAACGGGCAGTCTCTACCCAAGGCTGATATTAAAGCTTGGCTTATTCAACCCGATGATAATCATGGCAGGGCATACTTGGTATACGGAAATTACCAGACGTTGCTAAAGTGGAATCGATCACATTATTTTGCGCTCGCTGTTAGCCACTTGGCTGATCAAATACGATAAGGTTGAAAAGAAAGCCAGACATAATGTCTGGCTTTTTTATCTTTGATAAAACACGCTGAGTTCTATCGTCAGAGTTATTAATTCAATGAATGGTATTTGATTTCCGCCCAGCAGCTAGCCCTTTATAGGGAGGCATGACAGGCATGTCTGCGAAGGCCAGATACAAAAAAGCCTGGAATTATTCCAGGCTTTTGTTCAGCTTATATTCAGCGTTTATTTGATTTCGAACTCTTCTAGAGATTTGCCTTCATCAAGTGCTTTCTTCAGTGCACTTGGTGTACGGCCTTGACCTGTCCAAGTTTTTTCTTCGCCGTTTTCATCAAGGAATTTATATTTAGCAGGACGAGCAGCACGTTTTGCTTTAGGAGCTTTGCTTAGTGTTGCCAGTAATTCTTCCGGGTCGATGCCGTCAGCTAGAAGCATTTCACGGTACTGAGCCAGTTTCTCGTTACGTTCATTTTCTTTTGCACGTTCTTCAGCTTCAGCTTCTTCACGTTCAGTAACGACAGTTTGTAGTTTCTCTAGAGCTTCTTGAAGTTGTTCTAGAGTATATTCACGAGAAAGAGCGCGAAGGCTACGTAGGTTTAACAGCGCTTTCATTGCATCAGACATTTTTAATTTCCTGTTGGCCTAAAACTATTTTAAATAATAATAGCAGTCTCAAATCAATAATTGCAATAATAATACTTTTAATACCCTGATGCCAAATAAAATATCCACTCTCTATTTGAAATTTTTCTAATTGGGTTCAAATAATCTCATTTGTAATAACATCTAACCCATGCTGTTAGTGCAATTAATCAAGAGAATAGTGGTATTGATCAGAATAATTAAGTGCGTGCTATTTCATATTGGGGCAATATAGAGGCTCGATAGTTGGTTGTTTTTTCGGCATGCGAGCAAGATTATTCACTATTCGTGTTAATTTTTTCACTTGAAGTTGTTGCAAATGAATCGCTATCCCGTAGAATTAGCCATTCCTTGACTAAGGGTAGAGGCGCATTGTCTATAAGTAGCAGGTTGGAGGGTGATTCCAATGATGATCTGCAAAAGGAGCCAATGCCGAAGTAAGTAAGGATTATCACTCCTTCTTGCTGGGGTTGTCACCGAATAGGGGCAACACTGCCATAGTATATAATTACATTAACTATGGAGCGCTACTGTGGGGTCGGAAAAGGTAACATCCTCTTCTTATGCTCTTTTCTCGCGACATTGTCGTGTTCAGCAGTAGATCTCCAACCAAAATCGGTTGTTATTGAGATCATGAACATTGTAGATTTTTCCCATTCTTCTATTTCGCTTCTACCGCCATTGGTGGCGTTAGGTCTAGCGATTTTAACTCGCCGCGTTTTGATTTCATTAGGCGTTGGTGTCCTTCTCGGCTCATTGTTATTGACTGACTTCTCCTTTGGTGCAACGGCAGGATATGTCGGTACCACAGTGAAGGGACTTTTCATTGATGACGGAGCAATTAATAGCTGGAATATGAGTATCGTCGCCTTCCTTATTTTACTGGGGATGACGACGGCATTATTGACGCTCTCGGGCGGTACCCGTGCGTTTGCCGAGTGGGCGCAGACCAAAATTAAAAGCAAACGTGGCGCTAAGCTGCTGGCTGCTTTTCTGGGTGTATTCATTTTTGTCGATGACTATTTTAATAGCTTGGCAGTGGGCTCGATTTCCCGTCCGGTAACTGACCGCTTTTATGTGTCCCGTGCAAAACTGGCCTATATTCTCGACTCAACGGCTGCTCCGATGTGTGTGCTGATGCCGGCATCCAGCTGGGGTGCTTATATTATTACCCTGATTGGCGGTATTCTGGTTTCACATGGCATCACTGAATATTCAGCATTAAGTGCATTTATTCAGCTTGCTCCAATGAACTTCTATGCGGTCTTTGCACTATTAATGGTATTTGTTGTGGCCTGGTTCCAGCTGGATATCGGTGCAATGAAGAAGCATGAACTTCAGGCGAGCCATGGTCATGGCTTTGACGACGGCGATGATGACAGCCAGGCAAAGGATCTGAATGACGAGCTGGAAATTGAAGAAAGCGATAAGGGCCGTGTATCCGATTTGATCATGCCAATTGTTGCCCTGATCTTCGCGACCTTCTTCTTTATGATCTTCACCGGTTACCAGGCGCTGGCTGCCGACGGTCTTGCCTTTAATATTCTGGGCGCGTTTGAAAATACCGATGTTGGTATGTCGCTGGTATACGGCGGTACTGTTGGTCTGCTGGCTGCGCTAGTACCAGTATTGCGCCAGCGTCTGCCAATGGCTGATGTTACCAGTACGATGTGGATTGGTGCGAAGTCAATGTTTGGTGCCATCCTGATCTTGTTGTTTGCCTGGAGTATCGGTAGCGTGATCAGCGATATGGCAACGGGTAAATACCTCTCGACCTTGGTGCAGGGCAATATCAACCCGATGCTACTTCCGGCAATCCTGTTCCTGCTGGCAGGTCTGATGGCGTTCTCGACCGGTACCTCTTGGGGGACATTCGGTATTATGCTGCCTATCGCCGGTGACTTGGCGGGAGCGACTGAGATTGCTCTGATGTTGCCGATGCTGGGCGCAGTACTGGCCGGTTCGGTGTTTGGTGACCACTGTTCGCCAATCTCGGATACGACAATTCTGTCTTCAACCGGTGCACGCTGTCACCATATTGACCACGTTGCAACGCAGCTACCATATGCTGTAGCCGTGGCGGTGGTATCGACAGTCGGCTTCCTAGTGCTGGGTTTGACCAGCTCGATGGCTGTGGCATTCATGGCAGCAACAATTACCTTTATCCTGGTTTGTCTGCTGCTGATGTGGCTGTCTCGTCGCCCTTCAGCGCTGGCCGCTAATATGAAAAGCTAATAACTTCCAGCTTCTGTTTTGATGAAAAGCCTGCAATGTGATTGCAGGCTTTTTTCTTATCTTCCGCTTAGTATTTGTTACCTTTTCATTGATGCTGACGCTTTTAATTCGGTGCCGTTTTCTGTAGCATTTCGGCAGTTTTTTTGCGCTTGGACGGGGAGCCTTATGGCCCAGATGTATTTCTATTACTCGGCAATGAATGCGGGTAAGTCAACGACGTTATTACAGTCATCTTTTAACTATCGTGAGCGTGGAATGACTCCGGTGATCTTTACCGCTGCTATCGATGACCGCTACGGCAAAGGCAGGGTGAGTTCGCGTATCGGGCTACAGGAAGATGCTGAACTGTTTAATTCGAAGGATGATTTGTACTGTAAGCTTCAGGATATTCATGCAACGAATAAAATCGACTGTGTATTAATTGATGAGTGCCAGTTCCTCACCAAAGAGCAGGTATATCAGTTGACCGAGGTAGTGGATAAAATGCATATTCCTGTCTTGTGTTACGGCCTGCGCAGTGATTTCCGTGGTGAATTGTTCGAGGGAAGCAAATACTTGCTGTCATGGGCCGATAAGCTGGTCGAGCTGAAAACTATTTGCCACTGTGGCCGAAAAGCCAATATGGTGATCCGACAGGATGAAACCGGCCGTGCGATAGCCGATGGTGATCAGGTCGAAATTGGTGGTAATGACCGATATGTGTCTGTTTGCCGCAAGCATTATAAAGAAGCGCTTGGCCGCTAATTCCTGTTGAAACAAACAGTCGATTTGAAAAAGCCTGAGTCATGGACTCAGGCTTTGTTATTTCTGCGCCGCTAACGGAACCCGTTCGGAAGGGCTTTGGTTATCTAAATCCGGCTTATTTATGACGCTCTTGCAGCTTGGCCGTGACATCAGACAAAGAGAGTCCTTGGTCCTGAAGCAAGACGATCAGGTGATAGATCAGATCCGCCGACTCGCAGACTAGCTCCTTCTTGTCACCCGACGTTGCCGCAAGCGCGACTTCAACGCCTTCTTCGCCCACTTTTTGCGAAATACGCTTGGTACCGCGGGCGTAGAGGCTGGCGGTGTAGGAGGAGTCAGGATCGGCATCTTTACGAGCAGCCAGAACTTGTTCAAGTTGATGAAGGAACACCAGGGCAGGTTGCTCGTCCTGTCCTTCGATGGCGTTATCGCTGTCAAAACAGGTGGTGGTACCCAGGTGGCAGGTCGGGCCGACAGGATTTACCTTAACCAGCAGGGTATCCTGATCACAGTCTAGCTTGATGCTTTTTAGCTCCAGCACGTTGCCTGAGGTTTCTCCCTTGGTCCACAAGCGGCTCTTGGTACGTGACCAGAAGGTAACCTGCTTGGTTTCCAGGGTTTTATTCAGAGCCTCGTCATTCATATAGCCCAGCATCAGCACCTGGCCGCTGGTATTGTCCTGAACAATGGCGGGGACCAGTCCGTCTACTTTTTCCCAGTTAATGCTTGTTGTTAGACTCATAGTCGGATCTCCACGTCCTGTTGTTTCAAATACTGCTTAAGTTCACCGATATTGATGACTTGTTTGTGGAAGACAGAAGCGGCTAGGGCACCGTCTACATTGGCTTGGTTGAAGGCATCGGCAAAGTGAACCATTTCACCGGCACCGCCGGATGCGATAAGCGGGACATGGCACACTTCACGCACCATATTAAGCTGAGTCAGATCATAGCCGTTGCGAACGCCGTCCTGGTTCATCATGTTCAGGACAATCTCGCCGGCACCGCGTCGCTGCACCTCCTGTACCCAGTCGCGCGTTTCCCACTGGGTCGCCTTGGTACGCGCCTCGTCACCGGTAAACTGGTACACCTGATATTTGCCGGTATCGGCATCGAAGTAGGAGTCAATGCCGACAACGATGCACTGCACGCCAAACTTATCGGCCAGTTCGGTGATTAGCGCCGGGTTGGCCAGAGCCGGTGAGTTGATAGAGACTTTATCGGCGCCAAATTGCAGGATGCGGCTGGCATCTTCTGCTGACTTAATACCGCCGGCGACACAAAACGGGATGTCGATAACCTCGGCTACCCGGGCTACCCAGCTTTTGTCGACCACCCGGCCGTCGCTTGAGGCGGTGATATCATAGAACACCAGCTCGTCAGCCCCTTCTTCGGCGTAGCGCTTGGCAAGCGGTACAATGTCACCGATGATTTCGTGATTCCGGAACTGAACGCCCTTTACCACCTGTCCGTCACGGACGTCTAAACAAGGAATGATTCGTCTTGCTAGCATACTGTTACTCCTTGTCTGTTAGCTGTTCCAGCACTGAAAAGCTTCTTCAGCGCTGAACTTTCCGTCGAGTAGTGCACGACCGACAATCACGCCCGCCACACCACTTCCCTTGAGGGCTTCGATATCTTTCAGGCCGCCGATGCCGCCCGAAGACTGGAACTGCACCTGCGGATACTGGGCACAAAGATCGACATAGAGTTCGACATTTGACCCGGCCAGTGTGCCGTCACGGGAGATATCGGTACACAGTACATGCTTGAGGCCGACGGTGAGGAAGTCATCCAGCAGGGCTTCGATACTGACCCCTGAGTCTTCCTGCCAGCCCGAAATGGCAACATGGCGGTTGCCGTCTTCGTCGATGTTGACGTCGAGCGCCAGAACAATATGTTCCGGGCCATATTTTTCCATCCAGCCTTTGACCAGCTCCGGCTGTTTTACCGCTGTCGAACCAATAACCACTCGCTGGGCACCGGCTGCCAGCAGATCAGCGACGTCCTTTTCGGTTCTTACTCCGCCGCCAATCTGAATGTTGGCAGGGGTACTGGCGAGCAACTGGCTGATCAGTTCCAGCTGACGCGCCGAGGTGTCTTTGGCCCCGGTTAGATCAACCAGGTGCAGCCAGTCGGCCCCGGCCTGGTTATAAAGCTTGAATTGTTCGGCAGGGTCGACTTTGTATTCTGTGACTTGGCCGTAGTCGCCCTGAAAAAGGCGAACAACCTGGCCGTTAATTAAATCAAGTGCGGGAATAATCATCCTAAGTCCTTTTGATGTGTTTTAGCTCGCTGAGTTAACAAGTCACATCTCTAAAAAGTTTTTAATGAGCTGGGCACCGGCTTTGCTGGAGCGCTCGGGGTGAAACTGTACCCCGTAGTAGTTCCCGCTCTGCACTGCTGCCGTAAAAGGCTGCCCATATTCACAGCGGGCGATAGTATAGCCGCTTTGTTCTACTTCTTCGGCTGAAACCGGCATCGCATAGCTGTGAACAAAATAGAAATAGCTACCGGCTGGAATGTCCTTAAACAGCGGGTGTCCTTCCGCAGGAGAAACAGTATTCCAGCCCATGTGCGGCAGCGGCAGCGAGCCGGTTTCCAGCTTTTTAATCGGGGCATCACACAGTGCAAGACACGGGACGAGCTCGGTGCCGCTCTGGCCCTGCTCCTCAGAGAAGGCGCCCAGTAGCTGCATGCCGAGACAAATGCCCAGCAAGGGCTTGTCGACCTGTTTGACAAGCTCGACTAAGTCACGTTGTTCGAGGTTGTTCATTGCCTCGCTGGCGGTGCCGACGCCCGGTAAGAACAGCTTGTCGGCGGCCAGTACAATGCTTGGCTCCTTGCTGACGGTGACGGTGTAGCCAAGGCGCTCGATGGCAAACCGGACCGATGAGACATTGGCGCAGCCTGTATCAATAATGACGACTTTCTGGTTCTCGCTGGCCATTACAGTACTCCTTTACTGCTCGGTAGTTCGGTCCCTTCTACCCGGATAGCCTGGCGTAATGTACGGCCAAACGCCTTGAACAGGCTCTCAACGATGTGGTGATCGTTCTCACCCGTCGAAGACAGGTGCAGGGTACAGGCCAGGGTATCGGTGAGTGAACGGAAGAAGTGCGACACCATCTCTGTCGATAGATCACCCACTTGCTCGCGACCGAAATCGGCATCGAATTTTAGGAACGGGCGGCCGGACAGATCCAGCGCACATTGTGCCAGGCATTCATCCATTGGCAGGCTGAAGCCAAAACGGCCAATTCCGCGTTTGTCTCCCAAGGCATCTTTCAATGCTTGTCCGAGCGCCAGTGCGGTATCTTCGACACTGTGGTGGTCATCAATGTGCAAGTCTCCCTTGACGGTCAGCTCCATGCGGAAACCGCCGTGGGTGGCAATTTGATCCAGCATGTGATCGAAGAAGCCAAGGCCGGTTTCGATCTTGTTGCCGCCAGTCTCATCAAGGTTAACTTTGACCCGGATATCGGTTTCCTTGGTGGTACGTACCACCTCGGCGATCCTTGGATTGGTAGTCAGATCCTTAACGATCTGTTGCCAACTCATCGTCTCGGGGTTGTACTGGATCCCGCGAATGGCCATATTCTCGGCAAGTTGCAGATCGGTCTGGCGATCGCCGATAACTGCCGAGGTGGCGAAGTCCACTCGACCTTGCTGCAGGTACCCCTTAACAAGCCCCAATTTAGGCTTGCGGCAGCTGCAGTTGTCTTCGTCGAAGTGCGGGCAGATCAGGACATCATCGAACTTGACGCCCTGTGACTCGAAGATTTCCATCATCATGTTGTGTGGCGCATCGAAGTCTTGCTGCGGGTAGCTGTCTGTGCCCAGGCCGTCCTGGTTGGTTACCATGACAAGTTTATAACCTGCATCCTGAAGCTGAAGCAGTGCCGGGATCACGAAGGGCTCAAGCTTGAGCTTATCCAGGCGGTCAACCTGAAAATCTTCGGGTGGCTCGACAATCAGGGTGCCGTCGCGATCAATAAATAGAATCTTTTCCTTGCTCACAATGTTCTTCCTTTAATGCTTAATTCTGGGTCAGCTGCTCGCGGATAAATGCCAGCGTCTTTTCACATTCATCGCGGTTGCCGATACTGATGCGAATACAGTTTTCAATCGGGGAGCGACGCAAAATAATGCCGTGGTCCCACAAGGCTGCGAACAGGGCGTCTGCATCCGGGAATTTCACCAGCAGGTAGTTGCCATAACCGTCGAAGACAGTGACACCTTCGAGCATGCCCAATCCGGCCTGTAGATAGGCGCGGTTGGCGTTGAGATCGAGCACCTGGAACTTGGTCTTTGCCAGCCCGGCAGGTGAGAGGGCCTGTACGGCAATGTCAGTGACAGGAACCGGGACCGGGTAGGGGGCAATGACTTTGAGCAGTAGCTCGATAATTTCCGGATTGGCCAGTGTAAATCCGCATCGTAGACCAGCCAGTGCAAAGGCTTTTGACAGGGTACGCAGGATGACCAGGTTCGGGTAGCGATCCAGTAAATCGACCGTGGAGGCTTCCGGGCAGAAATCAATGTAGGCTTCGTCGACCACAACCAGCGCATTATCTGCCGCCATATCAAGCAGCGCTTCAATATCCTGACGGTCAAGCAAGTTGCCGGTCGGGTTGTTCGGGCTGCAGACAAAAATCAGTTTTACACCGTCGAGGTTGTCGCGGATGGAGGCGAGATCCAGCTGCCAGTCAGCGGTCAGCGGGACCGTTTTGGCGCTGACATCAAATGTCTCGGCACTGATCGCATACATACCATAGGTCGGCGGGCAGTATAGAATGCTATCCTGATTCGGTTCGCAGAAGGCACGGATCAGCAACTCGATGCCTTCGTCTGCCCCACGGGAAGTGAGCACCTGCTCTTTCTTTATTCCCGCGTAGTCGGCATAGGCCTGGATCAGCTCTTCTGGCTGGCAGGTACTGTAGCGATTGAGGCGATCACACTTGATGTTGTATTCATTGGCGAAGGGAGACTCGTTGGCATTGAGCCAGATATCACCGCTGCCACCGAGGCGGCGGGCTGACTGATAGGGTGTCAGCTCCCGGACTGTTTTTCTCGCTAGCTTTGAAACTGTCATACCTATGCTTCCTTTGCTGCTGTCTGGGCGGCTTGCTGCGCCTGTAGTTTCTCGACCCTGATCGTGACGGCACGTTTGTGGGCATCGAGGCCTTCCGCTTCGGCGATTGTCACCACTGTCGGTGCCAGCTGCTGCAGGCCGTCGGCACTGAGCTCTTGTACGGTCATGCGCTTGGTGAAGTCGGCCAGTCCCAGGCTGGAATAGGTTCGAGTATAGCCGTATGTCGGCAATACGTGGTTGGTTCCCGAGGCATAGTCTCCGACAGATTCCGGTGACCAGTCGCCGAGGAAGATGGAGCCCGCATTGTCTAACAGTGGCACCAGCTCACGCGGGTTCCGAGTCTGGACAATCAGGTGCTCGGGACCGTAGTGGTTCGAGATAGCAATACACTGGGTCAGGCTGTCGGCCACAATCAGCAGACTTGATCCGAGTGCCTGGCGGGCAATCTCGGCCCGTGGCAGTTCGGCCAGCTGCTTCTGGATAGCATCGGCAACGCGATCGGCGATACTTGGCTCCGGAGTAACCAGTACAACCTGGGAATCAGGACCGTGTTCGGCCTGGCTGAGCAAATCAGCGGCAATGAAATCCGGGTCTGCCGTTTCGTCGGCAATCACCAGCACCTCAGAAGGGCCGGCAGGCATATCGATTGCCGAGCCGCGGAAGTCGTTGCTGACCTGACGCTTGGCCTCGGTAACAAAGGCATTACCCGGACCGAAGATTTTATCCACTTTGATAACCGACTCTGTGCCGTAGGCCATCGCAGCGACAGCCTGGGCTCCGCCGACATTGTATATTTCGCTAATTCCGCACAGCTTGGCCACGTACAGAATTTCATCGGCGATAGGCGGTGGCGAGCACAGAACTGCCTGGCGGCAACCGGCAATTTGCGCTGGCACACCGAGCATCAGGACTGTGGACGGTAGCGGCGCACTGCCGCCGGGAATATACAGACCGACAGTGTTAATAGGGCGCGTTACCTGCTCGCACACAACGCCTGGCTGGGTCTCTACCCGCAAAGTTTGTTGCTGTTGCGCTTTGTGGAAAGTTGCGATGTTGTCATAGGCCTGCTTGAGGGCCTGTTTCATTTCGTCACCAAGGCGATCTGCCGCGGCTTCCACTTCCAGGTTGCTGACTTTGATTGATTCCGGACGAATCTTGTCGAACTTCTCTGTCAGCTCCAACAGGGCATCGTCACCGCGTTGACGGACATCTGCAATCACCTCAGAGACGATCGCCGTGATATTGGCCCCTTCGGTGATCGCCGGACGCTGGAGCAGGGATTCCTGCTGGTTATCGCTTAAAGATTGCCACACAACCGTCTTCATGGCTTACTCCATCATCTTTTCAATTGGCAGGACAAGGATTGAGCTTGCGCCAAGCTCTTTAAGCTGTTCCATGGTTTCCCAGAACAGGTTCTCTGAGCTGACAAGATGGATGGCAACACGGCTCTTATCAGCAGCAAGCGGCAGCACGGTCGGGTCTTCGGCGCCTGGCAGCAGTGCCGTGATTTGGTCCAGACGATCCGTCGGGGCGTGTAGCATGATGTACTTCGACTCTTTGGCCTGGATAACGCCCTGCATACGGGTAAGAATACGCTCGATGAGCGCCTGCTTGTCTTCGCTGAATTCACCCGTACGCTGGATCAGAACCGCCTTGGAGCGCAGAATAACTTCGACTTCCTTCAGGCCGTTGGCCTCGAGGGTCGCGCCGGTTGATACCAGATCACAGATAGCATCTGCCAGGCCTGCTCGAGGTGCGACTTCGACTGAACCGTTTAGCATACACGGGCTGAACTCGACACCCTGCTCATCCATATAGCGCTTGACCAGCTGCGGGTAGGTGGTGGCAATACGCTTGCCATGCAAGTCTTGCGGGCCGGTATATTGCTCGTCTTTGTCGATGGCAATAGACAGGCGGCAACCACCAAAATCAAGGCGGCGCAGTTTGGTGTAATCGCATGGCTCGTTAAGGGCGGCACGTTCAAGACCGACTTCCTCAAGCTCGTTTTCACCGATGACACCCAAATCGACCACGCCATCCATGATCAGGCCCGGGATATCATCATCGCGTACCAGCAACAGGTCGATAGGCATGTTTTCGGCGTGTACGACCAGGCGCTCACCCATCAGGTTGAATTTAATGCCGCAGCGTTTGAACAGATCCTGGCACTCTTTGCTCAGGCGTCCTTTCTTTTGAATTGCGATTCGTAGTCGTTGAGTCTGCATCGTTGTGTTCCCTGTATCGATTATTCTTAAAGCCTGAAAACGAAAAAACCCTCGGAAGTGAGTTCTTCCGAGGGTCTGAATTCTGTTATTTCTAATGACCGCTGGAAGAGTTTTTGTCCGTCTTCCAGAGTGAGGCGTATCCTCCCGAAAGACTAGTCAGGATGATGATGGTGATGTAGGTTTACCATTGGGATACGCATAATTATGTACTCTGTTTAAATCGTTATTAACTCGTTGCTTGCTATTCACACTAACCAAGCTAATTTGATTTTGCAACAGTATTTTTACCGAAATATTGATTTATTAAAAAAAGGTAAATAAAACAGGTGAAAAAGGCTCAGGGCCAGTGAGTTATCGAATGGATGGCCCTGAACTGATGATTAATAAAGTGAAATATTTAACATTTGCCGCTAATGGTAGGCATAAAAGTTAAACATAAATATCAAGCAGACCTTTGGGCGGGCGCTTTTTGGATTGCTCCCTGGGGGGATCCTGCTTGTTGTCTTCGCTTTTGGCTTCGACTTTTTGTTTGCGTTCATCAATCAGGGATGCCTGGGTGACTTTCTTTAGCTGTTTATGAGCGTTCAACGGCAGATTGTTGTTGGGGTTTATCATGTCATTGCCTCATTTCTTTAAAGAGTTGTGGTCAATTTATCGACAATGAGGGGTTGAAATTGAGTGTTTTTTGTTCGTTGTGTCTGTGTTGTTAGACAGATTGTGACCCTGATCAAACTGTTACTGAGAATCGTAACACTAATTCGTAGAAGCTGATCAGACAACAGTGAATGTGGAAATCGTCAGTTGGGTAATAGAGTGAATGGGAAAAGCAGGGTTGGAAGGGGAAAAAAGCCCGATAATTCGGGCTTCGGACAGGCTTACCGGTTAGCCGCAGCACTTTTTGAATTTTTTGCCGCTACCGCACGGGCATGGGTCATTACGACCGACTTTATCGCTGATGGCCGGTGTCGGTGTTTCAATTGGCTGTTCTTCTGCCAGTTGCGGGTATTCCCCGTCGATATAAAACCACTGGCTTTCCTCGCCGACAGGCTCGCGCAGGAAGCGTGATTTTTCTTGTAGGCAAAATTCATCGTCGCCTTCTTGGTAATAGGCCTTGAATTCAACATACCCTTCACCGTTTTCGGCAACTTCGCTACTGATAACTTCCAGGCCCAGCCAGTGAGAATGTACTGATTCGGCAATGGCCTCGCGGTATTGCTCTGCCTCGCAGCTTGGGTGGTAGGTGGCAACGACAAAGTCAACAAGGCCAAGGACATGCGCACTGTACCTGGCACGCATTAACTGCTCCGGGTGCTGGGCTCGTGATGGCTGTTGATGGATGGGCTGGCAGCAAGTTATCTGTGTTTTCTTGCTACCGCACGGGCATTGCTGGTCTGGCGTAGACATGGATTAATCAGTCGCTGTATGTTCAAAATAAGAAGACCATTTTAAAGACTCCAGATACAGTTCTGCAACGTCTGATTCATTGATTTGGAGTTGTTTGCTCAGCAGGCTAACGGCTTCCCACTCGGCTTTGTCATACGCTGTAATTAACTTGAGAATATGCCCCAGCGGACCGGTTTGGTGCACCAGTGCCTGCTGGACTTGCTTATCCAGAGGAAGCAGGGTGATCACCTCTTCTATCGGCTGGTCGAGCAGGGAGTCCAAGAGCGAGAACAGTCCGGTCAGGAAGGCCTGATTCCCGATGATGTCGGTTGCTGCCAGATTACTTAGGCGCTCACAAAAATGGGCTCGCTGCAGCGACAGGCTATAGAGTGACTGCGGTTTTTTTTCGGTGGCATGGGCAGTGGCCACGAAGGTAACAAATCGTCTCAGGCGCTCTTCACCGAGATAGACCAGCGCCTGTTTGAACGAGGAGATCGGTTTAGCCCGGGTGTATGTCAGGTTGTTGACATGGCGTAGCAGCTTGTATGACAGCGAGACATCGGTGGCGATGATGCTTTCGATGGTGCCAAAGTCGACGTCGGAAAGGGTAATCTCCTTGTACAGGCGCAGCGTGGTCAATGCACAGGGCGTGAGAGTCTTTCGCTGCAACATTTCCGGCTTGCTGAAGAAAAAGCCCTGGAAAAGGTCAAAACCCGCCTCGCAGGCTTCGGTAAACTCGTCGTGCGTTTCTACTTTCTCGGCCAGAAACAGGATCTTGTTCGTCTTGTCCTTATGGTGGCGGATAAAGAAGCGGGCCTTGGCAATAGGTACCGTGCGAATATCAAATTTGATGATATGGATATACGGCAGGAAACGCTTCCACTCGGCACTGGGAACGAAGTCATCAAGTGCAAGGGTATAGCCTTTGCTGTTGAGCTCGATCACCGCTTCGAGTAATTCGTCACTGGGATCGCAGGTTTCAAGGATCTCGATGACAAAGCTTTTCTTAGGGAACATCAGCGGGGTGCGCTGAATGAGGCTGGTATAGGGAAAATTGACGAAGGCTTTTTTCCCCGACGTCGCTTCTATTGCCCCCGAGGTAAAGAAATTATCAGCTAACAAACGATTGGTAGCATGTTCGTCACCAACATCCGGAAAACAATTATTAGGGCCATCACGGAACAGCAACTCGTAACCAACGGTTGCTTTGTCTCTGTTTAAAACAGGTTGTCGAGCAAGATATGAGTGCATGAAATCTGACGTAATCTATTGATATTGTAATTAATGAGCCGTCCGGCACCAGAGTTTGCTTGGCAGGCGATAAAACGCTTTATCAGGCTGCCTTAAAGACAAAATACTATAAATGATGATGGTTTCACAGAGTGCATCCAATAGCAAATCACGTCTGTGACCAGTAGCATAGAATTAATCACTAAGTTAATCCACAATATAGTCCCTTTTGAGAAAATTTTGTGCAAAATATGACGGTCTTTACAGTCATACAAGCTGGATTGCTTGTAGGTGGAGGCATTTTTGTTGTCATGCTGCTAAATGCGTGGCGCAAAAATCGTAAGCAGGAAGCGCAAACTAAGATTTTTCCGATTGGCCTTATTGGCGGCTTTGCCAATTTTTGCGATACCCTCGGAGTGGGTAGCTTTGCAATTAAAACGGCCGGGTATAAACAATTCAAGCTCGTTGATGACAAGCTCCTGCCCGGTACCCTGAACAGTCAGGCTGTGGTAGCGACGGTTGCTCAGTCACTGATCTTTTTAACTGCGGTTGATGTTGACGAAGTCACCATGGTGAGCCTGGTCCTGGCTGCCTGTCTTGGGGCGACGGTTGGCGCTCGGCTGGTATCCGGCTGGGATCGCCAGCTGATACGGTTGGCGATGAGTGCGGCGTTGCTGGTGGTTGCCACCCTGATGCTCGCCGGTCAACTGGAGTTGTTCCCGCTTGGCGGATTAGCCCTCGGGCTGAGCGGCTGGAAGCTGGGGGTTGCCATTGCCGGTAACTTCTTGTTCGGGGCGCTGATGACGGTGGGAATTGGCTTGTATGCGCCGTGTATGACGATGGTGTACCTGTTGGGTATGCACCCGCTGGCAGCCTTCCCAATCATGATGTGTTCCTGTGCATTCTTGACGTTTTTCTCGGCTGGCAGTTTTATCCGGATGAATCGTATTAACAGCCGGGCGGCCTTGGTGGTAGCAATTACCGGACCGATAGGGGTGGTGATTGCGGCATACCTGGTTAAGTCGTTAAATCTGCAGCTGTTGGCCTGGCTGGTAATTGGCGTTGTACTCTACACCTCGTTCTCGATGTACCGCTCCTGGGCGGGTGAACGTGCGAAGCTAAGCTCTGCACAATCGCTGTCCTAGCCATTAGAATCAGTCGTCATCACAATAAAAAAGGTACGCATGGCGTACCTTTTGAGTGATGAGCTAGTAAGTAATGAGCAAGAGGCGAGCGGCCTGGCTGAACCGCTAGCGGTCAGGACGACAGGGTAAAGTCGCGCGTTTCCAACTGGCAGCCGTCAGGTGTGCAGACCAGTACCGAGCCATGATCATACCAGTCACCCAGTACCGTTCTCGATGCAGGCAGGCTGTCGACATTCAGGTGATGAATTGCCGGGCGATGGGTATGGCCGTGGATCATTGCCGTTACCTGGTACTGTGCCATGATTTTTTCCACCTCATCCGGGGTGACATCCATGACATCCTGCGCTTTTTCCTGGTTCGTCATGCTGCTGTTACTGCGCATCTTGTTACCGATTTTCTGTCGATAGGACAACGGCAAGCGGAAGAACAACCATTGAATGAATCGGTTATGTACTTTTTTCCGGTAGCGTTGATACTCTTCGTCCAGGGTGCACAGTGTATCGCCATGGAGGATCAACGTCGGCGTACCATACAAGTCGATCACACTATGTTCCGGCAGTAGCTGGACCCCGGTTTCCCGGCTAAATCGTTTCCCGACCAGAAAATCACGGTTACCGTGAATGAAGTAGCAGGGGACTCCCGAGTCTGTCAGTTGCCGGAAGGCTGACTTGATTTGCTGGTGGAAGGGAGAGTCGTCATCATCGCCAATCCACATTTCGAAGAGATCACCCAACACGTACAGGGCATCGATCCCCGTGGTTTCTTCTTTCATGAAAGTAAGAAAACAGTCGGTGATATCGGTACGCTCGGCACTGAGGTGCAGATCAGAAATAAACAGTGTTGTCATAAGGAAGGGAGGGCGGCCATAAGGCCACCCTGAGAGTATGGATTACTCTTCGATAGTGACGCTGTTGATGACCACTTCTTCAACAGGTACGTCCTGGTGCACATAGCCCCAGTTACCGGTAGAAACCGCTTTGATCTTGTTGACAACGTCCATGCCTTCAACAACTTCTGCAAATACACAGTAGCCCCAGCCGTCAGGTGTTTCTGATTTGAAGTCCAGGAACTTGTTGTCGTTTACGTTGATGAAGAACTGAGAGCTTGCAGAGTGCGGCTCCATAGTACGCGCCATTGCCAGCGTACCAACTTTGTTGCTTAGGCCGTTGTTCGCTTCATTTTTGATTGGCGCGCGAGTTTCTTTCTCTACCATGCCAGAAGCCATGCCGCCGCCCTGGATCATGAAACCATCGATAACACGGTGAAATAGTGTATCGCTGTAGAAACCGTCACGGCAGTATTGCAGGAAGTTTGCACACGTTTCAGGCGCTTTTTCTGTGTTTAGCTGAATCTTGATGTCACCAAAAGTAGTGTGAAGCGTTACCATGAGCTTGTCCTTTAATGGATGTTTATTGCTTTAAATACCGGATTTTATATTACTAAGGAAAGGCGTCAACATGATCTCTCATCATTCTCAGTCTATGGTGAAATAAGATGATTATTTCACCGAATTTCATGCCAAACCAATAAGTAACCATATTGGTATAACTATAGGTGAACCGTGATGAAAGCGGGAAATCAATTACCCTGCGATTGCGGACTTTCCGGCACAGTGGTTGTTTTCTCTCCCAGGCCGGTATAAACCGCGTCCTGAGCGTATTTTTCCTTGCCTTCATTAGTTATTAGAGGTGTAATTACTCCTCTTAAAGTAACCCCATAAAATGAGTAACTACGAGACATGTTAAAGATCTATAACTCGCTCACTAGACAGAAAGAGGAATTTACACCCATCCAGCCTGGTAAAGTAGGCATGTACGTCTGTGGGGTTACCATTTACGATTTGTGTCACATCGGTCATGGCCGTACTTTCGTGTCGTTCGACGTGGTTTCGCGCTACCTGCGCTATTCCGGTTATGATCTGACCTTTGTACGTAATATCACCGATATCGACGACAAGATCATTAAGCGTGCGGCAGAAAATGGCGAAAGCTGTGATTCGCTGACCGAGCGCCTGATCGGTGAAATGCACGCCGACTTCGATGCGCTGGGCATGAAGCGCCCGGATATTGAACCTCGTGCTACGGACTACATCGCTGAAATTATTGCCATGTGTGAGCGCCTGATCGAACGTGGTTTTGCCTACGTCGCTGACAATGGCGATGTGATGTTTGAAGTCAGCAAGTTTGACGAATACGGCAAGCTGTCCAAGCAGGATCTTGAGCAGCTGCAGGCCGGTGCCCGCGTTGATATCGAAACGGCCAAGCGTAGCCCGCTGGATTTTGTGTTGTGGAAAATGTCCAAGCCGGGTGAGCCGACGTGGGAATCGCCATGGGGCGCAGGTCGTCCGGGCTGGCATATTGAATGTTCGGCAATGAACTCGGCGATCCTGGGTGATCACTTTGATATCCACGGTGGCGGTTCTGATCTGCAGTTCCCGCACCATGAAAATGAGATTGCTCAGTCATGCTGTGCAACAGGCTCACAGTATGTGAATACCTGGATGCACAGTGGCATGGTAATGGTTGATCGCGAGAAGATGTCCAAGTCTCTGGGTAACTTCTTTACCATCCGTGACGTACTGGGTTATTTCGATGCCGAAACTGTACGTTACTTCCTGATGTCCGGTCACTACCGCAGCCAGCTGAACTATAGCGAAGATAACCTGAAGCAGGCTCGCTCTGCCCTTGAGCGCCTGTATACCTCGCTACGCGGTCTGGATGCCGACGCACCAGCAGCTGGTGGCGACGAGTTCGTGACTCGCTTCAAAGAAGCGATGGATGACGATTTCAATACGCCGGAAGCGTATTCTGCACTGTTTGATATGGCACGTGAAATTAATCGCCTGAAATCAGATGATCTCGCTGCGGCATCGGCGCTGGGCGCACGTATGCGTGAGCTGGCTGATGTTCTTGGCCTGTTGGCGCAGGAGCCTGAAGCCTTCCTACAGGGTGGTGCCGGTGAAAGTGATGACGTTGCTGAAATCGAAGCGCTTATCCAACAGCGCCTTGATGCGCGTGCAGCTAAAGACTGGGCGGCAGCCGATGAGGCCCGTGACAAGCTCTTGGCAATGGATATCATCCTTGAAGATGGTCCTCAGGGCACGACATGGCGCCGTAAGTAGTTGCATGTAACAACTGCCCAATAGATTGAAAACCGGAGCTTTTTTGCTCCGGTTTTTTTATATCTGACGATGACGCTTGAGCTTGAGAGGAAAGTGCAGGTATACCAGTACAGATTGACGGACGAGGTAACACATTTCGAACGAGTATGGAAATGGACCCAATATCACTATTCGAAACTATTATGTGGTTATTCGAATGTATCTGATCACGTTTAGAGTAAAAGTTCAGAAATTGTCATCCAATAGTGCTTATTATGATTGCCGTTGTATAAGCCGGTATTGGCTTTGCTTCCCCAGATAAGAGCACCGAACGTTAAGGATTGATAATAATGAAAAAAATATGTCTTGCCGCAGCTATTGCCAGCACTTTGCTTGCTGCTCCTGCTTTCGCTCAATCAGCCCCTGACTCAGACAAGATAGTTGTCGCCCACCGTGGCGCTTCCGGATACCTGCCAGAGCATACTTTACCGGCCAAAGCGATGGCATATGCAATGAAGCCTGACTATATCGAGCAGGATGTAGTCATGACCAAAGATGACCGGTTGGTGGTACTGCATGACCACTATCTGGATCGTGTTACCAATGTGGCTCAGCTCTTCCCTGATCGTGCCCGTGATGACGGTCGCTATTATGCGATTGATTTTACCTTGCCTGAAATTAAACAGCTGAGCGTAACCGAAGGTTTTAATATTAAAGACGGCAAGCAGGTTCAGGGTTTCCCTGAGCGTTATCCGATGTGGCAGTCGGACTTCAAAGTACCGACTTTCGAAGAAGAAATCGAGATGATCCAGGGGTTGAACAAGTCGCTGGGCTATGACATCGGTATCTACCCTGAAATTAAAGCGCCATGGTTCCACCGCCACGAAGGCAAAGACATCAGTAAAGCGGTGCTGAAGGTGCTTAAAGACTATGGCTACACCAGCAAAGACAGCAATGTCTTCCTTCAGACGTTTGATTTTAACGAGCTAAAGCGCATTCATGACGAGCTGATGCCGGCCATGGGCATGGATGTTAAGCTGGTGCAGCTACTGGCCTACACCGACTGGAACGAAACAATGGTTTATGACGGCAAAGGACAGGCCCAGCCTTATAGCTATGACTGGATGTTTGCCAAGGGCGGAATGGAAAAAGTGGCCAAGTACGCCGATGGTGTAGGTCCTTGGAAGCCAATGGTGGTGTCCGATCAGTCAACCAAAGGTAACATCAAGCTAACCGGTTTGGTGAAAGCCGCTCATGAGCAAGGTATGCAGGTTCACCCTTACACCTTCCGTGCCGATACCGGCCGCATTCCAGCTTATGCCAATGACTTTAACGACATGCTGGATATCTTCTACAATACGGCAAATGTAGACGGTGTCTTTACCGACTTCCCGGACAAGGCCGTGGGCTACTTGTCGTCCAAGGACAGTAAATAAGGGATGTGACTGCGGATATAGGGCCAAACTGGCTCTTTAGTCCAGCAGCGGAAAGGTGATTTAAGAGAAGGCGATCTAAGTGATCGCCTTTTATTGTTTTGGAGTAACTACACCGTTTGCACCAAAGCTGTATGCTCGGGAGTGTCATTAATCCATAAGGTTGAGAAGTCGCACCAACCAACGTGATTGACCTCGAGCCCCTGGAGTTTGATCGGAGCGGTGATCGAGAAGCCCTTGGCGTTCAGACGACGGATAACCTTGATCTCTTCCAGCCAGTCGAGCAGGCCAACGAGCATATCTAGCGCTTTCTTTTCGATAGGCTGAAGCTGGGTTTCAAGCAGCTGACTTCGAAAGAGCTGGTACTCGGCCTCTGTCAAAATCGCCTGCCAGTTCATATCGCACTGGAAAAAGTAGCGCAGGCTGGTGATTTTACAGCCTTCAGTCCTTATTGCGCCAAGCAGCACATCTTCGCTGCTGTTGCTATCGTTGATGCAGCGAGAAGAAAAGGTCAGTTCAGAGTTGCTATCCTGTGCCGCCTTGATTTCTTCGGCCTGCTTGCGACCGTCATTATTGTTTTCGACCGCAATGTGGATATTTCCTTTTATCGGCTTATCAGCCGGATTGCCGAGTAGCAGGCCGCCGATGTCAGCGATAACCGGGTTGTCTCGGCATTCCCTATTTGTTGTTAGCATATAGAAGATGCCGCCGCCGGAACGACTGACGGTGTAGACCGGTTGATGCTGCTCTAGGAAAATAAGGTGCTCCCGGCATTCTTTCAGATCTTCCCACTCATTGTGAAACCATATTTCGATCACTGGGGCGAGAGCAAGCTGTCCGACATAGCTGGGATTGCGCTTTAGCCTTAGCATTCTTGCCGATACGACATCGGGGAAGAAAGGTCCGGATCCGACGGGGCCATCTTGCACCGTGGCTGCATTGATCGTGGCCGAACTCATGATCGAGGCTTCCGGTCTGGCAAGCAGCCGGGGCAGGCACCAGTCAGGATGCGACAGCCTGATCGTCACGGTGGTAGACGAAATGATATCGATGCCGGTGATGTGGCCGTAAAGCTGTTGCCAGAAGGGGCGCCTTGCAAGCCATAAAAGACTGGCTTTAATGTCTTTGGCACTCAGCTCGCTCTGATTATGAAAGAAGACGGAAGGGCGCAGATGGAATGTCCATTCATCACCCGTTGAATTCGACCACCAGTGGTGGGCAAGATCCGGCATGACCTTGTCATTTTTATATTGCGTCAGGCGCTGGAAAATTTGCAAGATCAAATGGCGTTCGGTGCGCTCGAATGCCAAATGAGGGTGAAGCGATTTTAACTGGCGATGAAAAGGGATCCGAATAGCGGACTGGCTTCTGTCGAGAGACGAGGCCAGATAATGCTGAAGCTCGGTAGACAGCTTGCGGTCATTGAAGTCCATAAGCTTGATCGCGGCTTCCGTTTTTCCCTGTGCCATCAACTGGTCGACAAGCTGATAACAGGCATCGGTGGGTTCTATTTTGCACGTTATCTTGGCCCGCTTGCCCCGACCGGGAGCTGCCTGCCAGTCAATCCAGTCCATATCGGTGAGCTGGTGCAGCAGGTTTCGTGCATGGCGGGGTGAACAGAAAACAATTTCGGCTACGTCTGAAAGCTGCGTGTCGACACAGCAGGGACCAAAGCGTCTGAAAAGTCGCTCGTAGTTCTCGAGTGCGCGCTTGTAGTTCATTGAGGTGGTGCTTTCCTTATTCCTGTGGACTTGCAGCTGTGGTCGCTGCTAGGGGCGATCAGGTTCCCTCTCATCCGCCTGTTTGAATCCAGTATTCTGGGTTGGTTACAAGCGGAAAAATAGAGAAGGAAATGAGTAACAGTTCCGTAAATTGATACATGTGCAAGAGGTATCTGAATAGCTGGCTTGCGACTAGGGATGCTGAGGCAGTTCGGTCCCGCATTTTTTACAGTAATTGGCGTCCGCCTCATGTCCGCTGGTGGCGCAGTTCAGGCAGCGGATAAAATCTCGCTGGGTCTTCATTTCCTGACTGAGCTCTGCCGTAATAATGCCAGTGGGCACTGCCAAGATGGAGTAACCAAGCAGCATGGTAAAAGCGGCCAGTGTTTTGCCGAGATCTGTCTGCGGAACTATGTCGCCGTAGCCGACGGTGGTGATGGTGACGATAGCCCAGTAGATACTGGTCGGAATGCTGGTAAAGCCGTTTTCCGGCCCTTCAATTGCGTAGAGCAATGCACCCAGTACAGTGACAAGGATGGCGACGGTACTGAAGAAAACCAGGATCTTGCGCTGCGCCATTAACAGGGATCTAAGCAGGATATTGGAATCTTTGAGAAAGCGCGCCAGCTTTAATATCCGGAATATACGCATGACCCTGATCAGCCTGACGATCAACAGGTAGTTCGAGCCCGGGAATAAGAAGGCAATATAGCTCGGCAAGATAGCAATTAGATCGATGACACCATAAAAGCTCTTGGCGTATGCCCAAGGGCGCGGCGAACAATAGAGCCGGGCGATATACTCAACGGTAAATAACAGGGTAAAGACCCATTCCATCACAAATAGAAGACTGGAGAACTCTGTCGCTACACCTTCGAGCGACGAGAGGATGAGGACCAGCTCGGAGCACAAGATAGCGAGGATTAGTACAATGTCAAAGTACTGCCCGGCCTTGGTTTGGGTGCCAAAAATAACTTGATAGAATTTTTGCCGAGTGTTGAGCGTAACCATAAAACCCTGAAATAAAAATAGAAGTACTACCCGTTAGGATAATGAACATTAAAGGGGGTTACCAGTTGGCGGCAATAAGTACCTCTCCAAAATGAGATAGAGAGGTACAATTGTGCGGAGACTCCGCGGGGAGTGTGTTAGGCGAGACCCGGAAATAAGGCGCGAAGGCCGTTGGCAATGAATTCAATGCCCAGGGCTGCCAGGATCAGACCCATAATACGGGTGATAACGTTGATGCCGGTTTGACCCAGAAAGCGAACGATAATCGGGGCTGCGCGAAACAGCATCCAACAGCAAAAGGCAAATGCCGCTATTGTGGCTGCAATTCCCAGTGTGCTGGTCATGCCTGGGTAACGTGCGCTGTACACAATTGTCGAACTGATAGCACCTGGGCCGGCCATAAGCGGCATAGCCAGCGGGACAACGCCAATTTGCTCCCGGCTAACTGATTCTGACTTTTCTTGTTTGTTCTGTTTATCCTCACCCAGTTTACCGCTCATCATTGAGAAGGCGATAGTCAGCAGCAGTAAACCACCGGCAACGCGGAACGAGTCGAGGGAGATGCTGAACATATCCAATAAAAACTGTCCGGCCAGCAACGAGACAATAAGGATCACGCTGACGGCGAGGCTGGCGGTATAGGCTGTTCTGTTTCTCTCCTCGGTGTTCATGTGGCCGGTAAGAGAAACAAAGATAGGCATAATACCGATCGGGTTGACGGCTGCGATCAGACCGACGAAAAACTGTAAGAAAATGGCAATTTCGATTGTTTGCATTGTGGGATCATCTAACAAACGTAAAAAACAAGAAGCTAACTTCCTCCTCTTTAACAGGTTGCCACGTAATATCTGAAAGGGCTTAAAAAAAGGCGCAAAAAGCAGTGCGTGAAAAGTGCTGCCTAGGGGCCAGAGTTGCGACGATATTAGGCGGCTTCCTGTTATTTGGCGCTACTTTAAGCTAAAGCTTAACGTCAGACCAATTAAAAATAGTTATCTCTACCCTTATTAATAATTATCGGTAAATTATGTGTTACACCCCTGTAAAAAGGCGGTGTTTTGGATTACTCTTTATGGGCACTCGGCGTGCCACACGCAATGTAATTAAGGTAACTGTATCCTGCTAAGCCTGTGATTTACTTCACGTTAAGTGTTGAAAGTGGCCAATTATGTATGTTTGTTACGTAATATTTGTTACTTGAAATGTCGCTTTATGAAGTAATCTGATATAATTTCAACCTTGCCGGTCACATTATGGACTTTTAAGTCTTTGAATTAACATGATGCAGCTCGGATTTTGACAAAAAGTACTCCTATGGGGTTACAAGTGATCTAAATCAATTTTTTTCGGGGTGTGAAAGAATATAATCAGTTTTGAAAGCAATTTACTAAGTATGTGTGTTGTCGGGGCGTTAAATGCTGGGTTTGCCAGGTACTGATAAATCGAAAGTAGCGACGACAGATTCTTACTAAAAAGTTTTTAATATTAAGTTAGGAGTTAACTATGCCTGTAACAAATATGGCTGAACTAGATGCAATGATTGCACGCGTTAAGAAAGCGCAAGCAGAGTTTGCTACATACTCTCAGGAGCAAGTAGACAAAATCTTCCGTGCAGCTTCTCTGGCAGCTAACCAAGCTCGTATCCCGCTAGCTCAACAAGCGGTTGCCGAGTCTGGTATGGGTATCGTTGAAGATAAAGTAATCAAAAACCACTTTGCTTCTGAGTTTATCTACAACAAGTACAAAGATGAGCAAACTTGTGGCGTTCTTGAAGAGGACGACAACCTAGGTACGATGACTATCGCTGAGCCTGTAGGTATCATCTGCGGTATCGTACCAACAACTAACCCAACTTCTACAGCAATCTTCAAATCTCTAATCTCTCTGAAGACTCGTAACGGTATCATCTTCTCGCCACACCCACGTGCGAAGAACTCTACCAATGACGCAGCTAAACTCGTTCTAGATGCAGCAGTAGCTGCTGGTGCGCCAAAAGACATCATCGGTTGGATTGACCAGCCATCTGTAGAGCTTTCTAACGCGCTAATGAAGCACGACGACATCGCTCTTATCCTTGCAACTGGTGGTCCAGGCATGGTTAAAGCTGCTTACTCTTCTGGTAAGCCAGCAATCGGTGTAGGTGCAGGTAACGTTCCTGTTGTTATCGACGAAACTGCTGACGTAAAACGTGCAGTAGCTTCTATCCTGATGTCTAAGACTTTCGATAACGGCGTTGTATGTGCTTCTGAGCAGGCTGCAATCGTTGTTGACGAAGTATACGACGAAGTGAAAGAGCGTTTCGCTTCTCATAAAGCATACGTACTGAGCAAAGCAGAAGCTGAGAAAGTACGTAAAGTGCTTCTAATCGACGGCGCACTAAACGCGAAAATCGTTGGCCAGCCAGCTGCGGCAATCGCTGAGATGGCAGGTGTTTCAGTTCCAGCTGACACTAAAGTACTTGTTGGTGAAGGTCTGGGTAAAGTGTCTTACGACGACGCATTCGCTCATGAGAAACTATCTCCAACACTTGGTCTGTTCCGTGCTGACAACTTCGAAGACGCTGTTGCTCAGGCTGTGACTATGGTTGAGATCGGCGGTATCGGTCACACATCTGGTCTATACACTAACCAAGATGTTAACGCAGACCGTATCCGTTACTTCGGCGACAAGCTGAAGACAGCTCGTATCCTAATCAACATTCCAACTACTCACGGTGGTATCGGTGACCTGTACAACTTCAACGTTGCACCGTCTCTAACACTAGGCTGTGGTTCTTGGGGTGGTAACTCAATTTCTGAGAACGTAGGTCCTAAGCACCTAATCAACAAGAAAACTGTTGCGAAGCGAGCTGAAAACATGTTGTGGCACAAACTACCTAAGTCTATCTACTTCCGCCGTGGTAGCCTTCCAATCGCTCTTGGCGACCTAGAAGGTAAGAAGCGTGCATTCCTGGTAACTGACCGTTTCCTATTCAACAACGGTTACGCAGATGATGTTGTTCAGCTACTGAAAGCACAGGGCATGGAAGTTCAAACGTTCTTCGACGTTGAAGCTGACCCAACGCTAACAGTTGTTAAGAAAGGTGCAGAAGCAATGCAAAGCTTCCAGCCTGACGTAATCCTGGCTCTAGGTGGTGGTTCACCAATGGATGCTGCGAAGATTATGTGGGTAATGTACGAGCACCCAGAAACAGCATTCGAAGAGCTGGCAATGCGCTTTATGGATATCCGTAAGCGTATCTACAAGTTCCCTAAAATGGGTCAGAAAGCTGAGCTTGTATGTATCACTACCACTTCAGGTACTGGTTCAGAAGTTACTCCATTCGCCGTTGTTACTGACGACGAGACAGGTGCTAAGTACCCACTGGCTGACTACGAGCTAACGCCACAGATGGCTATCGTTGATGCTAACTTGGTTATGAACATGCCTAAGTCTCTGACAGCGTTCGGTGGTTACGATGCAGTAACTCACGCACTGGAAGCTTATGTATCTGTTCTTGCTAACGAATACTCTGACGGTCAGGCTCTGCAAGCGCTTAAGATGCTTAAAGAGTACCTACCTTCAAGCTACGCGAACGGTGCTAACGACCCAATCGCTCGTGAGAAAGTACACAACGCAGCAACTATCGCTGGTGTAGCATTTGCGAACGCATTCCTGGGTGTGTGTCACTCAATGGCTCACAAAATTGGTGCTGAGTTCCACCTACCTCACGGTCTGGCGAACGCACTGCTTATCTCTAACGTTGTACGTTACAACGCGAACGATAACCCAACTAAACAAACTGCGTTCTCTCAGTACGACCGTCCACAGGCACGTCGTCGTTACGCAGAAGTTGCTGACCACCTAGGCCTAAGCCAGGCTGGTGACCGTACTGCTCAGAAGATCGAACGTCTTCTAGCATGGTTGGATGAGCTTAAGACTGACCTAGACATCCCAATGTCTATCCAGGCTGCTGGTGTTTCTGAGGCGGACTTCAACGCTAAACTGGATGAGCTATCAGTAGAAGCGTTTGATGACCAGTGTACAGGTGCTAACCCTCGTTACCCTCTAATCAGCGAGCTGAAAGAAGTTCTTCTGGCTTCTTACCACGGTACGCCTTACGTTGAAGGTGAGACTTTCGAAGGTACGACAGTAATCAAGAAGAAAGCAGATCAGAAACCTGCTGAAGCGCCAAAAGCTGCAGCAAAGAAAGAGACTGCTAAAGCTTAATCATTGTTTTAGCTAGCGCACTTTAAGCCCGCCATTTTGGCGGGCTTTTTCGTTTTACCAAATATAAAGTGCGATTCAGAAACCAGACCAGCGGCCTGTATTCCCCTTATCCCACTTCAGCCTCTATCATCCGGCCATTAAAATAGTCGTTGGCAACAATGTACTCGGCGCTTCTGACAATTTCGTACTGGAGCGGCTGGCTGAGCAAGTTGCCGAGCGGAGGGTGGTCATCCTCGTGGGCAAAGCTTAATGGAACAACGCCCCCGACCCGGATATTGAACTCAGCCAGTTCTTTGGCCCAGCTCTGGGTCAGCCCCGAAATCATGGCTTTCGAACCGTTGTTGATGGGTTGGTGGGTGTTTATCAGATTGGCCGCCAGATTGACGATAACCCCCTCGCAGTGATGTACCCGCATGTAGTTGGCGGCCTGTTTGCCAAAAATGAAGAAGGGGGTTGCGCCTTCTGACATGGAGCGGCAAAACTGATCGACAGAGGATGGGCTGAACAAAGTGGGCAGATCTGAGCCGAACCAATAGTTAATCAATACATCAATGGTGCCAAACCGTTGATGAACCCTATCGATGAGGTTGGAAATCGATACCTCATCTTGGCATTCCAGCAAGAAAGGATGAGAGTTCCCTCCTGCTGCCAGGCAGGCTTGCTGAGTTTGCTGCAAGCGGTCAGCTTCGACATCTACAAGGGCTAGCTTGGCCCCTAATGAAGCGAAGTGGAGTGAAATCGCTTTGCCCATTGGGCTGCCAGCGGCAGTGATTACAATGACAGATTGCGCGATATTCATAACTCGTTCTTTCCCCCGTTTGTACCGGATGGTGCGCTGCTTGGTAGCAGTTTCTGGGCACTTCGAAAGTGAAAGTCTTCAATTTGGCACTGTTGGGATGTTGTGTTTTTTATTGCCAAATTTATCCAATTCCAAAGTTACGCACCTGGCCGATAAATCGATCATCAAGTAAACGAAAAAGATAATTCTATAGTGAAGCCTTGGGCGGGGATTAACTGTGAAAAAGCGCCCAATTTGCCCCAAACCGCCACTAAATGTTAGTGAATTGTGAGCAGTGTGCTGCCGGAAAATAACAAAGCTATGATGGTTGTCACGAAAATACAAATACTGTGAGCAACGGGGGAATTTGGCTGCAATTTAGGCAGTTTGATACATTTCGGCAAAGCGTTTGGCGTGGATCAGTGACAGGTACAAATCCTGTGGCGATGCCTTAATGGTTGCGTCTTCCTTCGGGGGGAGCATCCGGCGTTCATGACCGGACAAGTTGTGGTAGACCTCCTCCGGCATGCCCTTGGTACCCTGCGGCGGAAAGTTGAGTGCCGTCGGCTGCAATTCATGGAGCAGACGGGCGTCTGCAATCCCGCTGCTATGAAAGGCCTTGGCTTGCGCGGCCCCGTTATCATAGCAGTGCTCGGTAGTACTTAGCGGTTGTGGATCCTGCAGCTCGAAGTAGGCGCGCAGTTCCGGCTCTGTCTTGCCGGGCTTGGGCAGTGCGTCAACCGGGATAGTTTCCAGATGATCCGGCGACAACATGGCGAGCATCAATGCAAAGTCAGCACGGCGACCACCTTCAACCGCATGGTTGAGGTTATTGCCGAGCTGCACTTCATTAATGAGCTGCGCTTTGTCTAAAGTATGGATCTGCATTGTCTGAGAAAATAGGTTCCCGGTTTGTATTACTCCTTTTATCGGATTTAACTGTTAGAACTTTAGCAGTATTTTTATTTCGTTTTATCTAATGCCTCAATGGCGGTCCGCATTCGGCTCAGCCCTTCGTCCAGCGTATCGCTCCGGCAGGCAAAGTTGAGTCGGACAAAGCGGGAGTTGCCAAAGTCAGCCCCGGGTGACAGGCCGATACCGGCTTTCTCGAAGAATTTGAACGGACTGGCTACCGGCAGTGCCGAGGCGTCTATCCAGGCGAGGTAGGTGGCTTCAATCGGGTGAAGCTTGAGATACGGCATCGCATTGATTTCCAGCTCGACTTTTGCTTTTTGCTGACGAAGAAAATCAAGCTGCTGATCGAGCCAGGGCTGACAGTTCTCGTAAGCCGCCTGTGCCGCCGTATAAGCCAATACATTAACGTCCGGGACAATGCCGGCCTTGGCACGGATAAACCGCCTTCGCAGGTCCGGATTTGGGATGATGGCCATCGAAGCGCCGAGGCCGGCAATATTGAAGGTCTTGCTTGGCGCGATAAGTGTTACCGAGCGCTGGGCAGCATCTTCGTTCAGGCTGGCAAAAGGAATATGCCGGGCGGTTTCGTCGAGGATTAAGTCACAGTGAATCTCATCGGAGCAGACGTAAAGATCATGTTTCTGAGCAAAATCAGCCAGCGCTAGCAGTTCATCACGGCGGTAGACGGTCCCGCCGGGGTTCAGCGGGTTGCAAAACAAAATCAGTTTGGAGTCTGGAGTCACTTCAGCCTGCGTTAAATCCATCAGCCAGCGATTGTTTTGCAGGGCAACCGGGGCAACAGACAATGGACGTTTGGCCAATCTTACTGATGACATAAACGGTGGGTAAATAGGCTTGGGGCTGATCACGCCCTGGCTATGCTCGGTCAGTGATCTGACGGCGAGGTTGAGTCCGCAGACGAGTCCCGGCAGGTAGACAATCCATTCCGACTGTATGTCCCAGTTATAGCGTTGCTTCATCCGCTCGACAAGCAGCTCGGTAAGACGATCAGGTGCCTGCCCGTAGCCAAATATACCATGCTCAACATGCTGGTGCAGTGCGAGCGTAATGGCTTCAGGCACCCGAAAGTCACTGTCGGCTACCCACATTGGCAGGATGTCCCGGTCTTTGTATTTGTTCCACTTTACGCTGTTGCTGTCGGTACGGTCGATAGGTTGCTCGAAGAGCGGGAAAGGGGAGTGCGTCATAGTGAGTCCATTCATGATGCTGTCGGTTGAGTATTATCTTATACCAATTAAGTTAAGCATTTGATTTTTTTGAGTATCATAGCCGCAAATTAGAGTGAAAAAAAAGCCCTGACGATGAGATCAGGGCTTTCGTTTTTAGCGGTAGGCTTAGAACGCGGACTTGGTGCCGAACTGCTTGGCTGCGTAGGCCACACGCTCTTCCGGTGTCGGCGGGGTATTCGGGGTACCGAGGTTTTCGATATGGTGCAGACGTGGCAGCAAGCCACAGCCGTTGGCTGTCTGGATAGCCAGCCCGGGACGGGCATTGAGTTCCAGCACCATTGGCCCCTGTATTTTATCCAGCACCATGTCGGTTCCCATGTATCCCAGTCCGGCCATCTCCCAGGCACTAGCTGCTAGTGTCAGCAGCTTATGCCAGTTAGGCACCGCGAGCTCGCTAAGCAGTTTGCCGGTGTCCGGATGGCGTTCAACCGGCTGATCGAACTGAACGGCCCGGATTGCCTTGCCGGTCGCGATATCGATGCCGACCCCGACCGCCCCCTGGTGGAGGTTCGCCTTGCCGTCCGAAGCCGCCGTCGAGCAGCGCATCATGGCCATGACCGGATAGCCCTTAAAGACGATGACCCGCACATCGGGCACCCCCTCGTAGCTGAAACCGTCAAACACGTCATCAAACTGGATCAGGTTCTCGACCATGGCGACGTCATTCTTGCCTCCTAGCGAAAAGAGGCCCGCCATGGTGTTGTTGATATGGCGCTCTACGTCCTGCTTGTTGATTTCCGCACCCGACGGTTTGATGTAAACCCCGTCTTTGTGCTTGACGACAACCAGGATCCCCTTGCCCCCAGAGCCCTGGGCAGGCTTGATCACAAAGCCCGGCCAGTCTTTCACCATGTCGTGGATCTTTTTCACGTCGACCTGGCTGTCAATAACCCCAATCAGCTCGGGAACAGTCGCCCCCGCCCGTTGGGCGATATGCTTGGTCTTCAGCTTGTCATCCACTAGCGGATACAGGCTGCGGTCATTGTAGCGGCCGATGTAGCTATGGTTGCGCTGGTTCATTCCCATGATACCGCGCTCACGAAGCTTGAACGGAGAGGTAAACTGTGAAAATAAGGACATAGTTTAGCTCTCCGCGAGTGGTTTAAAGCGACGAAGCTCACTGAGACGGTAGCCTGTGTAGTTACCCAGCATCAGGATTAATGCCAAAATAATTAGTTGGATACCAATAAAGTTAAACGTCAGGTGGCGAACCAGGCCGTTGGTCATCGCCAGGTAGACCAGAACTGCGGTAAGCAGTGAGCCGCCACCCTGGATCAATACTTCCTTGGCACCTTCTTCTTCCCACAGGATCGACATACGCTCGATGGTCCAAGACAGGATGATCATCGGGAAGAAGGTGATGGACAAGCCCTCAACCAAGCCGATCTTGAAGGCCACGACGGTAAAGACCGAAATGATCATGATCACCGTGATGATCACCGCGGATATTCGGGCAACCAGCAGCAGGTTGAGTTTCGACAGGTAGCTACGGATAACAAGGCCGGTGCCGACAATCAGCAGGAAGCCGAGAATACCGGTAACTAGCTGAGTCTGAACGAAGGCAACCGCAATCAGAACCGGCATAAAGGTACCGGACGTTTTCAGGCCGACAATTATCCGCAGGAAGACGACAATCAGGGCACCGATCGGAACCAGCATGATGGTTTTGAACATTGCCTGCTCTTCAACCGGTAGGCTGTGAATGGAGAAGTTCAGCAGATCTTCTGCCTGGACTTTCTCCCGGGTTGCCTGCTGAGGTGTGATGTCCTGGGCGATGATCGAGAAGCTGATGTTGGAGTTGCGACCGCCAATGACATCCAGTAATGAGTGGCCCTGCTGGTTCCATACCAGCACATCATCAGGCTTGCCTTCCTGTCCGGTCTGGAGGTTAAACAGCTGCCACTTGGTGCCGTCCCAGACTTCTACCATCGGGTTGATGCTCTGACGGCGGCGGCCGTCTTCAAGCAGCAGACCACCGACAATACGCGCGTGGATGTTTTCCAGCGACAGCAGGTTGATAATGGCCTGCTCGCGGCTCAGGCTGTTGAGCAGCAGTGAGGCATTCTGATTCGTCTTGTCGTTGAACTGCTTGATGAGTTCGCGGGCGAGGGTGATATTGTCGGCAGACAGGCTACGCGCCTGACTAATCAGAGCTGTTGCTGCTGTCTGTTGCGGGTTATCCAGGCTGACAGAAACCGTTGCACCTTTTGGAGGCTCGGAAGAGTAAGTAGCCAGCTGGTCAACCAGCATCTGGGTTTTGTAGTAGAGGATTTGTTTGCCGGTAGCTTCACGGATCGACCACTCGGCTCGGCGTCCCATGTCGGTATCAATCAGGGCAACGCCATAGCCAGGTGACGATGTGCTCTCGTCGATGAGGGTAAAGCCCTGCTGGGTTTCCGGTGCCGCCATCGAGACTTTGACCGGATCGCCAATAGCATCAAACTCGATACGCGCTTCCAGTTCCCATAACGCGCGTTCTTCACCTGGCGTCCACGGTACACCGTAGACATCATGACGGTACATGCTTAGTGCAGCCCCGGCAATGACAAGCAAGGTGATTAAGAAATAAAACGGAATTCTTGACGTCATGGCATCCTCATCAATTAATTAGTCGTTGTTAGTATTTGCTGCTCATTCATTCCCTGAACGAACTTTTTGCCGACATCAACCAAGGCGATATCTTTGAAGAACTCGCGGCCAAGCAATACTGGGTAGGTCATGTGGCTGCGATCAGCCAGCGTAAACTGGGCTTTTTCGTGCAGCTGTCCAAGTTTGACCCAGGCTTCAATAACAGGCCGGCGTTCTGACTGCTCCGATGTCGACTGACGAACTTTTACCCAGCGTACAACCGGGGCTTCGACAATTTCACTATTATCACCGTTTCCTTCAAATGTATGGTTGAGATTGAAACGAGCCCACTCTTTTCCATCACGTTCGAAGATCTGAATATCGATAGCATTGAGAGAGGAGGTCGTCGCACCAGTATCGATTCTGGCTTTGAAGAATGACTGTATTGAATCTAGCCAAACCCATTCTTCCTCGCCCAAAATGACTTTGCCGTGAGCCATTTTGGTATCAATGACCGGCTCGCTAACGGCAACCGCTTCCTCTTCTTCAACCGTAGCGTCGACAACCGAGGCAACATGTACTGGTGGTCGTGACAATTCCTCAGAAATTGATGATAACTCTTTTTCTAGATTAGCAATATATTCATTTTGTTCATTAATTTGCTGAATCATTGTCGCAAATTGAAAATTAACACGCTCTTCCATCGTATTGATGGCATTCATTGTTTTTTCATGATTGGCTGATTGCGTGAGAGTGCAGCCGGAAAGTAAAGCAATAGTGAGTAATGGCACACAGCGGCGAAGCATTATGTCTCCTAGAAGTACTTCTTATTTTTCTATAGGCGGCAATATTTTAACGTACAAAAAGGGATGCGAATAGCATCCCTTGTCAATAGTTAGTCAGGATTTCTGGCCACCAGGACCGCCCGTTTAGGGGCTGGGTAGCCTTCTATTGTTAGGCTCGGGTTCTGCGGGTCTAAATATTCAGGGAGTGAATTATTGGTCATCCAGTCAGTTGACCTTTGCTCGTCGGTTGTGGTGACACATTCGTCGACAATGCGTACGTCCTCGAAGCCACATTTCTCCATCCACACCTTCAGCGCTTTGGCCGACGGGAAGAAGTAGACATTGTGCATTTGGGCATAGCGGCCGGTTGGTACCAGGACATCATTTTCATCGCCCTCGATAACCAGGGTTTCAAGAATAACTTCGCCACCTTTGCGCAGCTGGTTCTTCAACTGGATGATATGGTCCAGCGGAGAGCGGCGGTGATACAGTACGCCCATGCTGAACACGGTATCAAAGGCTTTCAGTTCCGGCAGCTGCTCGATGCCGAGCGGCAAAAGAAAGGCACGGTTATCCTGGCCCATAAGGCGACGGATAGCCTCGAACTGGATCAGGAACAGGTTAGACGGGTCGATCCCCACGGTCAGCTTGGCGTCTTCACCCAGCATTCGCCACATGTGGTAACCGTTACCGCATCCAACATCCAGTACCGTCCGGCCTTTTAGTGGCGAGATATGCGGTAGGACGCGATCCCATTTCCAGTCCGAGCGCCATTCGGTGTCAATGTGGATGCCGTGCATGTTGTACGGCCCTTTGCGCCAAGGATGAAGCAGGCGAAGCAGGCTTTCCAGGCGTTTCTGTTCGCCATCGGCAATCCCGTCTTCATAACGGACACTGACTTCATTTTTTAGATCGATAATGTCTGGCTTGGCGGTCGGGAATTTTTGCAGTGCGCGCATCCAGCGGCCCATGTCGCCATGCTCGGCCGCTTCCCAGTCACTCAGCTGCTTAGGCAGTGTATTGAGCCAAGGACGCAGTGTTTCATGTTGGGCAATGAGTTGATAAAACTCAGAAAAACTAAACATAGTGGAACGAATTACCTTATTTAATGGCGAACATAGAGCCGAAGTTGAAGCATTGGAACCAGACTTCAGAGCTGCTGAAACCGATATCGGCAAAGCGCTGCTTATGGGTGTCGATGCTATCAGGGCGCATGACATTTTCAATGGCACTGCGCTTTTGGCTGATCTCCAGCTCGCTGTAGCCATTGGCACGTTTGAAATCGTGGTGAAGATCGATCAGCAGCTCGTGGGAGCGCTCATCGTCAAAAATGTATTTTTCAGACAGGATCAGAATGCCGCCGGGACGCAGGCCGGCAAAGATTTTTTCTAGCAGAACCTGACGATCTTCTGGTACCAGAAACTGCAGAGTGAAGTTCAGTACGACGACCGAGGCATCGCTGATATCAATGTCGCGGATATCGGCTTCGATAACCTGTACCGGGGTGTCAGAGCGGTAGGCGTCGATATGTAGACGGCAACGTTCAACCATGGCCGCGGAGTTGTCAACGGCAATGATCTCGCAACCTTCCTGGTTGATATGACGGCGCATTGACAGGGTTGCCGCACCCAGTGAGCAGCCCAGATCATAGATTTTTGAGTGTGGTTTGGCAAAGCGCTCGGCCAGCATGCCAATTGCAGAAATGATATTGCTGTAGCCAGGTACAGAGCGTTGGATCATATCCGGAAACACTTCAGCTACGCGTTCATCAAAAGTGAAATCGCCGAGCTTTTCTATTGGCGCAGCAAAAATGTTGTCGTGGCCTGCCATTCTCACGAACCTCTTATCATGTAAAGAACTGGGATCCTGATGTCATGGGTAATTATTGTCTTACCCTCGGGTGATCCTTCACCGCCTGAAAGGCCGCGTATTGTAGAGAAAATGCGGCCATTTGTCTTTAGTGATTTGCGACATTGATTGGTTTGCCTGCTCCTGGCATTGGTGTGCGCCTTGCTCGCATCATTGCATTTCGTGATAAGCCAGCCACATTGAGGCAGATAGAATTGATAACAACAAGCGATAATTAATAGGCTGGCCAAGTTGAGTTTTATTTAATTTGTCACATGATGGTTTTAATATTAACAATATGAGGCAATATGAATATTATGCAAATATATGCTCTTTGGCAGTATTGGTAAATATAAGGGTAATACAACGCCAGTCATGTGATACTGGTTTAATATTGTCGTTTGATATATTTTTCATTACTTTGAGGGATGTCAACTTTATGACTACTGTCATAATTTTGTTGGTTCTGTTTTCGTTATTAATCGTTACAGTGGTTTTGGACGAATAGTAAAGAAAAGGAAGTTCAATGAAACTACAACAACAATTAATAAGTGGTTTTGGCTTACTACTGATCCTATTGCTTGCATTATCTATTTCATCATTTTTTCGGTTCAGTACGACATTGGATGGGTTTGTTGAATACCGGGGGCTGGCAAAATCGAGTGTTTCCTCTGGCCGGATTCAGGCCAATATTTTAGAGGCGCGATTGGCGGCAAATAAATATATAAAAAACCAGTCAGAAGATCTGAAGCAAGCGATAAACAATCGTATCGATACCGCCATGGGGCTGTTGGACCAGGAGCTGGCGGCTGAGTTAGAGCCGGAGCTACGGCGTCGCTTCCAGGATATCAAAACGGGAGTTGAGAATTATCAGCAAGGGTTTACTCAAGTAGAAGCATTAATAAAAGAGCGTCATAAAACCGTCGTTAACAGACTTGATCCTAATGGTTTAACCATGCGGAAAATGCTCACTGATATTGCACACACTGCATATGACGATGGTGATTTAGAAGCGGCTTTTTATTCCGGTGAATTGCAGGAAAGTGTCATGTTAGCACGGCTATATGTGACGAAATATTTGGTCAGCAATGAAATTGAAGACAAAGATCGAGCATTAGCTGAATTTAATAAAATTAAACGTCGCGCTGGCTCGTTAATAAATCAAATTCAAAACCCTAAGCGAGTTGAGCTATTTAGAAAGTTTGAGAATGCCTTTTCTGCCTACCAGCTAGCATTTAACGATACGTCAGACATTATCGAAAAAAGAAATAGTTTGGTTGCTGAAGTTTTGGATGTGGTTGGCCGAGAATCGGCTGCCTCAATTGAAGAGATTAAATTGGAAGCTAAGAAGCACCAGGATGAAATTGGCCCGACACTGCAGAGTGATATCGTTAATGCCAAATATATATTAACTATTTTATCTATAGTCTCTGTCATTATTGGTTTGTTATCTGCTTTATATATCTACAAAGGCGTGATGCGTGTTGTGGGTGGCGAACCGAGCCAGATTGCAGAGATGGTGAAGAAAGTCTCGGAAGGTGATCTCACCTCCGATTTTACCGTCAGCGGGAAAGAGACCGGCATTTACGCCAATACTATTGCTATGCACCGTGAATTGAAGCGAATAATTGCAGGCTTTCACTCCATTTCTGACAATGTCTCTTCGGCATCGGTTGAGCTGACGGCAGTGATGGCGGAGTCTAAAGCCAATTCGGAGCAGGAACTTGCCCAGGTTGAGCAGGTTGCTACGGCGGTAAATGAGTTATCCAGTACCGCGGCTGAGGTCAGTGCCAATGCTGCCAGCGCTGAAGAAGCGGCGAATGTGGCGGGAAGAAATGTTGCTGATGGCCAGCAGGCCCTGCAGCGCTCGGATAAGATTTCGGAACAAATTAATAGCTCGGTGCAAGAGTCGACACAAATCGTCAATCAGCTCAAAGACTACTCGAATGAAATCGGTACCGTTGTCGATGTGATCAATGGTATTTCAGAGCAGACCAACCTATTGGCATTGAATGCGGCAATCGAAGCGGCCCGGGCGGGCGAGCAGGGGCGCGGTTTTGCTGTGGTTGCTGACGAAGTACGCTCTCTGGCTGCCAAAACGCAACAGTCAACAGTCGATATACAGGAGCTTATTTCCCGGCTTCAGGAGCAAGCGCAGCAAGCGGATGACTTTATGCAGTCTAATGCCGAGCTGATTGCAGAATCGCTGGTTATTACTCAACAAGTCGGTGAGGCGTTTAGCAGTATTTCCAGCTCCGTCGCCCAGATATCGGAGCTCAATACCTTGGTGGCGACAGCTTCTGAAGAGCAGTCTGGCGTGACGAAAGAGATCTCCGAGAACGTTGAAACGACGTCTGAGATTGTCCATCAGAATGTCAGCGGCATTACTCAGAGTACCCATGCAAGCGAAGAGCTATCGCGTTTGTCCGAAGAGCAGAAGTCGCTGCTGGCGTACTTTAAGGTATAGCTATTGAGCGCACTTGGTTGTCGCTAATAGCCGCGATACTACGTTTAACCATTTGACGAGTAGCCCCTGCCAGTGGCAAGGGCTACCTTTTTGTGAGTGACTATATCGCAGCTAAAGGTGTTGATAGTCGCAACGCCTTGTTATTCCCGGTTATAACAAATCAAACTGCGGGTTGGCCTCGGCCTGCGGTGGAAGCTTGTGATCCGGCAACTGGAGTGAACCGGACATCTGTTGTTGTAATTGTGCGTAGAGACGGACGGCCAGTTCCGGAGCATGGTTGTTGTCGGGGGTATGGATAAACAGATAGGGCTGCTTGCCATTTTCCAGCCACGCGGGCAGGCGCTTAAGCCAGTTGGCAAAGAACGCATCATTGCTGGGATCGTCTGGATGGCCGATAAATCGGATCATCGGGTTTTCGGCTGTCGCTATGGCGTGTACCGGTACCCGCGGCTTTTTCTGATGGGCATCAATGACGGCTTCGGACGTTGGCGGGGCGGCAAAGACCGGGCGGCTGTCCATAATAATGCGGTTGGCCTTGTTATCGACCAGCAGCCGATTCAGCGCTGTTTCTTCTTCCCCTTTGGCAAAGAAAGCCGGATGGCGAACCTCGACACCACAGGTAAAGCGGGCAGGCAGTTTTTGCAGGAACTTTTCAAGTGCCGGCAGAGCCTGCGGGCCGAAGTGGGCGGGCAGCTGAATTTTCCACAGCCCGACCTTTTCTTCGAGCGGACTCATCACCGTCAGAAAATCTGCCAATAGCTGATCACAATGCATCAGCTGGTTCTGGTGGGTGATGGCTGACGGCAACTTGAAGGTAAAGCGAAAGTCATCCGGTGTCGCGTCATGCCATTTTCTGACTGTCGTGATGGCCGGCGTCGCGTAGAAAGTGGTATTGCCTTCTACGGTATCAAAGGTCTCTGCATAGCGGGCAAGGCGCTCGCCGGTCTTGCAGCCTGTACCATACAGGCTTTGTTGCCAGTGGCTGTGGGACCACATGGCCAAACCAAGACGCAGCGGGCGGGCAGAAAGTACAGGCATAATCAAAACCGTGTATTTGGTTGAAATTGAATCAATGGCTGAGACGTCGAAATGCTGTTAATGATTCATTGTGAATAGTTTGTTTGCGGTAAGTCAATCATCGCCCAAAAGAATAGGGGATTTTTGCTTGATTTCGGGGCGCTATTTTTCCTACAGTGACGTTTTTGCTTTATAATACCTCGTTATTTTTGCCTCTCGGCCAGTGTTAATCCCCTATTTCGGATAAAGATTGAGCATTCTGGGCCGGGATTGAATCAGCCTGTGAAGGAAAGTGACTAGCAAATCTAGTTCACCCACAGGATAGTAAGTAAACAGATCGGGAATTTCATATGCGCACCCAATATTGTGGTCACCTGAACAAGTCCCTAGCAGGACAAACAGTAGAGTTATGCGGCTGGGTTAATCGTCGCCGTGATTTAGGCGGTCTTATCTTCATCGATATGCGAGATCGTGAAGGTATTGTTCAGGTAGTTGTCGACCCGGATATGAAAGACGTATTTGAGGTGGCTAACCACCTGCGCAACGAATTCTGTATCCGCCTGACCGGTGAAGTACGTGTTCGCCCTGAAAGCCAGATCAACAAAGACATGGCAACGGGTGAAGTAGAAGTCTTGGCTAGCGGCCTGGAAATCATCAACCGTTCAGATGTGTTGCCACTGGATTTTAACCAGAAGAATACTGAAGAGCAGCGCCTGAAGTATCGTTATCTTGATCTTCGTCGTCCGGAAATGAGTGATCGCATCAAGTTGCGCGCTAAAGCATCTAGCTTTGTTCGTCGTTTCCTTGATGACAACGCGTTCCTGGATATCGAAACGCCGGTACTGACCAAAGCGACACCGGAAGGTGCCCGTGACTACCTGGTACCGAGCCGTGTTCATAAAGGCAGCTTCTACGCACTGCCACAGTCTCCGCAGCTATTTAAGCAGCTGCTGATGATGTCAGGCTTTGATCGCTACTACCAGATCGTTAAATGTTTCCGTGATGAAGATCTTCGTGCTGACCGTCAGCCTGAGTTCACTCAGATCGATATCGAAACGTCATTCATGTCTGCCGAGCAGGTACGTGACGTAACTGAGCGTATGATCACTGAAATGTGGCAGGAACTGCTGAATGTCGATTTGGGTACTTTCCCAATTATGCCATTCGAAGAAGCAATGCGTCGCTTCGGCTCAGACAAGCCGGATCTACGTAACCCGCTTGAGCTGGTAGACGTTGCTGATCTTGTTAAAGACGTTGACTTCAAAGTGTTCTCTGGCCCGGCTAACGACGAGAAAGGTCGTGTTGCCGTGATCCGTGTGCCAGGCGGTGCTTCTCTGTCTCGTAAGCAAATTGACGAGTACGGCAAGTACGTGGGTATCTACGGTGCCAAAGGTCTGGCATGGATGAAGGTGAACGATCGCGAAGCGGGCTTCGACGGTGTTCAGTCTCCGGTTGCCAAGTTCCTGAGCGAAGATGTGGTTGCGGGCATCCTTGACCGTACCCAGGCGCAGACTGGCGACATCATTCTGTTTGGTGCTGACAAGAAGCGCATCGTTGACGAAGCGATGGGTGCACTGCGTCTGAAGCTAGGTACTGATCTTGAGCTGACCGATACGTCTGCATGGGCTCCGCTATGGGTTGTTGACTTCCCGATGTTCGAGGAAGACGACGAAGGTAACCTGCATGCGATGCACCACCCGTTCACCTCTCCACTAGGCGTTAGCCCTGAAGAGCTGAAGGCAAACCCTGCAACAACCAACTCAAACGCCTATGATATGGTAATCAACGGTTATGAAGTCGGTGGTGGTTCGGTACGTATCCACAACGCTGAGATGCAGTCGGCGGTATTTGACCTTCTGGGTATTGAAGCCGATGAGCAGAAGCTGAAGTTCGGCTTCCTGCTAGATGCGCTGAAGTTTGGTACGCCTCCACACGCAGGTCTGGCATTCGGTCTTGACCGTCTGGTGATGCTACTGTGCGGTACCGAGAACATCCGTGACGTGATTGCATTCCCTAAAACAACAGCGGCATCTTGTCTGCTGACAGATGCGCCAAGCCTTGCTAACCCAGCAGCACTTGAAGAGCTAGCTGTGACGGTATCTGTTGCGAAAAAAGAAGAAGCGAACCAGGAATAATTGATTCGCATACTGGCCAGCTTTTGTCACCTTCAGCGGTGGCAGGCTGGCCATATTTATTTTTGTGAAACTTGAAGCCACTTAGGCTACATATACGGAGCGTGTTATGGCAGGTCATAGTAAATTCGCCAACATCAAACACCGTAAAGCAGCACAGGATGCTAAACGCGGTAAGATTTTCACCAAGCTTATTCGTGAAATTGTCGTCGCGGCCAAAGAAGGCGGCGCAGAGCCAGAAAATAACCCGCGTCTGCGTGCCGCCGTCGACAAAGCACTGTCAAACAACATGACGCGCGACACCATTAACCGTGCGGTTAGCCGTGGTGCTGGTGGCGAAGGTGACGAAGGCGTCGAAACTGTTATCTACGAAGGCTACGGCCCGGCAGGTACGGCAGTGATGGTTGAGTGTATGACAGACAACCGTAACCGTACGGTTTCAGGTGTGCGTCATGCATTTAGCAAGGCTGGTGGCAACCTGGGTACCGATGGTAGCGTAAGTTACCTGTTCGACAAAAAAGGGGTGATTTCTTACGCCCCGGGCCTGGACGAAGATGCGATTATGGAAGCGGCGCTGGAAGGCGGTGCTGATGATGTCGAAACCAATGATGACGGCTCAATCGACGTATTCACGACGCCTGCAGATTTCGGTGCCGTGAAAGATGCGCTGGATGCCGCGGGTTTTGAAGCGGCCAATGCAGAAGTAACCCTCGTGCCATCCACCAAGGCTGATCTGGATGCAGATACCGCACCTAAGCTGCTGCGCCTGATTGACGCGTTGGAAGATCTTGATGACGTTCAGGAAGTCTACCATAACGGTGACATCTCTGATGAGGTTGCAGCGCAGCTTTAAGTTCATAAGAACTTTAGGCTTGCAGCAGCTTCCTTGCAAAGGAGCGTGACTGAATGTCAGTCATCCTAGGGATTGACCCCGGTTCGCGAATTACCGGTTACGGCGTAATTCGGCAAGTCGGGCGAAACCTTGAATATCTCGGCAGCGGGTGCATTCGTACCTCTGTCGAAGATATCCCCGGTCGGCTTAAACAAATTTACGCCGGCGTATCAGAAGTTATCACTCAGTTTCAGCCTGATTTTTTTGCCATTGAAGAAGTGTTCATGGGCAAGAATGCCAGCTCGGCGCTTAAGCTCGGTCAGGCCCGCGGGAGCGCAATTGTTGCTGCCGTGAATGCCGACTTGCCGGTGAGCGAGTATGCCGCACGACTGATTAAACAGGCGGTGGTTGGCAGCGGCGGTGCCGATAAGGCCCAAGTTCAGCATATGGTGTGTTCGGTATTGAAGTTACCGGGCAAGCCCCAGGCGGATGCCGCCGATGCGCTGGCTGTGGCCATTTGTCATGCCCATACGCATAAGACATTGATTGCGATGTCTGGTCAGGCACGCGGTGCTCGTCGCGGGCGGTATCGATAATAAGTGTGATAACAATTTGTTATCGATGTACTGTCTCAGTTGCATAGTGATAGCTTGATCAAAAAAGCAGCCATTGGCTGCTTTTTTCTTTTGTTAATTTATTGTTTCTTGGCATATATTGGTCGGAGGTCATACTAGTGATAATATTGTTGATAAGGATGTGATAAATGACCCCACTGGCGTTATGGCGAGCCCTGTTCTTGCCTTCTTCGCATAGCTGGCAGGGAGAACACGCCCGCTATGTCGATACCCTTCTATTCTTCACCCTGTTGTCCTTCTTTGTTGGGTGTTACAGCTTACTAAAATGGTTTAATCACGATCACTCACTGTTGGTCATAACATCAATGTTGCTTATCGGTTGCGAGCTGATGGCCGGTGTGATTTTACGTCTCGTGCGTTCACCCGTTCTGGCCTTGAACATCGGCTTTTTCGGTATGGTTGCCCACGCCATGAATATCGTCTATCAGAGCGGTGGCATTGTGGTATCGACACAGTCATTCTGGATGCCGTTGCTGATTGTTGCCTTTTTTCTTGCCGCCAAGCCGATGATGGCAGCTATTTGGAGCGTCACTGTGGTGATTGTGTCGGCTTGGATGATTGGCCAGCATTTGTCCGGCTATGCATTTCCGCACCTGGAACTGACTGAGGCGGCAGCGGCTGTTGAGGTGTGGTCAGGCATGCTTATGCCGCTGGTGGTGATTGGCATAGCGCAAGCTTATACCGTCAGACAGCGACAGGCTGCGATTCAGTCATCCGAGCTGGCTCAACAGTCAAGCCAATTGCTTGCCGAGCAGGCTCAGCAGGGGGAACATCAGCTTTCCTCGGTATTGGCACAGGCCACAGACAACGCCACTCAGCTTGGCCGGGTTGCCGAGCAGCTAGAACAACAGTCGGGCAGCCTCCACCAACAAGTTAATGATCTGAACCTAAACTGTGACTCGCAGGCCAGTGCGGCCGAGCAAATGAGCCAGCAGCTGGCGCAGATGACCTCAGGGATCGACGAGTCAGACCGTTTTGTCGGTGAGCTGAAAAACCGTAGTGAGACCATTCGTGCCCAGGCCGAGAAGAGTTCGACCTCGCTGAGCGCATCTACCGAGGCGATTGCCCAGATCTTGAGCAGTAATGACGAGATCATGTCGGTCGCTGATCTCATTACCTCGGTGGCGGAGCAGACCAACTTACTGGCACTTAATGCTGCCATTGAAGCCGCGAGGGCCGGTGATCAGGGGCGTGGCTTCGCCGTGGTTGCCGATCAGGTCCGTGAGCTGTCGGCGAAAAGCAATAGTTCGGCTGTCGAGATCCGTGCCTTGCTCGATAAAAGCAGGCAGGAAGTCCAGCACGGGCAGGCGGTGATAGAGGCCAGTGCCAATGAACTGTCTGGGATCATCGAACAGGTGGGGAGCATCTCGGGCGATGTGAACAAACTGGCAGAAATTATCGGCCATCAGGTCCATGCCCTTAAAGAGCTCAATACGGCCAGTAGCAATGTCGCTAATGGTGTTGTAGAGACTAATCAGGTTTCCGACTCGGTTGCCATTCAGGGCGCCCAATTGGCTGAGCTGGTGGAAACGCTAAAGACACTGGCAGATAGCCTGAATGCGGTGGTGTCTGTCAAGCCCCAAGCATACTGAATCCTTGTCGAGATAACCTGAAAAAAGAGCTGGATATATATCCAGCTCTTTACTATCCTAAAGCCTATTTTGTGAATCAATAAAGAGATGTTGCTGTGATAGGCCGACTACGTGGAACGATTTTAGAAAAGCAACCGCCTGAAGTACTGCTTGAAGTAGGTGGTATTGGCTATGAAGTACAGATGCCGATGAGTTGTTTTTATGAACTACCGGAAGTTGGTCAGGAAGCGGTGATCTCCACGCATTTTATCGTTCGTGAAGATGCCCAGCTACTTTACGGCTTCAACAAAAAAAGCGAGCGAGAACTTTTCCGCGAAGTGATAAAAGCCAATGGTGTCGGACCCAAGCTGGGGCTGGCTATTCTGTCGGCGATGACGGCTAGCCAGTTTGTGCTTAGTGTGGAAAATGAAGACATCACGACTCTGGTGAAAATTCCGGGCGTGGGCAAGAAAACCGCCGAGCGTCTGGTCGTTGAGATGAAAGATCGTCTGAAAGGCTGGGGCGAGGGTGACTTGTTCACACCTGCTCTTGATTCGGCAGCGTCCAATGCGCCGGTTGAGGATCATTCGGCTGCCCGTGCGGAAGATGAAGCGGTCAGTGCGCTGATTGCGCTGGGATATAAACCTCAGCAGGCATCGAAAGTGGTGTCTCAGATCGCACAGCCAGATATGACTAGTGAAGCGATGATCCGCGATGCACTGCGTTCCATGGTTTAAGGTGTAATATCCGATGATTGAAGCAGATCGACTCGTTTCCAATGATTTCCCGGTTAGTCGCGAAGATGACATTATTGATCGCGCGATTCGCCCCAAGCTGCTGGATGATTATCAGGGGCAGGATCATGTCCGTGATCAGATGGAAATCTTCATCAAAGCGGCCAAGCTTCGCGATGAGGCGCTGGATCACCTGTTGATCTTTGGCCCTCCCGGGTTAGGTAAAACAACATTGGCGAACATTGTTGCCAATGAGATGGGCGTGAGTATCCGGACGACATCAGGCCCGGTCCTGGAAAAGGCGGGCGATCTTGCCGCATTGTTGACCAACCTTGAAGAGAACGATGTCCTTTTCATCGATGAGATCCACCGTTTGAGCCCTCAGGTCGAAGAAGTCTTATACCCGGCAATGGAAGATTACCAGCTGGATATTATGATTGGCGAGGGGCCGGCAGCACGTTCGATCAAAATTGACTTGCCGCCTTTTACCCTGATTGGTGCGACAACACGTGCAGGCTCGCTGACGTCACCGCTGCGTGACCGTTTTGGTATTACCCAGCGACTCGAATACTACAAGGTGGATGATCTTAAGGATATTGTTCAGCGTAGCTCTAACTGTCTTGGCCTGTCGATGGAAGAGGCCGGGGCGATGGAAGTGGCCATGCGTGCCCGTGGTACGCCTCGTATTGCCAACCGCCTGCTGCGTCGTGTCCGTGATTATGCCGAGGTGAAAGGGAATGGTCATATTTGTCCGGACATTGCTGCCAAAGCGCTGGATATGCTGGATGTCGACAGCAGTGGCTTTGACTATATGGATCGCAAGTTGCTAATGGCGATTATCGATAAGTTTATGGGCGGTCCCGTCGGTTTGGATAACCTGGCAGCAGCGATTGGTGAAGAAAAAGATACCATTGAAGATGTGCTGGAACCGTATTTGATCCAGCAGGGCTTTTTGCAACGGACTCCCCGCGGTCGCATTGCGACCCAGCGTGCGTATTTGCACTTTGGTTTGGATCTTCCTGAAACGCGTTAATCTTGTCTATTTAACTGTTGATATAGAAACGAGGCCCGATGGCCTCGTTTTTTTTATGTTCTCTTTTCTGTTAAAGCTGGGTGAAGCCTGCCGCACGCATTTTGCTGACGACGTCTGCTTTTTGCTCGTCGGTCAGAGGCTTAAGCGGAAGACGAGGATCACCGGCATTAATATCATGCAGTGCCATTGCCGCTTTGCCAGCCGCAACTCCGCCGTATTGAACGAGTACTCGGATCAGCGCAATAACACTGTCCATATCTTTATAAACAGCGGCCTGATCGCCTTTGGCGAAATCGTTGATGATTTTATGGAACAAAGGGGCGGCATAGTTATAAGTACTACCGACAGCGCCGATTGCACCCACAGCAAGCGCACCCGGCAAGTGCTCATCAACACCAAACGGAATATCAAACTTGCCATTGCAGGCGCGCAGGCAGCGCTGGTACTCGTAAAGATCACCGCTGTTAAATTTCAGTCCGTATAGGTTCGGGATGCGTGATTCTGCCTTGATCAGAAACTGCTCCATATCCAAGTTCACCCCGGACATACCCGAGTGGTAATAGTAAAACCCTTTGGAAGGGGCTGCCGCGGCCACTTGTTCACAGTAGTCAACAAGATCATCGACAGAGCCGGGCTTAAAGAAGCATGGGCCAATGGCAGATGTGGCAAAAATGTCGATCGTTTCAGCATGGCGGGTTAATTCCAGGGTATCAACAATACTCAGGGCGCCGGTATGGACGGTAATTTTCAGCTTTCCTTGGGCAGCACGGACCCAGCGCTCGGCAATAGCCTTACGCTCTTCAACCGAACAGTGGATACCTTCACCCGTCGTCCCGCAGATATAGACGCCGTTAACACCATCGCGGATCAGGTGCTGGGCGATTTGATCAATGACGGGGAAGTTAACATTGCCGTCAGCATCAAACGGCGTATGCGGAGCGGCGATAAGGCCTGTGAGTTTTTCCATTGTGTAGCACCTCTAAGTGATGAAGTTAAACTTCAAAATAAGGAATCTTGGTGGAGTTTTGTTTTATTCTATGGAGTAAAGTTTCATCTGACAATCATGAACGAAAGGTTTTTTTCGCCGTGGCTTAAAAGTGTGACACCGCTTACAAAGCATCATTTTTGCGACAATAGAGGATAGAACAGGTGAGGCAAAGGTGATTAAGTGCATATTTTATTGATATCTGCGGAGTAATACTTCACAACAAATGGAGCTCATGGGAAAATCACTATAACGAATCAGAGTTAGTCGATAGCCAGAGGTAGAAGGATGGTTATGCAACATATTCCGGCAAAAGCAGGGAAAGTGCTTGATATGATGGGCAGCCTGCATGAGAGCCTGACTCCATCAGCAAGACGTATATCCGATTTTGTCTTGGCCAATCCCGCTGAAGTCACCAAGTTGTCCATTGCGGAATTGTCTCAAACGGCCAATGTCGGTGAGGCGACGATCATTCGATTTTGCCGTACGCTTGGCTTCAAAGGGTTTCAGGACTTTAAGATGGAGTTGGCCATTGAGCTCTCCAGCCAGAGCAAAAATGAGAAATCGATTCTTGATACCGATGTCACCCCAGAAGATGATGCCGAGCTGATCGGACAGAAACTGCAGAGCACGATAAACAGTGTATTAGCTGAAACACTTAACTTGCTTGATTTTACGACGTTAGAGAAAGTGGCTGAGCAAATTCGAACCTCGCGCGCTGTCTATTTCTTTGGTGTAGGCTCGTCCGGTATTACGGCAGAAGATGCCAAGAATAAATTTATGCGGATTGGCTACAATGTAGATGCACTAACCAATAATCACTTTATGTATATGAAGGCCGCGTTACTGCAGCCCGATGATTTGGCAATAGGTGTGAGCCATTCAGGCAGCTCTGCAGAAACCGCCAAGGCGTTGAAATTGGCGAAAGAGGCCGGTGCCAAGACAGTTGCGATAACTCACAATCCGCGCTCGACTATTACTGAGCATGCCGACTGGGTATTGGTGAACGGTAATCGCCAGGGCAAATTGCAGGGGGACTCCATTGGTACCAAGATCTCTCAGTTGTTTGTGTTGGATTTGGTGTATACGCTGCTGGTCAGAGATGATGTTTCCGGCGCTCAGGTTAAGAAGCTAAAGACAACCAAAGCTCTGGAGTCATAGTAGAGCACTATATTAAGTGCCAGATTTTAATGGAACAGTGCCCGGTCTATTGATAATAAGCCGGGCTTTGAGTTTCTGTGCCTGTTTTGCTCTCGGCTGAGGTTTAGGCTTAGCCTTTCCCAATACTTGCCTTGTCCCACATTTAGTTTTCCCATCATTTGTTTTTTCTTTAAGCATTATCTCTGCATGTAGAGTGAAGCCGCTTTTTCATCCCAACTACACTTAACATACCCAACATTTCTGGCCTGTTAGTTTGAGATACGCCGCTTATCCTGAATAGAGGATTGATTTGTAGAATCTTGCGTGGAGTGTAACTCCATCTCAATATGTGCTTATGGCGGTAAAATTTGCGCGTGATCGCGTTTATTGTGGAGTTTACGGTCAAAAGTGAGCTTGAGATCGCTGTTTTGAGTCATGGTTGTTGAAGTTTAACTCCGCAATAAATAAATTGGAGTCAAACTTCATTAGTAAATATCATCCTGGAGTGGTGCTACACATGACTGCCATATCTAAAAACTGCTTTACAGCCTTGCAACAGGGGTTCGTGGCTTCCTGTCAGCCTGTTGATGATGGGCCGATGGATTCTCCTGAAATTGTGGCTGCAATGGCGAAGGCTGCCGTTGCTGGTGGGGCTGCTGGCCTCAGAATTGAGGGGATCGATAACCTGAAAGCCGTTCGAGCGGCTGTATCCGTACCGATTATAGGGATAGTCAAACGTGATCTTGCAGGATCCGAGGTTCGCATTACCCCTTATCTTGAAGATATCCGGGCACTAAAAAGTGCAGGGGCGGACATTATTGCTATTGATGCCACGGAGCGCGAGCGCCCGGTGCCGGTATCCGACCTGATCAATGAGATCCACCGGCTTGGCTGCATGGCAATGGCTGACTGCGCAACATTTGAAGAAGGTGTGCGCTGCCATCAACAAGGGGTAGAAATTATTGGATCAACTTTGTCGGGTTATACCGGTGGTCCGGTCCCCGAAGAACCTGACTTCGAACTGGTCCGTCGACTCAAAGAGGCTGGGTGCAATGTGATGGCAGAAGGGCGTTACAACACACCGACGCTTGCTCGCAAGGCAATAGAAGCCGGAGCATTTTGCGTGACTGTCGGCTCGGCCATTACACGTATCGAACACATATGTGATTGGTTCCGCTCTGAGGTCGATCTTGGTCGACAGCAGATTTCTCAAGCGCAGGCATCATAGGTGTAGCTATGAAAACGTATCTAGCGGTTGACCTTGGTGGAACGAAAATAGCGGCGGCGTTAGTCCGCAACCATATTATTATTCAGCGAGCGCAGATAGAAACCCCGTCATCACAATCACCAGCAGCGCTTTCTGATGCTTTGAAAGCCTTGTTGTTACCTCTTTCTCATGAGGCTGACTCCGTCGCGATTGCCTCGACGGGGATCATCGACAACGGGGTTCTGACAACACTTAATCCGGATAATCTGGGTGGCCTGAATAACTACCCGTTGCAGGACGTTGTTGCTGATATAACGGGGCTGGAGACAGTTGCGATCAATGATGCCCAGGCAGCGGCATGGGCTGAATATAAGGCGCTGTGCCAACCTGCTGAAAATATGGCTTTTGTTACTGTATCGACAGGTGTAGGGGCCGGATTGGTCATTGATGGAAAACTACTGACCGGGCCTCGCGGCGTAGCCGGTCATGCCGGGCATATGCTGGCAAATCCTACTGGGTCGATGTGTGGTTGTGGCCGCAGAGGGTGTGTCGAAAGCGTGGCATCCGGCAGAGCTATCGCACGAGCGGGAGAAGCTTTTTTTGCTGCCGGTTGTAGCGGATATGCGGTTTACCAGCAATTTCTGGCGGGCGATGAAAATGCCGAGGCAATTATCCGCCGCTCTGCAAAGGCGATAGCCAATTTGATTGCTGATCTGACTATTAGCCTTGATCTTGACGTCGTGACGCTCGGTGGCAGTGTCGGGCTCGCTGAAAACTACCTTGCTCTGGTTCAGTCGTATTTATCCCAATTGCCTGCAGTCTACCAACCTAAGTTGATCCCGGCTGTAACCGGGGCTGACGCAGGGTTGATCGGCATCGCCCGATGGGCTGAAGCCAATACCTAAAACAGAATAAATGAATCAACTTACCTCAACCTACTTTCATTGACAGGAGTTAAGGCATGGAAATGCATGCATTTGGTACCCTCAATTATATCGTTCTACTGGTGTATCTCGCCGCCATTATGCTAGTGGGGGTGTATTTTGCACGTCGCCAAAAGTCAGCGGATGACTACTTCAAGGCGGGAGGTCGGATTCCCGGCTGGGCTGCCGGGATCAGTGTTTTTGCCACAACATTAAGCTCGATCACCTTTATGTCGATCCCGGCCAAGGCCTATACCGGAGACTGGACGTTTCTGATTGGCCAGTACATCGCGATCCTGATATTGCCGTTCGTGTTTATGTACTATATTCCGTTCTTCCGTAAGCTGAACCTCACCTCGGCCTACGAGTATCTGGAAAAGCGGTTTGATATCAAGATGCGTCTGTTTGCCAGCATTTCTTTTATGCTGTTTCACATCGGTCGTATTGCAATCATTACCTACCTGACGGCGCTGGCACTTATACCTTTCATCGACATCAACCCGCTAACAATTGTCTTCCTGATTGGTGTTCTGTGCATTATCTATACCTTTATGGGCGGGATTGAAGGCGTTATTTGGACCGATGTGATCCAGGGGATAATGCTCTCTGTGGCCGCGGTGATGATCTTTGTCATGATCTGTTTCAACGTCGACGGTGGAATGACCGAGATATTCAGTATGTCAGCACAAGCCGACAAGTATTTCCCTGCTGACAAGTTTGCCTGGAGCTGGTCTGAAAGTACGATACCGGTACTGATGATAGGGTTCCTGTTCGCCAGTCTGCAGCAATTTACAGCCAGCCAGGATGTTGTCCAGCGCTACATCGTGACTGATTCCATTGATGAAACAAAAAAGGCCCTGGTGACGAATGCAAAATTGGTTGCCTGCATCCCGGTGTTCTTCTTTGCAGTAGGGGCGGCGCTATACGCTTATTACACACAAAACCCATCGTTATTGCCTGAAGACTTTAATACCGGCGGGATTTTACCTTTCTTTGTTATCTCGCAGATGCCAGCTGGGATCGCCGGTCTTATCATTGCCGCTATTTTTGCCGCATCACAATCAAGTATTTCAAGTAGCCTGAACAGTATCTCGGCCTGTTTCACCTCTGATATCTACAACCGTCTTGGTACAACCAAGACGCCGGAAGAGAACCTGAAGGTAGGGCGAATCGTGACAGTGCTGGCTGGTGTCTTTGGCGTGCTGGCTTCCACTTACCTCATTATGTCGAATGAAAGCGAGCTGTGGGATGCCTTTAATAGCCTGATTGGCTTGATGGGCGGCCCGATGACAGGTCTGTTCATGTTGGGCGTCTTTGTTCGTAGAGCCAATGCCAATAGCGCGCTGGTTGGTGTGGTTGCCGCTGTTGCCTCGGTATTGTGGGTTCGCTCGACAACCGATCTGAACTTCTTCTTCTATGGTGTTATCGGTACCCTGGTAGTGGTTATTGTTGGCTATCTGACTGCGCCACTATTCAAAAACACTCACGCGAAAGAAGAAATTGAAGCTCTTACGATTCAGGGCCAAGACTAGCCGCTTGATTTGAATTTTCTCCCATTCCCCCTGAAGGCTTAAGTCTTGATGGCTTAGGTCTTCTCTTTTAGAGAGTCAGATAATGATATTAGGTCATATAGAACAGCCGGAGAGTTATGCTTTTCTGCCTGGGGCGATAAAAAAGAGCCTCGACTATTTGCGTGCTACCGACTTACAGGCACTTGAGCTGGGTCGGCACGAAATAGATGGCAATGACATCTTTGCCAATGTGATGGCATTCGACACCGTGGATGCCAATGAGAAACTGGCCGAGGTCCACAAGGAGTATATCGATATCCAGTACTTGATATCAGGTACCGAGCGAATTGGCTTTGGCCTGCCGTCAGCGGCTAATCAGGTAGCCAAAGAATATGATCAAGCGGACGATTACTATCTGGTTGAAGGTATGGAGTGTGAATCTGAAGTCAACCTCGGACCGGATATGTTTGCCATATTTTTCCCGGAAGAACCTCATAAGCCGGGTTGCCGTTGTCAGAGCAGAAGTTCTATCAAGAAAGTGGTGGTCAAGGTACATAAAAGTTTATTGGCCGCCACTGCATTGGGATAGCCTTTCATCTTCTGTGAACCGTTTGGACTACAGCGAGCAGGTATAAAAAAACGAGGCACGATGGCCTCGTTTTTCGTTTTTGCTAATCCCAGAGCATATTAATCGCTTAACGTGTTCCTGTTCCGTTTACATTACGTTGACAATTCACACAGTGGCCTTGAGCCCTTTGAGTTTTGCCAAGTGAGTTAACGGCGATTAATGGGGCGTTTTTAGCCCAATTTAATGATTGCTTTTGTACAACTCGGCAAAGCTTGGTTGGTACAGGGCAATAACTTTTTCAAAAATACGAGCCATAACTACTTCCTCAATCTAAAAACAATTCTGATGGGGAAACAGCTTACAACCCGCCTAAAAGACGTCTTTTACTGTCTGGGCGGCTTAATCTGTTTCTGACGCTGATTATAGATATTTATTTGTCATGCAAAAGCGAGATAAATTCTGTTTTGGCATTAATTTTTCTAATCTGAAATATTATCCCTATGTTCTCGCATATTCATGTTTTATAGCTTTTATAGAGAGTTGCCTGAGTGATTTATTGATACTGTGATCTCGATAGACCTGTTTTTTCTAAGCCATTTTCCTGATGAATATGACGATTTAAAACAGATTGTGACCATGTATTAACTGGTCGTTTTTAGTATGAAAGATCGTGTTTTTTTCTATTCACAGAGAGATTTATCTAGTTGTGGCTTTGGTTGATCTAAATCAATTAAAATCGATGTGTATAAATCTTGAGCGGCGTTTCTTGATATTTATCAAAGCAAATTGTGAGATAAATAGATTGAGCGGGGCGGAGAATATCAGTAATATTAGCAATGACTTTATTAGCTGTAGCTTAACAACAAATTAACTAATTTGGCACATGACTGCAACATAGAAAGGAAGCCATTGATTCTTAATAAAATGGCTACCAGGAAGGTGACCTAAATAAGCGGTTTGTAAGCTACATTTTGCTAGCCCAACCATTGGTACACAGTGTAGTACTGTCGTCAGTCAGCCTGGCGAAAAAAGGAGTTCTCAATGTTCACTGATATCGTCGAACTATCGCGGTTACAGTTCGCATTAACTGCGATGTATCACTTTTTGTTCGTCCCCCTGACTCTTGGTATGGCGTTCCTGCTTGCCATCATGGAGTCGGTTTATGTAATGACCGGAAAGCAAATCTACAAGGACATGACTAAGTTCTGGGGTAAGCTTTTCGCCATCAACTTTGCCCTGGGTGTTTCTACGGGTCTAACCATGGAGTTTCAGTTCGGTACGAACTGGGCTTACTACTCCCACTACGTAGGTGATATCTTCGGTGCCCCGCTGGCTATCGAAGCACTTATTGCCTTCTTCCTTGAATCTACTCTTGTCGGCCTGTTCTTCTTCGGCTGGGATCGCCTGTCTAAGCGTCAGCACCTTGCTGTAACTTGGTTGGTGGCTCTTGGTTCCAACTTCTCGGCATTGTGGATCCTTATCGCAAACGGCTGGATGCAGAACCCTGTGGGTGCAGAGTTCAACTTCGAAACCATGCGTATGGAAATGGTGAGTTTTGCCGAAGTGGTGATGAACCCTGTTGCTCAGGTGAAATTTGTTCACACTGTAGCATCTGGTTATGTCTGTGGTGCGATGTTTATCATGGGTATCAGTGCCTACTACCTGCTGAAAGGCCGAGATATTCCGTTTGCTCGCCGTTCTTTCGCTATTGCCGCTTCTTTCGGTATGGCGTCAATTCTGTCGGTTATCGTACTGGGTGACGAATCTGGTTATGAGCTGGGTGACGTACAGAAAACCAAGCTGGCTGCTATCGAAGCCGAATGGCACACAGAAGAAGCCCCGGCAGCGTTTACACTATTCGGTGTACCTAACCAGGAAACCATGGAAACGGACTTCGCGATTAAGATCCCTTATGTGATGGGGATTATCGCTACGCGTTCTTTTGACACTGAAGTGACTGGTCTTCGCGATCTTAAAGACGAGCACGAAGTGCGTATCCGCAATGGTATGGTCGCCTACGGTCTGCTAGAGAAGCTACGTGCCGGTGAGAAGACACCTGAGAACATTGCAGCCTTCGATGAAGTGAAGCATGACCTGGGCTATGGCCTGCTACTTAAGCCGTACGCTGACAATGTGGTTGACGCGACAGAAGCCGATATTGCACAGGCGGCAGATGATTCAATCCCGACGGTTTGGCCGCTATTCTGGAGCTTCCGTATTATGGTGGCTTGTGGCTTTATTATGCTGGGTATTATTGGTGCCGCATTTATTCAGACTTGCCGTCATAAGATCACTGGTAACAAGTGGGTACTAAAAGCAGCGCTTTACGGTATTCCACTACCTTGGATCGCTATTGAAGCGGGCTGGTTCGTTGCTGAATATGGTCGTCAGCCTTGGGCGGTGGGTGAAATTCTGCCGGTATCAATGGCCGTGTCGAACCTTCAGGCCTCTGACATCATTACTTCTATGTTGGCTATTATCGCCTTGTACACCGTGTTCCTGATCGCTGAGATGTACCTGATGATCAAGTTCGCTCGTCTGGGTCCAAGCAGCCTGAAAACAGGTCGTTACCACTTTGAAACAACCGATGCACCGCAGAATGTGGTATCGCGTCAGGTTGAAGCGTAATCAGGGAGAATTAGGCAATGTTTGAATATGAAGTATTGCGATTTATCTGGTGGGTGTTGATCGGTGTGCTATGCATCGGCTTTGCAGTCACGGATGGTTTTGACATGGGTGTTGGTGTTCTGTCCCGAATCATTGGTAAAACAGACACTGAGCGCCGAGTAATGATTAACTCGATCGCCCCGCACTGGGACGGCAACCAGGTTTGGTTAATCACCGCGGGTGGTGCGCTATTTGCGGCATGGCCACTGGTTTATGCAACGGCATTTTCTGGCTTCTATTTTGCCATGATCATCACGCTGGCTGCGCTTTGGCTGCGTCCGATTGGTTTCGATTACCGTTCGAAAATTGAAAACCCACAGTGGCGTGAAACATGGGACAAGGCGATCTTTGTCGGTAGCTTCGTACCACCAGTGATCTTCGGTGTGGCTTTCGGTAACCTGCTGCAGGGTGTTCCGTTCGAGCTAAGCGATCTGTTGATCCCTACCTATACCGGTTCGTTCTTCGCGCTGCTTAACCCGTTCGCACTATTGTGCGGTATCGTGAGCATCCTGATGATCACCACCCAAGGTGCAGCGTACCTGCAGATGAAGACATCTGATGCGATCCGTGAGCGTGCTCGCCGCGTCGCAATGATCACTTCGATCGGTACAGCAGTGTGCTTTGCAATTGCCGGTTTCTGGGCTCAGAGCATTGAAGGTTATGTGATCACCTCTGAGATCATGACCAATGCGCCATCTAACCCACTGACCAAAGAAGTAATGCGTCAGTCTGGTGCACTGTTTGCCAACTTTGATGCCTATCCGTTGCTATGGATTGCGCCGGCACTGGCGGTATTCATGCCATTGCTGACAGTACTGGCTTCACGTGCGAACAGCGGTGCGCTGGCATTTATTACCTCTAGCCTGACAATGGCGGGGGTGATTCTGACAGCAGGTTTTGCACTATTCCCGTTCATCATGCCTTCAAGCACGGTTCCTAACCACAGCCTGACGATGTGGGATGCGACTTCATCTGAGCTGACGCTGAACATCATGACGGGTGTTGCGGCGGTAATGGTGCCGATTATCCTGGCGTACACCTCATGGTGTTATTACAAAATGTTTGGCCGTCTTGATAACAAATATATCGAAGACAACAAGACTTCACTGTACTAAGGAGACAGACTATGTGGTATTTCGCTTGGATTCTCGGTGTTCTGCTAGCCTGCTCTTTCGGTATCATCAATGCCCTGTGGCTTGAGACAACCGAAAATATGGATGAGAACGGTGAGTAAGGTTAATCACTGGGTGAAGGGTACTCACCTGTTATTGGATAACGGTCTATTACGCCTGGTATCCATGGTGCTGTCATTATCGGCGGCAGGTCTGGTGATATGGGAACCCACACTCTTTGCCCAGGCGATTGGTGGATTCGGGCCGGTGATCTCACCAGCCCTGATATGGGCGACATGTACAGCAATGATTTATGGTGTGGGTTTCGTACCGCGCCGTTGGTACTGGCAGGTGTTCTTCACTCCGTATCTGGCATTGCCGATTTTGTCCTATATCATGTGGTTACGTCTGTTTCCTTCGGTGTAATCGCCGAAACAGACAGATAACGATAATTCACACAATGAAACAGCCCATTACAAAACAGTAGTGGGCTGTTTTTTTATACGTCTGTTAGTGTTTATTGCCCAGATAAGTGTGCAAAATGCATATACTGACACGAATTATGCAGTGTTGCCGGTAACGAAATGACAAGCTTGTCAAAAAATCATCGCTTTTGTGAGTGTTAGTAAATGCGGTGTTTTATAAAGCTTCGCAACTTCGGTATAGTAAGCGATTATTTGAAGACTGGGCGAGTACCTGACGGGTACTGGCTGCTATGTGATTGCATGGATATCTGATGACCGAAGAAAGTGCCTTTGAGTGGCCAATCACTATTTATTATGAAGATACCGATGTAGGTGGGATTGTTTACCATGCCAACTACCTGAAATTCTTTGAGCGGGCGAGAACGGAACTCTTCCGCAGTCATGATGTCAGTTTACAGGCATTATTTGCACAGAATGTTAGCTTTGTGGTGCGCCATATGGATATTGATTTCCTGAAAGGCGCCAAGCTCGATGAACGGCTGGTGGTCAGGACATGGCCGGTTAAAATTCGCCGGGCCTCGATCGAATTTTGTCAGGTTTTAGTTAACAATGCCGGCCAAACCTTGTGCAAAGCGATGGTTCAGGTAGCCTGTGTGCATCCTGAATCCATGAAACCAATTCAGATCCCAGAAAATATTAAGTCGGAGATATCTAAGTGACTGCTGAACTATCGATTTTAGATCTTTTTTTACAGGCCAGCCTGCTTGTTAAGATCGTGATGCTTATCCTGCTAGGTATGTCTGTCGTTTCCTGGGCAATGATCATCAAGCGCTCCTCGGTACTGTCGGATGCCGCCTCCAAGGCTGAACGCTTTGAAGACCGTTTCTGGTCGGGCATTGATTTGTCACAGCTTTACCAGGAAGTGCAGGCAAGAAAAGACAACCTGACTGGCTCAGAGCAGATTTTCCATGCCGGTTTTAAGGAGTTCGCCCGTCTGCACCGCAGCAATGGCAAAGTGCCGGAAGCGGTAATGGAAGGTACGGGACGCGCAATGCGTGTTGCCCTGTCTCGTGAAGTGGACGATATGGAAACAAATCTGCCGTTCCTGGCAACGGTGGGTTCAATTAGCCCGTATATCGGCCTGTTCGGTACGGTATGGGGTATTATGCACGCCTTTATTGCGCTGGGCGCGGTAAAACAGGCAACACTGGCCATGGTGGCTCCGGGTATTGCCGAGGCCTTGGTGGCAACCGCCATGGGCTTGTTTGCTGCAATCCCAGCGGTCATGTTCTACAACAAATTGACCAACCAGGTGTCGAAACTAGAACACACCTATGCCACTTTCATGGAAGAGTTCTCAAGTATTCTACACCGCCAGGCATTTGCCGCTGCGCAGGAGTAATAAGCAATGGCTTATCAACCGAAAAAGCGCAAAATGACGGCGGAGATCAACGTCGTACCTTATATCGATGTGATGCTGGTACTGTTGATCATCTTCATGGTAACGGCCCCGTTTGTGACTCAGGGGGTCGATGTCGAGTTGCCGTCTACTCAGACGGCGAAGACCGCAGCTGAGCTGGTCGGCGATGAAAACAGCAATGCACCGATCATTGTTGAAGTCGACCAGGACGGCAATCTGGGCCTGAGCGTCGATAACGGCGATATGCTTCGCGGCCTCAGACTGAATGATCTGCTTACCCGGGTCAGGGCCGAGCTTCAGCTGAATCCAAAATCGACTGTCTTGGTCGGCGGTGACAGCCGTGCACCTTACTCTTACATTATCGAGACGCTTGATGCACTGAATCAGGCCGGAGTAGGTTCTGTAGGTTTGATGACCGAACCTTTAGAGAAGTAGGCAGGCTTGCGGATGAAAAACAATAATTACAGCGCTGCCGTCATTATATCGTTACTTCTTCATGGTTTATTGTTAGCGGCTTTGTTATGGGGAACGGATTTCACCATGGACAAGCCAAAGACGTCGGGTAATACCATTAAAGCGGTTGTTGTCGATCCGGCGTTGGTTAATCAGCAGGCCAAGCAGATCCGCCAGCAGCGTGACGCGGCGAAAAAAGCCGAGCAGGATCGCCTCAAGCGACTTGAACAACAGGCTGCAGCGCTTGAACAGCAACGCCAGGCTGAAGAGAACAAGTTGCGCCAGCTGAAAGCTGACAAGCTCAAGGCCGAAAAAGATGCCCGTGTAGCAGAAGCTGAACGTAAGCGAGTGGCTGCCGAGCAGAAGAAAGTGGCTGAGGCAAAACGTAAGGCGGAAGAAGAGAAGCGCAAAGCTGACGAAGCGGCCCGCATCTCTCGGGAGAAAGCGGCCAAAGCGGAAGCAGAGCGTAAGAAACAGTTAGCCCAGCAGCGCAAGGCCGAGGAAGCCAAGCGCAAAGCGGAAGAACAGAAACGTCAGGCGGAAGCTGCTGCCCGTAAGGCAGAGGAAGAGCGTCAGGCAAAACTCGCCGCCAAGAAAAAAGCGGAAGAGGAAGCCCGCAAGGCTGAAGAAGAGCGCAAGGCGAAAATAGCGGCGAGGAAGAAAGCCGAAGCTGAAGCTCGCAAGGCAGAAGCAGCCCGTAAGGAAGCCGAGCGTAAAGCGGCGGAAGCCCGCGAGAAACAGAAACAGCAGGAAGCGGCCCTCAACGATATGTTCGCGGGTCTGGAAGCCGAAACTGAGCAGCGCGGCGGTGCCCGAGGCCAGTTTATTGCTGACGAATCTCAGCGTTATGGTGCCATCTATACTCAGATGATCCAACAGAACTTGTTAAAAGATGAAAGTTTTGTTGGTAAAGAGTGCAATTTGAGAATGCGTCTTTCTTCGAATGGCCTGGTATTAGATGTATCAAGTAACGGTGGCGATCAGAGTGTTTGCCGTGCAGCCAAAGCTGCTGTGGTTAAGATAAGTCAGTTCCCGATGCCGGAAGATCCGGCAGTAATTGAGAAAGTTCGCACTGTATCGATGATTGTGAAACTGTAAGCCCGCAATGGTGAAGGAGTAGTTATGAAACGTTGGTTAATGGGCTTGTGTATTGCTCTTCTGAGTTTTAGCCAAGTCGCACGAGCAGAATTGGAATTGGTGATTACTGAAGGTATCGATTCTGCCCGTCCGATAGGTGTGGTGCCGTTCCAGTGGGAAGGCGAAGGCAAAATGCCGTCGGATATTTCTGCGGTAATTGCATCGGACTTGCGCCGCAGCGGTAAATTCAGCCCGGTCGCGACCAGTAAAATGCCACAGACGCCATATAGCGAAGAAGAGGTTGATTATAATGCCTGGACATCGTTAGGGGTTGATGCGCTGGTAACAGGCAAAGTTAGCCTAAATGCCGACGGCAACTATGTGATTAACTACCAGCTGGTAGACGTGGTGCGTGGCCAGTTGACCAGTGGCGAAAGCCGAGGTCTGGAAAATGGCGAGCTGGTACTGACCAAAGATCATTTGCTGGTCAATAACCGTGCGACTGTTAAAGAGAGCCGTCTGCGTCAATACGCTCACCGAATTTCTGATGTTGTCTATGAAAAACTGACAGGCGAGAAGGGTGCATTCTTGACTCGTATTGCTTATGTCGTGATTGACGATAAGGCCAAGTATCCGTATCAGCTACGTATTGCCGACTATGATGGCTTCAACGAGCGTTTGGTACTGAAATCACAGCAGCCTTTGATGTCACCGTCATGGTCGCCGGATGGCAGCAAACTGGCCTATGTCAGCTTTGAAAACAAACAGGCGCAGATCTTTGTGATGGACATTTACAAGGGTAGCCGCGAGATGGTTGCGTCCTTCCCGCGTCACAATGGTTCACCACGTTTCTCGCCAGATGGCAAAAAACTTGCCATGGTGCTGTCGAAGAGTGGCAGCTTGCAGATCTACATTTTGGATCTGGAAACGAAGAAAATGACCCAAGTTACCCGTGGTCGGGCCAATAATACCGAGGCATTTTGGGATCCAAATGGTCAGTCTATGATCTTTACCTCAGACAGAGGTGGTAAACCCCAGATATATCGAGTAAATTTAGCAGATGGTTCGACCGAACGCCTAACTTGGCAAGGAAGTCAGAATCTGGGTGGTCAATTGACGCCTGATGGACGGTTCCTGGTAATGGTACACAGATCAGACTCTGGGTATAACATTGCCAAACAAGATCTGAAAACAGGTGCGCTTCAAATTTTAACGAAGACATTTTTGGATGAGTCGCCAAGTATTGCACCGAATGGCGGCATGGTGATATACAGCTCAGTTAATGATAAATCCAACGAGCTGTCGTTAGTGTCGATTGACGGGCGCTTTAAGGCACGATTACCTGCGACGAACGGGCGGGTTCGGGCTCCATCCTGGGGGCCGTTCCTCTAACGTTCACCGTAATTAGCGATATAAAAGGAAAAAAATAATGCAACTGAACAAAGTTCTAAAGGGGCTGGCAATTGCGCTGCCAATGATCACTCTTGCTGCGTGTAGTTCAACAGAAAGCACTGATAGCTCAGCTGCGTCTGAGTCAACTACTGGTACAGGTACTACTGCTACTGAGCAAACTACAGTTGCAACACCAGTAGAATCAGGTTCTGCAGCAATGTCTGAGCAGGAGCTACGCAGCCAGCAGCTACGTCAGGAGCAAACTGTATACTTCAAGTTTGACAATGCTGAAATTCAGTCTGACTACCAGGAAATGCTAACTGCTCACGCTGATTACCTGCGCGACAACACAGCAGTTAAAGTGATTGTTGAAGGTCACGCTGATGAGCGCGGCACGCCAGAGTACAACATTGCACTGGGTGAGCGTCGTGCGGCAGCCGTTGCTAAATACCTTCAGGCTCTAGGTGTTTCTGCAAGCCAAATCTCAATTGTCAGCTACGGTGAGGAAAAGCCTTTGGTACTAGGCCACTCTGAAGCTGACTATGCTAAGAACCGTCGTTCGGTTCTAGTTTACTAATTTATAGGTAAACACGATGAACAGTAACAAAATGCGGACCCTCGCGTTGACGTTGCTGGTTGGTGCGGCGACCCAGGTGGTCGCCGCACCTGCTCCTGTTACCGAGCTTAACGGAAACAGTGCACAGGGCGGAGATAATAGCCTTGCGCGTTTGGAGCGTATGATTGAGGCGCGAAACCAGGTGCAGATTGATATGCAGCGTCAGCTGGATCAGCTTGCATCTGAAATGGATGAACTACGCGGTCTTGTCGAGCGCAATAGCTATGACCTGAGTCAGATGCTGGAGCGACAGCGAGAATTGTACCGTGAGGTTGATGCACTTAGCCGCCAGCCTCAGAAAGAAGTCGACGAAACGTCAGATTCCACTCCGGCTTCTACTGAGACGTACACCAGTAACGTGAGCGAAAACGAAGCCTATGAAAGCGCCGTTAACCTGATCCTCAAGGAAAAAGATTATCCTGGTGCGGTCAAGGCATTTCAGGCGTTCTTGTCGGCTTATCCTGAGTCTGTGTACAAGCCCAATGCCCACTACTGGCTAGGTCAGCTGTACTTTACTAAAAGTCAGCTGAAAGAGGCCGGTGAGCAGTTTACGGCTGTGGCTAGTTTCAGTGACTCTAACAAGCGGGCTGATGCCATGCTGAAGCTTGGCGTGATCGCCGAGCGGAGCAAAAAGCCGGATGAAGCCAAGAAGTATTACCAGCAGGTAATTGAGCTTTACCCTGGCTCGACCAGCTCCCGCCAGGCTGAGAAAAACCTCAAGGCGCTTGCTAAGTAGCCATGGTGCAGCCATTGATAAAGGCCAGTTTTTACTGGCCTTTTTTATTTCTATAACCAAACAGTAACAGTGCGATTGCCAGAAAGGTGATTATTTCGATGTTTGCGGTGTATAATGCTCGGATTAGTAAGGACGAGCTGATAGAGCAATCGAGAAATGAGCCTGACATTTGATCCCTCAGAAATGGTATATCCGTTTCCACCAAAGCCAACGCCGTTGACTGTTGACGAGCAACTGGCATACAAAGAGAAAATCAAAGCCCTGTTGAAGGAAAAAGACGCGGTTTTGGTTGCCCACTACTATACCGACCCTGAAATTCAGGCGCTGGCTGAAGAGACCGGTGGATTTGTCGGTGACTCTTTGGAGATGGCCAAGTTCGGCAACCAGCATCCGGCGAAAACCCTGGTGATTTGTGGCGTTCGTTTCATGGGGGAGTCGGCTAAGATCCTAACACCGGAAAAGCGGGTGTTGATGCCGACGCTTGAAGCCGAGTGTTCTCTGGATCTCGGTTGCCCGGCAGATAAGTTTACCGAGTTTTGTGATGCCCACCCTGATCATACTGTGGTTGTCTACGCCAACACCTCTGCGGCGGTGAAAGCGCGTGCCGACTGGGTGGTCACATCAAGTATTGCGCTGGAGATTGTCGAGCATCTTGATAGCGAGGGCAAAGACATTATCTGGGGACCAGACCGTCACCTTGGCTCTTACATCCAGAAGCAAACAGGCGCTGAAATGCTCTTGTGGCAGGGCGAGTGCGTGGTTCACGATGAATTCTCGTCCAAAGCGCTGCGTGATATGAAGAACCTGTACCCAGATGCGGCTATCTTGGTTCACCCTGAGTCACCGGCATCTGTAGTTGCGCTGGCTGATGCGGTCGGCTCGACGAGCCAGCTGATCAAGGCGGCGAAAACCTTGCCGAACAAGCAGCTGATTGTGGCGACTGATAAGGGTATCTTTTTTAAGATGCAGCAGATGGTGCCTGACAAGGAACTGATTGAAGCGCCGACTGCCGGTGCCGGTGCAACCTGTCGTAGCTGTGCCCACTGTCCGTGGATGGCAATGAACGGTCTTCAGGCTATCGAGCAAGGTTTGCGTGAAGGCGGCGAGCAACATGAAATTTTTGTTGATGAGTCACTGCGTGAAAAATCACTTATCCCGTTGAATCGGATGCTGGACTTTGCAGCAGAGCTGCAATTGAAAGTGAAGGGCAACGCGTAATATTATTGCAGAATAATTAAGATGAGAATGGCGACCTTATGGTCGCCATTTTTATCGGCTATAGTTCGACAGTTATTAATACTGGTATAACAAGGATAAATAACAATGAGCCAGACAATGTTAACAGTGGCATTGCCGATTGCCCTCGCATGGATGATGTATTGCGTCGGGCTGACCCTGTCTACCACAGACTTTAAGCGGGTCGGGCAATATCCTGGCCGGGTGCTTATGGGGCTGGTGGCCCAGTTGCTAGGGTTGCCGTTGCTGGCATACGTCATTATTACCTTGTTTGCGCTGCCAGAGGCGGTGGCGATAGGTCTATGGTTATTGGCACTGGCACCGGGTGGGGCCTCGTCAAATGCGATAACCCATATGAGCGGCGGTGACTCGGCGCTTTCTATCAGTATGACAGCGGTCAGTAGCCTGATCATTCCGTTCAGCCTGCCGGTGATGCTGCTGTTGGTCGTCCCGGATACCCAGTTAGTCTTCCCGCTGAAAACGGCCATTTTGCAGCTCACAGCGGTCACGCTGGTTCCCGTATTGCTGGGCATGGCGACTCGGCATTGGGCTAAGGGCGAGTGGTTTGCCCGGTTCTCTCACTTTGCCGGCCGTTCGGCGCTAGGGGCGCTGTTTTTGACAGTCATGGTGACGGTTGCTGCCAATACTGGCGTTTTTCACCAGCTCTTTTCGGTGGCATCGGTAGCGGCGATCAGCCTGTGTGTGGCGGGTATGCTGTTGGGTGCCTTCGTGGCTAAAATGCTGCGTGGTGATAAGGTACTGGCTAAGACACTGGCCATTGAAGTCGGGGTACAGAATGCAGGGACGGCTATCTTTGTTGCAGTGGTACAACTGCAGCGCCCGGAGTTGGCATTAACGCCATTGCTGTATGGGTTGCTGATGAACTTGCCGGCTTTTGGATTGATCTACGTTTATCAGCGCCGTAAGCTGGCGAGTGCCTGACAGGCCTTAGAGAAAAAGCCAGGGTAGCAGGCTACGAAATGAGACATTAACAGCATTTCGTAGCCAATCATTGTTATTGCTCTTGTACCAGTGCCTGCGCTTTTATTGTCAGGCCGCAAAGCATGGTCGGAACAGATGTGAAGATTTCCTCGAACTGGGCAAGACCGTCAGCACCTTCCTGAGACAAGGCCTCCATCGCATTTTCTGGATCATAAAGCAGGCTGAAACACAGCAATACACCACCTAGCAGTGCATTGTCCTCACTGCCTTCCGGCATGATGGTATCCCAATCGTCACGGGAAAGCTGCCAGCCTTGTAACATACCTTCTGCCAGCTCACGGGTTGCTTCGGTAACCAGCTCCTTGTCGTCAAGCGTGCAGCCTTCTGGCCAATGCCATTGGCCTGTCAGCAAGTCCTCGCGGCTTTGGTTCCACATATTGACGATTTCATTGGCGTAAGCTTCAAGCTCTTCGTGGCTTTCAAACGGTGAGGTTTCATCGCCTCCCCACAGAAAAGCCAGCCACTCGGACGGATCAATCAGGTGTGGCGCTGCTGCCATCGCGGTAACAAAACCGCGGGTCTGGGCTTCGGACAACAGTTGCTCGGCTAGCTGTGGGTTTTTCAGTAACTCACTTAGCGGTGAAGACATAATACAATCTCAGTTCGGTTGTATGTTTTCCCTCTACGCCGACATACGCTGGCATAAAGTGTTAACAGTAATAGATAGAATGGTTGCAATGCTGGCTATTGTAGCAGCCTGGGGTGCTCAGCACAGCTTAAGTACTCTTTTTATCGTCGCGATGGCCAATACCGTCGTAAAAATAGACATCTGACAGCCTAAATATTGATTTTTATTGACCTTCCACCGCGAGAGCACTATAGTAGCGCTCCGTTGAGAAAATAGCAGCTTGCTCCTATTGCTCAACAACAAGATGGTGAGGTGTCCGAGTGGCTGAAGGAGCACGCCTGGAAAGTGTGTATACGGCAACGTATCGAGGGTTCGAATCCCTCCCTCACCGCCATCAAATTCAGAGAAAACCCGTTGAGCATCAACGGGTTTTTTCGTATCTGAAGCTTATCAAACCGCCAGATTCCAGGGGCTATTCTCCCCTGGCCTATATCTTTCCCCGTTTCAAATTATGTTATGTCTGTGGCGTAATTGAGAAAAAACGCAATAGTCTCCCGTTTCGTACTCTATGCTGCTAGAAAAGCGCGCCCGAATTAAGGCGTGCCGGCGTTGCTACTGAACAGGGGGGAGGATATGAACCAACAGAGTGCGACTTATATTTTAACGGCGAGCTGTCCGGGCCAGTCGGGGACGGTGGATGTTGTTACCCGTTTTCTGCGGGAGTTTGGTTGTTATATCAATGAGCTGAATTCCTTTGACGATGCGTTGAACCACCGGTTTTTCATTCGTACGGTGTTCCGTGTCGAGGACAATACGCCACTTGACCAATCGGCATTCTGTACCCGGTTCGCCGAACGGGCCAAGGTGTTTGATATGGAGTGGGCGCTGACGCCATCGGATTACCGACCTAGAGTGGTGATCATGGTGTCAAAATACGATCACTGTCTGAATGACCTGTTATACCGCTACCGGGCCGGCAACCTTCCGGTAGATATTCGCGCCGTGATTTCCAATCACCCAGATCTGCAGTCACTGGCCGAATGGCACGAAATCCCTTATTACCACTTTCCCATTACCGCCGACACCAAGCCGCAACAGGAGGCCCAGGTACAAGCTGTCCTAGACGAAACAGGGTGTGAGTTGCTGATACTTGCTCGCTATATGCAGGTACTCTCTCATGACATGTGTGTTCGCTGGTCAGGGAAGGCCATCAATATTCATCATTCGTTGCTACCGGGCTTCAAAGGGGCTAAGCCGTACCATCAGGCCTATAACAAGGGGGTCAAGATGGTGGGGGCCACGGCGCATTATGTCAGCGATGATTTGGATGAAGGGCCGATCATTACTCAGGGGATGGAAACGGTCGATCATACATATTACCCCGCGGATTTGGCACGAAAGGGGATGGATGTAGAGTCTCTGACACTGGCAAGGGCCATTCATTATCATGTCGAGAAACGGGTATTTCTGTTTAACGACAAAACGGTGGTGTTTGAGCGCTCGTGAACCACTATAAGGCACTGTACCAATCGTCTGTATTGTCGCAGTGCCTGTTATATCCTTCTATTTGTGTAATTTAATTACATCCTTTAAGGCTCAATTCTCAGCAGCCAGCAAAGTGCGAGTAATAGGTTTCTCGCAATATCCACCATGAATCGCATTAATGCTACGGATAAAAGTTAGCCAATAGTATCAACTTCGATCATGTGTATGGCTAATTGTGGTGGGCTGGATTAAATATGCTGAGTTGTGGTGGTTTAAAAGTCTTATGGTTGGTTTTTTATTAATGTTTTGAGACTTTATTCTGTTTTGGTTTCTTCTGTATAAGTATGTGTAAAGTGTTTTAATTCAATTGGTTATGCTTAACTTTCTTCTCGTGTTATCTGTTGGTTGTATTTTAACCTTGCATTTTTCAAGGTTTAAACTGACTGTTGATGCTAATTCTCTTCTTTCTTTCATTTTGCGCTCACATTTCAGCTAAAACTGTAAAGTTTAGTGAGTGTTTTGAATCCTCTTTCTACCAAATTTTAACATGCAGCACGGCAGTGCCGCCTTTGTGGTGATTTGTGCCAATTTGTATGTCAAAAGTAGTTGTAAGTTTACCAGTTTATTAGATCTTTGGTGATTAATTCTAGTTAAAACCTGTTCTAATACGCAAATCAACTGGCTTATTGCTTTATAGCCAGTGAAAGAGTCTTTTAATCCTGCGTTTTCTGGCCTTATTTTCTATTTTGGAGGTTTGCGGTATGTCTGTTAAAGGTCAATTCAATGTGCGTAATGCGGCTGCTGATACATTTGCTATGGTGGTTTTCAGTTTTGTGACTGGCATGTTGATTGAGGTGTTCGTGTCGGGGATGACATTCGAACAATCTTTAGCATCGCGAACCTTATCTATCCCGGTCAATATTGCGATTGCCTGGCCATACGGGCTTTTCCGTGACTTTGTGATTCGCTCTGGTTATCGTTTTTCGCCAACCAACGGGATGAAAAGCCTGTCTGATATGGTTGCCTATGTACTGTTTCAGTCACCGGTCTATGCAGGTATTTTGTTTGTTGTCGGGGCAGATTTCGATCAAATCGTTACGGCTGTAACCAGTAATGCATTTGTATCAGGCGCTCTGGGCGTGGTGTATGGCCTGTTCCTGGATAGCTGCCGCCGTATGTTCCGTGTACCTGGCTATTACCACCAGCAAGCCTAACAGGCTATAACGGCACAGTGTCAAAAAGCTCCTACGGGAGCTTTTTTCGTATCTGGACAGTAGATATTGTTAGTAAACATGATATGCAACTAGCTATATAGGCTGCCATCAGGATCAGAAATACATCAATTGCAGCCAAATCTCCTGAATTTATTAACATGGCAGCGGAACTCATTGATAGTCTTCAATATTTGAACCTCGTCAAGGTTTTGAGTTATACCGTATTCTGATAAGCCTATCTTCCAATATTCCATCAGTTTGTGTGCCTATACTTCAGTATTCCATTTGGAAACATTATGTATTGAATCTGGTAGCGGGGCTTTATGGAAAGAAGCCGTTTCTTATGGGTACCTGTCGGGCTGTCTGTTGTTGCGGCACTCGGGGTGATCCTGGTGGGCAATCTGAGTGAAATGTCTTGGGTGATAGCGGGCGGGCTGATAGTCATCAGCTATTTTGCAGCGCGCTTTCTTCTCGCGGGTTATGACAGGGCGATTGCCGATATTCGTGACAGGCAAAACAGTGAGTTGCTTTATAAACAGCAACATGCGCAACAAGAACTAAAACAGCTGGTCGAGCTGTGCCTGCAGATCTTGCCAATCTGGCAGCGTCAGTTATGTACCGTCAGAGTGCAAACCGAAACTGAAGTGACGGCGTTGTCACAACGCTTCTCGGAAATTATCAGTGAGCTGGATCAGGCTGTTACCGAATCACAACATGTTGCCGGTGGTGGTTCGGATAAAAGTGACAATGGTGTGTTTGCGGTATTGAACAACAGTGAGCAGCGGCTGGATCAGGTTATCGACCTGCTTCGCTCGGCGATGCAGGCAAAAGAAGAAATGCTGGCTCAGGTTCGCCATTTGGCGAGCTATACCGAAGAACTTGACAGTATGGCGGTTGATGTCGCCAAGATTGCCGAGCAAACAAATCTGTTGGCCCTGAATGCGGCGATAGAGGCGGCAAGAGCGGGCGATCAGGGACGTGGCTTTGCCGTTGTTGCCGGAGAGGTGCGCAAGTTGTCTCAGCTGTCTGGTGAAACAGGGAAGCATATTCGTGACAAGGTCCAGCTGATCAACCAGGCCATGGACGATACCGTCAGTATTGCCGAACAGAGTGCCCGGCAGGATGCCCAGGCTGAAGCGGCGTCAGAAGCCAACATTGAATCTATCTTGGCGAACTTCAAACAGCTGGCCTCCGAGCTCACAGACTCAACCTCATTACTTCAAGATAAAAACCTGGATATTCAGCGTGAGATTTCCGGCGTGATAGTGTCGCTGCAGTTTCAGGATCGTGTCAGCCAAATCATTACTCAGGTTGAGAAAAACCTCGACAAGCTACAGGCAGAAATTTCCGATTACGAGTCAGAGCAGCATAGCGATGACGAGGCACATCGCCTTGATGTGAATAATTGGCTTAATGAAATGAAGCGAGACTATGTTGCTCAGGAGCAACACCATAATCATGAAAAAGGCGAGGCGACGACAGCTTCCTCTAAAGATAGCGAGATAACTTTCTTCTAACCCTCGGAGAGTACTATGGCTAAGACAATTTTGATTTTGGATGATTCGGCGCCGATCCGTCAGGTCGTTGGGATTGCTCTCAGAGGAGCGGGCTATGAGGTGATTGAAGCGAATGATGGTGTTGACGGGCTGGGTAAACTCGATGGCAAGAAGGTGAACCTGATCATTACCGATGTCAATATGCCGAGGATGGACGGGATCACGTTTGTCAAAGAGGTCAAAAAGCTGCCTCGTTATAAATTTACTCCCATCATTATTCTGACGACTGAGTCGCAGGACCATAAAAAGCAAGAGGGGCGGGCTGCAGGAGCCAAGGCCTGGGTGGTTAAGCCCTTCCAGCCGCCTCAGTTGCTTGATGCCGTCTCCAAACTGATATTGCCTTAACCGGGAGCTACCAATGGACATCACGATTGCACAGGAACAAGCGGGTACGGAGTGCAGGCTAAGCCTTAGCGGGGAAATGTCTATTTATAATGCCGCCGAGTTAAAACCCCGACTATTGGCCTGCTTACAGGATGCAGAATCACTGGATCTCGATCTTACCGAAGTCACCGAACTGGATACCGCCGGCTTGCAGCTGCTGTGGCTGTGTCAGCAGGAAGCAGCATTGACAGGCAAGGCGTTTACTATCACCGCGACCAGTGCTGCGGCAATGGAATCTATCGCCTTGCTGGGACTCGAACAGCCATTCAACTTACTGCCTATGTAGCCGCCGGGTTTCATTGCCCCATGATCAAGGAGCGAAAATGGAAGAGATGGAACATGCCCAAGAGATGTTTGTCGATGAGAGCCTGGATTTGCTGCAGGAGATGGAATCGGCTTTAAATAAGCTAAAGGCAGCCCCTGAAAATATCGAGATGATCAACCTGGTATTTCGTGCTGCACATACCATCAAGGGGGCGGCAGGGCTGTTTGGCTATGACGGCATTGTTGCCTTTACCCACACGGTTGAAAATGTTCTGGAGAAGGTCAGAGCTGGTGAACGTCATTGCGACGATACGCTTATTGCGGTCTTGCTAGACTGCCGGGATCATATTGAGAGTCTGATTGAACAACTGGGCAGTGAGGATGCCTCAAGCGAACAGGAGTTGGTGCGGCAAGGTCAGGCTTTACTGACGCAGTTGTCGGGTTCGGCGGATTCTCAGCAACACTGCGGCGTTAATGATCTGTCATCATTGGGCCAATATACCGAGCATCTGCCGGGATTGGATCACAGTAATATCAACCGGGCCGCATTCAATCCCTATTGGCACTTTTCTCTTCGGTTCGGTGAGGATGTGCTGCGTAACGGTATGGATCCGCTGTCATTTTTACGTTATCTCCGCTCCTTGGGAGATATCGTAGAGTTGGTTCCCCTGTTTAGCTTGCCCGGTAGCAGCAGGATGGATCCCGAGTCCTGTTATCTCGGTCTGGAGCTGATATTAGACAGTGATGCCGATCAGCCCACCTTGCAGTCTGTGTTTGAATTTGTTGCTGACGAGTGTCAGATCCACATTATTCCTCCCCATAGTGATCTTCAGCAGTATGTCGCACTAATGAAGGAGCTTGACCAGGAGGCTGATGAACTCGGTCAGTTGTTTATTCAGTGCGGTGCGCTGACGCAGGAAGAACTTGCGTATGTGCTGGAGGCGCCCCTGGCCGACCTTATCCAGCCTGCTCAGTCTATGCATGAGTTTGACTCAGAACCCCAATCACAGTCATTGTCACAGCCACAACTAGATCCACAGTTACAGCCACAAACGCCGCTTCAGTCGGAAGTCGGGGAACCTGCGCAGCAGATATCCCCTCAAGAAGTGGCTCCGAAAAAAGCGGCGGCGGGCCTACCAGATCTCAAGCGCCAGGAAAGCCGCAGTCTTCGGGTTGATGCCCACAAACTGGATCAGTTAATTAACCTGGTGGGAGAGCTGGTGATTGCCGGTGCCAATACCAGCTTGCTGGCGAAACAAAATGGCGATCCTGAACTGATGGAATCCAGTGCGGCAGTTTCTTTGTTGGTTGAAGAAATCAGAGGGCTGTCGCTGCACCTGAGAATGATACCAATCGATGAGACCTTCAAGCGTTTCCATCGTGTGGTACGGGAGATAAGCCGTGATTTGGACAAAGATATCCGGCTGATGATTGAAGGCGGCGAGACCGAGCTTGATAAAGGTGTCGTGGAGAAAATCAATGATCCACTGATGCACCTGGTGAGAAATGCGATTGACCACGGTATCGAGGCCAAGGAAGACAGGCTTGCCAAGGGAAAACCTGCCACTGGTACGGTGATCCTCCGGGCCTATTACGATTCTGGCAGTATTGTGATTGAAGTGTGTGACGACGGGGGAGGCATAGACCCGGCTAAGGTGCGGGCCAAGGCGGTCGAGAATGGCCTCATTAGCGCAGAACAGCCAATGAGTGAGAAAGATATTCTGCGGCTGATATTGGAGGCCGGTTTGACGACCAAAACCGCTGTGAGCGATCTTTCGGGGCGAGGGGTCGGCATGGATGTGGTCAAACGTAACATCGAGGCGTTGCAGGGCAGTATCGAGGTCGAAAGCCGGCTGGGTGAGGGCTCGTTGCTGCGCCTTCGCCTTCCTTTGACGCTTTCTATTATCGATGGCTTCGCCGTTGGCGTGGGGGCATCTAGCTACGTTATTCCACTCGATGCGGTTGTCGAGTGTATCGAGTACAGCGAGCAGCACAGCAAAAATGGCAATTACGTCAATCTGCGGGGGGAAATCTTGCCCTTTATCAACCTGAGGCAGCGATTCAAGGAAAGCCATATTGACGTTAAACAACGCAATATCGTTGTGGTACAGAGCGGCGAGCAAAAAGCCGGATTCGTTGTTGACCAGTTACAGGGCGAGCTTCAAACCGTTATTAAGCCGTTAAGCAAAATCTTTTCTCATCTTAGCGGGATCAGCGGTTCGACAATCCTGGGCAGTGGCGAGGTGGCAATGATCCTGGACGTCCCGGCCCTGATCCGGGATGCAGAAACACATTGTTCACCGCGTTATATCGGCCACGCAGAGGTAGTGCCATAACTCGGGATCAAAACCACCACGGTGTAAAGCTCGAAGTCTGAATAAATGGGTATTTAGCCCGGTTGCAGCATATAGAGGGGGGCGCAATGACGCACAGCCTAACTCTGGCAGAGTCCAGAGGCCAAGAAGATAAGGACGTTGATATTACACAAGAGCAACAGCAGTTCCTGACATTTGTTCTGCGGGAGGAGCTGTTTGCTATCAATATCCGTCCCATTAAAGAGATTATCGAGTATGGCCAGCTGACCGTGGTCCCCATGGTACCTGAGTTCGTCCGTGGTGTGATTAATGTACGCGGCAACGTCGTGCCCATTATTGACCTGGCAGTGCGTTTTGGCTGGCCGACCACGAAGGTGACCAAGCGCAGCTGTATCGTGATTGTCGAGGTAGAAAGCGAAGGGGAGCGGATCGAAATTGGCGTGGTGGTTGATGCCGTTAGCGAAGTGCTTGATATCCCGCTGACGGATATAGAGCCTGCGCCGAGCTTCGGTGCCCGGCTCCGGACCGATTTTATTGAAGGGATGGGCAAAGTAAATGACGAGTTCATCGTGTTGTTGAATGTTGGCCGGGTGCTGTCAGTGGAAGAGCTGTCATCGCTTGAGGCGTTGCAGGAATAGCCGTTTAGGTGTGGTTGCTGTTGGTTAGGCTGGCTGCAAAAGCGGGTGATTATTGAATAATTAATAACCGGAATATTAATCCAGGGAGGCGTTATGCTCCGTTTTAGTGACATCAGGATGAGACCTAAGTTGATCGGCCTGTTTTTACTGGTCAGTCTTATTCCATTGGCTATTGTTGTATTTATTGCCGTAAAAGCGGCTGCAGATGCGTTGACCATGGAGTCTAACCATCAGCTCATCGCAATGCGAGATGTGAAAAAATCTCAGATAGAAGATTATTTCGCAGAGCGTCAGAGCGACTTAGGCGTTTTGGTCGATACCATTGATACGCTACGGACTAATACGCTCAACAAGCTTCATGCCGCGAAACAGAGTAAGCGCGCTCAAATTGAAGGGCATTTTCAGGCTCTGCAGGATGATATCGTTATTCTGGCGGAAAGCGATGCTGCCTCCGAGGCGTTAATCGGCTTCGATATTGCCTATCGAAATGCCGGTCTGCAAGCTGGCGGTGATGACTGGCAAGCTGTAGATAGTCAGTACGGGGCCTGGCTGAGTCGCTATACCGAACATTATGGTTTCTATGATCTGTTTTTGGTGAATGTAGACGGTGAAATTGTTTACTCCGTCACGCAGGAAGCTGATCTCGGGCAAAACATAAAGTCCGGGCCTTTACGTGACAGTGGTATTGGTCGGCTATTTGGCAAGGCCCAGTCAGGTGTGGCCATTGAAGATTTTTCCCCTTATGCCCCATCGAATAATCAGCAATCGGCATTTATCGGCGCGCCCGTTATTAGCAACGAGGAGCTGTTAGGGGTGCTTGTTATGCAGATCCCGACAGAAGGCATTGATGCCATCATGCAGCGTGATGACAACCTCGGTGAAGTGGTCGAGACCTATCTGGTCGGGAACTATTCTGGCAGCAATACCTTGCGAAGTAATTTTGTCGGCACGGACGGAACTGAGCATCAGATTGGCATGCCGACAGACGATCTTTTTGTTGAGCAGTCATTGGCTGGCAAGGTCGTTGATGGTGCCTATACCGATCAAAGCGGTCGGCTATTGATGGTATCGGCGTCTCCGCTTGAGATTTTCGGCCTTAATTGGGCGCTGGTCTCGGCCATGGATCTGGAGCAGGCCTTTATCAGTATCAAGCCTGGCGAGACAACGGACTTTCTGGCCAATTATAGCCAGAAGTACGGTTACTACGATCTCTTCCTTATCCATCCAGACGGTGAAGTGTTCTATAGCGTAAACCACGAGTCGGACTATCAGAGCAATATGCTTGATGGTAAATACGCCGATTCGAACCTCGGCCAGCTGGTTCGCCAGGTATTGAAGAGTCGTCAGTACGGCCTGGTTGATTTTGCCCCCTATGCGCCGAGTAACGGCGAGCCGGCGGCTTTTATTGCCCAGCCGTTGATTGAACATGGTGATATTGAGTTGGTGGTGGCCATCCAGTTGCCGCTGGAAGCGGTTAATTCAATTATGCAACAGCGAAGCGGAATGGGGGAAACCGGAGAAACCTATCTGGTGGGGATGGATAAGCGGATGCGATCTGACTCGTTCCTTGATCAGGAAGGGCGGTCGGTGAAAGCCTCTTTTGCCGGTACAGTGGAGCGTAATGGGGTTGATACCCAGGCCAGCAGCGCTGCCTTGGGTGGTGAAACCGGGATTAATCGGGTTAAAGACTATAACGGTAACAATGTATTGTCGGCATATACCCGGGTCGATGTCGGGGATACCCATTGGGCACTGTTGGCCGAGGTGGATGAAGCCGAGGTGAACGAGCCGATCACTAACTTGCTGATGATGGTCGGTATTGTCATTGCTGTTGCGGTTATTTTGATTGTGCTGGTGGCCATGATGGTTGCCTCGACTATTACCCGTCCGCTGGCGACAGCGTTACATGTTGCCGATGCTATGGCGAACGGTGATCTAAACAGTAAAATTGAAACCAGCAGCAAAGATGAAACCGGTCAGTTGCTAAGCCGAATGGGGCACATGAGCAACCAGCTGCGCCAGATTGTGGGTGATGTGAACAGCAATGCCAACGGTTTGGCCAGTGCTTCTGAAGAGATCAGCGCGACTGCGCAGTCCCTAAGCCAGGCTGCCAGCGAACAGGCCGCCAGTGTCGAGGAGACCAGTGCCTCTCAGGAGCAAATAGCCGCATCCGTGCAGCAAAATGCCGAAAATGCCAAGATCACAGACGATCGCGCCACCAAGGCATCGAGCCAGGCAGCCGAAGGCGGGCGGGCAGTCAGTGAAACCGTGGTAGCCATGAAGGAGATTGCCGAGAAAATCAGCATTATCGAAGATATTGCCTATCAGACTAATCTGTTGGCACTGAATGCAGCCATCGAAGCTGCGAGAGCTGGCGAACATGGAAAAGGATTTGCAGTAGTGGCCGCTGAAGTGCGTAAGCTGGCGGAACGCAGTCAGGTGGCGGCGCAGGAGATCAGTAATCAGGCTGGAAGCAGTGTTCAGGTCGCCGAGCAGGCCGGCCGCTTGCTCGATGAGATTGTCCCCAGCATTACCAAAACTGCTGAGCTGGTGCAGGAGATTGCGGCAACCTCGGATGAACAGGCTAGTGGCGTGACCCAGATCAGCGTAGCGATGGGACAAATGGATCAGGTGACTCAGCAAAATGCCTCGGCGTCTGAAGAGCTGGCATCGACGGCTGAAGAAATGAGTGCGCAGGCCGAGCAGTTACAACAGCTAATGAGCTTCTTTACCATCAATGAGTCGCCTGCTGTTGCCCCGGAGTCACATACCGCGAATGTGGCTGGAAAGCGGACTGTTGTCCCGTCCGCACTCGTACCGAAGAAGCCGGCCAAGAAACTGGAGAATAAGCACCAGGAAATCATTGAGGAGGATTTTGAGGCATTTTAGCCGTAACGAGTACGATTTCTGACACAGATAGCGTCTTGTCATTGCGATGACTATCAGCAAGAGCAAGGCGCCAGTCAGGAAAAAAGGGAAATAATTGTTGTAATGGCGAAAGGGAGGACAACATGGAATCTAAACATGCAGTCCAGGAGCTGTCTGGTGAGTTATTTAATCAGGGCGCCATTACAGACTGGGAGTTCGCGCGGTTTCGGCAGCTTATCTTTGATTTGGCCGGTATTACCCTCAGTGAACATAAGAAAAATCTGGTTGCTGTCAGGCTGGCAAGCCGGCTCCGATATTATTCCTTAGCAAATTTTGCCGATTATTATCGGATGCTGATGAATGATCCCCCGGAAGGGGAGCTACAAACAGTGGTTGATCACTTAACGACCAACGAAACCCACTTTTTTCGGGAACCTCGGCATTTTGGCTTTATCAAGCGGCATATTCTGGACAATAGAACATCGCAGGTGCCGATACGCTGCTGGAGTGCTGTCTGTTCAACGGGTGAGGAGCCGTATAGCTTGGCAATGTTGCTGGCAGATCATTGTGGCTATACGTCGGATTGGCGTGTGCTGGGATCTGATATCAACGCTAACGTCTTGGAGCAGGCGCGTAACGGGTTATACCTAAACTCAAGGCAGGCTGAAATTCCGAAACGCTATTTGCAGAAATTCTGTCTGAAAGGGGTGCGCTCCCAGCAGGGGACATTGTTAGTCAACAGCAAGGTGCGGGAGCATGTTCGCTTCAAACAGATCAACCTCAATACATCGCTGCCAAACATCGGTTTTTTTGATCTGATATTGCTACGCAATGTACTTATCTATTTTTCTGCGGAAACCAAGCACGAGGTTGTGTTACGGGTGGTGGAAAAGCTAAAGCCCGGCGGTCACATATTGGTTGGCCATTCAGAGACTATAACGGGGATCAGTGATCAGCTGCGTTTGATAAAGCCCAGTATCTACCAAAAGGTATGATGGAAAATACATCAAGGATTGCATTTTTAGGTAGGTAATATGAAAAGAAAGAAAATAAAAGTGATGGTCGTTGATGACTCGGCGGTGGTGCGCCAAGTTGTATCCTCTGTCCTGAAGACCGACAGCGAGATTGAAGTGTGTGGCGCTGTTGCAGATCCGCTATTTGCCATGACGAGGATGCGGATGCAATGGCCGGATGTCATTGTCCTCGATATAGAAATGCCGCGGATGGACGGGATTTCTTTTCTTAAGAAAATCATGGCAGAGCGACCGACGCCGGTCGTCATTTGCTCGACCCTGACAGAACAAGGGGCGGAAACGACGATGCAGGCCATTTCAGCCGGTGCCGTCGAGATCATCACCAAGCCCAAGGTGGGGTTGAAAGGTTTTCTCCATGACTCGGCAAAGGTATTAATCGGTGCCGTCAAGGCGGCCAGCAAAGCCAATCTCAAGCCGATTCAGATAGCCTCGGTTAAGGCGTCAAGCCTGAAAGTGAAGCCTAAACTCAGTGCCGATTCTATACTCGCAGCTGGCAAGAACTCGACACTTAAGACCACGGAACAGGTTGTTGCCATTGGTACCTCGACTGGGGGGACTCAGGCACTGGAACTGGTATTAAAAGCATTGCCGCGACTGTCCCCGGGAATTGTTATCGTGCAGCATATGCCCGAGAAGTTCACGGCGGCCTTTTCCGAGCGATTAGATAGTTTATGTGAGATCAGCGTCAAGGAGGCCCGGCATAAGATGCGGGTGCTACCTGGGCAGGCGTTAATTGCGCCCGGGGGAAAACACATGCTGCTCAAACGGAGTGGGGCGCAATATTATGTCGAGGTGATTGACGGGCCGTTAGTCAGCCGCCATCGTCCTTCGGTTGACGTGTTGTTTCGTTCGGTGGCTCAATCGGCCGGGGCCAATGCGCTTGGGATCATTATGACCGGCATGGGAGATGATGGCGTTAAGGGCATGCTTGAGATGCGACAGGCTGGGGCGTTAACACTGGCCCAGGATGAAGCAAGCTGTGTTGTTTATGGTATGCCCAGGGAGGCCGTTAACCGCGGTGCGGTTGAGCGTAGCCTGCCGCTTGTCGAAGTCCCGCAGGCTATATTGGATTACAGTCAGTCGTAGAGTCATTAAGCCAACGTCTTATCTAATCGAGCGAGCTTAATGGTTGAGTGGGTGGGCCTGCTTCTTCTTGATCGTCACTTCCAGCTGAGGGTGGGCTATGGTGATATTGTGCTGGATAAACTTGGTTTTTATTCGGTTGTGCAGATCATGGGTCAGGCTTAGCCGGTGAGCGGTTTCTGCTGCATAGGCCCGGACTTCGAAGTTTTGGCTGTCAGCGGTCAGGGTCAGGAAAAAGACCTCAGGCGCCGGGTTGTCTAGTACCAAATCACATTCTTCAGCAGCTTCAAACAGCAGTTTGGTGACCAGCTCGCTGTCAGCGAGATATTTGACACTGATAGAAATGGTCACCCGGGTAATGGGATCGGATAGTGACCAGTTAATAAACTGCTCGGTCACAAATGCCTTATTCGGCACAATCACTTCTTTACGGTCCCAGTCAACAATTGTAGTTGCACGGGTTTTGATCACTGCCACAACGCCGGTCAGTTGGCGGATAGTGACGGTATCTCCGATGCGAATTGGCTTTTCGAACAAGATGATCAAGCCGGAGATAAAATTGGCGAAGATTTCCTGCATGCCAAAACCGATTCCGACCCCGAGTGCGGCTACCAGCCATTGCATTTTGGACCAGTCAAAACCTATCAGTCCGGAGCCGATGATGATCCCGAGAAAAATAGCGACATAGCGGGTTAGCGAGGTAATGGCATAACCTGTACCCGGCGAGAGATCTAAATGTTGCAGGATCAGCAGCTCCATCGCGCCCGGCATGTCGCGGGCAATGATGGCGGTGAGCCAGAAGGCCAGAATAGCAAGCAATAGGCTTTTCAGCGAGATAGCACTAAGTTCGTCGATACCGTCAATGGTACTGGTCACGTCCCAAAGCGTTATGTCTTCAAGAAAGGTAATGGCCTGATAAAAATCTGACCATACTACGGCCACGACAGACAGGTAGATTAATAACAGCAATGAACGTAGCAGGCGTAAAGACTGGGCACTGATTTTTTCAAGATCGACCTCGGGCTCCTCGATTTCAATCTGCATTTCGCTGCTGCTGAAGCTGTCATCTTTCTCTTCTTTCATTTCGGCTAATCGTTGAGCCAGAATCTCTTGTCGTTTGGCCTTGGCCCGGTCAAAAGCCAAGCGTCTTTTCTGAATGAGCATCAGGCGTTTGATCAGGTAGTAAACAAGCAGAGTGACCACCCCAAGAACGGCTGATACCTCTAGCTTGGTCATGACGGACTGGGACGAGGTCAGGTAGCCCTTTAATGCCGTGTAGTTGAGAACCTGAGGGATGATGATTAATGCCCACCAAAATAAATTATGGCCGATGTGGGCTTTGCCCTCGGGCACCTCACCATAGGTCATGGGGATTTTTTCGTGATATAGGCGCCAGAGGAAAAAACTGATAGCGATGTTGCTAATAACAAAGGCCAGACGGCCAAGGGTAGCGCTGACATCAATGTCACTGTAGAGGTTGGCAAAATCCTGTATCACCATCATGGGGAAGTAGACCCACAATAGCCGCCGATAGTGGGCAAAGCAGCGATGGACAAGGCCGAGATCCCAGCCAAAGTGGCTGATGAACAGACCATCGCTTCGGACAAGCTCGCGAATAAAGCAGAACACTGCCAGTGCTACCGGGATGGCAAGCGCCTGACCAAGGTGATGGACAAACGGGTACTGCCAGGCTGAGCTGAGCAATACACCGACAAGGCCAATAATAAAGGGAAACGGCCAGGCCAGGATAAAAGACGCACAAACATTCAAGGTACTGAACCGAAATTTATCCAGTGTGACCTTGCCTATCTGCTGGCTGGTGGTGGCAAGATATTTTTTCCAGTGTTTTCGAACCCAGCTGAATAAAATGATGATGATACCAATAAAGCTCATTACAAAAATTAGGGTAGATATATCGACAACTGTGGGAACTTTTAGCAGGTTTATCCATTGAAAAGGAGAGAAGAACCATTTCAACTTTTCCCAGGTGTTGGTGATCAGGTTTACGCTAAGCGGGTTTGCATTCGGTGCCCAGAACAACCGTTTGTTCGCCTGGCTTCTCAAGTCATTGAGATTGGTATTGAGGTTTTCATAGGCGACTTTTAAGGTTGCCTGTTGATAGATAAGGGTATCGGATCTGTCGAGCAACCTGTCTATCAGGGTGAGATTGGTCTCTATCAGTTCCTGTTCCTTTTTTTGCTGCTCAGGCGTTAGCTCTTTGGTACGAGGCCGCAGGGCGAGTTCTTTAAGAGAGTCATACTGTTGCTGGTACTCATATTTCTTAATTTGGTTCTGAGCGATGTCCTTATCAAGCGCTTCAATAGGGGGATTAGACGGCAGCCGGTTAAGCCGGGTCCGGAGGTTTTCGCTAAAGGCAGGACTCAGTTTTAGCCATTCGGCCATTGTCTCTAGGTCATCGGCAGTACTGTTCACTGTTTCGGTTTGCTCGGTGGCAGCCTGTTGTTGTTGTTGTACTTGCTCGGTTTTTTCAGAGATTGTGGCAAGGGCGCGGGTATAGCGTTTGTTTTCTTGTAATAGACGTTTTAGGGCCTTGGGTTGGTCGTCAAGCTCCTCAGGCAGCCCTTCATTACTCTGGGAGGGTTCGGCGGCATTGGTTCGCATGACACGACTAAGCCTGCGTTGCAGGTTGTTGCGATAGGCCTGACGAGCCTCGATTTCGAGGTTATTGAGCTGGATGCGCTGTTTGGCTAATGTCCGCCGGTTCCCTGCACTGAGTTGTTTGGCCTCAAGGGCGTAAAGCTGACTGACATAATACTGATGGGCGATTTCCAACAGTAATAGGGCGTCCTCACTCTCTGTCTGCTGCTGTTCGTGTTTAAGCTGGCTTTCTGCTTTCTTGATTGTGGCGCGTAGTTGTTCTGATAAATAGGCAAACTCATCAATACCTTGCTCGACAGCTTGCAGTTCGTTTTTATTATTACTTCGACTTTGTTCAAGCTGCTCTAGCCTTTTGTCCTGCTCGCTAATCTCCTGGGTCAGCTTTTCTTCTTCCCAGTTGCTGAAATCCGGAAATTCGGTAGTAGAAAAAGCCGATATCTGTTCGGTAAGTGCCTGTGTTTGTTCGCTAAAGTTGGTGACCAACTCACGGTATCTTTGGGTTTGGTTATGAAACTCAATGGTTTTTTCAAGCTGGTTTTTTGCTTCGGTCAAGGTATCAAGTGTCTTGATGATCTCCGGTGTTTGATTTTGTTGGTGAAGTGCTTCTATTTTCTGGTCGAGTAGCTTCTGGCGTGTCTCATTCTCTTCCTGGGCAGCGAAGGTCCAACCCGAGTTGATACTGAATAGGAAGAGTAGGAGTGAAAGCCATATTCTCATTACTGGTTCCTGTCGCTGGTGAGAAACTGCATCGTGCTTATCTTAAAAAGTGCGATTCTTTGAAGTGTAGCAGCGAATAAAAACAATCGATTGGGCTAAGAATGGAACGAATTGATCTATTCATCGGCAGTCGTGAATAATTTCACTAAAAGCGCTTGACCCTAAGGCCCTAAGCCATTACATTAGCCGCCGTTGAGACGCGCAGCGTCGAACAACAATGTGGTGAGGTGTCCGAGTGGCTGAAGGAGCACGCCTGGAAAGTGTGTATACGGCAACGTATCGAGGGTTCGAATCCCTCCCTCACCGCCATCATCTTTTAAGGTGATACAATTCGGAGAGATGGCTGAGTGGTTGAAAGCACCGGTCTTGAAAACCGGCATACGTTTGTAGCGTATCTAGGGTTCAAATCCCTATCTCTCCGCCACATTTAAAGAAGGGCGCTGAACTATCAGCGCCCTTTTTGCTATTTCGGAAGTAGTGAACCGGGGGTTCTAATCCGCAATACCCTCGAAGCACTCCGCCACATTCTAAGCCCCAGCAGAAATGCTGGGGCTTTTTCGTTGGATATTGCTGTATTGGATAGGGATTTGAAAATCCCCCTATACCCAAAGCGCTCCGCCATATTTTAAAGAATCGCTGAACTATCAGCGGTTTTTTTCACCAAAATTTCGTGATTTGAGATAGGGTGCAGAACCCTAGAGAAGGGTTCACCTGAGCGAAGCGAAAGCACTTTGCCCGCGCCGTAGGCATGAAGAGGCAATAGCCCGAAGGGCGCGAGCTTGCGAGCAGTAAATCCCTATCTCTCCGCCACATTCTAAAGGCTTGCAGAAATGCGAGCCTTTTTTCGTTTTTTATCGTTTATGAAATTTGAGTGTGAGGCTGCCCTGGTAATAGCCTGTACGACAGTATATGTTTCCACTGAAATTACGAAATGTAGTTTTATCATTTATATATAAATAATAACTATGAATAGCAAAATATCTTGGTAATATTGATTGTTATAATAGACATTATTATTAATGCGCATTTTAAAAATAGCACTTTATATATTAATCATAATAGAATTGTTACTATATTATAAATGTGAGCTAATTGTTTAATAGCTGTTGTTTTCTATCCTTTGTCAATGGTTTGTTATACCTATAATTCGTAGTGGGGGACGTATATACAATTATATTATTGTGTGTATGCTCTATCATTTCTACTTTATAGTAGGTTTTATCTGTTCTAGTACTGAAGTATCCTCATTCCTATATAAATAAGCTCACAACTATAAATAAAAAGGTTAAACTTTAAGGGTAGAATATAAACACTTATCGGTAGGAAATAAGATTGTAGTTGTTTTTGCCGCTGTTGCTGCAATTATTATGGCATTTGGTGTGTTTTTGATGAGCGCGCTTAAAATGGTTCATGCGGGAACCGTTAACTATACGGATTCGACATTATCCCGATTAGAATAAGCTTGGCGGAAAACCGCCAAAAAACGTGTCACTAAAAAGTGAAACGGTATGGTAACCCGCTGCGATCCCGTCATACTTTTGCTGCACAAGAGATGCACGTGAGCTGCGGGCAAGAGATGTCTCTCTTGACTCTCTACCATGCAAACAATTCTGGTTTGCAACTTTTATATGACGTTTTCGTTAGTGTTAAGCTTTTTCTAACTGACTTGGCTTTGAGTTGAAGGAATGTTCCAGAAAAATCATTGTCACATCACATTTTTAGTCCTTTCGGAGTATCTATTTTTTGTTAATTTAATAAAATCAGATAGTTACAATAAATAACACGTAATACTAAAATTTTATAGTCAGTGGTATAAAAAATGAAAAAAACAATTCTTGCTGTCTCGATGACAGCATTAACTCTTGGAGGCTGTGCAAGTGGCCCTGATTTCAAACCTGTTGACACCGTATTAGTTGTTAATTCGGAGTGTCTTTTGAGTACGCTGTAGAAGGTAACAAACACACACTGAATGGCAATACGTATTTTAAGCCTTTGCTCTACTAAACCCGACATAATTCTTTAACTCACATTGAACCACATTCATTTTATTACATTTGGGGATTTACTCATGCGTATTCACTGGCAGCAAGCCACCTTGGCTGCAATTATTTCTACTGCGTTATTGAGCGGGTGCTCGGTAAGACACGATAGAGAAGCAATGGTGGATAACACCGAACAAGCTTCAGAAGTCAATATCTATCAGCATGATAACTACGAGCAATACAGTCAAGCAATGCAAATTATGTATGTATATACGGAGCGCGAGCCGACACGCTTAGGCAATGCCGATGTATTGGCGAAAAACTACTACGATACACTGGCGAATAAAAACACCATTAGCACGACCGCGACTGCGGTGATGTTGATTGGGAACTTAGCATCAAGCCTCGATATTACTACGTTCTTTTTTGGCACCCAAACGAGTGACAAACTGCCGTATTTCTACAAATATCAGCACAATATTGCCATTGAGCCAATTGAAGATGATGTCACTTATGACTCAATCTACCGTGAAGATTTAGATCGCTTGAAGCAGCTCATGAGTCAGAAATTCCCGAACGCTGAAATCTTTGTGTTTGAGCAAGACTTTCTCAATGTACGCAACACAAGCGTCAGTGCTATGGATATCACCAAACCAGAGTGCGCAGAATTTAGAAAGTCAGATGAGTTCTCGCCAGATACCGTATTTGTCGATGAAGAATTCGATCATTGCTTTCTATCGACTCGCCGCCCTAATCGATTCAAGAAAATCGTTGAGGGGGAAATCGATTTCATTGAGGGCATACCGAAAGCAAACCGCTATCTAGTGTATTCCGTCTCCGATGAAATGATGTCTACATATGAAGATCAAAGCCATTTCTACCGTTACGTTCCTTATGTTGGTTGGATGGATTTTAAAGATCAACAAATGTACGAGTCAAATCCTGATAAACTCCACGAGGACATAGAAGCAATGAAAACATCGCCTTATCCGTACCTCTACCGTTACTCTGACAACAAAGTATTACTGTTCAAAACAGATACGACAGCATAAAACGTAGGGTAACGCACCCTAACAGGAATCAAAATTCCAGAAATCAAAAAGATATACATAAACCAGTTTTGTCCAAAAGTGTGTCAGGTGCTCAGTCCGAGGGTCAAAGTTAGTAAGTTCAGTAACTAATTTACTAACATAACAATCGTATGTATCTTGATGTTAAACGGTGAAGTGAGGTTTAATCTGTACAAGACAAACGATTAAAATGACTTCCGGGAAAGCCTGTAAGTTTTTGTAAAATAATAGTTTAATTCTTAAAGCTTTGGGGTTCAAATCCCTATTTCTCCGCTACACTCTAAAGCCCCAGTAGGAATGCTGGGGCTTTTTCATTTTGTCCAGATACGGCTTAATGTTCTGATTCAGATGAAACAGGTTGTCTGAATTGCCGGGCACAATGACCTGGCCTTGAACTTGGCTGCTTAGTTGTTCTTTGGTCTTATTATGGATGTTGCATAATTTGCAATATGCAACACATAACCCATACTTAATTCATGGTTAGGTACAAAATGGATTTTGTATGCATATAGCGCTTGTTGGGTGGGGATGTTCTATTGTTTTGCTTGCATCACTCGGTGCGTATTTTCATTTATCTTTAACGCCAGATAATGAGCGACCAGAACATACTGAGTTGTCTCACCACATTATCCATGATTATGTCTCGCCTGTAGAGAAACCTATTCTTATTGAGTCGGAAAAGATAAAGCTGGGCTTTGAATTGTTTATCGATACCAATTTGTCATCGAACGGGAAAGTCAGTTGTGAGTCATGCCATCATCTAAATGGTAATGGTGCTGAGGATACCCGGGTTTCTGTTGGGGTTGCGGGGACGGGAAGTAGAAACTCACAAACGGTCTTTAATGTTAGCTTGAATTCACGTTTTTTTTGGGACGGAAGAGCTGCCAGTTTAGAGCACCAGATCGACGGTCCTATTCATAGTCCCTTGGAAATGAATTCGAACTGGAATGACGTGGTGAGTTATGTGAAAAACTCTCCGACTTATGCTGAAGCATTTTATGCCTCATACAACGGTGTGGTTTCAGAGCAAAATATAAAAAATGCCCTGGTAACCTTTATGGAGGTGCTATTAACGCCAGATGCCCCGTTCGATCAATACCTGAAAGGTGATCATGATGCCATCAGCCAGACAGCTCAGTTAGGTTGGGAGAAATTTCAAAAACTGGGCTGTGTTATTTGCCATCAGGGGCAGAATCTTGGTGGTAATCTATTTCAAAAGCTGGGGAATGTTCAGGATGATAGGCTTATTTTAGAAGAACAAGATCTCGGCCGTTATAACGTTACCGGCAATGAGAGTGACAAGCTGGTGTTTCGCGTATCGAGCTTGAGAAATGTGGCAAGAACTCCCCCTTATTTTCATGATGGGCGAGCTGAAACGTTGGAAGAGGCGATTGTTATCATGGCGAAGCTTCAGTTAGGGCAGGAGCTTGATGCTGCCTCTATCATTGAAATCAGCGCGTTTCTTTCATCGCTAACTGCTCCCAATCCACTTATTTTGGAGGAGTTAACAAAATGAATCTTCAATACACGCCGAAGCGGGAACTCTGTATTATCGGGCTTATTACCCTGATTGGCGCCCATCTGATTTTCAGTATTTATTGCAGTTATACTAAATCGTATTACCAGAAAGGTTATATTGGTATCTCACAACGAGTTACTCACGCGACTGAGCAAATCTACAATTTCGAATATTCTGAAACTAAGTCTTACGATACGCTTGCCAGCGTGCTGGTTGATATCGAGCTTGATGCTGAGTTTCTTTATAACAAATTACATCAAGCACAGTATGTCCCATTTCAAATTTATTCTGTTATTAGCGCGGATACTCTGGATCAGGCTAATCATATTAACTCTGAGCTTCAAGAGTTTACCCGTGCGATAAACTCAATTTTAAGTGCCAAAGTGTCGTATGAGTATGCACTAAAGACGATTACCAATACTCAATACCTTTTGCTAGATAAATATAAGACCTCAACGGATCAGTTAGCAGTTATGCAGTCAATTTATCAGGCCGAGTCAAAAGTTGAGATCTCTGATACCTTGGCTGGGGATCAAATGTTCAAGAATTTAATTAGCTATGTTTCTCTTCGCGACCGGGTTGGAGCAGATATTCAGGATGAAAAAGTAAAGCTTGCTGAAGCACATATTCAAGCTAACCTTGATAGATTTAATAATTATTGGATAGATCAATCATCAAAAAGCAAAATAGAAGCGACGATATCGGCGTTATGCCTGTTATTGGCCTTAGGTAGTTATTTCTTTTGGCGACAGTGGAATAACTATCGGCAGACTACGGTTTATCAAGACGAGTTGTTAGATATCGAGCATGAACGAGCCAAGTTGAGTCTGGCACTGGAGTACGCCCAGGACACCATTATTATCACCGATAAAGAGGGGTTGACGACTTGGGTGAATAAAGGCTTTGAAGCGTTGACGGGTTATTCTTTCGATGAAGCCCTGGGGATAAAACCGGGTGATCTTTTACAGGGAAAGGACACAGATCAAAAAGAGAAACAACGTATTTCAGAAAGCTTGCAACAAAGCCATAGCATTCAAACTGAGTTGCTCAATTACCACAAAGATGGCACGCCTTATTGGATTGATATGATTATTACTCCAATTTTCGATGCGCAGGGGAACACGGTCAATTTTATAGCGGTCGAGCGAGATGTTACCAAGCGGAGAGAGCTGGAGCAAAATTTGGCTCTCAGTGTCGAGCAGGCCGAGTCGTCCAATAAAGCCAAATCGACGTTTCTTGCTACCATGAGTCATGAATTGCGAACACCATTAAATGGCATTATGGGCATGGCACAAATCCTTGAAAGCTCAACGGAAGATGAAACACAGAAAGAGCAGTTGGGTATTTTGCTAGAGTCTGGTGATCACCTGCTTTCCTTGCTTAATGATATTCTTGATTTCTCGAAGATAGAGCAGAATAAGCTGGAGCTTGAAGCAATTCCCTTCCAGTTCGACGACATTATTTCTCCCGTCCTCTCAACGTATAAAGCCTTGTGCGCTGATAAGGGGGTCGATCTTATTATTAAAAATAGTATTCCTAAAGATCGGGGCTTCCGGGGGGATAAGGCCCGTATCCGCCAAGTGATTTTTAATCTGCTGAGCAACGCCGTTAAGTTTACCCCGCAGGGACGTATATCTCTGAGCTTCGCCGAGCATGTCAGCAATTGCTTCCCTGAAACAGCACTGAATGTATCTGGACAGAGTCGCTCAACGATTTCAATTGTGATTAAAGACTCGGGAGTGGGGATTTCACAAGAGCGATTGCAACATATCTTCGATCCGTTTGTTCAGGCGGAATCATCGACAACAAGGGAGTTTGGCGGAACAGGGTTGGGGTTGGCGATAGTCAAACAGTTGGTATTGCTTATGGACGGCAGAATCTCTGTTCAGAGTGAGGCCGGAGTCGGTACTACCTTCTTCATTGATATTGAGTTGGAAGTAACGACGCAGAGAGCGCAACCAGAACAGACGAAACTATCATTGAGTCGCCAAGCGATCAGCCAGGCGCTTTCCATACTTATTGTGGAAGACAATCCTATTAATGCTGTGGTGACAAAGACATTCTGTCAGAAACAGGGGCACAAAGTATCATTGGCAGAAAACGGGCTTGTTGCCATTGAGTTCCTCAAGAATAAACGCTTTGATTTGATCATTATGGATAACCATATGCCAGAGATGGATGGCATTACCGCGACGAAAGTGATCCGCCAAGAGCTGAAATTGGACACGGTCATCTTTGGCTGTACTGCCGATGTGTTTAAAGAGGCTCGTGACAATTTCATTAGTGCTGGCGCAAATCATGTACTGACCAAGCCTCTGCAGAAAGAGAGTTTTATCGATGCCCTGCAGCAGTACCAGACCCAATTGATCAGCAGTGAGGCGCCTTCTATAGCCTTAGGCAATGAGTCGTGTTAAGTCTGAATGGCTATGGCGAAGCTTATCTGTTGTTATCAAACCAAGTTTGAAGTTGTTGAGCATGCTTCCGCATATTTTCCAGCTCATCTGCCTCCCAGTCTGAGAAGCAGTCAGATATGTCATTCATGACGATTGATTGCGCCAGCGAAAGCTTTTCCTGTCCAGTTGTGTTGATTTTTAGCCACTTTTTCCTCGCATCTTGTAGGTCTTTTCTAATCTCAATCAAACCCATCTCAGTGAGTTTGTTAACAATTTTGGTGATCCCTGGCTGGTTCATTTGCATTGAATTGGCTAGCTGGCTAACAGTGAACTCCTGCTCTGGATCATTGGAGAAATGGTTTAACAAAGAGAATTGAGAATAGCTGAGATTGAGGGGGCGCAGAGCCTTGGTAACTTTTGCTGTACTTAGCTGATTTATTATTTCCAATGATTTCATTAGGTTAAATGCTAGCTCATTTTTATTTTCGATCATTGCTGTAAAACACCTTGATTTGCATTCCTTGGAATGTATATTTATTCCATGGAATGAATATTAACAAAGTATCGGAATAGGTGATAGCCATGGACAGACGTAATTTCATAAAAGTAATCGGCACAGGGGCAGTGATCGCAGCGGCAGTTCCTGTTGTGGGGGCACTTACAGGGAGCAATGAGACTAGAGCAGGCCTACCAGCGCAACAAATACGACCATCGCATCAATATGATGATATTCGGAAAACCTTAATCAGCTACGGCATGCTTTGCGCTAATCCCCATAACAAACAGCCGTGGAAAGTTGCCTTTTCTGGTCAAGATACAATCTTGCTCTATGTTGATGAAGAAAGGCTATTACCTGAAACCGATCCGTTTCATCGCCAGATCCATATCGGGCAAGGCACCTTCATTGAAACTTTGGTGATTGCAGCGACACATTTCGGTATTCATGCTGAAGTTGATTACTTCCCTCAGGGTGAATATGACAATAAGACACTCGAATTCAAGCCTGTAGCTAAAATCACCCTGATTAAAATGGAGCCTATGCGCCCTGATCCCCTGTTTGTATATTTGCCGGTACGTCAAAGCGTGAAGCAATCTTATACCTCGTCCACATTAGCTAGCGGTGAGATTACATTATTGGAGCACGTTGCTATTGAGGCCGGCTTTCCTCTTCGGGTACTGAGTCGGAAGCAGGAAACGACAGAATTGGGAGCGATGCTGACTGAGGCAATGTCGATTGAGGAGCAGGACACTCAACGTAATCTAGAGACCATGGAGATGTTCAGATTTAACGACAAAGAAATGGCTAAATACAGAGATGGCTTTGGTTTGGCTCAAAACGGTGTTACGGGGATAAAGAAGGTTATTGCCGAGAACTTTTTTGTAACCAGAGAGCAAGCCTACAAAGATCCTGCTTCATTTGGTAAAGAGGGAGTGAAACTTGTCGAGAAAGTCACCGCAAGCACGCAGCATTATGGTTTGCTATCAAGTCGTGACAATAGCCGCAAGACCCAGGTTGAAATTGGCAGGCTCTACACCCGTTTAAATTTAGCCGCGACATCTATCGGAGTCGCAATGCATCCGCTGAGCCAGATACTGGAAGAGTATGATGACATGTCGTCCTTGCAGCAAAGTTTCAAGACACGTTTTGATATCCCGGAACAAGATACCGTGCAAATGCTATTTCGCTTAGGCAAAGCCTCGGCAACACCTTTGTCACCGCGAAGAGAGGTCGGGGATATTATTGTTTGATGGGTTAAACGGCCCTTAACCAATACTGATATCGATCAAGATATAGCTTCTATTTTAAAAGGTGACTTTTTAATGCATCTTTTATGGTGTAGGATTACTCGTACGATAAAACACTACTTTTTGTAGTTCTATACCACTAGTACGCGAGGCGCATATGGCTAACATCAATACTTATATGACTCAACATCACAGAAGCTGTGACCACCTGTTGGTTGAGGCAGAAGGCCCGCTAGCCGAAGGCAACTGGACGGCATTTAGCCAGGCGTGGAGTCAGTTTGAAGCCGAAACCTTGCACCATTTCGATCTTGAAGAAGATATCCTCTTTCCTGCATTTGAAGCCCAAACAGGCATGACGTCGGGACCGACCATGGTGATGCGTCAGGAACATGCCCAGGTTCGCTCTCTGTTTGAGCAGATGCAGCAAGCCATTAGCGAGCAGGCCACCGAGCGTGCTATGGGGATTGTGGAAAGTACCATGCTACTTATCCAGCAGCATAATATGAAAGAAGAGCAAATCCTTTACCCGATGTCGGATGCCCATTTGGCCAACGGTGAGGAAATTGTTGCCCAAATGGACGCCAAGCCTAACAACTCCGCATCCTAATGACGGAGGCAGATTCTATGGATCCTATTATCACTCTGGATGTCAGTGAGCTTGAGCCGCCTCAGCCGATGCATAAGATCTGCCAGACTCTTACCACCTTGCAGCGAGGCCAGTTGCTGCATGTCAGGCACCGACGCGAACCCGTTCCGCTGTTTGCCATTCTTGCCCAGCAGCAATTTGATTATCGTCATACCGAAGAAGAGGCGGGTAAGCACCATATCTGGATTTGGCGTCAGGGTGATGAGCAAGCTTATAACTGCTTGATGAGAAAGAGCGATGAGACTGACCGGGCTTAACTTCGATGATATTCCGCAGCTGGACGTACCGCTGCGCTTCTACCTGACAGCACCGTTTTTTGCTGTGATTGCCTCACTGATGCTGATTTGGCAAGGTGATGCTATCTGGCTGGGTCGTTGGCTTCCCGCTTCTCTGGCGATCACTCACCTTGTAGCGATAGGTATGATGGCAATGATCATGATTGGGTCGTTGTTTCAAATCATGCCGGTATTATGTGGCGCTCCGATCACTATCCCACCTATACCTCTACTCCTGATGCAGGCAAGCTTAATTCTCGGCACGTTAGCGTTAAGTGCCGGTTTTTTCGGTTTGCCAACGTTTAGCGCTAGCTTTGTCTTATTGGGCCTGAGCTTGGGCTATTTCGTGATTTCGCTGCTGGGTGTACTGCTGCGAAAAGCTGGCGGGCAACAGACCAGGGTTCCGATAATGCTTGCCGGGTTGGCACTTGCCGTTGTTGTGCTGGCCGGATTATTGCTGCTGGCGGGTTACCTGTGGGGCTATTTCCCGTTTGCCGGTAAAAACTTGACCAACTTTCATGCCAGCACGGGCATTTTCGGCTGGGTCTTATTATTGATTATGGCGGTCAGCTTTCAGGTGATCCCGATGTTCCATGTTACGCCTGAGTTTCTAAGGTATTGGCGTATCGCGTTGCCTGGCTTGCTGGTTGTCGGTCTGGTTTCCCTCGCAGTGGCGAGTGTATTTCAGCTCAGCCTCTATTACAGCACTGCCTTGATAGCGGCCGTCGGGGTTTTGTATGCAGCTATCGGATTACATCGACTCCGCCAGCGAAAGCGCAAACTTCCGGATACCGTCGTCAGCTATTGGCAATGGTCGTATTCATGCCTGATTTGTGGATGCGTGCTGATGATTGCCATGCCCTTGATCCCAGTTCAGCTGCAGGGCAGGGCAGAGGTCTTTGTTGCGCTTATTATCGGCATGGGCTTTGTGCTTGGGGTGATCCAGGGCATGCTGCTCAAAATTGTCCCGTTCTTGATTACTCTGCACCTTCAGCCTATTGCGATGGCGAACCCTAGTGCCATGATGCTGCTACCCGATCATTACAGCCTGATTAGCCGTCAGCAAATGAAGGTTCAGCTCCGCTTATACCTGCTTGGCATGGTGAGTGTGCTTGTGTCGCTGCTCTATCCGCCAGTTACGGCAAGTATTGGCCTGATGATGCTGCTTAACTGGCTGTGGATTGGTTATAACATTGCTTCTGCCAGTATCACCTACCGTAATGTGCGCCAGGAGATGATGGCGAGTTAGCGAGTTAAACCAGTTGATAGTGGGCTGGCGAGTGGCCCTGACGCATGGCATCAGTCATTTTTAACATCCTCGGCAGGGCATAGCGAAAGAACATCTCATAGCCTTCGCAAAGCACATTGATAGGTTCCCCTTCTGCTGTTTTGGTGACGCGGTTTTTTGGACAGCCACCCGAGCAAAGGGGGAGGAAATCGCATGACTGGCATTGCTGGCTTAAAGTATCGAGTTTATCTTGGCCAAATTTACGTTGCTGTTTCGAGCCAACAAGGGTTTTGAGCCTGATACGGCAGGCATTTCCCAATTTGTAATCATCATAGCCGAAGTGATCGCAGCTATAGATATCTCCATTGGCCTCTGCCATTAACTGTTGGCCGCAAGTAGGACTGTGGTGGCACATTTGGCTAGGATATCCCATTAAAATCATCAAACAGTTCTCAAAAAATTGAATATATACACTGCCGATATCTTCTCTGCACCATTCATCGAATACTTCGCAAAGGAATTGTCCCCACTGCTTGCCTGTGAGGCTCCAGTCATAGCCGGATCGTCGGTCAAGATCATGATCGATGCAAGGCTGAAACTGTAGGTAGCTGCTGCCATTTTCCCGTAGAAATTCATAGATAGCTTTTCCACGCCTGTAGGTTCTGTTGTTGATTACAGTGAGGGTGTTGAACTCTACCTGTTGGTCGTTGAGGTGTTGCAGGCCGCGCATAGTTCGCTCAAAAGAGGACTTACCTTGTTTGTCGATTCGGGCAATGTCGTTTTGCAGGCTAGGGCCGTCGATACTGATACCGACCATAAACTTGTGTTGCTTGAAAAACGTAGCCCAGCGCTGATTAATGAGAGTGCCATTGGTCTGGATGGTATTTCTAATATGATGCTGGTGTCGATGCTTTTGTTGTAATTCGACAGCTTTCTGGTAAAACGGCAGGCCACGTAACATTGGTTCGCCACCGTGCCAAATAAAATCAACCTGAGCGTTTTTTTTCGGTTGTGCTTGTATATGGCTTTTCACTATATATTCTAATGTCTGCTCAGACATACTGGAATGTTGTTTATGCTCCCGTTGCAGGTAGTAACAATAAGAACAGTCCAAATTACATTTTGCGCCCTCAGCTTTAATAAACAGGCTGTATGGAATAGATTCTGACATAATTTTATTATCTGGTTGTTGGTGTTTTTTTGGAAGCTAGCAATTGGGGGAGGTAATAACAAGCTCAAGACTTCCTGAATTTTATTTGATAGTTTGATTTTTTTGAGGGTTGATTTTTAAGGTGTTGTTTTTAATGTTGTTTATTTTTGTTTGGCATGAACTTTGATTCAATTTGAAATATTAATAACGGTTATTAAAACGAAATGTTTGGGTGTTTGATAATCTGGCTTAAAGAAAATTAGTTATTCCATTAACAAGGCCTGATTATGAAAAGAAAATTAATTTCTACTGCTGTTATTGTAATAGCAAGTGCAACGCTGGGCCCAGCGATAGCCAGTACTTCAATTCATCCGGAAGAAGAACTGGCTTATAACCTTGGTATGCAGGCGCTTATATATGGTACTGGCCCTCTAACTGTCGCTCAGGTAAGGCAAACATCGACGTCGGTAGATGAACCGATGAATAACGCCATGGCGCCGATTAATGAAATGGGCAAAACTCGGATATTGTCTGGTCCTCAGCATAAAATTGTGCCAACGGTGAACAACGATACCCTGTATTCTCAATCGCATATTGATCTTAACTTGTCCGGCCCTATGGTTATTGAGATCCCTCGAACCAATGATCGTTACTATATCGTCCAGTTACTTGATGCGTATTCAGACTCAATTGACGACTTGATAAAACAAAATGCCGGTAACCAGGGCAGTAAGATCTTGCTGGTGAACAAAGGTTGGCAGGGAGAAGTTCCTGCCGGCATTGATGGAGTGATTGAGTCGCGTACGCCCAAAGTGTGGTATATCCAGCGTACTGGTGTTGCCGGTAAAAAAGATTTGCCAGCAGCTCTGAAAGTGCATGATGGCTTTATCAATTATCCGCTGTCTGAATATGGCAAGCCGCATGGCGTGGTAGATCTCGCCCTGGCAAAGGGTGGGATTCCGCCAATGGCAAGGCCGGAAGGACTGGAGTGGTTTAGCCTGATTGATAAAGAAATCCGTGAAAACCCATTACCGGAGGAAGCGGCTATTGTTGAGCAGTTTAGGTACATCAATATCGGCACTGAAAAGCCGTTTAATCCAGACGAGCTGACAGAGGCACAGAAAAAAGGCTTACTTCGTGCTGTCGAAGCTTCCCAGCAGGTTATTCAATATGCTAGCCGTAGTGTAGGTACCCAGAACAACGGTTGGTCGATGATGTTTGAAGGAGGGCGTTACGGCAATGATTTCCTCAGTCGTGCCAGCATTAACCTACGTGCTGCTGGTCTGAACGTGCCAGAGCGGGCGTTGTATCCGAATCGTTATTCCGACTCCGAAGGCCACCAACTGTCGGGAGACTATAGCTATCGTATGACCATGCCTGCCGATGCACCGGCCGAGGCATTTTGGTCGCTGACTATGTATGACGCGAAAGATCTGTTCATGGTGCCAAATGAAATTGATCGCTATTCGATTTCAACCAACCGTAATGATGAGCTGACTTATAACAACGATGGCACCTTATCTATCTGTATTCAGCATGAGCGACCGATAGATCCTTCTTGCAATTGGTTACCGGCTCCCGAAGATGATTTTTATCTACATATGCGTTTATATGAGCCGACTCAGGCAGTGCTCGATAATGAGTATCCGCTTCCGCAGGTGATCAGGCAGTAAATTATCGTTAAAGGGAGGAAGGCGTATGCCTCCTTCTTTTTGGGCAGGTAAAATATGAAACATAATATTAAGCTAACTTTGCTAAGTACCTTGGTGCTGGGCAGTTATGGCGTGCAGGCGGCAGGTACGTTAGTATCGGAAATGAGTAAAATGAATGTCAGTACTGCCGGAGCTGGTGGGGCTGCCGTCGCTGAAAATGCTTCTGTGGCTTATTCGAACCCCGCCGGTATGAGCTATCTTGATAAGCGCTCTTTATCGGTGAATGCTGCTGGCATGTATATGGATATCCGTTATCACGATGCTCGCACTGATGACTTAAGCAGTGGGAATGCGGGTGGCTTTCAACCATATGGTTCACTGTACTGGGTTGAGCCAGTATCAGAAAATATCCATCTAGGATTGAGCCTGGTGGCGACGGGAGGAAGTGCACTCGATTATGGGACTAGTTACGCCGGTCAGCTGGAACTGAATGACTTACGACTGAGTGTGATGCAACTGAATCCGGCGGTTTCCTATCAGATCAATGACTCGTTTTCGATTGGTGCTGGCGTTCAGTTCGACTATGCGTCCTTTGAGCAAACGTTAGTCCGTGAAAATGTTGAGCTGGAGACTGATTCAGCAGCATTTGGCTACAATTTGGGGGTGATATATCAGATTAATGATAATCATCGGTTAGGTCTGAGCTACCGTTCCCAAATGAAGCATGATTTGACAGGGAATGTAGATACTTCCGTTGGCTACAATGGGGATATTGGGCTGAATATTGTCAACCCGGCCCAGCTGGAAATATCGGGGCTGCATCAGCTTAACGAGCCACTGAGTGTTGTCTGGAGTGTCGGGTTTGAAGAATGGAGTGAAAATGACTCGTCCCGGATTGATATCAATGACAATGAGATAGGTCAGATTCAGCGAGGCTTTGACGATCTCTGGATTGCAGCGTTAGGTGCACGCTACCAAGTGACACCAACATGGCGCTTAGAAGCTGGGGTTGGTTATGCGAGCTCCCCCTTGGACGATCCGCAGCGGCAATCTGCCGATCTACCAGTTGATGAGCAGTATCGTTATGGTTTAGGCGCCACCTATGACTGGAGTAAGCGGGTGTCTGTGAATGGTTATTACAGTTACGTGGATTATGGAACACCGGAAATTGACGGTAAGTTTATGACTGGACAGTTTGATAATAGCAATCAGTTTTTTGGGGTTACGGTGAATGTGTCATTTTAACCACTGACGGTATTTATTTCCTAACAGATAAATGGTTTATTTGGATAGTTTGAAAACCTGCATTGAATAATGCAGGTTTTTATTTAGCTGAATATGGCTAATCCAAAGTTGGATTTAGAATTGGTAGTTAAATTCAACACGATGATCACCATCAGAAAAATCAGTATTCTCACTCCAGTTTGCGAAGTATCGGACGTTGAAGCGAGGGTTGATTTGATATGAAGCCGCAAACTCATGGGTTAATACATTATCATTATCTTCAAAGGCATACTCTTTATAAGTATCTGAACCTGAGAGTGTCTTTTTCCACATAGGGTTGTAGTTCAGCCATACCTTGTCGGTAAGAGATAGTTTTGTGTAAGTACCGGCAACGATGAAAGTACCGGGAACTGAGTAACCGCTGATAGTTTCACCGTCATCACCGACGACGTTGTTGCCAAAAGAAGCTCCAATTCCTGCTAGAGGAAAGAAGTTAAACGGTCCAATTTGGGGAAGGGCCTGTATAAAGCTGTAGGATGCCGTGCCCATTTCATTGTTGAGATCATAGTTGATATCAATTTGCTTTGCCTGGCCGTCTTTTATGTTGGCCTGGAAGTTACGAATGCGAACCAGGCTTGGACTATCATTGTTATTTTCCCGTGAGCTACCATTCCAGCCGAGCGACTCCCCGCCGATGCCTTTGAGCTCAAAAACATTCATTCCTGCCGTGTTTTCTATACCGGTATCATATGACCGGCCAACCTTTATGTTCAGGCCCTTGTCGGTGTAACCCAAGCCAGCCTGGGTATAGACGGCGAGTGGATCAGACATATCCTTTACGTCATCATCGGCAAAGGAAGTCGATGTGAATAAAAGAACTAATGGCAGGGGAATTAAAGTTACAGCTGTCGTTTTCATTGATTAAACCTGAATGTGTTATATTTTCTGGAATATTTATGGATATTGAGTGATATATTTGAGTCTTACTGTATATTTATTTGACCTATTAAAGGTAAATATCAATTATCTGATTTTTTAATAATCGTCATGTATAAGGTTGTTAATAGTCGCTGGGTAAATCTGTTTGTTTCTTGAGTTGATCGTTTTAAATGGTCTTGTGGTTGGTTTTATGATTTGCCAGTACAACTGGCTTTGTAATTTTGGCTGTTTTTTAATACACCTAAAGGTATTTATGATTTATTCAATTAGTAGCTCTGCTAATATAATGCCTCTCATTGTTATATTGAGTTTGAGCTATGATACTGAACTGGTTATGACAGGAAAAAGTCTTAGTAATGACATTGTTGTCATTTTAATGAACAATAAGCTTGCCAACTAAAATGAACGAATATACTTCTAACAGAGTATATTCGTTCAAAGCTTCGTATTGTTATGCGGCTTAACTTGGCAGTGTCAGGGTGAAGCAGGTAATACCATCTTCCGAGCTGACAGAAATATCGCCGTGATGGAGACGGGCTATTGAGCGAGAAATGGCCAGTCCAAGCCCGGCTCCGGCAGTTGCTCGGTGAGTGCGGGATTTATCGACACGGTAGAAACGCTCAAATAAATACGGCAGGTAGTTTTTATCAATTGTATCGCCTTTGTTGATGACAGAAACCGCGGTAGACGCTTCATCAGTGCTAATTTGTACTTTGATTGTTTCGTTGTCATAACTGTGACGGACCGCGTTTGAGATCAGGTTGCCGATCGCCCGTTTCAGCATTTCCTTGTCACCACGTATGATTGCGTGGCCGGACAGAACAATTGACAGCGCTTTTTCATCCCCGGCCAGTTCGTAATAGTCCACAACACTTTCGAGCAAATCATATAGCTCAATGTCGTTAGTTGATGTCTCCAGCAGGTTATGTTCAGATTTTGCCAGATAAAGCATATCGGTTATGTTTTTCGCCAAACGGTTAAGCTCTTCTGTCGTTGAAATCAAATTCTCCTGATACTCTTCTACTGTACGGGGGTGAGCCAGTGTCACCTGGGTCTGAGTCATCATGTTGCTGATTGGTGTACGCAGTTCATGGGCGATATCGGATGAAAATTCCGACAGACGGTCGAAGTCGCTCTCGAGACGGGAAAGCATGTCATTAAAACCTATGACCAGATTTTGCAGTTCGGCAGGAAACTGGCTTGGTTCCAGCCGTTGATTTAGCTGTTCAGTCGAGGTTTGCTCCATGTGGTGTTTTAGCTTCTTCAACGGCCATAAGCCATGCCTTACAATTACCCAGCCCAAGAATCCACTGATCATGCTGGCCAGCAGGGTGCTCCAGATTAGTACGGTGCTGAACCCATCTAAAAAGCGCAGTTGATGGTCAATGTTAACACCCAATACTAATTTGGTTTGGGGGTCATCACTTACATCAAAACGAAAGGCGCGGTAGTGGTTCTGGTCAGATTGCCACTCAAAACTGCTGGGTCTGCGTTGATGGATAAAAATATCGGGTAATGCCAGCTGCTGGGGTTGATAAATAACCTCTCCCTCTTTGATCACCCATAATTTTGTCTCCCCAAGCTCGAAGAGCGTTCCGTAACGGGTGATGAAGTCGCCCTGGAGCTGAAGAGTATTGATAGTGTGGAATTTTTGCTCAATCTGGTATTTGTCCTGTTTGAGAAAATGATGCTCGAGCGAGTAGAGTGTGGCTGCACTGAGGGCAAACAGAACGAGAATGGAAGCGGAAAAAAACGAGATTATTAATCGTGATGAAATCGACTTAAACATCATGCCAACCTAGATTTGTTCATCGAGCATATATCCCATTCCACGAATGGTATGAATAAGTTTGGGTTCATAACCTTTGTCAACCTTTCCCCTTAGCCTCTTAATGGCCACATCTATTACGTTGGTATCGCTGTCGAAATTCATATCCCAGATAATAGATGCAATCTCAGAACGGGAGAGAACTTCGCCTTGCCTGCGCATCAGAAGTTCCAGCAGAGAAAATTCCTTGGCGGTAAGGGTAATCGTCTCTCCTTCGCGTGTGGCCCGTCGTTTGAGCAGGTCCAGGTGAAGGTTAGCTACATCCATTGCCAGCTTCTGCCCCGGTACGGCTTTCTTTCTGCGTAGGGTGTTTCTGATCCGAGCAACCAGTTCAACAAACGCAAAGGGCTTCACAATGTAGTCATCAGCCCCCAGTTCCAGGCCTTTGACTCGATCTTCTACCTGATCTCTTGCAGTCAGCATAATGATTGGCGTTTCAATTTGGCTGGCCCGAAGTGTCGTGAGTACCTGCCAACCATTAAGTTGGGGCAGCATTACGTCAAGAATGATCAGGTCATAATTACTGCTGGTTGCCTGATACAAGCCATCAACACCGTCACAGGAAAGGTCGACCACATAGCCAGCTTCCGTTAACCCTTTTCTCAGGTATTCACCGGTTTTGGGTTCATCTTCAATCAGTAATAACTTCATTGCTTTGCCTAACCATCTTGATTGTTTTTTTATGATAATGCTCTTAGCTTAGATCTGACCCAGGGAGCAAAGAGTGCTCCCTGTCATGATAAAGTGTTTCATGCCTGACGGCTTAGTTATTATCGTAACGCAGGTGCTGGTACTGGACATTAACAAGTGCACGATATTCAATATTTCCATCGGTGTTCATGCTTTCTTCAACAGTCACATAGCTGTTGTCCTTTAGCTGCAGGCTCGCCAGCTCTTTAGGTCGAAAGGTACTTACATTAAGGACACTGCGCAGTTCTGACGGTTGGCTGTGTTTTAGTTCATCCAGCATCTTTTTGCCTGTCGCATAGGCATCCTCTTTGTTGTTGCTCTCCTGTGACACTAAGGTACGAGAGTTGGTCTCAACACTGTACTTACTGCCAGGAACCAAAGAAGAAGCCGTAACCGGAAGGCTGAGTACAACTAACGATGCCGCAACTAGGAGTGATTTGACTGTTTTCATGGGGGATTCCTCACATTGTTTTACTCTATGTGGGCTATATTACCGAGTCGACCATGACCAGAACTGGACTCGAAAATGACATTTTTGTCATGTTGTCGGTTGGGCTATAAATGAGTGTTTTAAAAAACAGGTGCAACTAGGGCTGCACCTGTTTTCTAGTATCTTATCAACACGTTATTTGGCAACAACCGACTTATCGGCCATACCGATCCCCCCCAGGCTCTGTCGCGGCGGGAACTCTTTCAGTGACTGCTGATGCTGCATAATGTGTTTTTGCAGCGTAGGCACTACCCAAGTCTTTTCCTTCATCCACAGAAACCAGCCGCGAGTGCTGATGGAGCGCTCGTACGGATCTGCTTTGATATTCATCAAAATACCCAGCGGCCATTTTTCTACTGGTGCCATCCATTCGGTTTTAGTCTTCATATGTACTTTCCATTCATCGACCCGTATGGCGTTAAGGCTGTCTTCGTTGTAGTAGAAGAAATCACGACGGTTACTTGGGGCCCCCTTGGTCAGCATATCTAGCTGGTTATAACCATCCAGATGGACCTTGTACTTTGTGCCATTGAGCTTCTTGCCTTGCAGCAGCTGCTCTTTGATGTTGGGCTCACCTGCAGCAGCCATCAAGGTAGGTACCCAGTCTTCTGAGGTCATAAAGCCATCGGTATACTCGCCTTGCGGGATGTGTGCCGGCCAGCTGACCAGCATAGGCACTCGGAACCCGCCATCATAGGTGGTTCCTTTCTGGCCCCGGAAAGAGGCGGCTCCGGCATCCGGCCAGTGGTCCAGGTTTACCCCGTTATCGGCAGTGAACAGGATGATGGTATTGTCCATTTCGCCGGTTGCTTCCAGTTTGTCCAATAGCTTACCAATCTGATCATCGACCTCTTTAAGCGCATCGTAGTAGAACGTCGTTTGGCTGGCGCCCAGGTAGGCATCCTGAACATGGGTTTGCTGGTGCATTCGTGCCGGGTTGTACCACATAAAGAATGGTTTATCTGGCGCTGCTTGCTGTTGCTTGTCAATCCAGTCGATAGCGAATTCATTGAATTCTGTATCGATGGTTTTCATTCGCTCAGAGCCCAAAGGCCCTCTGTCGCTGATTTTCTGCTTGCCAACGGCACCAAAGCGAGGGTCTTCGGTATCATCATATTTATCTGTGGCGACGGCGTGAAGTACGTTGCGTGGGAGGCCAATGAAGTCAGGATCTTGCGGGTACTCCGGCTGCTCAGGCATCTCCATCACGTTTAAGTGGTAGAGAAAACCTATGAACTCATCAAAGCCGTTAACCGTCGGCAACATGCTGTTGCGATCGCCAAGGTGGCTCTTGCCGACATGAACTGTGTCGTAGCCTTTGGCTTTTAGCATGGTCGCCAACGTCGGGTCTTCTTGTTGCAGGCCGCGAATAGAGCCCGGTTGCCCTACAGAAGTTAAACCGGTACGGATTGGGTACTGGCCGGTAATGAATGCGGAACGGCCCGCTGTAGAACTGCCCTGCGCGTAGTAGTCCGAAACCATCATGCCGCGTTCAGCGATGCGGTCGATGTTAGGTGTTTCGACCGCTCCGAGACCTCTGTGATAGGCCGAGATATCCATGGTGGTTACGTCGTCGAGCATAATTGCAACGATATTTGGCTGGGCCGGAGCTGCCACCACGTTGAATGAGGCTGCCGATGAAATGGCAAGTGCCAATAATGATTTGGTTATTTTGGAGGTCATAAGTTTTCCTTAGCTATTATTGTCTTTAAGGCTTGGCTTAGTTGACTTGATCAAGGCCCGGAACGGTCCAGCTCATTTCCAGCACTTCTTTTGATGGAATATAGAGCCGTGTAAGGACATAGAAGGGTCCGTTCGGTGTCGGAAGCCAGTTTTTGGCATTTACGCCATTGGGCTTTTTGCTTGAGAAGTGGATCTCGAACGAACCGTCTTGATGCTTGTTGATATCAGTCAGATCATTGATGTTGTAGCGATTGATTGCGTTGTCGATCAGTAGCTTGGATTTGGCGTCGTATACGGTGACGGACCAGAATGCCCCCACAGGTGGTTCGCCGTCGAACTTCATGACATAGTTGTTAGTGCCCGATAATGGCATACCAGTCGCGTCAGTGGCTGCCATGGGGTAGATAGCCTCCTTGGGTCCCTGACCGCCTAGATAGGGATGAGCAATGAGCGAGCGCATGGCGTTGTCATCACCAAAACTGTCCAGAGAGAAGGCATAGACCCAGCCATCTTTCATTTCCAGATTGCCAGGGTTTGCAGCTTGGGCATTGACGATTTTCTGGCCATCCTCGATAGCCTTAGTCAGTGACTTTTCCATCGCCGGCGTTATTGCCGAGCGGTCAAAACCGTGCTCAGTTGTTAGTCCGATTTTGGCAAACTGGCCAGCTAAGGCCTGTTGGCGTGTAGGGAGCGGATTGGTCTTGAGATATTCCCCTAACTCGACAAAGAAACGAAGCGGATCGTCTTGCTGACCCGGGCGGGGTGGCAGAGATGTAAACTCAACCAAAGAGGTTGTTTCGCCCGTGTACTGGCTCAGTGGTGTTAGGGTGTATTGATCCTGAATTGCGTTTGCGGTTGTATAGTCTTGCTCGCCAAAGACCTGTGTTCGCCCCCAAAGCCAGGCTTTTGTCGTTGGCGACTCGACAATAGTCAGGTTCCTTGGTGCTGTTCCGTTATCCTTCCATCCCGGTGGGACAATCAGGAACTGTTTGGCGAGGCTTCCGGTTTCACGGGTACCGACGTACTTGAACAGGTTGTGCCACATATCGAACATATTGATGACAAAGTATCGATCAGTTACATCGGGAACAGAAAGTACCAGCGGTTCCTGACTGAGATCGAGGATAGCGCTGGAATAGAGCGTATCTCGGTTGGCGGTTGGCATGTCTTTATCTGCCGGGGAGCTAAGGCGTCGGGCATGACCGAATTGGTTTAGCGGGGCTCGATAACTGGTGTCAGCCAATGGCTGGGACATATCGGTATATTGACGGGAAATCTGCTCCATTCGTACCAAAGTTGATCCCCACAGATATGCGTTGACCCCGAGGGTATATGTTTCTTTGGCGAGCGCCTGATGGACTTCAACCGCAGTTTGATTTTGCGAAGTGTTGGCGTGGGCAAAATTAATTGGTGTAAGGCTGCAAGAAGCGAGTATAACGGCTAATGTAATTTTTCTAAGTGTATGTTTAAGCATGGTGGGTTCCTCCTTGCGATTAGACTATCGCAGCAAGGAGGAAAGGTGTTGAATAGTGTGTATTACGTCATTTAATACGCCGGGGTTGGCATTGATTTCATAATTTTTATTGCTTCTTCATGTAACCATTTGGTAAGCGGTTCATTGCGGTTTCTTTGATGAGTAAATAATGACAAAGCACGATATGCTGTGTCGCCTTTTATTAAGTCAGGAGTATGTTCAAACCGGTAATGTTGATTTAGAAACCTGCAATTATGTTTCGACACAATACCGATGAAATTACTTTCACTGATTAGATGTAGCATCATGCTAATATCACTGGTCCGAACATTCACATGCTTGCTTAAATTATATTTTTTGATCAGCATCTCGGTTCGAGATGGCTCTATATCACCCTGGACAATATTAATACAGAGGGGGTACTGAAGAATTTCCTCAAGCACATTCGATGATAACGGGTGTCCTTTTCGCATGATCAGAATCATCTGATCTGAACCGATATCTTTTTGGATAATGTTCTTGTTTGTCTCCATTGGCAGGTAGCTGATCCCCCAGCTTGCGTTTTTCTCTTCAAGATCGGCTATCGCGTTGCTTCCCCAGTGATAGCATTGCACGGTGACATTGGGTGCGAGTTCGGTCAGCCGGCTGACCATCGGGGCGGCCAGCACGCTCATCAGAGGAGGCGAAAAGAGAAGACTCACTTCACCGCAAACTTTGCTGATATCCCAGTTGTCTTTGTCGATATAGAGTGCATCGAGCTGGTCAAGCAGGGCGGGTATCTGTTGCAGCAACTGCAGGCACTTGACGGTTGGCTCTAATTGATTTTTATCTCGGACGAATAATTGATCATTAAACTGATCGCGAAGCTTTTTTAGCATGACGCTAATGGTTGGTTGGCTTAAGTTCATTCGCTTGGCAGCTAGAATTGTCTGCCGCTCTTCATTGAGCACGATTAATAAACGAAGCAGGTTCAGATCTTTTGTCATGCACGATTTCTCTGAAGAATGTATTTTTTTGAAATGTTAAGGCTTTAATATATGTCGAGGCATATTAAATAATACTGATGCTGAACACGCAATTAACAGTGAAGGTAAATATGTGCTCGTATATGTTGTTCATGAATAATGCCGTGATAGACCTGGTTGGTGTATCACGGCAATTGCTTGATGTTAGTGTGACAGCGAGGTTTAAGGGTTATGAACCTGCTAATTAACCTGTTGGATCAGTATTTCTTCATCTAGTAGCTGCTGAATTTCAGATACGCAACTTCCGCATCCTGTCCCGGCTTGCGTACTGGCACTGATTGCTTCGACTGAAGATAACCCCTGTTCTTTTATCGCCTTACAAATGGTGTTTTTTCCTACTTGCTTGCAGGCACACACTGTTTTCCCGCCAGCCAAGTTTCCTTCAGCTTGTCCTGACATCAGACTACGTTCTACCGATGAATCAATGGGTTCATCTAATAGGTGGTTGAGCCAGGCGACATCTTGTTGATGTAAGTCTGTGGCGATCAGGTAGCAGCTTAACAGGCGTTGCTGCTTGATTTTGGCGTAGCGGTAAGGCCCGTTTCCGGCACCGTTGAAGCTGAGCTCTCTGCCATTTTCAGACTGGCAATAGCGGGCAAGTTGCGGCATTAGTTGCTCTGGGGGCAGAGTGCTGGCAATGCGATATAAATACCCGTTGCTGACTTTTTGTCGTACCCAGTAGTCAAATTCGCTGATGTCATGGGGTGTTGTTAACAGCAATAATGCCTCGCTGCGAAAAGCTTGCGGTGCAACAGAGACCGGAGTGAACTTAAACTCGGGCTGGCCGGACAGCGAATCGTTATCCGGAGTGATTAGGTTACAGACCTTGCCGGCACTGGAGGTGCTGTCATTCCAGTGGATCGGGATAAACAATTCTCCCGGTTTTACATCGGTGGTGATATTGACCCGGACTGCGGCTGTACCATATTCACTGTTAACAGCAGCAATCTGGCTGTCATTGAGCTCATAGTGCTTGGCATCAATAGGGTGGATGGAAGCATAGGGCTCCGGTAAATGTTCCCCTAGTCGTGCCGATAGGCCGGTTCGGGTCATGGTATGCCATTGGTCGCGAATACGGCCGGTATTTAAGACTAGCGGATAGTCCTTGCTGGTATGGCTTGCTGGCGGCTGGTACCTGACCGCAACAAAGCGGGCCTTACCGGAAGGGGTTGCAAACACGCCGTCGGTAAAGAGTCGCTTGTGTGGAAGGTGTTGCGGCAGCTCCTGGCTGTGGTGATGAAGTTCGCTTTTGCCTGCGACGGGCCACTGTTGAGGACTGAGCTGGTGGTATTGTGCTGGCGTTAAGTCAGACAGCCCGGTGAGGTTGAGGGGGCGCCGAGCGGAACCATGATTTCCCAGACCGGTCATCTCGCTGTATTCCTGAAAAATATCGGCCTCATGCTGATAGCTGAAGGCATGGCCAAAGCCCATCTTTCTGGCAACCTCGCAGATGATCCACCAGTCGGGTTTGCCTTCTCCGGGCGTTGGCAAGAGCCTGCGCTGACGGGAGATACGTCGCTCCGAGTTGGTAACCGTGCCGGATTTCTCACTCCATCCCTGTGCGGGAAGCAGTACATTGGCGTGGCGGGTAGTATCCGTATCGGCAATACAGTCCGACACCACCACTAATGGACATTTCTCCAGTGCCCGGTTGATTTTGTTGCTATCGGGCAGGCTAACGGCGGGGTTGGTGGCCATTACCCAGACAGCTTTAACTTTGCCGCTGTCTATGGCATCAAACATATCGATAGCTTTCATACCCGGTGTGTTTGACAAGGTATCAGTTTGCCAGAAATCACTGATCAGCTGGTGCTGGGTCTCGTTGCCAAACTCCATGTGGGCAGCCAGTGTGTTGGCCAGCCCGCCGACTTCTCGTCCGCCCATGGCATTGGGTTGTCCGGTAACAGAAAACGGGCCGCAGCCGGGTTTGCCTATCCGCCCGGTGGCGAGGTGGCAGTTGAGCAGGCTGTTGACTTTGTCTGTGCCATGCGTTGACTGGTTAACCCCTTGAGAATAGACAGTGACGACCTTTTCAGTATTGCTAAAGAGCTGGTAGAAATCGGTGAGCTGCTGCGGTGATAATCCGGTAACGCATGATAGTTTGTTATTGTCCTCAGCATCTTGGCGGGCACCAGCTAAAGCGAGCTCAAATCCTTCGGTATGTGCAGCGATATAGTCAGGGTCGAGTTGTCCATGCTCGGCGAGATAGGCCAGCAGGCCATTGAAGAGTGCTACGTCACTACCCGGTTTGATCGCAAGATGAAGGTCGGCGATTTCGCAACTGCTGGTGGCGCGGGGGTCAATAACGACGACGTTCAGATCCGGCCGCTCGGCCTTGGCTGCTTTGATCCGCTGAAACAGTACCGGGTGGCACCAGGCGAGGTTGGATCCGGTCAGAATGATCAGATCTGCCATTTCCAGATCCTGATAACAGCCGGGGACGCAGTCAGCACCAAAAGCCCGTTTGTGTCCCGCCACACTCGATGACATACAGAGGCGGGAGTTGGTATCGATGTTGCTGCTGCCGATAAAACCCTTCATGAGTTTGTTGGCGACATAGTAATCTTCGGTCAGCAACTGACCGGAGACATAGAAAGCTACGGCATCGGGACCATATTCGCCGATGATTGAATTAAATTGTTCGGCAACATAGTCCAGCGCCTGATCCCAGTCGCAGTCATTACCGTTAATTGATGGCGCCAGTAAGCGTCCCTGATGGGTGACAGTCTCACCCAGTGCCAACCCTTTTGAGCAGAGGCGACCGTAATTGGCAGGGTGCTCAGCATCCCCACGGACCTCTAGTTGTCCGTCAGGTGTCGGTTTTGCTTCTATACCACAACCTACGCCGCAGTATGCGCAGGTGCTCTTTATCCATCCATTGCTATTTGTTATGCCCAAAGCATCCCTCCTGATCCCAATAAGCTGTCGTTATCTCAATCCTTTCATCATCTATGTATCGGTACAGCAATAACCAAGCCAGCTTCGTTGCTATAGAGGGAAAAGGGGAGAATACAAAGAGTGAATTGACGAAAACAGGTCCTCCAAATGGAATATTTTTCTATTCATACCACTAAAGTGGTAGCTTGGCTGGTGTTTGATGTCGGTAATTTTGCTTAGGCGATGCATTATTCTGGTGTGTGGTGCACTAAATATGTGCGAAGCACTGACAACTAGGCTATGTACTATCGGGGAAAAAAGCGAAGGGATATATAAAATTTTACTTATAGATCATTTGATTACATCTAATTATCGCAAGGTGTGAACGCTAGTGGCACTTTCCTTGCTCTGATGCTAGCAGAGCAAATAAAGACGTACACGGAAGGTACGTAAGGATGAGAGATGTCACTAATTCCAACGATTGCAAATAAGACGACAGAGGTTGTCAGTTTCACTTCTGTCACCGTCAATGAACCCAAGCAATCTGGTCGTGTAAGCCTGGTTGGAGCTGGCCCTGGCGATCCTGACTTACTGACAGTCAAGGCACTGCGGGTGATCCAGCAGTCTGATGTGATTGTCTATGACCGCTTGGTGAGCAAGGAAATCTGTCAGCTTTTCCCTTCATCAACCCCAACGATTTATGTCGGCAAAGCGAAAGATCACCACAGTGTGCCTCAGCAGGACATTAATGAACTACTGATCACCAAGGCTAAACAAGGACTGAATATCTGTCGCCTGAAAGGCGGTGATGCCTTTGTGTTCGGTCGCGGCGGAGAAGAAATGCTGGAGCTTAGAGAGCAGGGAATCAAAGTCGACTTGGTACCGGGGATCACTGCGGCGGCCGGTTGTACAAGCTATGCCGGGATCCCGCTTACTCATCGCGGACTCTCGCAGGGCTGCACTTTTGTTACGGCACATGCCGAGAAAGATCTTCAAATCTGCTGGCAGTCGCTAGCCCAGCTTGATCACACCCTGGTGTTTTATATGGGGTTATCCAAAGCCGAGATGATTGCCAGCAGCCTGACTCAGGCTGGATTGTGTGCCCATACACCTGTCGCGTTGATTGAAAATGGCTGTTGTCCTCAGCAGCGGGTGATCCGTGGCGAGCTGCATCAGCTAGCCGACTTGGTTACCCGGGAGCAAGTGAAGTCACCCGCATTGATTGTCGTCGGCAAGGTGGTGGCCCTGGCTGAACAGTTGCAATGGTTTGCCGAAATGGCCAGCCAGCAGGCGAGCAGATTGTCCGCGTAAAAAATATTGTCGGTATACAGAATTAGAAACAGTGAGGAAGTTATATGAGTAAGCAGCGTGTTGTGGTGGTTGGCAACGGAATGGTTGGCCACAAGTTTATCGATGATTTGGTGCAGCGAGATAAAAACGAACAGTTTGAGGTGATTACTTTTTCCGAGGAACCAAGACTTGCCTATGATCGGGTTCAGCTCAGCAAATACTTTTCCGGGACAACGGCGCAAGAGTTGGCACTGACCGATGAAAATTACTACCAGGAGTGCGGGGTCAATTATGTTCTTAATGAAAAGGTGACGGCTATTGATAGCGAGCACCGTCAGGTGATAACGGCTAATGGCAGGGTGGAGAACTATGACAAGCTGGTATTGGCTACGGGCTCCTACCCGTTCGTTCCCCCGATCCCCGGTAATGAGCAACCGCACTGTCATGTTTACCGGACCATCGAGGATCTGGAGGCAATTGAAACATCTGGCCGCCAGAGTGAGGTAGGCGTAGTTGTCGGGGGCGGGTTGCTGGGACTGGAGGCTGCCAATGCACTGCAGTGTATGGGGCTGAAAACCCATGTGGTCGAGTTCGCACCGAGACTGATGGCAGTACAGCTCGATGCCGGTGGTGGTAAGCTGCTTGAGCGAAAAATCTCTGAGCTGGGGGTTGAGGTACACACCGAAAAAGCCACTACGGAAATCGTTGCCGGTGAAACCTGCCGTTACCGAATGAATTTTGCCGATGGTAGTTTTCTCGAAACGGACATGATTGTGTTTTCGGCTGGGATCCGGCCACAGGACGAACTGGCACGACAGAGTGGACTGGCGCTCGGTGAGCGAGGTGGCATCGTTATTGATGACAGCTGTCAGACCAGCGTGACAGATATCTATGCCATCGGTGAGTGTGCACTGTGGCAGGGGCAGATTTTTGGTCTGGTGGCACCGGGCTACCAGATGGCGAAGGTTGTCGCCTCGCAATTGTGTGAGAAACCGGGGAGTGAAGCTCAGAATGCGTTTACCGGTGCCGATATGAGCACCAAGCTGAAATTGCTGGGCGTTGATGTAGCCAGTATTGGCGATGCCCACGGTAATACGCCGGGCGCGCAGTCGTATACCTTTAATGATGAGATTGAGCAGGTCTACAAGCGACTGATTGTCTCTCAGGATGGCCAGAAAATTCTTGGTGCTGTGCTGGTGGGAGATGTCGAGGCATACAGTAGTCTGCTGCAGATGAAGCTCAATGACATGCCGTTGCCGGAAAATCCTGCCGTACTGCTATTGCCTGCGATAGGCGATGAAGAGAGTACTGCTATGGGCGTGGAGGCGTTGCCAGACAGTGCTCAGATTTGCTCCTGCTTTGATGTCACCAAGGCCGATATCAAACAGGCTGTGGCTGCCGGATGTACTGATATGGCCAGCCTGAAAGGGAGTACTAAGGCATCGACAGGGTGTGGCGGTTGTTCGGCCCTGGCCAAGCAGGTACTTGATGCCGAGCTGGCAACCCTCGGTTTCGAGATCAATAACCATCTTTGTGAACACTTTGCCTACTCGCGCCAGGAGCTGGCCGATATTGTCCGCGTCAAGCAGATCAAAACCTTTGATCAGTTGCTGGACGAATATGGGCAGGGGTTGGGCTGCGATATATGCAAACCCACAGTAGGCTCTATTCTGGCCTCTTTCTGGAACGACTATGTGCTGGATGAGCAGCATATCGGCCTGCAGGACACCAATGATATTTTCCTAGGCAACATGCAAAAAGACGGCACCTATTCGGTGGTGCCTCGGGTCGCCGGCGGGGAGATTACCCCAGATAAACTTATCGTGCTCGGTGAGGTTGCCAAAGAGTTCGACCTGTACACCAAGATCACCGGCGGTCAGCGAGTGGATTTGTTTGGGGCGCAATTACATGAATTACCGCTAATCTGGCAAAAGCTTATTGATGCCGGTTTTGAAACCGGCCATGCCTACGGTAAATCGCTGCGAACGGTCAAATCGTGTGTCGGGAGTACCTGGTGTCGCTATGGTGTGAAGGACAGCGTTGGCTTTGCGATAGATTTAGAGGACCGTTACAAGGGGTTGCGATCGCCCCACAAATTGAAGTTTGCGGTATCGGGTTGTACTCGCGAGTGCGCAGAAGCGCAGTCAAAAGATATCGGGGTGATTGCAACAGAAAATGGTTGGAACCTCTATGTGTGCGGTAATGGGGGGATGCGTCCGCGCCATGCCGATTTGTTTGCAGCAGATTTGGATGACAACACGCTGGTGACCTATATCGATCGAATTTTGATGTTTTATATCCGAACCGCAGATCGGCTTCAGCGCACCTCGGTATGGCTCGAAAATCTCGAGGGAGGCTTGGAATACCTGCAACAGGTCGTGATTGAAGACAAGCTAGGTATCGTCGGTGAACTGGAACGCGAAATGGCGCATAATCTCAGCCAGTACCAGTGTGAGTGGAAGACAACCCTGGATTCTCCGGAGAAACTGAAACGCTTCCAGCATTTCGTCAATAGTGAGGCAACAGATAACAAGCTCAGCTATGTCACCGAGAGAGGGCAGCGCCGGCCAAAGAACAAGTTTGAGCAGATTGAAATTGTCGATGTAACCGAATAGGAGCAGGGAATGATGGAACAGGTAATTAAAGAGCCGGTAACTCAAAAGCCGGTACTGAAAGAAAAGTGGCAAACTATCTGTAAATACAGTGATCTGGTGAAAAACACCGGCGTATGTGCCCTGGTGGATGACGAGCAGGTGGCCATTTTCTATTGTGGCCGGAGCCAGTCTGTCTATGCCCTGTCAAATTATGACCCTATCGGCGAGGCGAATGTGATGTCGAGAGGGATCATCGGCTCTGTAGAAGGTGAGGCGGTAGTGGCATCACCGCTATACAAGCAGCATTTTAGCTTAACGACTGGCGAGTGCCTTGAAGATCCGGAGTACAGCCTGAAGACGTATCCGGTCCGAGTTGCCCAAGGTGATATTCAGCTACGCATTTAATGGGTGTTTTACGTAAAAAAAATGGAAATGGAGCCTGATGGCTCCATTTTTACTTTTATAAGTTGCTGATATTATTTTTGTTGGGCTGCAGGGGGGAAGGAGAAAACAATAACCACATTAAAATGGGCTATTTGTCGCGAGATGGTGCAGGCATGCACCATTAACAGGAAGATAATGTGTCTAAAGTGAGATTTTATTAAGTATTGTTATTTATTTTATTGATTTTAAAGGTTTAATGTATCTGGCATGATAACTGCAATTAACTTACCAGAGAGTCAATAAAGGAATTGAATAATGACAGATACAGGTAAGTTCAACATATTCTCCATGACTGGCAAAATGAAGATCCTTCATTACAGCTGGTTCGCATTTTTTATAACATTTATGGTGTGGTTTAACTTTGCGCCTTTGCTTCAGGCGGTGAAGGAGTCACTCGGGCTGACCACCGCCGAGATTAAGACCTTGCTGATATTGAATGTCGCGTTCACGATACCGGCACGAGTCATTATTGGCATGCTGACCGATAAATATGGCCCCCGGATCGTCTATTCAGCGCTGCTGGCAATCTGCTCCATCCCCTGTTTCATGTTTGCTTTTGCAGATAGCTTTGTTCAGGCAGCGATAGCACGTTTTGCTCTCGGGCTTATCGGTGCCGGTTTTGTTGTGGGGATCCGACTGGTCTCAGAATGGTTCCCTCATAACGAACTGGGCACCGCGGAAGGAATATACGGCGGCTGGGGGAACTTTGGTTCTGCAGCAGCTGCTTTTACATTGCCGACCGTCGCTGTGATGTTCGGTGGTGAGGATGGATGGCGTTACGCGATGGCGATCACGGGTGCCATGAGCCTTATCTTTTCCTATATCTTTTATATCAATGTGACCGATACCCCGAAGGGAGCCACGTATTTCAAGCCCAAGAACTTAGGGGCAATGGAGGTGACTTCCAAAGGGGATTTTTTCCTGCTGCTGCTGATGAAGGTGCCGATGTATGGCGCCCTGGCCCTATTGGCCTGGAAACTGTCACCAAGCGGTGTCTCTATGCTTAGTAGTGAGATGGTGAACGGCATCTACGCGTTGCTGGTCGCGATTTACTGCTACGAAGTGAGTCAGGCGTGGAAGGTCAACAAGACGGTATTCAAAGAGCCAGTTCCTGAAATTCACCAGTATAAATTCAAGCAGGTCGCCGTCTTGAATGTGCTTTATTTTGCGACCTTTGGCTCGGAGCTGGCTGTCGTTTCGATGTTGCCGCTGTTCTTTTCCGATACCTTTGAGTTGACTCCGGTAATGGCGGGAATGGTGGCCTCAGCCTATGCATTCATGAACCTGATGTCTCGCCCGGGTGGCGGCTGGATTTCCGATAAATTTGGCCGTAAGCCGACATTACTGATTTTGACAGCAGGTTTAGCAGCGGGCTACTTCCTGATGGGACAGGTGGATGCAAGCTGGCCGGTATGGCTGGCGGTAGCAGCGGCTATGGCCTGTTCGTTCTTCGTTCAGTCGGGTGAAGGAGCGGTATTTGCAACGGTGCCTTTGATTAAACGTCGTATGACAGGCCAGATTGCAGGGATGACTGGTGCGTATGGTAACGTTGGCGCTGTGTGTTATCTCACGATTTTGTCGCTGGTGGACTATAGCACCTTCTTCTATGTGATTGCGGCAACGGCCGTGCTCGGGTTTGTCACCTTGTTGATGATGGAAGAGCCTTCCGGTCAGATTGCAGAAATCAACGAAGACGGCAGTGTCACTATGATAGATGTCGCCAAAAGCTAGATGCTGAATGTCTAACTAGATGAAGGGTAATACAGTGGTGGCTTTTGTTGAGAGGCCGCCACTCAGTCGTACAAGGATATAACGATGGCAGAGACAATGGATATCTCACAGAAAGTGGCCGAGGAGTTACAAGTTTCGGTAGGGGGCTTTTCCAGTGCAGGTTGCCGTGACGCCAACCAAGATGCCTTTGCTGCGAAACATGCGGTTCGCAAGAGTGTGCTCAAGTATAAGGGAGTGGTGGCATGCATTGCGGACGGTGTCAGTTGCAGTGAAAATGGACAACAGGCCAGCCATACCAGTGTGACTCAGTTTATCGATGACTACTACAGTACCCCGAATAGCTGGGGAGTCAGGAAGGCGGCGGCAAAGGTGCTGACGGGGCTGAACAGTTGGCTATATCACCATGGGCAGCAAAGTGATTTGCGACACAATGGGCTGGTAAGCACCTTCAGTAGTGTGATTGTCAAATCCAATACCGCGCATTTGATCCACGTTGGTGACAGTCGAATTTACCATTATCGGGCCGGGAAACTCGTTCAGCTCACACAGGATCACAGTCGAAAGCAAGGCGGGCGCAGTCATTTCCTGACCCGGGCGCTGGGGATGAATAGTCGGCTCGATGTGGATTACCAGCAGGAGCCTGTCGAGGTAGACGATGTACTGGTACTGACCACCGACGGCCTGCATGATTGGCTGAGCAAACAAGAGCTAGAAGCACTGCTATCGCGAACAGAACTGACAGCCGAAGAGTTGGCGCACCTGATCGTACAATATGCCCTGAAAAATGGCAGTGATGACAACCTTACCTGCCTGCTGGTAAAAATAGACGCGTTACCGCAAGAGGATCTGCAAGAGGCAAGCAGGCAGTTGACGCAAAGGGTGATTCCTCCGGTATTGGCCGAAGGGAATCGGATCGATCACTATGAAATTTTAAGGGTGTTGCACAGTGGTACCCGGAGCCATGTCTATCTGGCCAAAAGTCATTTTGATAAAAGGTGTTATGTACTCAAGGCACCGTCGCCGAACTTTGTAGATGATTTTGTCTATCTGCAGGGGTTTATCCGGGAAGGCTGGGTTGGAAGGCAAATAGATCATCCGTCGGTAATGAAAATCCATCCCTATGCCGATGCATCGCCTTTTTTGTACCACGTTTGTGATTATGTGGAAGGCAAAACCCTCAGGCAGTGGATGATTGATAATCCGGCACCGAGCCTGGAGAAAGTACGTCAGGTGGCATCTGAAATAGTAAAGCCAATTCGTTTTTTTCAGCGAATGGGTATCGTCCACCGCGATTTAAAGCCTGAGAATATTATCCTGACCGAGAATGGCAGGGCAGTGTTAATTGATTTTGGTACGGCACAGGCGGAAGGGTTCGATGAAGTTTCTACTGTCATCACTGAGGACGTGCCTGTTGGAGCAACAGACTATATCGCTCCCGAGTATTTGGCTGGCGAAAAAGCAACAGCCTACTCGGATTTATTTTCTGTTGGGGTGATTGTTTATGAAATGCTGACCGGAAAACTGCCATACCGCTCTCGACATTCTCAGGTATTTGATGGAATAAAGCCTCATTACTATCAATATATCCCGGCTACTAAATACAGATCCGATTTACCGGCATGGCTAAACCTGGTATTAAAGAAAGTGTGTCACCCTTCTCCTGATATACGCTATCAAGTCATCTCTGAATTCATTCAGGATTTATCCTTGCCTGACCAAAAAATACTCAAGGAGTTGAAAGAATCACCTTTGATCCAGCGTAACCCGTTGCAGTTTTGGAAGATAACGGTGTTGGTATTGATGGTGGTTGTTTGTATAGAAACATATATTATTGCCCTTGGGTAGTGATTGTTTTATTTAAAGTAGGAATGTGTTTTCTGATGCCAATATATTATTTTTATATTCATACGGGTAATTAATTTACTTGTAAACATCTTGTTCTGATTATTGATATCATGATTAATTTTATTTGATATTATTGTATTGGGACCATGATTCCATAATATCATTGCGATTTTTGATAACTGCAAAATTCTGCCTATAAATATCCCTGTCAGCTAAAGGCAACTGATTTAAAAAGATCAGACGCAAAACTACCGACCTAAAGAATAACAACTATTTCTATGTGGTTTATTTATTTAGCTTGGTATAAGCAGTGGCTATTTTGTTTCCCGCTAGCTGGCTTCCCAAACACTCATTAGGAAGCTAATAAAATGAAAAGAATAATGACTCTCTCTTTTGCAGCAAGTTCAGTGCTGGCTGCATTGGTGCCTATAAAAGCAAGTGCCCATGGATGGGCAGACTTTCCCAAAGCCCGTCAGGTGATTTGCCAGGAAGATGGCGGCCACTGGGGCGCGCCGGATGGTTCGCAGATCCCAAACGAGGCGTGCCGGGCCTCTTTCCAGGAGTCCGGGACGTATCCTGTTGTGCAGGTCAACGAGTTTGCGACTTTGGTAAAGGACTACACCAATATGGATGCGGTAAAGGCCGCGGTGAAGGATGGATTGATTTGTTCCGGTGGTGACGAGCGAAAAAGCGGTATGAGCGTCGCGTCGCAGTATTGGCAGCGGACCGAGATGCAGGCGGGTGAGACCTTTACCTTGAAATACCGCGCTACCGCGCCGCATAACCCGAGTCACTGGCAGATCTACCTGACAAAGCCTGGCTACAACGCAGCCCACAGTCGTTTGGGCTGGGATGATCTTGAGCTGATCCAGGAGTTTGGCAATATTGAGAAGGTTAATGTCGATGGTGCCAATTACTACTTCATGAATGTTACCTTGCCGGCTGAACGAAACGGTGAGGCGACCTTGGTAACGCGCTGGCAGCGAGATGATCCCGCAGGTGAAGGCTTCTATAACTGCAGTGATATCAAATTTGACGGCGATGCGCCGCAACCAGAGTGGTCCCCAATCGGTTCGTTTGTAAAACCGGGTGTTGTTGCCGAGGAAGGCGACGTGGTGTTGTTCCGAATCTTCTCTGCGCAGGGTAATCAGGAGCTAGTCTCTGAGAAGTTGCCGATCACTGCGTCAAATAGCGATGTGAATGCCTGGTCCTATGAACTTGCGCAGCGGGTAAACCAAAAGCACAGTGCCATCACGCAGATAGGTATCGAACAGGCCTCTGGCGATATCGTATATAGCCCGGAAGACTTGTATGCCAACCAAGTCTTTGTGACCAACCCGAACTATAGCTATGCGGTAGATGTTCGTGATGGCGATACTATTGAACCGGCACCTGTAACGGTGACAGGCCTGCAGGATGAATATACCCAGAATGAAGAAGGGCTGGCATATATCAGTGCCGCTGTTGAATCTGAAGGCCGATATCTTATTAACATGAAGCTGCTGGACAGTACGGGTCATCAGCTGTCACTGGCTAGTGACATCGTTGATAACGGTGAGATCGATCTGACTCTGTTCACCTCCCAGTTGGGGGATTTCACCATTGAGGTATATGCCGCCGAGCAAGATGCCGAACATAAGTTGATCGAAACCAAGTCTGTCACAGTGAAGGTTCCGTCAGGAGGGGGAGATTATGACTATGCCTATCCTGAAGGCATCGGCCAGTATGTCCCGGGTGAAACACTGGTATTGGGGCGCGATGGTAGCACCTATCAATGTCGTCCATTCCCGGAAGGCGGCTGGTGTAACATCGACTCGGCTATCCACTATGAGCCAGGTTTTGGCTCGGCCTGGGAAGACGCCTGGATCCGCCAGTAACGATTGATGATCTTTTAATTAAAGCCATGAGAAAGCGCTGACATGTTTCGGCGCTTTTTTGTGTGCGGATCCTCTCATTTAATGGACTGAATCTATGACGATACGAAAGAGAACGTTTCCTACGGTGAACAATCGTGGGGGCATTTTTAGTGAAAAAGTGATCGAATTCAAAAAAAACAACGCTGACCAGTCACTTTTTTTCATAAATTGTCCGAGATCAAATTGTTGCACATTTTGAAAGTGTTAGATATGTATGCCTAGCCCGAATGGGGTATGCGGGATACTCATTACAGGTAGCTTTTTAATCCGCAAAGAGATTGGTGGCTTAGTTGGTTAAAGTAATTAGTATTTGATAATTATGGAGAATTAGATATGAGCAGTGCATTTTTTATCCCTACAGTTAACCTAATGGGTGCAGACTGCCTGATTGAAGCGGCTGATGCGATTAAAGCACAAGGCTTTAAAAAAGCACTAATCGTTACTGATAAAATCCTAAGCCAAATCGGCATGGTGAAGCAGGTTGCGGATCTGCTAGCAGAGCGTGAAGTTGAGTCTGTTGTTTTTGACGGTACACAACCAAACCCAACAATTGGTAACGTTGAAGCGGGTCTTGAACTGCTAAAAGCGAACGAGTGTGACTTCGTTATCTCTCTAGGTGGTGGTTCTCCACACGATTGTGCCAAGGGTATTGCGCTTGTTGCCTCTAACGGTGGCAAGATTGCTGACTACGAAGGTGTTGACCAGTCTGCGAAGCCTCAGCTTCCGTTAATTGCAATCAATACAACAGCGGGCACAGCTTCTGAAATGACTCGTTTCTGCATCATCACTGATGAAGCGCGTCACATCAAGATGGCGATTGTTGACAAGAACACAACTCCACTGATGTCTGTTAACGATCCTAAGCTAATGCTTGCCAAGCCTGCGTCACTGACTGCAGCGACGGGTATGGATGCATTGACTCACGCTATCGAAGCATACGTGTCTATTGCGGCAACGCCAATTACCGATGCGGTAGCTATCAAAGCGATCGAGCTTATCCAGGCGCACCTACGTACAGCCGTAAAAGATGGTCAGAACCTGGAAGCACGTGAGCAAATGGCTTACGCGCAGTTCATGGCGGGTATGGCATTCAACAATGCTTCTCTGGGTTACGTACACGCAATGGCACACCAGCTAGGTGGTTTCTACGACCTTCCACACGGTGTTTGTAATGCTGTTCTTCTTCCACACGTACAGCGCTATAACGCACAGGTTTGCCCTGAGCGTCTGCTGGATGTTGCAAAAGCAATGGGTGTGAAGGTTGAAGGCATGACTGCTGAGCAGGGTGCAGAAGCGGCACTGGAAGCAATTCAGGTTCTGTCTAAAGATGTAGGTATCCCTGCAGGTCTTACAGAGCTAGGCGCTAAAGCAGAAGATATCGCTGTTTTGGCAGACAATGCGCTGAAAGATGCTTGTGGTTTCACTAACCCTAAACAAGCGACTCACGAAGAGATTTCTGCTATCTACACTGCAGCAATGTAAGCTGATAGAAAAGCAAACTATTCCTAATGAAAAAGCGGTCATCTGACCGCTTTTTTTATGTCTTTAACCCATATTAACATGGGAGTATCTAAGCAGCTTTAGCTTATCACCCGTTGGTTATCTGGCAACGAAGATAATGCGCGGTAATGCAGTAGGCCATCTTTTCCTTGTTGTTTGACCTCGTACATCGCAAAGTCGGCCTGCTTCAGGACTTCAGAGACAGACTTGGCTTCTTTGGGAAATTGGCTAACCCCAATACTGGCCGAAATCGGATGAAATGAACCGGCAAACATGGCTGGCTTTCTGAGGATCTCCGCTAATTGCTCAGTGATACAGGAGCTGTTGTCGCCAGTTGGCTGGCAAAGCTCAATAACTGCGAACTCGTCACCGCCCATACGCGCGGCACAATAATGCTTACAACGTAGTTTCGACAGTCGCTGGGCAACTTCGACCAGCAACTCATCGCCGGCGTGGTGACCCATTGTGTCATTGATCCGCTTAAAGCCATCCAAATCTATAAGGTAAAAATGAAAGGAGGTGTTGGTTTGTTCAAGCTCACGGAGCTTTTGGTTGAGCCAGAGTCGGTTGTGAATACCAGTCAGGGAGTCTTTCATTGCTAATGCATGGTGTGAATTGGACTCTCGAAGTAAGAGGTAAGTCATCAGTGCCCCCATCAGGAGGGTTGTCAGCAGTAGGTAGCGAATGACTGTTTCAACTTCAGAGATCGCTGTGATCCGATCCCCGAGATCGCCGCTTGATAGCCGGAATTTGTAATTGAGGAAAACCATCAGTTTTTCGTAGTCTTCCCGGAACAGTTGCAGTACTGGTTGGGTTTCCTGCGGTGAAGACAGGGATAGCAGATGAAACTCTAGCATTTTTACTCGTTCAAAATGGCTATTAATTTCATCTATTGCCCCTATGAATTGGTCAAAGTGTATTATCTGGCTGTTGTTAACAATGGTATTGAAGCGGCTCCAGAGTATTTCATACTGGATCATCATGTCGTCATGATTGCTGTTGCCAAATTGGTAGCTTTGCAGCTGGTAGACAAACTCCGAGTATTCTTTCGTTAGCTGGAGAACGAACCATATTGCTTCGTTTTGGCTTTTAGATACGATCTCGGAACTATTTTTTAAGTGATTGACGGCAACCAGCGTACTGGCAATCAATAATGGGGTGATGATGTATAGAATCATCTTTACCCATTTTCTTTTAGATCGTGTTGAACTGCTTCGGGCCATGATTTATTCCGCTTTAATCGTTTCTAATTGCCAGACCATTTTGGCCAGATTTTTTCGCTTGCCGAGCTCTGGATATTTGTCGATAGAAAAGACGAGCCAGTAGGGGCCGTAGTCACGGATTTTCAGGTATTGGTTGTTCTTTTCGATAGCGATAATCGGTTCGTACTTCGTTATGTGTTGCCAATCTGTTGAGGCGGAATAGTCGTTCAGCGCACTCATCAGTATCTTAGTGGGTTTGAGCTGATAGGCATTAAGTAATGTAGTCAGCTTTACTCCTTTAAACTCAGCCTGTCCTTTGACCCAGGGAAGGTGGGTAGTAAGAGTTGTTTGTGGCATGTTTTCCAATTCTGAGCGGGTAAGAGTGACATTAACCTGTTGCCCTGATGAATTCTGGCCCGTGATTGTTAGCGTTGTCTCATAGGCGAGAGCTGATGAGGACGCTACACAGCATAGTATAATGATGAATAAGCCAGTTACAGCTTGTGACAACCTAATGGACATCCTGAAACCTCATGGTGGTTATCGATAAATACAGTGTTGAGTTATGAAGTACGGTAAACAGCGAGTCTTGGTACTAAATCAGCACTTTATGTACATGTTTTTGTATATTGTAGTCTGGATTCTATAAACAGCCTGAATGTCATAGTGTGATCAAACACGTCATTTTTTTGACATTTTAACCGAGTTTTTAACGATGTAATCGATTTTTTGTGTCAAAAAGTACTTTTTGGAGCTGTTCGTAGTAACGTCAACATTGAAGCTGATGCAAAATTCGGGCTAGAATTTTCAGAATCATTCATATTCATTATCTTTTTATTGCTTGCCTAGGAAACCTGCGAATAAAGGGTGGTGCCCTGATGATTTCGGCCCAGCCAATAGCAGATCACCTGAAGCATTTTGTTTTTATCTATTGGTTTGGTAAGAAAATCGTCCATTCCGACGGACAAACATTGCCGCTTGTCCGTGTCACTGACATTGGCTGTCATGGCAACGATGGGGACTTTCTTTTGAGTACTGGTTAGCTTGCGTATTTCACTGCAGGCATCAAGCCCGTTCATTTCGGGCATCTGCAAGTCCATCAGTACCAGAGCAAACTTGTTGTTTCTCATCGCCTGAACGGCTTCCAGACCGTTGTTGGCTGTATTGACTTGAAACCCATACTTGGTCAAGAGAGTTTTGGCAATCAACTGATTGGACGGGCTGTCTTCAACCAGTAATATCGGTAATGCCTGTTGCTGAAGAGTCGGAACAATGGGTGTGCAGTTGCTCTTGTCTTTGGTGTGGTCGGCAGGCTGGAGTGTTAACCTGAAGGAGAAGCTTGAGCCTTTCCCCAAGCTGCTGTTGATATCGAGCTGTCCACCCATGATAGCGAGTAGCTTGTTGCTGATAGCAAGCCCCATGCCGGCTCCGCCATAGCGTCTCGAGAAGGATGGATCGCTTTGGACAAACGGATCCAAAATAGTAGTGAGCTTTCCTTTATCGATACCTATTCCGCTATCTTCTACCGTGAAGGAAAGGCTTGTGCTGTCCTGTAATTTCTTGCTGGTGATGCTGAGTGAAATTGCTCCGTTTTCGGTAAACTTAACGGCATTTCCCAACAAGTTGGTTAGCACCTGGGTGATTTTACCTTCATCTCCAATGAAGTGAGCCTGACTTGCCTGATCTGAATGGAAATCAAGCTCAATGCCTTTTTCTGCCGCCTGCTCAGAAAAAAGTGCGATAACATTTTCGGCCGTATTTACCGGTGAAAATACGGCATTATTGACAGCTACTTTGTTGGCGTCGAGCTTTGAATAATCAAGTATGTCGTTGAGTTGGTTTAGCAATAGCTTGGCGGCATTTTGTGCCGTAGTGGTGAACTGCTTGGCCGTTATTGATAGCGACTCATCCTTGAGAATGTCCAGAGAGCCAAGAATGACATTCATTGGGGTTCGGATCTCATGGCTCATGGTTGCAATAAACTCAGTTTTGCTCTTGTTGGCTGCTTCGGCATGTCTCTTTGCTAACTGAAGTTGGCGTTCTTTCTCTTTCTGTGCTTTTAGTACCTTCTGAAGTACGTTAACGGATTTGTCGAGACGCGCTAACTCTGATAAGTGCTCCTGATTGACGGGCAGAGCAAGCTCGTCTACAGACAATAACCTTCTGTTGATTCTATTTAATGGGGAAAGCAGCAGGTAATGGGTCAGGAAATAACAGAAAAAGCCTAGCAGCAATAACGAGGCGGCCGAGATAAAGCGAATCTGATCGACATGGTGGCTGATGTCAGCCAGCAGCCTTTCTTTGCTGAGCGCAAGGGTCATCGAGCCAAAGATCTCACCTTCGAACATGATAGTACGATGGTACTGGGCCGTTAGCGGGTTATTGTCGCCGGGATTTTGCCCTGAACTGGCTAAGAGCACTCCAGCCTCATTACAGATAAGGACGTAGGTAAGATCAGGGTTATGAGAGGTTGCCTGCTCCAGTATGGTTTCCAGGTGGGGGACATCTTCGGTCAGCACATCCTCGATGGTTGTCGACGATAAGGTCTGGAAGTAGCTTTGTAACTGCCTGTCTACCTTGTCTTCGAGGTAGTTTCTTTCGTAACCTCGGACAATTTCTCCGGCACTGAAGCTTAGCAACAGCGTGATCAGCGAAATCAGGAAGGCATACTTGAGCCACAGAGGCTGTGATTTGATATAGGCAGCCATAAGTCCCCCTACTCAGAAAAGAAACGGTTGTCGGCCATGGCAAGACGGATCCTTTCATAATCGCTGTCGTTACCGGGAAGAAAGCCATTTTTCTTTAGTGCTTTTAACGCTTTGGGGTCGGCTAGCTCAAGCAGGCTTTCTTTCAGGCTGACAGCGATTTTCGGTTCGAGTGTCGAGCTGGCAATCCATGGCTTGGTAACATTTTCAAAGCGGGCTATAGCGCGAAGCGGCGCCCCTTTATTGACCAGTTTGTTGAAGGTGCTTTCTTTAAGCGCCCCGGCATCGTATTGCTCTGATCCAACAGCCGCCCCGACCTTGTCGTGACGTCCCAGGTAGCTGTAGGAATCCAGGGTGCTGGCAGTAATGTTGTGGTCGGCCAGATAACTTTGCGACAGATAACGGCCGATCGTTGAGTTCTCGTCGCCAAATGCAAATGACTTTCCTGCCAGATCAGTTGCAGAGTGAATATGGCTATCATTATGCACGCAGATTACGCCGTAAAAAGTCTTTCCGCCGTTGTTGCTCTCTACTGCCAAGATTTTAATACCAGGGTTGTTTTGCTTGGCCAAAATGTAAGAACTCGGGCCAAACCGTGAGAAGTCGACACGGCCCTCGACAAGATTGCTGAGTCCCTGCTGGTAGTCTTTTGAAATTTGCATCCTAATATGCACAGGCTCTTTGAGTTTTGCTGTCATTTTGGCTTCAAGAGCATTAAGCACAGGACGAAACTGCTTAACCATAGCCGTTGCTTTGTCAGAGGTGTATACCCCAAAGGCCAGCTGAATATCAGACAGTGCAGGGAAGCTAATAAAAGCTAAGGCAATTAGCAGGAAATGGGCTTTTTTCATGGCGGCTCTCACTTCTGGACAGACAGTTAGTCAGAGCAATAAACAGACCATGTTGTGCAATAGGTGAGAATCTGAAGTAGAGAATGCGTGGCAGTGATGTATGTAATAGTAAAACAGCCCTTTATAGCAAAGGGCTGAACATATAGAAGAACTGTTCAATCAGCTTGTTGATCACCGGACGCTTTTCCCATTCGCTAAGCTCGATATGGACGGAGTCTTTGATGTATTCCTGCTGTAGCCAGCTCAGTTGCTGGGTGAACTCAGGGTTATCGACAGCCAGGGTGACTTCAAAGTTAAGCCATAGGCTGCGCATGTCGAGATTCACGGTACCAATGAGGCAATGATTGTTATCGATCACAACGGACTTGGTATGCAGCAGTCCGCCGTGAAAACGGTGGATGTTGACGCCGGCAGCGAGGAGTTCGGTAAAGAAGGAACGGCTGGCCCACTCAACCATGATCGAGTCATTTTTGTCGGGAATAACAATGTGAACGCTTATGCCACGTTCGGCGGCACTTTCCAGGGCATGGAGCAGGTTTTCGCTCGGGACGAAATACGGTGTGGTGATGACAATGCTCTCTTTTGCCTGATAGATGCTCAGCAGCAGTACCTGATGGATAATTTCATCAGGCATACCGGGGCCAGAAGGGATCACCTGGATCATGTCAGAGCTGTCTGCCGGTGAGGGGAGCTGACAGGCAGGCAGTGGCGGTAGATAGCGTTCGCCCGTTTCGACTTCCCAATCCCAGGCCTGGATACAGTTCAATACTGAGACGGTCGGCCCTGTGACTCGCACCATGACATCAATCCACTGGCCCACACCCGCATCGGTTTTAAAGTACTCGGGATCGACCAGATTCATCGAACCGGTATAGGCGATATTGTTGTCGATAACGACAATCTTCCGGTGCTGGCGGAGATCAAGTCGACGGAGGAACATCCGTAGCGGGGACACCGCCAGCGCCGCGGTGATCTCGATACCGGCATCACGCATCAATTTTGGCCAGTACGAGCGGAAAAAACGCATACTGCCAGCCGCATCGAGCAACACTTTCACTTTGACACCGCGTTTGGCAGCTACGATCAGTGCACTGGCCACTTCGTCAGCCAGACCGCCCGGGTGCCAAATATAAAATTCGAGATGAATCGCTTCCTTCGCCTGTTGAATATCATCTATCAGCGAGTGCAAGATTTTATGCGGGGAGTCCTGAAGGGAGAGGCTATTGCCGCACAGTGCAGGGATACCCAGCCGGTTTTCACATAAATCGCTGATTGGGCGGGCGTGAAGGCTCATTTGCTGCGGCTGGTGGCCGGGGCAGTCATTCAGGCGCTGAAACCAGTCGGCAAAGGGCTGGAACATTTCCAATGCACGCTCAGCCCGTTTCTTACCCAGGTTGAGCTCGCCCACAAGCAGATAAGCAAAGACGCCGCCGATAGGAATGATATAGATGATCATCAACCATGCCAGTGATACGCCCACGACTCGGCGCTTAAATACAACCCGCATTGTCACACCAGCGATGATCAGCCAGTAAAAGAAAACGCCGACCCAAGCGAGTACTTGATAAAACTGTTCCATGTGAATGGCTTATCTGATTAATAAAGAGTTATATGCTCTCTATTTTGCATTGAAATAGAAGGAATACCAACGTTATCTTTCCGACAGAAATATCTGCCAATACTTTTAACAAAGGTGAAACAAAACAGTGCTGATTGACCAATAAATGTGCAGAAAAACGCGTTTGACGGAGAAATGCTAGTGATAGATCAAAAAATAGAATCGCGGGCTTCACATTCTATTCCTAAACTGTTTTACTTGCCAATGTTGACGGTGTGATTGATACTCTTTTAAATGTACATATAACTTTACACCCGAAATGAGACACAACAAACAGCAGCATAATAATTATCAACTAGTGTAGAGAGCTCGTATGGCAAGTGGATCAAGAGCGCAATTTAGCTCAAGGATAGGTTTTATTTTGGCAGCAGCTGGTTCTGCTGTCGGTTTGGGGAATATTTGGGGCTTCCCGACTCAGGCAGCAAGTAACGGTGGTGCTGTCTTTCTGATGGTTTACCTGCTGATGGTGTTCGCATTGGCGTATCCATTGCTGGTAGCGGAACTGACTATCGGTCGTTACGGCAGTGCCAACCCGATTAAGTCACTGCGTTCGGTATGGCCCCAGCAGCGCGGCATTGCCACGTTGCTTGGTGTGGCAGGGATGATTGCGGTATCAATGATCCTGAGCTTCTACGCCATTGTTGCCGGTTGGCTGTTTGGTTTCCTTGTCGGCCCGATCTTCGAGGCAATTGGCCTGACATCTGCGGCTAACTGGCTGGAATCTTTCAGTGCTTCACGTAACCTGGCCCTGATGATCTTCTTCATGGTGCTGACTATTCTGGTGGTACGCAACGGGGTTGCAAACGGTATTGAGCGCTGGTCGACCCGATTGATGCCAGTATTGCTGCTGTTGTTTGTGGTGATGGTGATCTACATCCTGACTCAGGATGGTGCTATCGATGGTCTGAAAATGTACCTGGTTCCGGATTTTTCTCACTTTAGCCCTGGTCTGGTGGTGAGTGCCATGGGACAGGCATTCTTCTCGCTATCGCTGGGCGTCTGTTCAATGATGGTATATGGTTCATACATCAAAAAAGATGTGAACCTGCCGAAAACCGCAGCGCAGGTTGCCTTGCTGGATACTTCTGTAGCCTTTATTGCCGGCCTGCTCATTCTGCCTGCGATGTTTGTTGCCCAGCACAATGGCGTCGAAATCTACAGCGACACCGGTGCACTACTGTCATCAGATACCCTGGTATTTAGCGTATTGCCTGCAATGTTCGATACCATGGGCTCGGCCGGACTGTTCATTGGCGTGCTGTTCTTCGTATTGATGGTGATTGCAGCCCTGACTTCATCTATCTCGATGCTGGAAGTACCGGTTGCCTGTGCAACTGAAGAGCTTAATCAGGATCGTAAAATTGCCGTGTGGTGGATTGGCGGCCTGATCACCTTGTTCTCTGGCATTATCGTATTCAACTTTGGTGATATGTTTGGCCTGGTTATCTCTATCACGACAGAATACGCCCAGCCTATTCTAGGTATGCTGTTTGCCCTGCTAGTCGGCTGGGTATGGAAGCGTGACAAAGTACTGCAGGAGATCAAGGAAGGCTACCCTGAGCTTGAACAGGGGCTGTTCTGGAAAATCTGGCCTTGGTATGTTCGCGTCGTCTGTCCGCTGATGATGCTGTGGGTATTCTTCGCCTGATTTAGGGCTGAAGCCCCCTCGATACAGTGACCTAACAAAGCCGCTCGATTGAGCGGCTTTTGTGTGTCAGGCATTTGGTATTAACGGCAAACGGTATATACTCCGCCTCTCGATTATTTGGCTTGTTCTATGGTATTTGGTTATGTTCACTCTGATTTATCAGCATCCTGATTTTTTGGTTATCAACAAACATCCGGATGTGAGCGTACATAAAGATGATAATGAGCAGCCCTTGCTGGCAGCCGTGGCCGAGCAAACCGGGGACGAGAAGCTATACCTTATTCACCGCCTTGATAAGATGACCTCCGGGTTGCTGTTGCTGGGAAGAAATAAACAGGCAGCCTCGGTGCTGTCGGGTAATTTTGCCCGTCGTGATGTCGAGAAGTTTTATTTGGCTATCGGTACGAAAAAGCCAAAGAAAAAGCAGGGCGTTGTGATTGGTGACATGACCCGCTCCCGCCGTAGCAGCTGGAAGCTTGAAAGCAGCAAAGACAATCCCGCCGTGACGCAGTTCTTCTCGACGGCGGGTGGTAACGGGCGTCGCCTGTTTTTGTGTAAGCCCCATACCGGAAAGACCCATCAAATTCGCGTAGCATTGCGCAGTGTGGGATCGGGCATTGCCGGGGATATGATTTATGGTTGCGAGGAGGTCGATCGTGGCTATCTTCATGCCTATGCGTTGCGTTTTCCCTATCAGGGCGAGTGGTGCCAGTTTATCTGCGGGCCGGACCGGGGCGAGCTGTGGCAAACCGCAGAAGTCCAGCAGGCCCTGAATGAATGGCAGTGTCCATGGGAGCTGAGTTGGCCGAAACTAGCGGTCAAAAAGTAGCAGTGGTTATCAAATAACCACAATTGTTAAATCAGAGTGTTTAAAAGAGGCCTTAATGGCCTTTTTTTACACATAATCGGTAAAAATATAAATTAAAGTCGTCTAACCGGCTGTAACTTGAGCAAACGCAATTAAATTATTGATAGAGATCACATATAATAGCGGTCTAGGAAACGCCTAGACAGAGGATTACAATGCGCCTGACCCGCTCCACGTCGCTTCGTATGCGACTGAAGAAGAAAAAGAACAAATCTCTATTTTGGGGGCTGGCATCATTTCGACGTAATCGTCAAAAGTTCAAATCCCGCGTTAAGCGTCAAAGGCACGTCCGTGTCACTGCTGAATATGTCACCCTCGCCAGCCATCGCCACCCTGATGAAAATATCAAACTCGTAGCCTGATCTCTCTTAATCACCTTTTGTCGCTGCTCCTTTGTATAGGCAGATTGTGCTGCCGATAATTGTGTGGAATGGTATGAGCCAATGGTATTAGAATAGCGCCCTAATTTTGATCAAGATTGTAGAGTTATGGAAACCACCGCGCTGCCGACCTTAGAACAACACCTGCTAACTGAACTGTTGTCACCACCGACTGAAGTACGCCGCTTATTTCACGGTCGGGGACGTTGTTGGCAGGGGCTGGAACAGCTTACTGTTGACTGGCTGAGTGGTCAGGTCTTAGTTTCCTTATTTAAAGAGCCATCGGAACCGTTCCTTGCAGCACTGCATAGCACTCTGACGACTTTGGTTTCCTCCGAAGCCTGGCTGCAAAGCGGAGCGACATCGCTGCTACTGCAGCATCGCGACCGGCAGGGATCACCGATGGAGCTTCTATGGGGCGAAAGCGGTGAATATCAGGACGTGGTAGAAAATGGGCTGACATTTAAGCTGGATCTGGGGCGTAAGCAAAACAACGGCCTGTTTCTCGACATGCGTTATGGCCGCCGCTGGGTAATGGAGCATGCCGCAGGAAAGCGGGTACTGAATCTGTTCGCCTATACCTGCGGGTTTTCGGTTGCAGCCATTGAAGGCGGCGCCGAACATGTGGTCAACCTCGATATGGCCAAGGCAGCATTGAGCCGCGGCCGTGATAACCATCATCTCAACAAGCATGATCTTAAGAAAGTGAGCTTCCTAGGGCATGAGTTATTCAAGTCTTGGGGCAAAGTCCGCAAACTGGGGCCTTACGACTTGATCATCATTGATCCGCCTTCATTCCAGAAGGGCAGCTTTGCCTTGACCAAGGATTACCAGAAAATCCTTCGGCGTCTGCCGGAACTGCTGACAGAAAAAGGCCAGGTCGTCGCCTGTGTGAACGATCCTTCTGTGTCGTCTCAGTTCTTGATTGATGGTATGGCGACCGAAGCGCCGGAGCTGGCGTATACCGAGCGCTTGGCCAACCCGCCGGAGTTTAAGGACATTGATCCTGAAGGCGGGCTAAAAGTACTGGTATTCGACAGACAGTAATTGCAAAAAAATACCGCCAGAGGTTTAACACTGGCGGTATCTATGATTTATAGCCCCGAAGAGGGGAATGCCTCCGCGAGGTATTACTCTACCTGTTATTTCGTCAGGTCTTGGCAGTATTGGTCATAGACTGGCTGTTCTGCCATGGTGCGTCCACGCATATCCATGATCATTATCTTATAGTTCACGCCTTCGTTAAACAGAGGGGTGAGCTCTTCACTGTTGCAGTAATTCACGGCCGCATTTTTGACTGCCTGCGAAGGTGGGATCTTGCCGCCACCACCATATAAAATGGTGATTTCGACAGTCTTCTCACGCGCCTGGGCTTTCATGATCTGGTATTCACCCACCTTATCATAGGGGGCTTTGTTGTTGATCAGCGACGCACGACTTTTGGCCAGCGCTTTCGCTGCATCATCTGGGCTTGATGCGCAGCCAGCCAGTGAAAGTAATGCGATGAATATAAGTGTTTTCTTTAACATCAGATAATTAATCTCGATCTATGCGGGTGTGTAATGCCGTGGCCAGTTAAGGAAGGACTTTCTTAAATGGCTTAACAATAACGTTGTCATACACACCGGCCTCAATGTAAGGATCGGCGTCAGCCCATGCTTTGGCATCAGCCAAAGAGTTGAACTCAGCAATGACGGTTGAGCCTGTGAAACCAGCTTCGCCCGGATTGTCGCTGTCGATAGCCGGCATTGGGCCCGCAACCAACAGGCGACCTTGTTCTTGAAGCTCTTTTAGGCGGGCAAGGTGTTTTTCGCGAACACTCAGGCGACGCTCTAAGCTGTTTTCAACATCCTGAGAAAAGATTACATACCACATTCGCTGAATTCTCCCTGTAGCTAAATTAGACCATGCCGCTTCTGTTTGAATAATGAAGGGCTTGGATTGATACTGGAGGGTTATCTTAAAGCAAAAAAAAAGCCCCAACCAGAGGTTAGGGCCAATTGTGAGGACAGCTTTACGCTTTTCGTATCGGGCGCGGGCGTCCTTCGCTGTTGATCGCGACGTAGTTGAAGGTGGCTTCGCAGACACGGTAGCGCTCGCCGATACCATCAATGGCAACCGGTTTTACCCATACTTCCAATGCCACGCTCATCGATGTGTTGCCGATGCGGCTGCATTCGCCGTAACAGCAAACAACATCGCCGACGCTGACAGGAGCTTTGAAGGCAATACTTTCGACAGAGACAGTAACAACGCGTCCGCCTGAAATCTCTTTGGCCAGAATGGCACCGGCCAAATCCAGCTGAGACATAATCCAGCCACCAAAAATATCGCCGTTGGCATTGGTGTCTGCAGGCATTGCTAGAGTGCGGAGCAGCAGTTGTCCGCGAGGAATATTATTTTCTGTGGTCATGGTTCGATCTTACAACTATTCAGAATCAGTTTCTTTGGGCATATGGTGGTAAATATAACCGCCGGTGGCAAGGGTGAAAATCAAAGTTAGGGCTAATAGGCCAAAGACTTTAAAGTTTACCCATACATCAAGCGGAAGCTGGAAAGCGATATAGACATTGGCGATGGCACAAGTGACGAAAAACAGGATCCAGGCCATATTAATCCGTTTCCATATCAGCTCCGGCAGATTAATTTCGTTACTCAGCATTCCTTTGATTAGCGGCTTGCCCAGGTATTGGCTGACGGCGAGGCCGATAGCAAATAGTACATAGACAATTGTGACCTTCCATTTGATGAAATTGTCATCATGGAGAAACAGGGTCAGTCCGCCAAATACAGCAACCATCGCGAAGGTGATCAGCTGCATTTTCTCCACTTTCTTGTACAAGAACCATGTGAGTGCCACCTGAACCGCCGTTGCCGCAATCAAGGCGCCTGTCGCAACATAGATGTCATGGGTTTTATACAAGATAAAGAAGACGATCAGCGGAATAAAGTCGATCAGTTGTTTCATTCAATAGCAGCCTTATTATTGCCAAGTCATAAATGACCTAGCGAAATGAATCTATATCCAAGTATTGCTTGCTACTAGTATACCTAATAGCCACAGGGATAAATATCTGCCGAGTGAATTCTCCCGTATGAACAACGAAAAAGGCCGCTGATAGCTATCAGCGGCCTTTGTTATACAGGCTTAGATATTAAGCGTTCTGAACTTCTTCAGAAACCTTGCCAGCTTCTTTGCTTACCATGTCATCGATAATGACGGCACAGGCAGCATCGCCAGTGATGTTCAGCGCGGTACGGATCATATCGAAGATACGGTCAAGAGCGAATAGTAGTGGTAGACCTTCGATTGGAATACCGGCAGCAAGCAGTACCGCAACTACCAGGAATGAAGGACCCGGAACACCGGCCTGGCCAACAGCACCTAGTGTCGAGGTAACAATGATGGCAATGTATGCGCTCATACCCAGGTCAATGTTGAACATCTGGGCGAAGAAGATAGCAACCAGACCGTAGTAAATGGCGTTACCGCTCATGTTGATGGTCGCGCCCAGCGGCAGTACGAATGCAGCCGTTGAGTTCTTGACACCCAGCTCATCTTCACAGGTTTCCATGGTGACAGGCAGGGTTGCCATAGAAGAGGCTGTTGATAGCGCAACTGCCTGTGGCTTTTTCATTGCCGACAGGAACTTCATTGGTGATGTTTTGCTGAATGCTTTGATCATTAGCGGGTAGAAGACGAAACCGTAGACCAGGATGGCACCGACGTATACCACAAACAGCTTAAAGACGACCATTAGGGCGCTAAAGCCAAAGGTACCAACGGCATCCGCCATCAGGCCGAATACACCCAATGGCGCAATTTTCATCACGACATTGATCATCCAAACCATTGCATCAACAATGGCATTGACACCATTGATCAGCGGGTCGCGGCGTTCTTTTTCCAGTTTCGATAAAGCGATACCAAAGAAAAGGCAGAATACGAGAATTTGTAGAATATTCGCTTCGTTCAGTGACTGGAAAACGTTGGTCGGGATCATTCCAAGTACGGTTGCCCAGAAAGATGGCAGGTCGCCTTTGTCGGCATAGACATTGGAGAACAAGCCTTCGACACCTGTCAGGTCAACGCCCATTCCCGGCTCAAACATTTCACCCATGAACAGGGCGAGTGCGACGGCGACGGCAGACGTGAAGCCGAAGAAGCCCAATGTTGCAAAGCCCACTTTTCCTGCTGAGTGGCTGCTGCCAAGTCCGGCGGCACCGGAGATAATTGCAACGGCAACCAGTGGGATAACAAGCATTTTGATCAAGTGGATAAAAATACTACCAAGCGGCGCGAACAGGCTGGCTGATTGCCCCATCATCGCGCCAACAAGCGTACCTACACACATGGCAATGACGACTTGGACGCCGATATTGCCTAATAGTCCTTTTTCTTTTAACACTTTTTATACCTCAGTTGTGTTTGTTAATTCTGCTTAGGGTTAAGTGTTGTATTTGTTGTGAATGTTAACCCAATATTTTGCGGTTGTGTTTTTACACACAATTATTGTATTTATCAATCATTGTTTTCGATATTTTGCTTTGCTGTTATCGGGTGTGACAATGTCTGGTGACAAAATCGCTACCCTTAACAACTCGGCTACTGTAAGTCGGGGATGGGGGAAGATCTTTGATCTAATACGGGTTTAGCTTTGTTAATAGGGGAAAAGGTGGTGGAATCTTGCACGTAAATGGTGTGTTTGGGGTGAAAAAGCCGCAATGAATGCGGCTTTGTAAGGTGATCATCTTGTTGGCGAGCCTATTAATAGGCGTATGGCTACAAACGCGTAGCGGTTTTCATATTGCTGATGAACTGACCCATCTGGGTTAACATTTCATCATCGTGTCCCAAATTCTGCTCGATAACTTTTACGACGGCTGAGCCTGAGATGGCACCGGCAGCGCCGGCCTCGATGGCTTCTTTTACCTGTGCGGGCTCTGAAATACCAAAGCCAAGCAGTGCCGGTGGCGCCTTGTGAACCTTCAGGCTTTCCAGCAGGTGCCCAATAGGCATGCCTGCCTTGGTTTCGGCACCGGTAACACCAGCACGAGACAGTAGGTAGGTATAGCCACCACCATATTCGGAAACTGTTTTCAGCGTTTGTTCGTCGGCATTCGGTGGCGCAATGAAGATCGGGTGAATGCCGTATTTCTTGGCGGCTGCCCGGAAATCGGCAGACTCTTTGACCGGTACATCAGCGATTAGCACCGAATCAACCCCGGCATCGGCACACTTACGGTAGAAGTTCTCGATACCTGCACCGAAGACAAGGTTGGCGTACATTAGCAGGCCAATGGGCAGCTCCGGATATTTGGCGCGGATCTTGGCCAGAAGTTCAAAACACAGGGCCGGTGTGGTACCAGATTCCAGCGCCCTGATTGTCGCGCCCTGGATAGTCGGGCCGTCGGCCAGCGGATCAGAGAACGGAATACCCAGCTCTAATGCATCGGCGCCGGACTCGACTAGCGTGTCGATGATTTTCAGTGACTGTTCGGGATTGGGATCGCCGATGGTTACAAAAGGAACAAATGCGCCTTCATGTTTTGCCGCCAGGCGGTCAAATAGTGCTTGATAACGATCCATTACAGCGCTCCCTTCTCTTCTAGAATATCGTGGACTGTGAAAATATCTTTGTCGCCGCGCCCGGACAGGTTGACGACCAGTATCTGTTCTTTTTCTGGTTCTTTCTCAATCATCTGCAGGGCATAAGCCAGTGCATGAGCAGATTCCAGTGCCGGGATAATGCCTTCGTTGCGCGCCAGTGACTGGAAGGCTTCCAGTGCCTCGTCGTCAGTCACCGAACCATAGACCGCGCGGCCGGTTGCGTTCAGGTGGGCATGCTGCGGGCCGACAGACGGGAAATCCAAACCGGCAGAGACAGAGTAAGACTCTTCGACCTGGCCGTGTTCGTCCTGCATCAGCGGGGCTTTCATGCCAAAGAAAATACCCAGCTTGCCGTGTTTCAGTGGTGCACCGTGCATGTCGGTATCAAGGCCTTTGCCCGCTGGCTCTACACCAATTAGGCCTACTTCTTCATCATCGATAAAATCGGCGAACATCCCGATAGCATTGGAGCCACCGCCGACACAGGCGATAACGGCATCAGGCAGGCGACCTTCTTTGGCCAGGATCTGCGCTTTGGTTTCCTCACCGATAATATGCTGGAACTCGCGGACAATGGTCGGGAACGGGTGCGGACCTGCCGCCGTACCTAACAGGTAGTGGGCTTTGTCGTAGGTTGCCGACCAGTCGCGCATTGCCTCGTTACAGGCATCTTTCAGGGTTGCCGAACCGGAGTGAACCGGGATCACTTCTGCGCCCATCAGCTTCATTCGGAATACGTTCGGACTCTGGCGCTCAACGTCTTTGGCACCCATGTACACACGGCATTTTAGTCCCAGCAGGGCGCAGGCCAATGCTGTTGCTACACCGTGCTGACCGGCACCTGTCTCGGCGATGATTTCTTCTTTGCCCATTCGTTTGGCAAGCAATGCCTGACCCAGTACCTGGTTGGTTTTGTGGGCGCCACCGTGCAGCAAGTCTTCACGCTTTAGGTAGAGCTTGGTCTTGGTGCCCTTGGTCAGGTTTTGACACAGGGTCAGGGCGGTCGGGCGACCAGCGTATTCTTTCAGCAGTGTAATAAACTCTTCCTGAAAGCTTGGGTCTTGCTGGGCCTCGACGAAAGCTGCTTCAAGCTGGTCAAGGGCCGGTACCAAAATCTGGGGAACGTATTGTCCACCAAATTCACCGAAGTAGGCGTCTAGTTTGCTCATAATCTTATTTATCCTTAATACTTTCTGATTGCCGCGAAGGCCGCATTCAATTTTGTCTGATCTTTTTTACCCGGGGCGCTTTCAACACCAGAGTTTAAATCCAATCCCTTGCAGCCCAGCTTGGCTGCCTCACAGGCATTTTCCGGTGTCAGGCCACCTGCCAGCATGATGTTTTGTTTGTCGGTATCGCTTAGCAGGTTCCAGTCAAAGGCGATGCCTGTTCCGCCTGACTGCTGGCCGACCTTGCTGTCGAGCAGGTGTTTGTCGGCCGGCCATCGTTCGAAGTCCGGGACTTCCATACTGATGCCATGCGCCTTCCAAATCTCACAGTCATCGGGAAGGTGAGCCTTTAGCCCCTGGACATATTCCGGTGATTCTTCACCGTGGAGCTGGACGGCTGACAAAGACAGGGTCTTGGCAGCCTTGGCTACAGCGTCAGGATCAGCATTGCGGAACACGCCGACGTACTTGAGCGGAGCACCGCTCATCACCATACGGGCTTGTTCGATATCGACCTGTCGTGGCGAAGTGGAAACGAAGATCAGCCCGCCGTATACGGCTCCGCTTTGATAGGCCGCGCTGGCATCATCGGCACGAGTCAGGCCACAGACTTTGTTCTCACCCAGTAGTACCCGGCGCACGGCAAGCTCTAGGTTATCCTCGGCCATCAGGGAGCTGCCAATCAGGAAGCCGTTGGCATAGGCGGCAAGATCACGAACCTGCTGGTGGTTGTAGATCCCAGACTCCGAAATGACAATGGTGCCTTCAGGCAGGCGTGGCGCCAGTTCCTTGGTGCGATTAAGATCAATGCTTAAGTCACGCAGGTTGCGGTTGTTGATCCCGACGACTTTGGCGTTCAGTGCGATAGCCCGCTCCAGTTCGTGTTCATTGCTGACCTCGGTCAGAATGCCCAGGTTCAACGATTCGGCAACGGCGGCCAGCTCGCGGTATTCGTCATCATTGAGCACCGATAGCATCAGCAAAATGGCATCGGCATTGTAGTGACGCGCCAGATAGACCTGATAGGTATCTATCATGAAGTCTTTGCACAGCACTGGTTGCTTCACCTGGTTGCGAACCAGTGGAAGAAAGTCAAAATTACCCTGGAAGTACTTCTCGTCCGTCAGAACCGAAATGGCACTGGCATGGCCGTTGTAGACCTTGGCAATGTGATCCAGGTTGAAGTCATGGCGGATCAGGCCCTTTGACGGCGAGGCTTTCTTGCACTCAAGAATAAAGGCTGTCTGCTCGCCGGATAGGGCATCGTAAAAGCTCCGGTCACTCGGGGTTAAGCCGTCAATAAAATTCTCAAGTGGCTGCTCCTGTTTGCGCGCTTCCACCCACAGGTGTTTGTCGGCCACAATTTTTGCTAGTACGGTTTCCATGGTTAACCTCGTGCTGCCAGTTTCTCAACCAGCTCAAATGCTTTGCCAGATTGCATCACGTCAATGGCTTGTTGGGTATTGGCTTTTAAATCTTCGTTGCCGAACAGGCGTAGCAGCATAGCAACATTGACTGCAACGGCACCTTGCTGGGCAGCTGTTCCTTTGCCGGTCAGAATATTGGTGATAATGGCCCGGTTCTCTTCCGGCTCGCCGCCCTTGATAGCTTCAAGCGGGTAGGTATCGAGGCCAAAGTCTGCCGGAGTCAGGGTGTATTCCTTGGTTTCGCCATTTATGATTTCAGCAACCGTCGTCTCGCCGTGGATGGCAACTTCATCCAACCCGCTGCCGTGAACCACGGCTGCCCGCTTCATGCCCATGGCTGCCATGGTTTCGGCAATCGGGCGTACCAGTGCCTGGTCATAGACACCCATCAGCTCGATGGTTGGCCGGGCCGGGTTAATAAGCGGACCAAGCACATTGAAGATGGTGCGGGTTTTTAATGTCTGGCGCACCGGCATCGCATGGCGGACACCGCCGTGATATTCCGGCGCAAACAGAAAGCAGACACCGAGCTCGTCAAGTGCCCCACGGGCATTGTCAGGTGTCATCGCCAAATTAATTCCGAATTTGTCGAGCAGATCGGATGAACCCGATTTGCTCGATACCCCGCGGTTGCCGTGTTTGGCAACCTTAACGCCACAGGCGGCAGCGACAAAAGCCGCAGTGGTCGAGATGTTGATGGTGTTGGCGCCGTCACCACCGGTGCCGACGATATCAGCAAAATCATAGTCCGGGCTAGGGAACGGGTTGGCATTGGCCAGTAGGGCACTGGCGGCACCGGCGATCTCTGCCGGGGTTTCACCTTTGATCTTCAGGGCAGTCAGTATGGCTGACAGCAGGATCGGTTCGACTTCGCCTTTGATGATGGCATCGAACAGGGTATGGCTTTCTTCCTGGCTGAGTGCCTGCTGGTCATATAATTTGTTGGCAATGGTGTAAATGCTTGCATCCATAATCTTTTTCTCCCTAAAGCTTTATTTATTCGATGCCACGCTATGGCTGTCCGGCTTTGACATTACCCAGTTCAGCGTATTGGTCAGTAGCTGAGCCCCTTGTGTGGTTAGAATCGACTCAGGGTGGAACTGGTAACCGCAAACACGATTCTGGTCATTGGTTACTGCCATCACCAGGCCGTCGACATTGGCAACGGTTGTCAGGCTGTCAGGTACCTCCGTGGCAACCAGCGAATGGTAGCGGGCAATGGAGAGCGGACTCGGCAAGTCACCAAATACAGTATGGCCACTGTGACGCATCATGGCTGCTTTGCCGTGGACGATATCGCCGGCGCCTTCAACTTTGCCGCCATAGGCTTCGACGATTGCCTGGTGGCCAAGGCAGATACCAATCATTGGTACCTTGCCGCGAACTCGCTTGATAAGCTCGGGCATACAACCAGCATCGGCTGGCGCACCAGGGCCGGGAGAAAGTACCAGCACCGGATTGGTTTTTTCAGCCAGCGCCTGTTCCATCTGGTCCGCACTCAGGCTGTTACGGTAGATGGTGACTGGGTAACCCAGCGAGCGAAACTGATCGACCAGGTTGTAGGTAAAGGAATCAAAGTTATCTAGTAGTACGATTTCAGCAGCTGTCATGACTTTGATCCTTATACTGATTGGGTCGGGGCACTGTGTGCCTTGCGGATAGCGGTGATCACAGCCTGCGCCTTACCACGGGTTTCATCGGCTTCGGCCTGCGGGACTGAGTCATAGACCACACCGGCACCGGCCTGGACACTGGCTACGCCATCTTCGACATAGGCCGAGCGGATCACAATACAGGTGTCCATATCGCCGTGTCCGGTCAGATAGCCGACAGCACCACCGTAGCTGCCGCGGCGACGTTGCTCAACATCACGGATCAGCTGCATTGCCCGGATTTTCGGTGCACCGGTCAGCGTGCCCATGTTCATGCAGGCCTGGTAGGCATGCAGCGCATCGAGATCGCCACGCAATTGACCGACAACACGGGAGACTAGGTGCATCACATGGCTGTAGCGGTCGACTTTCAGCAAATCAGCTACATAGCGGCTGCCGGGTTCGCTGATCCGGGCCACATCGTTGCGGGCCAGATCAACCAGCATCATGTGCTCGGCGTTTTCTTTCATGTCACTGCGCAGTTCAAGCTCAATGCGGCCGTCGAGATCCAGGTTAATGGAGCCGTCCGGGTTTTTGCCGCGGTGGCGAGTACCAGCAATCGGATAAATTTCCACCTGGTTGCTCTCGGTACAATATTTCAGTGCACTTTCCGGCGAGGCGCCGAACAGGGTGAAATCAGCGTCCTGCAGAAAGAACATATACGGGCTGGGATTGCCGATTTTCAGCTCTTTATAGGCGACCAGTGGTGACGGGCACGGCAGCGTGAACTGACGGGACGGTACTACCTGAAAAACATCACCGTTGATGACGTGCTGTTTGAGATCGACCACGGTCTGGCAGAATGCCTCGTCGCTGACACTGGCAACCGGCTCGCACTGGTCCAGGAACTCGGCCTCTGGCAGCGGTTTCGGCTCCAGACAGGCCTCTTTGATATGCTGCAGTCTGCGGCTTAGCTCAAAATAGCTGGAGGTGTATTGATCGCCGCCAAATAGCGTTGCCTGCAGCTTGCCCCGGCGGCGCTGGTGGTCGATAACCAACAGGGTCTCGGCAATATAGAACAGGTAGTCCGGGCATTTGTTGTCCTCGGCGACGTTCGGCAGCGGCTCGAAACCGGCGACGACGTCATAGGCAAACAGGCCGCCGAGAAATAAGGCTTCCCGTGGGTGGCCAGAGGTATCAAAGGCGTGCTGGATCATGCGCAGCGCGTCAAACGAAGAGGTCTGACGCAGGCGGCTATCTTCATCCAGCGTGCGCTCGGCACTGGGAAAATCGAGGATCAGGCAGTCGTTTTCACGTCGTCCCTGAATATCGGCAGCCAGTGCCTGCTCAAGGGTCTGCAGGACATTGAGTCCGTTGTCGGTTAATGCTTCCAGCCGGACTTGCTTGCCGCGGCATACAATACGGACCGCAGCATCAATCAGCATCAGGCTTTTCAAATCCTGCTTGGAGTCAATTTCGGCTGACTCCAGCAGTAAGTTATGCGGGCGGTTGCCACAGACGGAATAATACAATTCCGTCGGGTCGGCCACATAGGGTACGTCGAGACTAAGTAGTTCCAGCTCGCCAGTACCTAAAGGGGTCGTATTCACAGCGTTCTCCCTGCCGCTTCTACAAACGGTTTCAACTCTTGCATTAACTGTTCAAACATTGGGCCAGTCAGCGCCTGGTGGCCGTCGGACAAGGCCTCACACGGGTTAAGGTGTGATTCGACAATGATGCCATCAGCGCCAACTGCCGCTGCTGCCCGTGAGAGCGGGATAACCAACTCGCGTACACCGGTGCCGTGGCTTGGATCAACCACGACAGGTAGGTGGGTACGCTGCTTGAGATAGGCAACGGCATTGAGGTCCAATGTATTCCTTGTTGCTGTCTCGTAGGTGCGGATACCACGCTCACACAGGATAATGTTAGGATTTCCTGCGTCATAGATGTATTCCGCGGCCAGTAACAGCTCTTCGATAGTGGCGGAAAGTCCGCGTTTGAGCAAGACCGGTTTTTTACTTTCACCCACAGCTTTTAACAAAGCGTAGTTCTGCATATTGCGGGCACCAATCTGTAGGCAGTCAACATATTCACACATTGTATCGACCTGACCGACTTCCATGACCTCAGACACCGTCGGCAGCCCAAGCTGCTGGTTGGCTTTATGCAGCAGTTTCAGTCCTTCTACTCCCATGCCCTGGAAATCATACGGGCTGGTACGAGGCTTGTAGGCACCGCCGCGAAGTGCGACGGCACCGTGTTGTTTTACGACTTCGGCAACCGCCATCAGTTGTGCTTCGGACTCGACGGAACATGGACCGGCGATAACGGCAAACTTGTTGCCACCAACTGCGGCATTGCCGAAACGCACTACAGTGTCGTGGGCCTGAACTTCACGGCTTACCATTTTGTACTTGGTCAGGATCGGTTTGACGTTCTCGACGCACGGGTAGGCATCCAGGTGTAGCTGTTGCAACACGCGCTCATCACCCAGTGCACCCAGTACGATACGCTCGACACCCGGCATGTAGAGTGGTTTTAGGCCAGCAGACTCGATACGGCTGAGGATTTCTTTGGCTTGCTCTTCGGTCGCGTTGGGCTTTAGTACAATAATCATTTCGCTATCTCTTAATCTGTGTCGTGCACTTGCAGGCTGTTGGAAGAGGCTACATTGTGCTGAAAGTCGTAGTCGTCAATTCGGGTATAAAAAGTCGGGGTATAAAAAAGCCCGCAGTAAGCGGGCTTGTGTCTGTTTGGCCGTTAGGCACAGCAAATCACACCACCCGCAGAGGGAAGTGCCACCACCAAGAAAAGAAAGCGCAGAGCTGATGATGAATTTGCTGTAACATGTAAATATCCTGTAATTCTATTACTGGGTAACTGCGTACTAGTAAACTAGTTCATGAAAATAATGTCAAGAAATTTAATTTATGTTGTTTGATTTACATAGCCATACCACAGCATCGGATGGCCGTTTAGTGCCTGAAGAGCTGGTAAGAAGAGCGGTTGAACGACGCGTTGATGTGCTTGCGATCACAGATCACGATACCGTGGCGGGCCTTGAATTGGCACAGCAGGCAATCGATGCAGAAAATCTGCCTCTAACTCTCATCAAAGGTATTGAAATATCGACACTTTGGCGAAATTTTGATATTCACATTGTCGGCTTGAACATAGACCATGAACACCCGGCGATCACTGCCTTGATCGCTGAACAGGCGGCGCGGCGTGAAACTCGGGCTGCGCTGATAGCCGAGCGACTTGAGAAAAACCGTATGCCGGGTGCGCTGGCCGGAGCCAAGGCGCTGGCTGGCGGTGCGACGCTGACGCGGGCGCATTTTGCCCAATGGCTGGTAGAACAAGGTTATGCCAAAAATATGCAGGCGGTGTTCAAAAAATTCCTGACCCGGAACAACCCGGGCTATGTACCGCCTTGCTGGTGCTCGATTGCCGAGGCCGTCGAGGCCATTCATGCTGCCGGAGGCCAGGCGGTATTGGCACATCCCGGTCGCTACAAGATGACGGCAAAGTGGTTAAAGCGTCTGCTGACGGCGTTCGTTGAAGCCAACGGGGATGCAATGGAGGTTGCACAACCCCAGCAGTCTCAGCAGGAGCGCAGGACACTTGCTGACTACTCGATAGAATATAACTTGCTCGCTTCGCAAGGTTCTGACTTTCATTATGCCTCTCCATGGACCGAACTTGGGCGCAACCTCTGGCTGCCAAAAGGAGTGACTGAGGTCTGGCAAGAGTGGAAGGTTGAAAAGAAGCGGGTTGATGACGAGGTTCCGCAGAGAACGGAACTATCCTAGGAGGAACAATGAGCCAATTTTTTTACGTTCACCCCGAAACACCGCAAAACCGCCTGATTAACCAGGCCGTGGCAATTATTCGCAATGGCGGGGTGATTGTTTACCCGACAGACTCGGGCTATGCCCTGGGCTGCCAGTTGGAAAACAAGCAGGCGCTGGAGCGTATCTGCCAGATCCGCCGTCTTAATGACAAGCACAACTTCACGCTGCTGTGTCGTGATCTGTCCGAGCTGTCGTTGTATGCCCGTGTCGATAACACGGCGTTTCGTCTGCTGCGCAATAATACGCCGGGTGCCTATACGTTCATTTTCAAGGGAACTAAGGAAGTACCGCGTCGCCTGATGAACCCTAAGCGTAAAACCATAGGTATCAGGGTGCCAGACAATGCTATTGCCCTGGCTTTGTTGGATGCGCTGGGCGAGCCGATGATGTCGACCTCGTTGATCCTGCCTGATAGCGATGTCGCCGAGTCTGATCCGGATGAAATCCGCGATAAGCTGGAGCATGCCGTCGATTTAATTATCAATGGCGGTTACCTGGGCGAGCAGCCGACAACGGTAATTGACTTCAGTAATGACGAAATGGAAGTGGCGCGTGTCGGTGCCGGGGATCCCGCTCCGTTCGAATAATCGCTTGAGAAATAGTCACCGCATTTCTTATTGGTTGCTTTGGACGGATCTCCTGACGGAAAAGAAGTCGTTGACGATGGCTATCTAATCCGTCTTTTCGGTGGTATCTGCATCAAGCTTTTGGCATAATCCACGGTCGCTTTAAGAGGGCTTAGGGCGTGATACCAAGCAGTGTGCGGATACAGCCGAAGAGGCTTGATAAGCGTGCTGCCGGTATATTTGATGATATTTCGACGCCTGTGAAGGCGACAAAGGTTTATCCAAATGAGTGAAAAATTACAGAAGGTGCTGGCTCGTTCAGGCCAAGGTTCCCGTCGCGAGCTTGAATTAATGATTCAAAATGGCCGGGTAAGCATTGATGGCAAGACCGCAAAGCTAGGCGATCGTCTTGAAGACGGTCATGATTCAATTGTTCGTATTGACGGACATAAGATCAATCTAGTTGCACCTTCTGAAGAAGTGTGTCGTGTCCTTGCCTATAACAAACCTGAAGGTGAGTTATGTACGCGCCATGATCCTGATGGTCGCCGTACTGTTTTCGATCGCCTTCCGCGCCTGGAGTCGGGTCGTTGGGTGTCTGTGGGCCGCCTGGATGCGAACACGTCAGGTTTGTTGCTTTTTACTACTGATGGTGAACTAGCAAACCGACTGATGCACCCGAGCCACCGCGTTGAGCGTGAGTACATGGTACGTGTGTTTGGTGACGTCAACGAGCAGATGATCAAGAATCTGGTTAACGGTGTTGAACTGGAAGACGGTATGGCACGTTTTGAGGACGTGGTATACGCCGGTGGTGAAGGAATGAACCACACCTTCTACGTTATGCTGACTGAAGGTCGTAACCGTGAGGTTCGTCGTCTGTGGGACTCCCAGGGTGTGACGGTAAGCCGTCTGAAGCGTGTTCGCTACGGTGATATCTTCCTGACCAAGGACATTCCCCGTGGTGGCTGGATGGAGCTTGAACTGAAGGAAGTGAACTACTTGCGTGAAATGGTTGAGCTGAAGCCGGAAGAGAACACCATGCTGACGGTAGAAGGCCAGAAGCGCAAGAAAGGGGTTCGTCAGATCCGCCGTGCTGTTCGTCGCCATGAAGAGCGAATCAATGATGATTCGCCACGTGGTCGTCGTGGCCGCCAGGACAAGCGCCGTACTTCCTCTCGTAACAAAGATGCCGAAGCAACTTCGCAAGGCCGACGCAAGCCTTCCGGTAATGCGGCAAACCGCCGTAACCCGCTGAAGAACAAGCCGGCTAAGCCGCGCACGCGCAAATAAGGCGTGATTAGATTTAAAAAAGCAGCCAGTTGGCTGCTTTTTTTATGTCTGGACTCATTGCATAAGGGGCTGCAACCCCTCCCAGCCTCCCCCTTGAAAAGTGGGAGGAGCAACTTTTGTCGTTGTATTTACAGCGACAAAGTTGACTCCCTCCCTTGAGCGGTTAAGCGATTGTTTTCGCTAATGCTGCCTCCAAGGGAGGGCTGGGGAGGGTTGTTGTGAGGACTATTGGGGATCCACCTTGAATTCATTGTCCATTTTGAGTCAAGCGCCGGGGTTAAGCCGCGCCTGGCTTGCGCTTTGGCTGGGCATCAATGCACTGGCCGTTAACATCCTTGCTTTCCGGACCCATCAGGTATAGGTACAGCGGCATAATGTCGGCAGGTGTTTTCAGTTCTGAGCTGTCTTCCGCCGGGTAGGCCTTGGCACGCATCGCCGTACGGGTCGCTCCCGGGTTGATGGCATTGACGCGGACATTGGTATTGCTCATCTCGTCAGCCAGGATCTGCATCATGCCTTCGGTGGCAAACTTGGAGATCGAGTAGGCGCCCCAGAAGGCACGGCCATGGTGACCTACCGTCGATGACGTGAAGACAATACGGCCGTCCTCGGCTTTCTTGACCAGTGGCATCAGCGATTGGGTCATCAGGAACTGGGCTTTGACATTGACCTGCATGACATCGTCGAAGGTATCTTCGCCGAGCTGATCGAACGGGCTCATCACACCGAGCAGGCCGGCATTGTGCAGCACGCCATCAAGGCGGCCGAACTGGCCTTCGATGGTTTCGGCCATGTCGTCGTAGTTCTGCTTGGTCGCCCCTTGCAGGTCCAGAGGAATAATCGCAGGCTGAGCATAGCCAAGCGCTTCAATTTCGTCGTAAACGGCTTCGAGCTTGGCAACGGTACGGCCAAGCAAAATAACAGTTGCACCGTGAGCTGCATAGCTGATGGCAGCCTGACGGCCGATACCCTCACCAGCCCCTGTCACCAGAATGACACGATCTTTAAGAGAATCTGCAGCAATTTGATATTCCACGTGTAACTTCCTTATTTGTTTTTTAGTTTTCCTATTGTATTGCGATAGCGGTATGGGTGACAACTTGGTTACAATGGTAAAAATGCCAAAAATGAGGACTCAACATTGGATTTTTTGTTTGATTATGGGCTGTTCCTAGCCAAAATCGCCACGGTGGTGATTGCAATTGTCAGTATTCTTGTATTAGCGAAAGGGTTGAGCGGGCGTCACGTGACGCAGAAAGGCGAGCTGGAAGTGACCGATCTGACCGAGCAGTACAAAAATACCGTTCATCAGTTAGAGTCGCATTTATTTGACAAGCCATTGCTAAAAGCCCGTGAAAAGGCTGAAAAGAAGGCGGAAAAAGAGAAAAACAAAGAGCGTCAGAGCGAGATCAAAAAAGCGGCCAAAGCCGGTGATCTTTCCCATGTTCGTGAGCCTCGTTTATTTGTTCTCGATTTTCATGGCAGCATCGATGCCCGTGAAGTAGCGGCATTGCGTGAAGAGGTGACGGCGGTATTGGCTGTTGCAATGGAAGGTGATGAAGTGCTGCTGCGTCTTGAGACCGGCGGCGGTATGGTTCACGGCTACGGTCTGGCCTCTTCGCAGCTTGATCGCCTGAAAACGGCGGGTATCAAGCTGACTATTTCGGTGGATAAGGTTGCAGCCAGCGGCGGCTATATGATGGCTTGTGTTGCCGATAAGATCATCTCGGCGCCGTTTGCGGTAGTCGGCTCAATCGGGGTGATTGCCCAGTTGCCGAATTTCAACAAACTGCTGAAGAAAAACGATATTGAGTTTGAACAGATCACAGCCGGTGAGTTCAAGCGTACCTTGACGATGTTCGGTGAGAATACCGATAAAGCGCGTGAGAAGTTCCAGGCAGAAATCGAAGAAACTCACGATCTGTTCAAGAACTTCATTGAAGATCACCGTCCGGAACTTGATCTTGAGAAGGTGGCAACCGGCGAGCACTGGTTTGGCAAGCAAGCCCACGAACTCGGCTTGGTTGATGAAATTGGTACCAGTGATGACTTTATTACCCATGCCTGCAAAGATCGCGAAGTACTGCAGGTTCGCTATGTTCAGCGTAAAAAGCTGGCCGAAAAGCTGGCTGGCGCAACGGGCGAGGCTGCTGATAACCTGCTGCTGAAATGGATCAGCCGCGGCCAGCGTCCAATCGTATAAGGTCGGTCGATGAATCAGAAATGGGCATTGTTTTCGTTTCAGGGGCGGATGCGACGTCGGGATTACTGGCTATACAGCTTGCCTGTCTTGTTGGTATCGCTGCCGGTGTTCTTCTATAGCGCCACTGGAAACACGGCAGGCAATCCTGCACTGGAAGTCTTGTCATTGGTCATTCTTGGCTTTGTTTTTTGGGCTTCTGCGGCTCTGAACGTCAAGCGGCTTCACGACAGGAACAAAAGCGCCTGGTGGATTATCGTGACATTTTTGCCGTATATCGGGCCAATATTCGTTATTGTCGAGTTAGGGATCCTAGACGGAACCAAAGGGCCGAATCAATTCGGTGCTGACCCGAAAGGTCGTGGTGAGCCGCCTGCCAATGGTGACAGCGACGACAACAAAGATACTATGACAATTGATATCTGATAGGTGTTGTTAGTTAGCGTCACAGCCCCGCGAGTGCGGGGCTGTTTGCTTTGGAGAGTGCGGTAACTAGCCTTTTAGCGTGAACTCAGGTGACAGCTTATGGGCTAGGAATTTGAACATATTGAAAACCGCTGTGGTTTTTTCAGTCGGTAATCCGTTGTCGTCCAAGAAGTATTCGCCTTTGAACACCAGCACATCGTCTTTCTCTTCAACGGAAGTGGCTCGCATACCATCCTGGTAGGATTCATGGTCCTGAATTAGCTGGTTAGCAATCATCAGTAACTCTTCGGAAGAAATGGTTTTTTTATTGCTCATGCGGTTATCTCTTGAATCGTAGCGTGATCATGTTATAGCAGCCGATGATTTCAGGGCGCTATAGATGCCTCACAGTGTATTGAAGTTAACGCGATAAAACAAACCCTTACCCGGTACCGGGAATTGCACCCAAATTGGTTAAAGAGTGTGTGGTCGGGGCGGAAATTCGACCAATTTATGTGAGCGACGGCAAAAATTTATGGGTTTTAATAGTCAAAGACGGGAGGAGGTGGTAATGATTAGCGCCCTCAGCCACTTTATGGTTATAAATAAAGAGAAAGAGGCGTGGATTACAGTCAGTTTTGAGGGGCGAAATCGGCTTTAACCTGGTGTTAACAACTGGGGAAGGGACGAGCAAACAGACCGTTTTGATCAAAAAGCAGTTGACCTTCTAGGATTGTAGCCCAATATGTAAATACCAATTAGATTAAGTAACTACTCATCCTGAGTGCCACTCTCCAGCAATTGAGAATGCCTCTAGTGATTAGTTACTTAATCAGTTTGGTTTATTAGCGTTGCCGTGCCACTGTGTGAATATTAGCGTGCAACTATTTGTTTTATATTGAAAGTTTTGCGAGCACGAGGACGTAATAGAGTCATTATGGGTAAATCTCTCGTTATCGTGGAGTCCCCTGCCAAGGCGAAAACTATAAATAAGTACTTGGGTAAGGACTTCATTGTAAAGTCAAGCGTGGGTCACGTCCGTGATTTGCCAACGGGTGCACGTAGTACGGGTAAAAAAGCGGCTGCCACCTCGACCAAGGGGTTGAGCGCTGAAGAGAAGGCCCGTATCAAGAAAGAAAAAGAGCGTAAGGCGCTGATCGGCAAGATGGGGGTTAACCCTTACAACGATTGGGAAGCGCAATACGAAGTGCTACCGGGCAAAGAAAAAGTCGTTAACGAATTACAGAAACTGGCTGCAGACGCTGACTATGTTTATCTGGCAACCGATTTGGACCGCGAGGGAGAAGCTATTGCGTGGCACCTTCGTGAGATCATCGGTGGCGATGATGAACGTTATAAGCGAGTGGTTTTTAATGAGATCACTAAAAATGCTATTCAGCAGGCGTTTGAACAGCCTGGTGAGCTGAACATCGACGGTGTGAATGCCCAGCAGGCACGACGCTTCCTTGACCGTGTGGTCGGTTTCATGGTGTCGCCCCTGTTGTGGAAGAAGGTCGCTCGAGGCCTTTCCGCAGGTCGTGTCCAGTCCGTTGCGGTAAAACTGATTGTTGAGCGCGAACGCGAAATTAAAGCGTTCACGCCGGAAGAGTTTTGGGATATTCATGCCAATACCCAGACGGTAGGCAAAGATGCACTGCGTCTGATGGTTGCCCAACAGGCAGGCAAGGCATTCCGTCCGGAAAACGAAGCCGATACCATGGCGGCGAAGTCGCTATTGGAAAAGGCCGCCTACAAAGTTGTTGATCGTGAAGACCGCCCGACCAGCAGCAAGCCGTCGGCACCCTACATCACCTCGACCCTGCAGCAGGCAGCAAGTACCCGGTTGGGCTATGGCGTAAAACGTACTATGGGTTTGGCACAGCGTCTCTATGAGGCGGGTTACATTACCTATATGCGTACCGACTCGACTAACCTGTCGAAGGAAGCCGTTGAATCTGCTCGTGACTTTATCAGTAGCGAGTACGGTGATAACTATTTGCCGGCCAAGCCGAATGTCTATGGCAGCAAGGGTAATGCTCAGGAAGCGCACGAAGCGATCCGTCCATCGAGTGTTGATGTGAAAGCAGAAAACCTTGAAGGCATGGAGCAGGATGCGATTAAGCTTTACGATCTGATCTGGCGCCAGTTTGTTGCCTGTCAGATGGTGCCTGCGAAGTATGACTCGAGCACAATCACCGTTCAGGCTGGCGACTTCACGTTGAAGGCCAAGGGGCGCACGATGCGCTTTGCGGGTTGGACTCATGTTCAGCGTCCGTCTGGCAAAACAGAAGACACGACGCTGCCTATGGTCCATGTAGGCGACATATTGGCACTGGAAGAGCTAGAACCGAAGCAACACTTCACCAAGCCGCCAGCGCGCTTTACAGAAGCTGCATTGGTTAAAGAGCTTGAGAAGCGTGGCATTGGTCGTCCTTCTACCTATGCGTCAATCATCTCGACGATTCAGGATCGTGGTTATGTCCGCGTTGATCAGCGCCGTTTCTATGCCGAGAAAATGGGTGAGATTGTGTCAGATCGTCTGGACGAAAGTTTCTCTGATCTGATGGACTATGATTTCACGGCTCGCATGGAAGGCAATCTGGATAAGATTGCGGAAGGCGAGGCGAACTGGAAAGGCGTATTGGATCACTTCTTCAGCGACTTCACCTCCGAGCTTGAGAAAGCCGAGCGTGACGAAGATGAAGGCGGCATGAAGCCGAACAATATCGTGCTGACGGATATCAAGTGTCCGACGTGTGAGCGTCCGATGGGGATCCGCACGGCATCGACCGGGGTATTCCTGGGTTGTTCCGGTTATGCTCTGCCGCCGAAAGAGCGCTGCAAGACGACAATCAACCTTGGTGACGAGGAAGGCATCGTCAACGTTCTTGAAGAAGACGTCGAAACCGCTGCCCTGCGTGCCAAGAAGCGTTGTCCGAAGTGTGATACGGCGATGGATGCTTACCTGATTGACCAGGACCGCAAGCTGCATGTCTGTGGTAACAACCCGAGCTGTGACGGTTACATTGTTGAGAAAGGCGAGTTCAAGCTGAAAGGCTATGACGGCCCGGTTATCGAGTGTGACAAGTGCGGCTCGGATATGGAGCTGAAAAACGGTCGCTTCGGTAAGTACATGGGTTGTACCAGCGAAACGTGTAAGAACACGCGTAAGATCCTGAAGAACGGTGAAATAGCGCCGCCGAAGGAAGATCCGGTTCACTTGCCTGAGCTGCCGTGCAGCCAGGATCAGGATGCTTACTTTGTATTGCGTGACGGTGCGTCTGGCCTGTTTATGGCAGCCAGCACTTTCCCTAAATCACGCGAGACACGTGCTCCGCTGGTGGAAGAGCTTGCTCGATTCAAGGATCGTTTGTCGCCGAAGTTCACTTATTTGGCCGAGGCCCCGACCGAGGATCCGGATGGTCGTCCGACAGTGGTACGCTTTAGCCGCAAGACGAAAGAGAACTACATCCGTTCGGAAATTGATGGCAAGCCATCGGGCTGGACTGGTCTCTTTATTGACGGTAAATGGGAAATTACCGACAAGCGTAAGAAGCCGAAGAAAGAAAAAGCCGAGAAATAATAAAAAACCGCCGAAAGGCGGTTTTTTTATATCTGTATAGTGCAACTTAACCCTTCCTGTCTCTTCTTGAAAAGAGGGGGGAGGGCGTTCATGGGCTTCCTCAGCCTTCCTTGTTAAGGGGAGGTAGCATCAGGCTCCTGCTTCAGCAAAGGCCGGAATACCGCTGTGGAAGCGGAAACTGCTATCCGGAGTGCTAATCAGCTCGGCTTCTCTGGCACCGATCGCTTTCACTCGGACAGAGATGTCTTCGCCCGCAATCTGCTCGGCCAGTGTCAGGTAGTCCTGATAGTGGCGCGCTTCAGAGCGGAGCAGCGAGATATAGAACTTCTTCAGCTCTTCATCTAAATAAGGGGCCAGCTTGGCAAAACGCTCGCAGGAGCGGGCTTCGATATAGGCACCGATGATCAGTTTATCGATCAGGGTTGCTGGCTCGTGGGTCCGCACAACTTTCATTAGCCCCTTGGCATAGCGACCGGCACGCAAGTTGTTGTAGGGAATATCACGTTGCTCCATGATCTCCAGCACTTGCTCGAAGTGATGAAACTCCTCTTTGATTAGCCGAACCATCTTGTCGATGAGTTCCTGACCGTGAATGAAGCCAGGCTTTGGAACCAGCGGGGCTGACAGGCCGTTTTTCTTGCCGTGGAAAGCATCTGTGCAGCGCGCTTTGCCATAGACAAAGTCCTCGTAAGGCTTGGCCCATGCCAGTAGTTCCTTTCCGCTCCCTTCATCGACTGCGTATTTGCGAATTAGCCACATGGCAGTCTGGCTGGCTTTCAGTTCACAATTGCAATGGTCGACAAGGAGAGCCGTCAGGTTCTCTGGTTTTCTGGCTTCTTCAATCCAGCTTTCGGGCGTGTCGCACTGGAGAAATAGTCTGATTGGCGATAACAGCTCGTCAATCATGCGCTGAGTGTCGTTCATGGGAATTCTTGTTGAGTCTCTGGTTTATTGTCGTTGGAACTGAAATCAGCCCTTTTATGACAGGGAGTATAACAAATCAAAGCCTTGGCATAGAGTTCTATAGTGTTGGAATAGAGCACTATGAGGCTAGCTAAAGGCAGTTTTTTAGACTAGATGTTAAATGAGTTACAGTGGTTTGGGGCATTTGGTTGCATTTAAATGATTACAGTACTAACTATTTTTGTTTGGAGTTAACTAACGTAACTTGCTGCTGTTTAGTGTTGTTACTTTACATATAACCACATAATTACTTAGTATACTAACAACATGTGTGTTACTGAAATGTTGTAACACCATGCTTTCAGATAACTGAAGGACCGAAATTCGAAATAAGGACATTGTTATGCGAAAGCTTCTCGCAACATCAGTTTTACTTGCTACGGCCTCATTTAATGCATCGGCAGAAGAGTGTGGAACAGTCACTATTGCAGATATGAACTGGAATTCAGCTACGCTGATTGCCAACGTGGATAAGTTTATTCTTCAGCACGGGTTTGACTGTGATGCCGAGTTGGTACCGGGCGACACAATGCCGACAGGTACCTCGATGATTGAGAAAGGGGAACCGGATATCGCGCCTGAGTTGTGGAGTAATTCAATGAAGGCGGCACTGGATCGCGGGGTCAAGGAAGGACGCTTGCGTTATGCCGGTGCAACCCTGTCGGATGGGGGAGAAGAAGGCTTCTGGGTGCCGGCTTATTTGGTTGAAAAAGATCCGAGCCTGGCGACTATTGCTGGGATCAAGGCAAACCGACAGCTGTTTGAACATCCGGAAGACCCTGAAAAATCAGCTTTTATGGGATGCCCTGCGGGTTGGAACTGCCAGATCACGGCCGGTAATCTGTTCCACGCTATGGAGCTGGATAAAGCCGGGTTTGAGCTAATCGATCCGGGTTCGGGTGCCGGATTGTCGGGTGCTATTGCCAAAGCTTACGAGCGCAAGGAACCGTGGTTTGGCTACTATTGGGCACCGACGGCCGTATTGGGTAAATACAAGATGGTGAAGGTTGATTTCGGTAGCGGCATTGATGAAGACCATTATCGGGCCTGTATTACCAAGGAAGAATGTTTAGATCCTAAGCCGACCATGTATCCGCCGTCACCGGTTGATACGGTAGTGACTGAGAGCTTTGCCGAGCGAGCGCCAGAGGCACTGGCATATCTGTCGTCGCGTTCATTTGGCAACCAGCAGATGAACACCTTGCTGGCCTGGATGGAAGACTATCAGGCAGACGGTGAAATCACGATGGAGCACTTCTTGACTGAGTATGAGTCAACGTGGACCCAGTGGGTGAGTCCTGAGGTCGCGAAGAAAGTGAAACAGGCCCTGTCGGAGCTGTAGTGGGAGTGTGCCCGGCTATAGGCCGGGCTTGTTGTAATCTATCGGATCTAAGTGGTTATGTCTGATCAATCTTGGTTTACCGAATTTCCGCAGCTTGACCGCCATCAGCTGCTGGAGATCCGCAAAACGTTGGATGGTGCCTATCGAGCATTTTCCCGCGAATATGGTGACAGTATCGAGGCGTTTTTCGACCCGCTGCTGTCTTTTCTTATTGGTTTCGAAAAATTATTGCTGGCCACGCCCTGGTGGCTGGTTATCGGAGTTCTTGCCGCACTGGCCTATGTTGCCAGTCGCTCCTGGAAGTTAACGGTTGGGGTTATCGTCGCCTTTGTACTGATTGGTGTTTTCGGGATGTGGGAGAACACCATGCGGACTATGAGTATTATTCTGGTCTCGACTCTGGTGGCTATTGGTCTCGGGGTGCCGATAGGCATCGCGATGGCACGCTCCAACCGGGTGCAGTCGGTCGTGACGCCGATGCTTGATGTCATGCAGACGATGCCGGCATTTGTTTACTTGATCCCGGTGGTGATGCTGCTCGGGATAGGCAAGATACCCGGTGTCATTGCGGTGGTGATCTATGCCATTCCGCCGGTGATCAGATTGACAAATCTTGGTATCAGGCTGGTGGATAAAGAGGTGCTGGAAGCGGCCACGGCGTTTGGTGCCAGTCCGACCCAGAGGTTGCTGGGTGTTCAGCTGCCACTGGCACTGCCCAATATTATGGCCGGTATCAACCAGACCATTATGATGGCACTGGCGATGGTGGTAATTGCTTCTATGATTGGTGTTAAAGGCTTGGGACAACCCGTTTTGAAGTCCATTACCAATCAGTATTTTACGCTAGGCCTGCTTAATGGTTTGGCGATTGTGGCGTTGGCGATCATTTTTGACCGGGTCACGCAAAGCTATGCCAAACGTACTCAGCAGCACTTAGGAGGCCACGATCATGGCTAGTAAAGAGCGAAAGACCCCGTTAATAAGGGTAAAGAACCTTTACAAGGTCTTTGGTCCCAATGCCGGTAAAGTATTGCAGCAGGTGAAAGAGGGTAAGTCCAAGGACGACATCCTGGCCGAAACCGGGCATACCGTTGGACTCAGTGACATCAATATGGATATCTACCCCGGCGAAATCTTCGTTGTGATGGGTCTGTCGGGTTCGGGAAAATCGACCCTTATCCGTCATTTCAATCGCTTGATAGATCCTACCGCAGGGGTGATAGAAGTCGAAGGCAGTGATGTGATGTCGTTTGACGATAAGGCCTTGCAGCAGTTTCGTCGTCATAAGATGTCGATGGTATTCCAGCGCTTTGGGCTAATGCCGCATCGTAGTGTCTTGGATAATATCGGCTACGGTCTACAGATTCAGGGTGTTGCGAAGCAAGAGCGTGAAAAGCAGGCGAGATACTGGTTAGAAACCGTAGGGCTTGACGGTTATGACAAGCAGTTTCCTGCTAATCTGTCTGGTGGTCAGCAGCAGCGTGTCGGGCTGGCCAGAGCCTTGTGTACCGACGCCGATATCCTGCTGATGGATGAGGCCTTCTCGGCACTGGATCCCCTGATCCGGAGCGAGATGCAAGATCAGCTTATCGAGTTGCAGGAAAAACTGCACAAGACAATTGTGTTTATTACCCATGATCTGGATGAGGCGCTGCGTCTTGGTGATCGTATTGCCATTTTGCGTGATGGTGTACTAGTGCAGCAGGGAGAGCCGGTTGATATCTTGCTCCATCCTGCTGACGATTATGTTGAAGCCTTTGTGAAGGACGTAAACCGGGCGCGTGCACTGACCGTCGAGACGGTCATGAAGCCGCAGGTTTGCCGTATTTCTGCCGAGACTATCGGTGAGGCACTTGCCGAGATGCGCAAGTCTAAGGATGACTACGGCTATTATATTAACGAAGATGGCTATCAAGGCGTGATCACCCAGGAAACGCTCGAGGGTGTCGAGCAGTCCGAGTATGACAAGGCTATCGATCCGTCATTGCTCGACAGTGTACCGGCAGTTCATACCGATGCCTTGCTGGAAGCGGTGATCCCTGAAACACTAGACAGCGAGCACCCGTTGCCGGTCATCAACGCGGACGGAGACGTTGAAGGGCGATTGTCCCGTTCGACGCTCGCGGAGGTGCTCAGTGATCAGGCAGGAGTAGAAGAGGGCGATGAAAAGGTAAAAAAGCTGAAGACGACTAAGTCGCTGGCTGCCTGATAGTGGCTTGGGTATAGATGATGTAAATAAAACAAGGCCGCATTATGCGGCCTTGTTTGTGGTGTTCTTTGTTTTGGAAACTTACTTAAGCTGTCGTCCTACCATTTCCGTTTAGGCTGGAACAATACATCCAAATCATCCTGTTCTTTTTCGATGATCTGCTGACGCTCCTGCTCATGGTTCTGGTTTTGGCTGCTGTCTATTTCACCCAGCATTTTTTGCAGTTTATCGCGGGTCTGATTGGCATAATTGTCGTTTTTGCTCGCTAGTACATCGATGCCTTTTTTAAGCAGCTGTTTCGCCGTACCAAGCTGGCGTTTCATGCGGGCATCGTTGGCTCGCTTGATAACGTTTTCAATGTTGATCCGTAACTGAATACCTTCAAGGCGGGCATTTTCGGCCACAAAAGCCTGAGTAGCAAATCGACCTTTGCTATGTTCGCTTTTAATAACGGTTTTCAGGCGTTTTACAAGTTGCAGCATCCCAATCGCCTGTTTGTCGGTGCTTGGCACTTTGAAGGTCGCCACATCGGCATTGGAATAATTCTGCTGGAGCTGGTTGATTTGCTCGGCAACATTTTTGATTCGTGCAGGCAAGTTTCTGTCCGAAGGATCAGCTTCGCTCATGCTTTCCAGCGCGTGCAAAATTCGTTGGTTCAGGCACACCAGAAGTTCTTTGCTGTACGGCAAATGGTGAGCGTTACCGATAAGATCTTCAGTAGCATCAATGATAGCAATGAATTTGGCCAGCTCTTGGTGTTTCGCGCTTTCTAGACGTTGGCGATACTGGATGATGATGTTGTATCCAACAATCAGTATCAGCAACAACGAAATGAGGCCAATCATTAAAGGTATACTCATAAGATACGTCTGTCTTCCGTGCGTTTGGTCGAGCCCTATAAGATACACTATCTGGCAATTACGGCATAGCATGACAGTCAATTTTGCTACACTAGTCGCTAATGCTCGGATAGATAAGCGGTTTTATCCATAGTGGGTCTGGCTTATCCGGAGCATCGGCGCTATTCCAAATGTGCTCTTGGTTTATATTGAACAAAAACCGCGCTCACATGCTGTAAAATCGTAAAGAAATGCTATGAAAATGAAGAGATTCGATATATAACATGATGAAATACATGGTTGCACTGATATGATGTAACGGACTATAAGTTGGGCGGTACCATGAAACTACAACAGTTAAGATATATTGTTGAGGTTGTTAATCATAACCTTAATGTCTCTTCTACAGCAGAGAGCTTATACACATCTCAGCCCGGCATCAGTAAGCAGGTTCGTTTGCTTGAAGATGAGCTGGGGATCCAAATTTTCGAGCGTAGTGGTAAGCATCTGACCAAGGTGACACCTGCCGGTCAGGACATTGTCCGAATTTCCCGTGACATTTTATCACGTGTCGAGAGTATCAAGTCAGTCGCGGGCGAGCACACCCACCCGGAAATCGGAACCTTGAATATTGCCACAACGCATACTCAGGCCCGCTATGCCCTGCCTTCAGTGATTCAGGGTTTTACTGCAAGGTACCCTAAAGTCTCGTTACATATGCACCAGGGTACGCCATCCCAGATTGCTGATGCCGTTGCGAAGGGCACCACAGACTTCGCCATTGCCACCGAGGCGCTGCATTTATATCAAGATATGATCATGCTGCCTTGTTACCACTGGAATCGCTCCATTGTCGTCAAGGCCGATCACCCACTGGCCAAGAAGTCCGAAATTACGATTCATGACCTGGCTGCCTACTCGTTGGTAACTTATGTCTTTGGTTTTACCGGTCGTTCAGAGTTGGACAGCGCATTTAACCGTTCGGGGCTGACGCCAAGAATCGTATTTACTGCGACAGATGCTGATGTGATAAAGACCTATGTGCGACTGGGGATCGGGGTTGGCGTGATTGCCAGTATGGCAATGGATCCGGCAACCGATGACGATCTGGTGGCGATAGATGCCAGCCATATCTTTGAAGCCAGCACGACCAAGATTGGCTTTAAGAAGGGTACCTTCCTTAGAACTTACATGTACGACTTTATGGAACGATTCGCCCCGCATCTGACGCGAAATGTGGTTGATCAGGCGGTGACACTGAAAACCAACGCCGAAATCGAGGCGATGTTCTCGAGCATGGATTTGCCGGTTAAGTAGTAACATGACAACGCGTTATAAGGGCTGCACTTGTGCGGCCCTTTCTTTTTGATTAAAACAATGCGTAAAGATAGCGGCAATTGGTATAGAATGCCGGGCTGATCCCATTTTGCCTGAGAGTAGTCGTTTCATGACAGGGTATTCCCCACTGTATCGCCGCCTTGATACGCTGTTAACCTCAAATCGCGAGTTTTGGCAGTTCATGCCGTTTGCCTCAAATCAACTGGTCTGGACGCAAAGCCATCCCGGGCTTTGCCAGTGGCTGTTGTCGTTGGATGACGAGGCGATTGCACGCTATATCGAAGAGGGCGACGCATTGTCACAGGCATTAGCCGAGTGGATCCCTGATGGCCCGGAGTTGTATCAGCTTGCGATGACCGAGTCTTATCCCAGTCAGCAAAAGTCTTTGCCTAAAGGACTGGATGTTGGGATCCCCGGACGAAAGTGGCAGCAGATCACCGCATTTAACCAAGTCATCCCGGCGCTGGAATTGCCCTGGCTTGAGTGGTGTGCCGGCAAAGGGCATCTAGGCCGGGTGCTGGCCGCGAGCCACGGCACAGCGGTTACCAGTTTGGAATGGCAACAGGCATTGTGTGAAGAAGGGGAGGCAGCAGCCCGTAAGCTTGAGTTGCCGATTGATTTTGTCCAGGGTGATGCCTTTGATCCGGCCAGCGAACAGCATATCTGCTCACAGCAACATGCGGTTGCCCTCCACGCTTGTGGGGATTTGCATGTATCGTTATTGCAGCGTGTGGCTGCCAAGCAAGGCCGGGCCGTAAGTATCTCTCCGTGTTGCTATCATTTGATCCGAGCGAGTCATTATCAGCCACTGTCTCGGATCGGCCGGCAAAGCACATTGACTTTAGGTAAGCATGACTTGAGGTTGCCGTTGCAGGAGACCGTGACAGCAGGCCAGCGTGTGCGCAAACAGCGCTTTGTCGAAGTGAGTTTTCGTCTCGGTTTTGACAGCTTACAACGGTTTGTACGAGGTTGTGATGACTATATGCCTGTACCAAATGTCCAGAAAGCCCAGCTTAATGATGGATTTGAGGAATTTTGCCGTTGGGCAGCCGACAAGAAGCAAGTTACTCTGCCAGCGGGTATTGACTATCAATACTGGCAGCAGATGGGTGAGAATCGTTTTGCGCTTGTGGAGCGAATGGAGTTAGTACGCCAGTTGTTCAGGCGCCCGCTGGAAATGTGGCTGGTGTACGACCGGGCTTGCTATATGGAAGAGTCGGGATATCAGGTGTCCGTTGGTACTTTTTGTTCCAAGCCGATCACGCCAAGGAATATATTAATTCACGCAGAGTGGATGCCTGAATCCCTTTAATCCAGAATTCCTTTAATCCATAGTCCCTTTAAGAAAGGGCCGAGACAATGGCCGTTATCCCCGACACAAAGCAAATAGCCAACGAGGCCTGGCGAACGGTTTTTTTGGGGATCCGGTTTATATAGCGCATTGCGACCTTGTACCCGAGATAGGAAGCAGGAAGCAGCGGTAATGACAGATAAAAATGGTGCATGGTCATGTAGCCGATCGGGACCTGGACGATCAAAGATAGCAAACTGCTGACCACGAAGAAGGCCGACAGGTTGGCTCTGATTAAGTTACCCTCCTGGTGCTGTAGCAACAGCGCCATTGGTGGTCCACCGATTCCGGAGCTGGTACCAAAGAAGCCGGAAAAAAAGCCGGCAATCATCATTCTGTTAGGCGTTGGCTGAATACGGAAAGGGAGCAAACTGACAGCCACGGCGAGGATCACCAGCACGCCCAGCCAAAGCGACAATTGGTTAGCGTCAACCCAGTAGAGCAGAAATGCGCCAGCCACCGAACCGGGCACCCGGCCGATGAACGCCATCCACAATCCTTTCAGGGAAATGGTTGCCCTGTGATGGCTGGCATTGATGATGGACAGGAAAAGCGCCACGACAGTAATGGGGGCCGGGACATAGCTGGGTGAAATTTGAAATAGGATAGGTGCGGTCACTATCGCCAGTCCAAAACCTATTGAACTTTGTACGAACGAGCCGATAAAAATCAGCGTCATCGCCAGTAATATTCCTAAATCCATCTCAGCCTATGTGTGACAATTTACAGAAACCATATTATGTCGGAGCATGCCTAAAAAATCACCATATATTAAGCGGTTGTGTCGGCTAGTTCAGGTCGAGCCTGACTTGCAGGCCGATAAAGGCGCTATCGTAGTTTGCGCCGGCGTCCAGGGCGAAGTTGGCTGCTTCTGTGTTACCAAACCAAGGGGTATAGGTGAAGCTTACCTCGGTATCGCCTTCCCACCAGTTCGTCATCCAATAATGGATATGACCGACAGGGTTTAGCAGAAACAGGCTGACATTCCCCAGTCTCTCTGATCCCATCACCTCGCCGCCGTTGGCAGTAATATCGGCTTCGGTCTGGTACATCCATTCACCCACGGCGGCACCGAATAACGGTGTTACGATGATATCCTGGATGGAAGGGACCTCGGCAAACGCTTCTACTCCATACTCCCAGAAGAACGTCGACATCGTTGCGGAATATAAGAACGACTCCCACTCATTGAAGCCAGAATGGCGGGCCGCAGTATAATAAACCCCGCCAAAGTAAGGGTGCATAATGTAGTTAAGATAGTGCGCATCCTCATCCCAAACCGGCCCTGCACTGACATTGTCCCACCATTTTTTCCCAAGGTTACTCAGGTTACGATCTTCTTCGTCCCAGTTTGTCACACTCTCCGGCAACAGTGTCATTAGCCCGACGGTAGCAACGCTAAGTCCTAGAATGGTATACGACTGGCCCAGCAAATAGTCCCAGTCTTTCTCAGACGAGCCCGATAGGTGCAGCGGCAGAGGAGCTTCCTTCAGCTCGTTGTCAGTATCGGCAGCCAGGAGAGGGGCTGAACTTGAGGCCGAGTACTGAACCGTCTCGGTATAAGCGTGCAAAAATAAAGGTTGGGTATAGGTATCGTAGGATGCCGTAACATCATTCCATGCCAAAGCAGACATGCTTAGCGAGCAGCCCAGCATCGCAGAGGACAAGTGTGTAGTGCGCAAGGTACGCTCCGAATTAACGAAATCAGGGTGGGGTTAAGGACGGGCAAGAGTATTGCTGAAATGGGGGGAAATTCCTAGAGGAAATACTTATTGTTTTTGGTTTTTCGCGGCGATTGGCGTTAGATGGTGAATTTTGCCTGCAAAGTTTATTGTTATCGCTGATAATGAATAAGGCTTGCATGTGCAAGCCTTATAGTTGTAACAAGCTGGCAATAAGTGGGTGCCCATTAGATTGTCAGCCTATTTATGTATCTGTCTATTAATCTGGCGTCTATATACCTTGCGTTATTAACCTGATGCTATCTATTAACCTACGGCTGGAATGATGCCGGCCATTTGCAGGAACTGAGCCGAGATGATCATGATCCCCAGACCGGTGACAAGCGCCAGTGCTGCAGAGCCACCACTTACCTGGTAGTCGGTTTCACTGCTCGGACGCTGTTTGCGTTGAGCCTTTACCATAGCGACAGGCAAGAAAATTGCCAGGATCACAAGGGCGATGGCAGCAAAACCCAGCGCCATAATAAACCCTTGCGGGTAGAAGAGGGCAAAACCCAGAGGCGGCACGAAAGTGACCAGGGCTGTCTGCAGGCGACCTTTAATCTGGTTACCGCGCTTCAGGCTGTCAGACAGGAAGTCAAACAATCCCAGGCTTACGCCTAGAAATGAGGTTGCCAGTGCCAGATCAGCAAAGACAGACACCGACTGGCTTACCATTGGGTTGTGTAGCATCTGGCTTAGCGTCGCGATGAAAGTGCCAAGCGTGGTACTGGCCAACAGATCGGGTTGGCTCAATACGCCCTGGCTGGCAACCTGCCAGAAAACGTAGATCATCAACGGCGTTGCCGAGCCCACAATCATGATTTTCCTCAGCGCTTTCATATCCAGGCCAACGTAGCGAACGATGGACGGAATGCTGCCGTGAAAACCGAAAGACGTAAATATGACTGGCAGAGCAGAAAGCAACAGGCCTTTTTGGACTGGCATATCAACGAGGTGTCCGCCCTGTACGTGTGGTGCCAGCAAGAAAAGCATGGTAGCAAGCGCGACAATCTTGAGGGCAAACAGGATCCTGTTCACCATATCAACCGAGTGAGTACCCACCGAAACGACCGAAGCAATCAGCAGAGTAAAAATAATCGTACCGGTTTGCGGGCCGACATGCATTCCCATCCAGTTGTTTAGCTTGTCATTGAGCTGGGCTCCGCCACCGGCAATGTATGCCGCGCAGAGAGAGTAGAACAGGAACAACATGGCAAAACTGGCAATGACCTGGCCTTTCCGTCCCAGTAACTGGTGGGCTAGGGTATGCAACGTTGCATTCTGATCGGCGTGCTGGTGGACCTCCAGCATGAGCAGCGCGGTGTAAATCATCAGGGCCCAGATACCGAACATGAGAAGTGTCGCTGTGGCAAAGCCAAGTCCGGCAGATGCCAGTGGCAGTGCTAGCATACCGGCACCTATGGTGGTTCCGGCAATAATCAATGTGCTGCCGAGTGTTTTGTTCATGGTCATTGCGTTAAATTTCCCTGTTGTTAGTTCTAGTTAGTGGGGGGAGATGGCTGTTGTTTGATAGGTGCATACCTGTGCTCTTATCTCCCGGTAGAGAAATGGCCACAATGGCGGAAGCGAGATGAATACTGAGTACCGAGTGGTAACTATTCTTTACACCTGTTCGTGCCACTGTGGCTATCGATAGTCGGTGTAGATGAAGTGAGTTTTCACGTTATTTGACCTTTCTATAGTTAAACAGCCTGCGTATCCGAAGCCTGCTCCTGATTGAAACTGCCTGCTACCTTAAAGGTAGTGATACTGACTGTCAACAATTGTATTTTTGGTTGTAAATTTTGCTTTACAGCTAGGGTGGTGGGTGAGTGAGGGTGTTGACTTTTACAAAAAACACCAAAGCGTGGGGCCGGCTATAAAATCAACTTTATATTTGTGCCTGGCCTGCGCGGCTCGACCTAGTAGTAAAGTAATTCTCGCTGAAACTAGCATCTTGAGGTAGCTTGGGTATAAGGTGTATTAGATACCGATCATCATGACAAAAAGAGGGAAAGCATGCTGCAAGTAGCAATGATCAGTACCGGGGAAGAAGTACTGCATGGGGATATTGTCGATTCAAATGCCGCATGGCTATCGCGTTTGTTTTTTCAACATGGTTTTCCTTTGTCCCGCAGAACGACAGTTGGCGATAAGCTTGAAGACTTAGCGGCTGAAATTGAGCATTGTAGCCTAACGGCTGACATTGTGGTGGTTAACGGTGGGCTCGGGCCGACAACGGATGATTTAACTGCTCAGGCGGCTGCTATTGCTGCTGATTCAGGCCTGGAGCAGTCGGACTACTGGGTCCGGCAGATGCAAGCCAAGTATCAGGCACTCGGACGGGAGATGCCTAAAACAAACCTCAAGCAGGCAATGCTGCCTGAAGGGGCTGAATTGCTCGAGAACCCAATTGGCACAGCCTGTGGTTTTGCGATCAAGCTTAATCGGGCATGGGTCTATTTTACGCCCGGTGTGCCCAGTGAGTTTAAGAAGATGACGCAGGAGGAAATTCTGCCCCGTCTTAAGTCAAAGTTTGACACTGTTCATGCGCTTGACTGCCATCGTTTTTACACCTTTGGTCTGTCTGAGTCAGGGATCGGTCAAACGCTGGCTTCCGTGCAGTTGCCTGCCGGGTTTGAAGTGGGATACCGCTCTTCGCTTCCATTTATTGAAGTAAAGTTATTTACGCCGCGAGCTAACGAGCAGGCTGCTTTGGTACAGCAGCAGATGATTGAGTTGTTAGGCGATAATGTTGTCAGTGTTGATGTCGACCTGGTGCAACATGTGGGTCAAAAGCTGGTGGCGGCCGATCAGCGTCTGACGGTTGTTGAGCATTTTACCGGCGGCTGGCTAGCAAATTGGTTGCAGGATCATGACGAGAGCAGAGGTGCCTTACAGCAGGCCTGGACAATGTCGGCAGAGCCAGACTTAGAAAGCGAAAGCCCGGAAGAAGTCGCGGCGGTAGCCGCTGCCGTTCGTGAAGAAGTGGGAGCTCAACTGGCATTGGTATCGGGAGCGTGTAATGACGGGGGAGTAATTGTAGCGCTGTCGACCCCGACGGGGAGTTGGGCACAACGGATCACGCCTAAACGTAACTATAATCACCGTGCCAAGCGCAGTGTCATTGCCACTGTCATGCTAGATATGCTGAGAAGGTATTTGGATCAATGTCCGGTTATCGGCCAGTATGAATCACTGGCAACAGAGCAGGAAGTATTTCTCTCGCTTTAATAAGTTAAATTGTTATTTAAAGCTGTCATTTGGCAGCTTTTATTTTTTATTCTAATGACCCTATTACTAATAGAACTATCATTATAATAAACAATAAATTGTATTTGTTTCATATGGATATGGGCTGAAATCTAAAGTAAAAAGATATATTTATCGCAAAAAATAATGCTTGCAACTTAGTGTCGGTTGCAAAAATATGTGAATATTATCATTGCTATGATAAGGTCAATATCATATTTGAACTGTTCGTTTGATCCGCTCTTTTTATTTGCCGAAATAGTATGTAGTATCCCCATTATAAAGATAAAAATTAGACATCACTTCCATATTTTAATGAAAAATAACTAAACAAGTTGGCTTGGATGCATGGTGATAATGATAAAACGGAATAATAAAACATCGAAGCGAAAAGGTTTAGGAAATCAGACAGGTACTAACCGCTCCTTATTTAGGGATGTGGTTGTTATTTATTTACTGACATTTTTTCTTAGTTTGCCCTTTTATTTCTGGAAGCTCCATGCGGATCTTTCGATATTGGGTGAAGATGCGCTATCTCGAATTAATAGTTTTGTTGATAATACTGCTGCGAGTCTTCAGCCGTTGCTGATGGACAATATGGCCTGTACGCCGGGTGATGTCGGGGCGCTGCGTAAAACGGTTTTTCTTTCATATCGTGTGAAAGAGATAGGCCTGATTAACCAGGACAACAGAGTATACTGTACCAGTAACCTTGGCCGGACATCGATACGTATTTTTCCCAGTACGATTGCGCGCTGGCCGGAAACCGCAGGCAGCAGAACACTTTCTTTAACCCGGGCGAAAACGGGGAAGACCCAATCCTTTTTTATATACCTGCGTGGTCAGGATGGCATGGGGGCGAATGCACTGATCCCGCCCGATGTTCTTACTGAGCTAGTCGGGAAAGGGCTGCAGTTTGATAATTTACCCTTTGTTGTTACCGTTGCCGGAAAGCCCCACCTGAGTGCTCACAATAGCATTGATGTTAATGAGGCAAGGCATCAGGTGAGTGTCTTGAATTTTTCTTCACCCCAGTATCCACTAGAGCTTGAATTTCTGGTGACGCCGCGGTTTAAATTACATTACTTGATAGAGCAGTACTGGATATCGATACTGCTTGGCAGTGTCTTTAGTCTGATTTATGCCTATGCGAGCCACCGCAGGGTATTACGCCAGTCTTTGCCGGCCACGTTTGAGTGGGCACTAAAAAATCGCGAACTGGAAGTTTACTTCCAGCCAATCGTTGATCCCCGTATCGATAAGCCCCTGGGCTTTGAATTGCTATTGCGCTGGCAACATCCGGTTCATGGGATGATTTCGCCGCTAATATTTATTCCGTTGGCCGAGCAACTGGGAAAAATCTCCGCGCTAACCGATTTCGTACTCGACACGGCTATCGATTTTATTCGAGACAATGAAGCTCTGATGGAGTCGCGTTATCTGTCGGTGAATATTAGCCGTCACTCACTGCTCGATCACGAGTTTGCGGATCGTATCTGCCAGCGTTGCAATAACGACAGGCTGATCACCAAGCACTTGCTTCTGGAGGTGACCGAGGAGCTGGCATTTTCGGAGTCGGAGATGGTGACTGTTATCGCCCAGCTCAACCGGCTTCAGGCCTGTGGTTTTCGAATTGCAGTGGATGATTTCGGCACCGGTTACTCAGGGCTTGATTTGATCCGACGTTTTCCGTTTGATGTGGTTAAAATCGACAAGGTCTTTATTAAGGAACTCGTGGAAGAAGGCACCGCCATTCCGCTTCTGGATTCGATGATAGGACTGGCTCGTCGCCTAGATATGTCGATCATCGCCGAAGGTGTGGAAACAGTCCAGCAGGCAGAGAGCCTGCTGCAGCGAGGGGTGAACTATCACCAGGGGTTTTATTATGCTAAACCGATGCCGCAGCGGACATTGCTGGAATGGCTGAAGACGTTCAAGCGGCCTACGCTGAGTGAAGAGGTCGAGTTGGTGTCGTAGTCAGCTGCTAGCTGTTGGCGGCTTGTTGGTCGGCCTGTGGGTTTTCTGCCAGCAGGTAATCGAATTCAATCTCGAGGTTGCTCTTGGGCACCGAGCAGCAAGCCAAGACTTCGTTAGGGGCGACAAAAGCCATCACATCATCCTGATTGACGGCACCGGCCTTCAATTTGCAGCGGCACGCACCGCACATGCCGTTTCGGCACTGGAACTCAGGTTGTAGTCCGGCTTTTTCCAGTTGGTTGAGTAACGGTTCACGGCTGTTGCCGTAAACCGTCTGTCCGTTAACCTTGATGGTTAATTGACTCATAACTCGAAATCACCCAGATCGTCGGCGCTGACGTCGTTGTCAATCTGACCGACCAGGTATGAGCTGATCTCAGCTTCCTGCGGGGCAACCTGAACGTTGTCCGAAGATAGCCATGAGTTAATCCACGGAATTGGGTTTTGCGTAGCACCCGGATAAGCATGCTCAAGGCCAACCGCTTTCATGCGCAGGTTGGTAATGTATTCGACATACTGGCACAGGATGTCTTTGTTCAGACCGATCATCGAACCATCTTTGAACAGGTATTCCGCCCACTCTTTTTCCTGCTCGGCAGCCTCTTTGAAGATATCGAAGCACTCTTGCTCACACTCTTGGGCGATCTCAGCCATCTCAGGATCATCCTGACCGGTACGCAGCAGGTTCAGGATATGCTGGGTGCCAGTAAGGTGAAGTGCTTCGTCGCGAGCAATCAGCTTGATGATTTTGGCATTACCTTCCATCAACTCGCGCTCGGCGAAAGCGAATGAGCAGGCAAAGCTGACGTAGAAGCGGATCGCTTCCAGGGCATTGACCGACATCATGCAGACATAGAGCTTCTTCTTGATATCACGCAGGTTAACCGTAACGGTTTGACCATTGATGGTATGAGTCCCTTCGCCCAGGCGATGATAATCACTGGTGGCGGCAATCAGGTCATCATAGTACTTCGAAATATCGCCGGCACGCTTGATAATGTGTTCGTTGCCAACAATATCATCAAATACAATCGCCGGATCTGTCACAATGTTGCGGATGATATGGGTATACGAGCGCGAGTGGATCGTTTCTGAAAACGACCAGGTCTCAATCCAGGTTTCAAGCTCCGGGATCGAAACAATTGGCAGTAGCGCAACGTTCGGGCTGCGGCCCTGAATCGAATCAAGCAGCGTCTGGTACTTCAGGTTGCTGATGAAAATGTGTCTTTCGTGATCAGGCAGGTTGTTGTAATCAATACGGTCACCTGAAACGTCCACTTCTTCAGGACGCCAAAAGAAAGAAAGCTGTTTTTCAATCAGCTTTTCGAAAATTTCAAACTTCTGTTGGTCATAACGAGCAACGTTGACTGACTGGCCGAAGAACATCGGTTCTTTTAGCTGATCGTTATTGGTTTGACAAAAAGTACTATACGCCATCATATCCTCAACATCGATGGGAGCTTAAGCTCCCATCGTTTCAATTCAGTTAAATCTTGCAGCTGGTGCAGTCATCTGCGCCTGCATCACCCTGGCTGTCTGAAGCGCCGTCGCGGGTGTTGTGGTAGTACAAGGTTTTCACGCCGAGTTTATACGCTGTCAGCAGGTCTTTTAGCAAGAGTTTCATTGGTACTTTGCCGCCCGGCTGGATGCTCGGGTCGTAGTTTGTATTGGCTGAAATCGCCTGATCGATGAATTTCTGCATGATCCCGACTAGCTGCAGGTAGCCGTCGTTGCTGCCGATGTTCCAAAGTAGCTCGTAGTTGTCTTTGTACTTGCTGTACTCAGGTACGACTTGCTTCAGGATACCGTCTTTCGATGCCTTGACTGATACGAAACCACGTGGTGGCTCGATACCGTTGGTTGCGTTCGAGATCTGAGAGGAGGTCTCAGATGGCATCAGGGCAGACAGGGTTGAGTTGCGCAGACCGTGTGTTTTGATCTCTTCGCGCAGCGTTTCCCAGTCGTAGTGAAGCTCTTGGCTACAGATCTTATCGATGTCCTGCTTGTAGGTATCGATAGGCAGGATGCCCTGGGCATAGGTGGTTTCGTTAAATGAAGGACACGCGCCTTGCTCTTTTGCCAGACCGACAGATGCTTTCAGCAGGTAGTACTGCATTGCTTCAAATGCCTGGTGAGTCAGGTTGTTTGCGCTGCCGTCTGAGTAGCGAACACCGTTTTTCGCCAGGTAGTAGGCAAAGTTAATCACACCGACACCCAGGGTACGACGGTTCATGGTTGAACGGCGTGCAGCCGGAAGCGGGTAGTCCTGATAATCAAGCAGGGCATCCAGCGCGCGAACCGTTAGTTCTGCCAGCTCTTCAAGATCATCGAGCGAGTCGATGGCACCAAGGTTGAACGCGGACAGCGTACACAGGGCAATTTCGCCGTTCTCGTCTTCAACGTTGTTCAGCGGTTTGGTCGGCAGTGCAATCTCCAGGCACAGGTTAGACTGGCGGATTGGTGCGACAGCCGGATCAAACGGGCTGTGGGTGTTGCAGTGGTCGACGTTCTGAATGTAGATACGGCCTGTTGACGCACGCTCTTGCATCAGCAGCGAGAATAGCTCAATGGCCTTGATGGTCTTGCGCTTGATGCTGCTGTCTTGCTCGTACTTCACGTACAGGCGTTCAAATTCGTCCTGGTCGGCAAAGAACGCATCGTACAGGCCAGGAACATCTGATGGTGAGAACAGGCTGATGCTTTCACCCTTGATAAGGCGCGTGTACATAAGCTTGTTGATTTGAACACCGTAGTCCATGTGACGGACGCGGTTTTCTTCAACACCACGGTTATTCTTAAGAACCAGTAATGACTCGACTTCACCGTGCCAAATTGGATAGAACAGGGTTGCGGCACCGCCACGAACACCGCCCTGCGAGCAACATTTTACGGCAGTCTGGAAATATTTGTAGAACGGGATACAGCCGGTGTGGAAGGCTTCACCGCCACGAATTTCCGAGCCAAGAGCACGAATGCGGCCAGCGTTGATACCGATGCCGGCACGCTGGGAAACGTAACGTACGATTGAGCTTGCTGTGGCATTGATTGAATCCAGGCTATCGTCACATTCGATCAGTACACAGGAGCTGAACTGGCGTGTCGGGGTACGTACACCTGACATGATAGGTGTCGGTAGTGAAATCTTGAATGTTGATACTGCATCATAGAAACGCTTGATGTAGCCAAGACGGGTTTCTTTCGGATACTTGCCGAACAGGCAGGCAGCAATCATCATGTACAGGAATTGGGCGCTTTCGAAAATTTCGCCTGTTACACGGTTCTGAACCAGGTACTTGCCTTCCAGCTGTTTAACAGCGGCATAAGAGAAGTTCATATCACGCCAATGGTCAATGTAGCTGTCCATCAGGTCAAATTCTTCTTTGCTATAGTCTTCGAGCAAATGGTTGTCGTACTTACCTTTTTCTACAAGGTTCGTAACGTGGTCAAAAAGTTTTGGGGGCTCGAACTGACCATAGGCTTTCTTGCGCAGGTGGAAGATAGCAAGACGTGCAGCAAGGTACTGATAGTCAGGCGTTTCCTCTGAAATCAAGTCAGCTGCTGCTTTGATGATGGTTTCGTGAATATCCTCAGTCTTGATCCCTTCGTAAAACTGAATGTGAGATTTTAGCTCGACTTGTGATACGGAGACATTTTCCAGGCCTTCGGCAGCCCAGGTGATCACTCGGTGGATTTTCTCCAAATCGATACTTTCTTTGCGTCCATCACGCTTGGTAACAGTTAGCTGTTGATTCATTTTTGGTCTTTTTCCCAGTATTTCTTGAATAACAGTGTTTTTTGCAACTTTCACATTAAGAGTAGCAAAGATTGTGATCTTTGTTCACTTCCTGCGCTGAAACGAAAACACTATATATTGGGGTGTTGAGCTTATGGGGTTACAAGATAGTGATGAAAGGGCTGTTTGGCAAGGCGGTAATTTTTAACCGCCTGTGGATAACATGGGGATGGCAAAAAAAATGTTAGCGTTCACTAACTGATTTAGACAGATGCGCCAATATAATAGAAAAAATCAAATAAAATCCGAGGGAAAAATTATCGGGATAAAAAAAAATTCCCTTGATTTTTATCAATTTTGACGTACTCAAGATGCTGTGAACTTATTGATTAAGAAATGACTTATTCTGAGCCCTGATGGTTGTTCTGCAGCTCAAGCATATCTATCAACGCTTCGGGCGTTGGCAGGATACCTTTGGCCTGCCAGGTGCTCGGGGTATGATCCTCACCGATATATCCCCAACCGGCAACATACCCATGCATACGGGCAGCATTGGCCGCTATCATGTCTTTTTCTATGTCACCGATATAGGCACACGCCGTATGCGCGATGCCAAGCATTTCGCTTGCGTGAAGCAATGGCTCGGGATGCGGTTTGGCAACGGTTAGCGTATCACCACATACAATGACTTGTGCTTTTTGCAGCTCAGGGAAAAACGGTAGCAGCAACTCGGTCAGAAAACCGGGCTTGTTGGTCATGATCCCCCAGGGAATACGCTGGTGATCGAGATAGGCGAGTAGCCGGTTGATGCCGCGGTAGATGGATGTGCCCTCGCAGATGTTCTGCTGGTAATAGCCGAGAAACTCACGTCTGAGCTGCTGGGCATCCAGGTGGGAGGGAATAGAGCCGAAGCCCGCGGTTAGCAGCCCTTTAGCCCCGTAACTGGTATTGGCCTGAATTTGTTCCTCGGTGAGCGGGCCGTGGTCATAGTCCGCCAGTACTTTGTTGGCGGCCTCGGCCATGTCGGGCGCAGTGTCCAGTAAAGTACCGTCGAGATCAAACAGTACGGCTCTGATAGGCAGGCTCATGATTACAATATCCTTATCATAAAGAGGGGACTATCGTACCTTATCCAATTGAAATAGTTGGCGGTAACGTAAAATATTGCGAGTTACTTTTCTTATTGTAGCCGCAGAAAGCGAGGGTGTGTCGAAAGTCGCTGAAGAGGTAGTATCCGGGTTTTATTGAAGGGCGCCGAAAAGCGCCCTTGCGAAACCGGTTAGGGTTTGACGGTATGGACAATGTAGTTGACGTCTACATTGTTACCCAACCAGTAGTTGTCGGTAAGCGGGTTATAGTGGAGGCCGGTAATGTGGCGCTCCTGCAGCGGGGTTTGGTCGATCATGTCAATCAGTTCTGACGGTCGAATGAACTTATTGTGATCGTGGGTTCCCTTGGGAACCAGTTTCAATAGCTGCTCGGCCCCGACAATGGCAAACAAGTAGGATTTGATGTTGCGGTTGAGGGTCGAGAAAAAGACATGGCCGCCAGGCTTCACCATTTTGGCACATGACGCGATGACGGAAGCGGGATCCGGTACGTGTTCAAGCATCTCCATACAGGTCACGACATCGTAGGTTTGCGGGAACATGTCGGCATGCTCTTCGGCGGTTCGCTGGACATATTCCAGTTTGGTGCCAGTTTCCAGTGCATGAAGGCGAGCGACAGTAAGCGGTTCCTTACCCATGTCGAGGCCCGTTACGTTTGCGCCTTCTACAGCCATGCTTTCGGCCAGAATGCCACCGCCGCAACCTACATCAAGGACTTTTTTGCCAAACAGGCCGCCAGCATTATCGATGACGTAATTCAGGCGTAATGGATTGATTTGATGAAGTGGTTTGAATTCACCCTCCAGATCCCACCAGCGGGAGGCCATTTCTTCAAATTTACTGATTTCTGCCGGATCGACATTCAACTGCTTGGTCATTCTTATCGCCATTTCCTTTATTGGTGGCGACATTATAGCGGAAGACCGGAGCAGGAAATAATAGTTTTTGTTGCCTGGGCAGACGATAAGCGGCGGGGGGGCAGGCAGCAGATTTTGGACGTTCCTAGAAAAGGAAGCAGCAGATCAAGGCTACTGCTTCAGGTTTTCTCCTGTTCGTTTTTACACGACTCTGGGAGTAGGGTGCTTGGGGTATGATCATTGTTAACTATTGTTAAATGCCAGTAATTCAGGGCTGAAAGAGCCTGAAAAAACCGTCATTGCAGCGAGAATTAGCATTAAAATGTATTTACCGCCAATGATGCACAGTCCGATGGTGTTGATTGCTTTGCCTAACATAGTGACCTCACTTATTTTCCTTTGAAAAATATTAGTGTACAGGTCCGTTTCATATTGCTAAACGGTGGGTGCAACAGCAATTTTACGCCGCACTATGATGATTAAAGTGACCTTGATCAGATAACCATTCAGCTCCCAGTCAGGCGTTGCGCTAAGTTGCATAAAAAGCGACAAGATCCATTTTTTACAATTGGTAGCACTTTTTTTATTTTGAGAAAAATCTCAATTCATCGAAGTGGGTGAAAAATAACCGTTTGAGCGTGATTAATGCCAGAAAGGCGTCAAGTTAGTGTCTGATTTTTGGTAAATCCGCTAAATTACTCACAACATAAATTGTGAAAGGTGTGCCTATCTAGGCTGATTTATGCTATATTCTCGCACCTTGCACGTATAAAAATACGACAGAAATTACCTGAGGGATATTGGCTCCATGAGCGATCTTGCAAAAGAGATCACGCCCGTAAACATTGAAGAGGAGCTGAAAGGCTCATACCTCGACTACGCGATGTCAGTTATCGTGGGTCGTGCTCTTCCGGATGTGCGTGATGGCCTTAAGCCAGTGCACCGTCGCGTATTGTTCGCGATGAATGTGCTAGGCAATGACTGGAATAAAGCATATAAAAAATCAGCCCGTGTGGTTGGTGACGTAATCGGTAAATATCACCCACACGGTGATAGTGCGGTCTACGACACCATCGTACGTATGGCGCAACCTTTCTCTCTTCGCTACATGCTGGTAGATGGTCAGGGTAACTTCGGTTCTATCGATGGCGACTCCGCGGCTGCGATGCGTTATACCGAAGTTCGTATGGCAAAAATTGCCCACGAGCTGCTGGCCGATCTAGACAAAGAAACGGTTGACTATGTGCCTAACTATGATGGCACTGAACAAATTCCGGCAGTACTGCCTACGAAAATTCCGAACCTGCTGGTTAACGGTTCTTCGGGTATTGCCGTCGGTATGGCAACGAACATTCCGCCGCACAACCTTGGCGAAGTCATCGATGGCTGCCTGGCCTATATCAATGATGAAGACATCACCATTGATCAGCTAATGGAATATATTCCAGGTCCGGACTTCCCGACTGCGGCACTGATCAGCGGTCGCAAAGGTATCATTGATGCCTATAAGACGGGGCGCGGTAAAGTTTACATGCGCTCAAAAGCCGAGATCGAAGCGGACAAGAATGGCAAAGAGACCATTATTGTTACCGAAATCCCGTATCAGGTGAACAAAGCCCGCCTGATCGAGAAAATCGCCGAGCTGGTTAAAGATAAGAAAGTTGAAGGCATCAGTGCCCTGCGCGATGAGTCAGACAAAGACGGTATGCGTATTGTTATCGAGTGTCGACGTGATGCGACTGGCGAGGTTGTTCTGAACAACCTGTACGCTCAGACGCAGCTGCAGACGACATTCGGCATCAACATGGTTGCGCTGGACAATGGTCAGCCTAAGCTTTTCAACCTGAAAGAGATGCTGAAGTGCTTCGTGAACCACCGCCGTGAAGTGGTGACACGCCGTACTATTTACGAATTACGCAAAGCCCGTGAGCGTGCCCATATCCTTGAAGGATTGGCACTGGCGCTGGCCAATATCGATGAAATTATCGAGCTGATCAAGAGTGCTCCGTCACCTGCTGAAGCGAAGGCTGGCCTGGTTGCGCGTGGTTGGGATCTGGGTAACGTTGCTGCAATGCTGGAACGTGCCGGTACCGATGCGGCACGTCCGGAATGGCTGGAAGAGCAATACGGTATTCGTGACAACCAGTACTACCTGACAGAGCAGCAGGCACAGGCAATCCTTGATCTGCGCCTACACAAGCTGACCGGTCTAGAACACGAGAAGATCCTTGGCGAATACAAAGCGCTGCTGGAAGAAATTGCTGAACTGTTGCATATCCTAGGTAGCTCTGAGCGCCTGATGGAAGTGATCCGTGAAGAACTTGAACTGGTTAAAGAGCAGTTCAATGATCCGCGTCGTACAGAAATCACTGCCGCTAGCCATGATATCGATCTTGAGGATCTGATCACTCAGGAAGATGTGGTTGTTACGCTTTCACACGAAGGCTACGTGAAATACCAGGTGCTGAGTGACTACGAAGCTCAGCGTCGTGGTGGTAAGGGTAAGGCGGCAACGCGAATGAAGGATGAAGACTTCATTGAGCGTTTGCTGGTTGCCAATACGCACGACACCATTCTGTGCTTCTCTAGCCGTGGCCGTATGTACTGGCTGAAAGTGTACCAGCTGCCATTGGCGAGCCGTACCGCGCGTGGTAAGCCTATCGTCAATATCCTTCCTCTGGAAGACGGCGAGCGTATTACTGCAATCCTGCCGGTTAAAGAATACGAAGCAGATAAGTTCGTCTTCATGGCCACGGCAGACGGTACCGTTAAGAAGACACCTCTGACTGACTTCAGCCGTCCGCGTAGCGCAGGTATCATTGCGGTGAACCTACGTGAAGGCGATTCGCTGATTGGGGTCGATGTGACAAACAGTACCGATCAAATCATGCTGTTCTCCGAAGCGGGTAAAGTGGTCCGCTTCTCTGAAGAGCAAGTACGCGGTATGGGCCGTACTGCTGCGGGTGTCCGCGGTATGAAACTGGCCGACGGCGACAAAGTGGTGTCTCTGATCGTTCCTCACAACGAGGGTGACGTGTTGACTGTAACCGAAAATGGTTACGGTAAGCGAACTTCGCTCGAAGAGTACCCATCGAAGAGCCGTGCGACACAAGGTGTTGTATCGATTAAGGTCTCTGAGCGTAACGGCAAAGTTGTCGGTGCTGTTCAGGCCGAAGACGGCGATGAGTTCATGATGATCACCAATGGTGGTACGTTAGTTCGAACTCGTGTTTCTGAAGTCAGCCGCGTTGGCCGTAATACCCAGGGTGTTACACTAATCCGTACTGCTGAAGAAGAGTTGGTTGTTGGCCTGCAGCGTATCGATGAGCCTGAAGAGGAAGACATCATTGATGCCGATATCGAAGATGCAGAAGTAACAGAAGCGCAAGCTGCTGATACCGACGCCGATTCAGCCGAGCAATCAGATTCTGATGAAGCACCTTCTACTGACGAAGAATAAGCTTCACGACAGACTTGCTTAACAAGAACGCAGCCTACGGGCTGCGTTTTTTTTATATTCAAATGTGCCAAATAATCATCAAACAGCTTTCCCTCCATATTTACTAGCAGGGAGTAGCTCGCAAAATCCCTCTTCCGAAATAACTTCTCTTGATGACTTTATTATTATCAAAAACGCCTGATGATTGTAAGTTTTTGAATAATATAAACATAAACCAGGCTGAAGCTAACAAGGTTATGTAGTTATAAGTAAAGAAGGAATTGATATGTTCAAGAGATTATTCGCCGTTGCAGGCCTGGCACTTATCATGACAGGCTGCGCCAGTGTCCCGTTGGCTGATTCATCGAAAGATGCTGAGCTGAAGCATTTTGCAGCGAACTCTGAAAAGGCCGGGGTATATATCTATCGTAATGAGACCTTTGGTGCAGCAGTAAAGATGGATGTCTCTGTCAATGGCGAGCCGTTGGGGCAGACTGCAGCAAAGACTTATTTGTTTACTGAACTTCCGGAAGGCAAGCACACTATTAGCTCTGAAGCGGAAAACACGGCAGAGCTTGAAGTCGATGTCGCCAAAGGCCGCCTCTACTATATCTGGCAGGAAGTTAAAATGGGCATAATGTCGGCGAGGAGCAAGTTGCAATTGGTTGATGCCGATACGGGCCAGGAAGGGGTGCGGGAATCTAAGCTGGCACTGGGTGTTCAGTAACCACGAGTAGGGGAGCCCAAACGGCTGCTATTTTTCCTGTTGAGTCTGTGAATTGTTCAGTTTGCTCTGAATATCCGGTCAGTTGTTCTTTTTTGCAGAAATACTTGTTGTTAAGGCTTTTCAGCGTACGCATAAAGGTGTAAAAACAAAAGTAATTGATCTTTGTCACACTTAGCCTGCGGGCTCCAGATGTGACAAATAGCTATATTATCCCTATGCAGAGCAGGAGCGAGTCTTACATCATGGAAAAGGTCTACAATTTTTGTGCTGGTCCGGCAATGATCCCAGCAGATGTCTTACAGAAAGCACAGAAAGAATTGGTTAACTGGAGCGGCCTGGGCACCTCTGTGATGGAAATTAGCCACCGCAGCAAGGAGTTTCTTGCGGTTGCCGAGCAATCAGAAAAAGATCTGCGAGAGTTGCTGTCGATCCCTGCTAACTACCATGTACTCTTCTGTCACGGTGGTGCTCGCGGCCAGTTTGCGGCGGTACCGATGAATTTGTTAGGTGAAGCCGATACCGCCGACTATATGGATGGTGGTTACTGGGCTAACAGTGCGGCCAAGGAAGCCGAGAAATACTGTCAACCGAATGTTGTTGATATCACCTGTGAGCGTGACGGCAAGAAGGCGGTATTGCCTGCATCTGAGTGGCCGCTGTCAGGTGATGCTGCATTTGTTCATTTTTGTCCCAATGAAACTATCGACGGTATCGAGATCCGTGATCTGCCAGTGACAGACAAACCGATTGTTGCCGATATGTCTTCGACCATACTGTCACGAAAAATCGATGTATCGAAATACGGTGTGATCTATGCCGGTGCTCAGAAAAATATCGGTCCGGCCGGTCTGACGATTGTTATTGTTCGTGATGATTTGCTCGGAAAGGCCAAGCAGGTGTTGCCGAGTATTCTTGACTATACCGTGTTGGTTGATAAGGACTCGATGTTCAATACGCCGCCGACCTTTGCCTGGTATCTGGCCGGGGAAGTGTTTAAGTGGCTAAAAGAGATCGGCGGGGTCGAAGAGATGCAAAAGCGCAATGAGGCCAAGGCGGAAGTGCTATATCGCTTTATTGATCAGTCTGATTTTTACCGCAACGAGGTACACCCTGCGAACCGCTCGCTGATGAATGTTCCGTTCCAGCTGAAAAAGCCGGAACTGGATAAAGTGTTCCTTGAGCAGGCGGATGCTGCCGGCCTGAAGGCACTGAAGGGGCATCGTGTTGTCGGCGGTATGCGGGCGTCTATCTACAATGCCATGCCGCTCGAGGGCGTGCAGGCATTGGTAGACTTTATGATGAAATTTGAGCAAGAAAACGCATAGAAACCTGTAGTAGTTCTGATTCAATAAATCTAAGCCTCTCTGTCGAGAGGCTTTTTTGTCATAGATTTGACATTACGGTTAATCCATTATCAACCTTTTGATATATCAATTTATTTTCCTGTTTCCAGAAAGAGCAAAGCAACGTTAACGTGCTTCTGCTTATCGTTGTCTCAATTCTAATTCTTAAGATACTTCTTTTGTTCACTACGCTAACCGATGTCTGGGAGTGGTGTAAGTAACACCGCTCATAACTGCCAGTAACGATTTTCATCGTAAGGGGTATGGGGGCTGATATTGTCGTTATTGGTTATTGAGTACTGGCGAAACGACATAGGTATAACAATGAGAAAATTATTAAGTGTCGCAGTATACGCAAGCTTGATAGCTGGTTGCGGAGGAGACAGCTCCTCTGGATCTGATGGCTCAGGCTCTGGCACATCGGTAAAAATTAATGGCACGGTAGATACTGTGTCCTACTCTGATCTCCAGTTGGGAGTAAGCGGACATGATCTTGATGCCTCTAGTGCCACAGTCAACTACGATGACCAAAGCTTTAGCTTTGAGACTGTGGTTGCAGGTACGAGAGTTGAGATAAGCAGTTTAAACGGGCTTGCCCAAACTATAGGCCTGGAGCCTGCTGTAGCCGGACAGGTAACTGCAGTGTCCGCCAATACGGTTACCGTTAACGGCGTAACGTTTAGCTTTGGGTCTAGCGAACTGTCTGTGGGGGACTGGGTGATGGTGTTTGCCCAAATTCAGCCTGACGGTAGTTGGTCGGTAAGCGCTATAACCGCTGTGGACCCATTACTCAATGCTGAAATAGAAGGCACAGTTTCGGCATTGGGGGACAATGGCAGTAATACCTTTATGCTGGGAATCGTGCTTGTTGATTTCAGCAATGCCTCTATCGAAGATGGACGTAGTCTGGCGAACGGGATGTGGCTGGAAGTGTTTGGCCAGTTTAATAACGGCGTCTTTGTCGCATCTTTCATCGATATAAGGGATAACCAAGATTTTAATGGCCTTGAGTTTGAAGGGATTGTTACTTGGGTCAGCGATGATAAAACAATCTTTGAAGTGGCAGGGCATTTGCTTGTCAGCGTAACTAGCGGCACCTTATTTGATGACGGTACAATCAATAACCTCATTACCGGGACAATTGTGGAGCTGGATCTGGTGCAGTCAGGTGATTCGTTAATAGCAACCAAGGTTGATTTTGAGAACCAGCTTGTTGCGCCCGGTAATATAGAGTTCAAGGTTGAAGGTGAAACAAGTTTTGTTAATGGCGAGTTGTCAGTCAATGGCATTACCTTTATGGCCGATAGCCTTACCCGTATTGAAGATGGCTTAACCTTAACGTCGGGGAGCCTGAATGGCCAATGGCTTGAGTTATCAGGGAAACACATCAACAATCAATTTGTACTCAAGCGTATCAGGCGTGAGGATAAAGATAATGAGATCAGCCTTGAAGGTCTGGTCGAGAGCAATACGATTTGGGGCTATACCGCTTCTGATAATAGCCTTGCTCAATTTAACGGCCAGTGGGTTGATATTGAATGCCTGCGTACAGACAGTGCGAACGGGAGCGACCTGACTCTATGCCGGTTAGATGTCAACCAGTGACGACGCTAGTATTTACTTAGTCTTGTAGGCAGCGACAGTTTAGCGGCTGTAAATTTTTTTTGCAGCCGCCAAAAGTCACACTTTTTGTACAAAATTTAATCACATCAATAAACACAGTTTCCCTCAGCGGAAACAGTGTCGAGGCTATTTTCTTGTATCATATGGGGAAATTATTGCGAGGGATTAGCTAGAACGATGATGAACTCAAATGTATATCAAAAGAAAGCATCAGATTTTCAGTTACTGAGTTTGCAAGGCCGCGACAAGGAGTGCCTGACTTCTTTGTTTAGTGAGCATAAGGCGAGTCAACAGCTGCAGGATGCAACGTGTTACCTGGTTTTCAATCAGCAGAAGCCATTCTTTTATTCACTGAAAAAGCACCTTGTGAGCACAAGGTACTTTTCAGGTAGCGACAGCGAAGCGATGCTTCCGCATACAGCGGCTGCAAGCGACAGCGCTATTGCAGAAGTCGAAGTTGATTTTCCGCTTGCGCTATATCGCTCCGCACTGCGCCACGATATTTTTAATATGCTGGTTTCGCTTAAGGAACAATGCGGCCATCACACACTTAACCTTCGCTTGCCGCTGGATGAAATTGCGTCCGAGTATGAGCTTAATGATATAGCAAAGTTATGCATTGTTGCCGGTGCAGACAACCTTACCCTGTCACTGACGAGGAGCCTCGATGGTCAGCAGGAAGCTCGAATCAATTTGCTTGCCAATCTTTTAAAGCGCTTCTTTGTTTCAGACTCTTGCGGCCTGATTTTTAGCGGGCTGACGACACTTCCAGTGATGCAGCGTATTTCATCCCTGGCCATTGAGATCCTTGGTGAAGACTGGGTGGATAATGCATCCCTCAAGTTCGAGTGCTAGAACCCGACAAACAACAATACCGGTGTCCACGACACCGGTTTTTATATATGTATACCCAAACTACCTCAAGATGCTCGTTTCAGCGAGAATTACTTGGCTTGTAGGCTAGGCACCGATTAGAAAATCTAGTGGCTCTAAATTAATAATCGGTAACAACGCATAGAAGCCAAGTAAACTCGCCCTTTGGGAGTGAGCCAGCGACCCCATTTCTGTGTCAAATAACGTTGAAAGGGAATAGCCATTCCTACCGTCATTTTCCTTGAACTGAGCTCGCTGGACTCACTCTGAATTCTGCATCTTGAGGTAGTTTGGGTATAGATTGGTATTACTCAAGGCAAAAGCGTTTTTCCAGGTAGCAGCGAATAGCCTGCTCGCTGGCATCAAACTGCGGCAGGGGAAGGTGAGCAGGATCGACCCATTGCCAACCCTCGCACTTATCAGGCTCGCGTAGCTCCAGCTGACCGCTAAATTCGGTGGCCAGCACAGTCACACTGATATAGTGCTTGCCGGACTCATGGTAGGTTTGCAGGTTGTTGGTGACGGCAATGACTTTTGGGTTTTTAATCAGCAGCCCGGTTTCCTCTTCTATCTCGCGCGCAGCACACTGGGTAAAGGTCTCTCCTATGTCCATGTGGCCTCCGGGGATCGAATAGTAGGGCGCGTGGCTATTCTTCCTTTTGCCAATCAAGACGTTTCCCTGGTCGTTAACAATGATCACACCGACCCCGACTTTGGGTGTTTCAGCTGCCACATCTTTCTCCTTGTTATGAAAAATTTCTCTGGATGCCTGCGAATTTACGGCTGACTCATCTTACCATTTTCTGTGACATCGATTGGGTTTAATCAGTACTAGCTAACTGAGACATTATTCGCTAATCTGCTGGAACGCCCAAAAAACAGGATTGAATAGATAACAGATGGAAAGTTTAACGTTACAGCCGATAAATCAGATCAATGGCGAAGTAAATCTACCGGGGTCGAAGAGTGTTTCAAACCGTGCCCTTCTATTGGCGGCGTTAGCTCAAGGTACCACGCGACTTACCAACTTGCTCGACAGCGACGACATCCGTCACATGCTCAATGCCCTCAAGCAGCTGGGTGTGAGCTATCAGTTGTCCGATGACAAAACAGTCTGCGAAGTCACCGGGTTGGGTCGGGCGTTCAAACCCGAGCAGGCGCTTGAACTCTTCCTGGGTAATGCCGGTACCGCGATGCGTCCGTTAGCCGCGGCATTATGTCTCGGAGAGGGAGAGTTTGTTCTGACTGGTGAGCCTCGGATGAAGGAGCGTCCGATCGGCCACTTGGTAGAGGCGCTCCGCACTGCCGGTGCTGAGATTACCTACCTGGAAAATGACAACTATCCACCGCTTAAAATCAAGGGAACGGGCCTTCAGGGGGGAGAAGTCGAAATCGATGGCTCTATCTCCAGCCAGTTTCTGACCGCATTTTTGATGTCGGCACCCATGGCCAAGGCCGATACCCTAATTCGGATCAAAGGCGAGCTGGTTTCCAAGCCCTATATTGATATCACTCTGCATATCATGGCCCAGTTCGGGGTGACGGTAGAGAACCGTGACTACCAGGAGTTTGTTGTTCCGGCAGGTCAGATCTACCAGGCGCCGGGCGAGTTTCTGGTTGAGGGCGACGCCTCGTCGGCATCTTACTTTTTGGCAGCGGCTGCTATCAAGGGCGGGCAAGTGAAAGTAACCGGTATTGGCAAGAAGAGTATCCAGGGGGATGTTCAGTTTGCCGATGCACTGGCAGCGATGGGTGCTGAGATTGAGTGGGGCGACGATTATGTAATTGCACGCCGTGGTGAGCTAAAGGCTGTCGATATGGACTTCAACCATATCCCGGATGCGGCAATGACCATTGCGACGGCAGCGCTGTTTGCTGACGGGGTGACGTCGATCCGCAATGTCTATAACTGGCGGGTCAAGGAAACCGATCGCCTTGCTGCAATGGCTACCGAGCTGCGCAAGGTCGGTGCCGAGGTCGAGGAGGGCAGTGACTACATTATCATTACCCCGCCGGCGCAGCTTAAGCATGCGGCGATTGATACCTATGATGATCACCGGATGGCGATGTGTTTCTCGCTGGTGGCACTGAGCGATACCCCGGTGACCATTAATGATCCCAAGTGTACCTCGAAGACCTTCCCGGACTATTTTGACAAGCTGGCCGAGCTAAGTTGCTAAGCTAATAAACCGCTAAGTCATTCTGTTATTAGAGAAACCCGCTACCTGGCGGGTTTTTGTCTTCTGTGGGCCAGCAACAATGCCAGATAACAAACATTCGGTGGTTTGAGTAATTCGATTTGATAGTACTCACGGTTTTTTTCCCGTATAATACGCCCCCGTTTGTGAGCTGTAATACCAAACCTATTGGCCAGCGCCATTGGCTAAATGTTTGGTATTAAAGCTCGATATTTGAACGAATTCGGAGAAAACCTATGTCTACTCATGCTCCAGTGATCACTGTTGATGGGCCAAGCGGCGCCGGCAAGGGGACGCTATGTATGCTATTGGCAGAAAAACTGGGCTGGAAACTGCTTGATTCCGGTGCGATCTACCGCGTACTGGCACTGGCAGCTATTCACCATGGTGTTGATCTTGAATCTGAAGATGCGCTGGTTCCGCTAGCGGCACACCTTGATGTTCAGTTCAAGGCCGAAGGCGAGCTGGTCAAGGTTATTCTTGAAGGCGAGGATGTGTCCGGCGAGCTTCGTCGAGAAGAAACGGGCATGGCCGCATCAAAAGTGGCCGCATTGCCACGCGTGCGCGAAGCACTGCTGCGTCGTCAGCGTGCATTTAGCGAGGCGCCAGGACTGGTTGCCGACGGTCGTGACATGGGGACCGTGGTCTTCCCGGGCGCAGAAGTGAAAATCTTCCTTGATGCCAGTGCGGAAGAGCGTGCAAATCGCCGCATGAACCAGTTGCAACAGAAAGGCTTAGATGTTAACTTTGACAGTCTTTTAAGCGAAATTCAGGAACGCGACGATCGCGACCGCAACCGTGCGGTGGCTCCGTTGCGTCCCGCTGCTGATGCTTTGGTGCTAGACTCTACTGAGATGTCAATAGAGCAAGTTACTGCCCAGGCATTGGCTTATGTTGAAAAAAAATTATCTGCTGAGTGATCAGCATGATGGCGTCGGTGTCACGGATGAATACTGACATTACTACCAACCCCATGCGGTAGGATACCCATGGTTGTTAATCATATTGAAGATTAAATAATGACTGAATCTTTTGCTTTACTCTTTGAAGAGTCTCTAAACGAAATCGAAACTCGCCCAGGTGCGATCGTTAAAGGTACTGTAGTAGCTATCGAGAACGGTTACGTTCTTGTAGACGCTGGCCTTAAGTCTGAGTCTTCTATCCCTGCTGACGAATTCAAAAACGCTGCTGGCGAAATTGAAATCGAAATCGGTGCAGAAGTAGACGTAGCACTTGACGCAATCGAAGACGGTTTCGGTGAGACTAAACTTTCTCGTGAAAAAGCTAAGCGTCATGAAGCTTGGATCCAGCTTGAAAAAGCTTACGAAGATGCTGAAACAGTTGTTGGTATCATCAACGGTAAAGTTAAGGGTGGCTTCACAGTTGAACTTAACGGCATCCGTGCGTTCCTACCTGGTTCACTAGTTGACGTACGTCCAGTTCGTGACACTGCTCACCTAGAAAACAAAGAGCTAGAGTTCAAAGTAATCAAGCTTGATCAGAAGCGCAACAACGTTGTTGTTTCTCGCCGCGCAGTTATCGAATCTGAAAACAGCGTTGAGCGTGACGAGCTACTTGCTTCTCTACAAGAAGGCATGGAAGTTAAAGGTATCGTTAAGAACCTTACTGACTACGGTGCATTCGTTGATCTTGGCGGTGTTGACGGTCTTCTACACATCACTGATATGGCTTGGAAACGCGTTAAGCACCCAAGCGAAATCGTTAATGTTGGCGATGAAATCAACGTTAAAGTTCTTAAGTTCGACCGTGAGCGTACTCGCGTATCACTAGGTCTTAAGCAGCTAGGCGAAGATCCATGGGTAGCAATCGCTAAGCGTTACCCAGAAGGTACTAAGCTTTCTGGTCGCGTAACTAACCTAACTGACTACGGCTGCTTCGTTGAAATCGAAGAAGGCGTTGAAGGTCTTGTTCACGTTTCTGAGATGGATTGGACTAACAAGAACATCCACCCATCTAAAGTTGTTAACGTGGGCGACGAAGTTGAAGTTATGGTTCTTGATATCGACGAAGAGCGTCGTCGTATCAGCCTAGGTCTTAAGCAGTGTAAAGCTAACCCATGGCAGTCATTTGCAGAAATGCAAGCTAAGGGCGATCGCGTAACTGGTAAGATCAAGTCTATCACTGACTTCGGTATCTTCATCGGTCTAGAAGGCGGCATCGACGGTCTAGTTCACCTATCTGACATTTCTTGGAATGTTTCAGGTGAAGAAGCAGTTCGTGACTTCAAGAAAGGCGACGAAATCTCTGCAGTAGTTCTAGCAGTAGACGCAGAGCGTGAGCGTATCTCTCTTGGCGTTAAGCAGATCGAAGAAGACCCATTCAACGGTTTCGTTGCAGTTAACAAGAAAGGTGCTCTAGTTACTGGTACTGTTACTGCTGTTGACGCGAAAGGCGCAACTGTCGAGCTAGCTGAAGGTGTTGAAGGTTACCTACGTGCTTCTGAAGCATCTGTTGACCGTGTTGAAGACGCAACTCTAGTTCTTTCTGTTGGCGATTCTGTTGAAGCTAAGTTCACAGGCGTTGATCGTAAGAACCGCGTAATCAACCTATCTGTTCGTGCTAAAGACGTTGCTGAAGAGCAAGAAGCAATGGCTAACCTGAACAAGCAAGAAGATGCTTCTTTCGGTAACGCTATGGCTGACGCTTTCAAAGCGGCTAAAGGCGAATAATTGAGCTAAGGGGGATCACTTTTCCCCCTAAGCGGTTATACTATTGAGAAACATACTAAAAACGGGGTGTTTATGACAAAGTCTGAATTAATTGAAAGACTGTGTAGTCAACAAACACATCTTTCTGCCAAACAGGTAGAAGATGCAATCAAGGAAATCCTTGAGCACATGGCGACCACTCTCTCTGAGGGCGATCGTATTGAAATCCGTGGCTTTGGTAGCTTCTCATTGCATTACCGTGCTCCACGCGTCGGTCGTAACCCTAAGACAGGCGACAAGGTTGAGTTGGACGGCAAGTACGTCCCGCACTTCAAGCCTGGTAAGGAATTGCGCGATCGAGTTAACTCGGCAATTGCTGCTGGTTAAGCGTGATTAGAACAAAAAAACGGCATGCTGATAGTATGCCGTTTTTTTATGTCTATTGATCATGGTCTGATGTGTCAAAATCTTGCATAATCAACCCATCAAACTTTTGATCAAGTGAGAAGGATTTACGATGAAGATAATTAGCTTTCTGATTTTAGCTGTTTGCTTTTTGCTCACGCTGGCTCTTGGTGCCCAGAACCAGCAGCTGGTAAATTTCGATTTTCTTGTAGCTCAGGGTGAGTTCCAGCTATCTACTTTGCTTGGTATTGCATTCGGTTCCGGTTTTGCGATTGGTTGGTTGATTTGTGGCCTGCTGTATCTGAAAACCCGTTTCTCAAGAAACCGCCTAAGCAAAAAGGTAGCCAAACAACAGCAAGAGCTGAACCAGCTACGTGCTGAGCCTGTTAAGGAATAATCGTTAATGCTAGAGCTGTTGTTCCTGTTACTCCCGATTGCCGCTGCCTATGGCTGGTATATGGGTAACAGGAGCGCTAGTAACAAACAACAGGAGCAGTCTCACCACATGTCGCGCCAGTATGTGACTGGCTTGAACCTGCTGTTATCTGATCAGTCAGATAAAGCGGTTGATGTGTTTATAGAGCTGCTCCAGGTTGATAGCGAAACCATTGATACTCACCTTGCTCTGGGAAACCTTTTCCGCAGCCGGGGTGAGGTTGATCGCGCCATTCGCATTCACCAGAATTTAATTGCCCGCCCCAACCTAACCATAGATCAGCGAAATCTGGCGCTGCAGCAACTGGCAAAAGATTACATGGCTGCCGGCTTTTTTGATCGTGCCGAAAAAATCTTCGAACAATTATTGGATGAACCCGATCACCGCAAAGGGGCGCTGCAGCAGTTACTGACAATTTACCAGCAGACCCGCGAATGGGAAAAAGCCATCGAGGTGGCCTCTCAGTTGGTGAAAATGGGCAAAACCAAGCTAAAGCATGACATCGCCCATTACTGGTGCGAGATGGCTATGCTCGAAATGAGCGCCCTGAACTCGGATAAAGCCAAACAGTTTCTGAAAAAAGCATTGTCAGCGGATAAAACCTGTGTTCGAGCATCGATAATGATGGCGAAAATTCTGATCAGTGCCGAAGACTATAAGACGGCCGCCAAACAGCTGGAGCGGGTGGTCGAGCAGGATATCGATTATGTCAGCGAAACGCTGCCAATGCTGCTGCAGTGCTACGAAGCCACCAACAATGAGACTGGCTGGCTGAAATACCTGCGCCAATGTGTCGAGCAGAAGGCCGGGGCAACGGCTGAGCTAATGCTGGCCGATGAGATCTCCAAGCATGAAGGCTCTGTGATGGCCCAGACATTCATGACCCGCCAGCTCACCAAGAACCCGACAATGAAAGGTTTCTATCAATTGATGGATTACCACCTGGATGAGGCGGAAGAGGGACGGGCAAAAGACAGCCTGACAACCCTGCGATCGCTTGTCGGTGAGCAACTGAAGATTAAGCCCCATTTCCGTTGCCGCAAATGCGGATTCGCGACCCATTCACTGTATTGGCAGTGCCCGTCTTGTAAAAGCTGGGGAGCTGTCAAACCGATCCGCGGCCTTGATGGCGAATAATGTTGAAAAGCCCGTTCTGCTGAACGGGCTTTTTTTTGGGCTTCAACTTTATCAGGGTCACTATCTAATCATAGCGCCAGCGCACCCCACAATAAGACTGGCAGGGTGACTACCGCAAAGAAGTTGCCAAACAGCACCATCGACGCCACGTTGGTCGGCTCGACGTTAAACCGCTCGGCAAAAAGGTAGTTCATGACGGCCGGCGGCAACATGGTAAACAGCACCATCATTTGCAGCTGTTGGTGGGGAAGCGGGATGAAGAGGTAAATCACGGCAAAGGTGATGGCACCTGTGCCAAGACTGAACAGGGTCGTCATCAGGCCGATACGCAATCCTGCCATGCGCAGATTGACCATCTGTGCGCCCAGGGATAACAGCATTACCGGGATCGATGCCTGGCCCAGAAGTTGGGTTGCCTCGTAAACGGGCCGCCAGACCGGAATCTCCAGCAGGTTAAAGGCAAGAGCAGCCAGTGTGGCCAGTAACAGAGGGGTTTTCAACAGCTGCTGTAACGACAGGGGGCCCTTTTTGCTGAGCAGGGCCATCCCGACGGTGATATGCAAGGTGGTCGAGACTACAAACAGCAAGACAGCAGATCCGATGGCGGTATCACCAAAGGTATAGCTAAAGAGCGGGATCGCGAGGTTGCCACTGTTACGAAACATCTGTGGCGGCCCCCAGGCCTTGAAGGTGATTTTCCTGAACCGACACAGGGCGAACATCAGCAGCCCGGGGAGCAAGACGGCACAGGTTGCGGCAGCGAGCAGGGTAACCTGAGTTGTATCAGGCTTCATGGTTACCAGTGATGAGAAGATCAGAGCCGGGACAAACACGTCCATGTTGATGCGATTGATTGGTTTGAAGTCGGGCTTGAGATGTCGGCTTATCACGTAGCCGATCAGCACAATCGCAAAGACGGGGAATAATATACCGATGACTTTCTCAAACACACTCGCATCCTTGCAAAGTTTTAGTGGATAGGGTGACCTGTTATGAAAACGGGCCTCACCCTTTATCGTACAAATCGTCAGGTCAATATACCCTAATCACAGCAAAATGCAGAGTGTTGAGAAAGCGGTGAGGCGGGCTTGACAGGTTAGTCGTTTAGCCCTTGCCGGATACCACTTTTTCAAACCCCGATATGTTTGCTACTGAGGTAAAACGATTGGCTGGCAAAGAAGAGTGCTGCTTTTAGTGGCTTCGGTTCAATATTCAATTAATGCTCGAAAAAAAATGATTTTACTGTACAATCCTGACCGCCCTCAGCGCGCTGGGGAGGATTGAACAATAACTAAGCAGGAGATGCCATGTTAGACCCAAAAGTGATTGTCGCTCTCGACTACCCAAGCCAAGACGAAGCCCTGGCGTTCGTTGACCGTATTGAACCGGGAAGTTGTCGACTGAAAGTTGGCAAAGAGATGTTTACTTATTTTGGCCCTGACTTTGTGCGTAAACTGCATGATCGGGGCCATTCTGTATTTCTGGACCTGAAGTTCCATGATATTCCGAATACCTGCTCCCGGGCGGTTGCGGCAGCGGCGGATCTCGGGGTGTGGATGGTCAATGTCCATGCGAGCGGTGGCGAACGTATGATGGCGGCCTCGCGTGACATTCTCGAGCCGTATGGCAAAGACCGCCCGTTGCTTATTGGCGTGACGGTGCTTACCAGTATGGAAGCGGCGGATCTGCGTGGCATCGGTATCCAGGCTGAGCCGCAGGAGCATGTGCTGAATCTGGCACGGCTGACCAAGAACAGCGGCCTGGATGGAGTGGTATGCTCGGCCCAGGAAGCGGGTATGCTGAAGGCTGAGCTTGGCGAAGCGTTCAAGCTGGTTACTCCGGGTATCCGCCCTGCAGGCAGTGCTGCTGGCGACCAGCGCCGGGTGATGACGCCAGTCGAGGCTGTTCAGGCCGGTTCGGATTACCTGGTCATTGGACGCCCGATAACCAAAGCGGCCGATCCTGCGGCTGTGCTCGCCGAGATCAACCAATCTCTGGGATAGACAATTTACCGTGATAATGTCTAATAACGCCCGGCTAATGCCGGGCGTTTCTTTTGGACCGGAGTCGATCAAAGTTTCGATGGATATCGATGTTCAGCAATGTATTTTTTCATACACTTAGACTAAACAGGGAATTGTTGTTCATTATTTCGGCCGTGGTTGGAGTAGGCTGAGGAGCGCGAAAATGGATGTGGCATTCGATTTTGATTCATCGTTCTGGCGTTTGTTCATAGCTTTGATGCTAGGCGCTATTATCGGTATCCAGCGTGGCTGGGTCGATCGTAATGAAGCCGCGGGATCACGTATCGCCGGTATTCGTACCTACTCGCTGATTGGCCTGCTGGGAGGCATATGCGGCCTGTTGGCATCGTTCTTTTCAGAGCTTTTTCTCGGCTTTTCTCTCTTTGCCTTTTCTGTCCTGATTATCGTCGCCTACATCAAGAGCCAAAAAGTAAAAGTAAACCTCAGCATTACAGGCTTGGTCGGCATGCTGATCACCTTTTTGCTGGGTAGCCTGGCAGTTGTCGGTGAGCCGGTGATCGCAGCCTCGGCGGCGGTGATCACTGCCATTATTCTCGATAACAAGAAAGAGCTGCATACGGCACTGATGAAGCTTCAGGAGTACGAGCTGGATGCTGCCCTGCGCCTGTTACTGATCTCTGTTGTGATGCTGCCACTGCTGCCCAATCAGGGGATGGGGCCATGGCAGGCCGTCAATCCCTATGAGATTTGGTGGATGGTGGTGTTGATTGCCGGTATTTCTTTTGTCGGTTATTTTGCAATCAAGATTGGCGGCGCCGAAAAGGGGATCTTGTTTACCTGTCTCTTTGCGGGACTGAGCTCTTCGACCGCATTGACACTGCAGTTTTCACACCTTTCCAAACAGCAGGCGCATCTCAGCGGATTGCTGGCTAGCGGGATCCTGATCAGCTGCGGAACTATGTTTCCGCGTATCTTATTTGTCTGCTCTGTTGTGAACTACACCCTGGTCGAAATGCTATGGCTACCAATGCTGCTGATGATGCTGGGCTTTTATCTTCCAGCATATTGGATCTGGACTCACTACAAGATTGAGACGGATGAGTCACCGCAGGTAAAACAAAATCCGCTGGCGTTGTCCTCGGCATTCTTTTTCGGCATCGTGCTGCTGGCGATCATGTTGCTGGCTAATTTGCTGCAAGACTGGTTTGGGAATACCGGAACGCTGCTGCTCGCGGCGATTTCAGGCATTACCGATGTCGATGCCATCACTCTGGCACTGGGCAGGCAGAGTGCCAATGGCTTGCTGGTGAATACGGCAATGCTGGGAATCTTTATTGCTGCTTCCGTTAACAGCCTGATTAAAATGGGCATGGCGAGTGTTATTGGTGCCAAGTCACTGCGTAAGTTCATTATCGTACCGATTTTGGGCTCTGTGCTTGTAGGGGCAGGCTCGGTGTGGGTGACATTTGGCTGATTGGACTATGGACTGTTGCTCTGAGGCAGACGGGCTGTAGTTAGCCCGTCAGGCAGATTATTTTCGTGTGTTTAGCACTCAATTTTAGGTGTGGCGCTGCTTATACGGTTGGTTCGGTCGTGCGACGGTGCCGAGAAATGGCTGTCGAGCAGTTTTTGTGTCAGAGGGTGTTGGGGGTTGGCGAAAACATCCGCCGTCAGGCCCTGCTCAACCACCTCGCCATTTTGCATAACCATCACCTTGTCGGTGAAATGTTTGATAACCCCCATATGCTGCGATACGTAAACATACGACAGTCCCATTTCTTCCTGTAGCTCCAGCAACAGGTTGAGGATCTGGGAGCGCATTGACATATCTAGACCGTTAAGGGCTTCATCAGCCACGATAATACAAGGCTGGAGGATCAGGGCGCGAGCAAGGGAGACACGCTGCTTTTGGCCGGTTGCCAGCATTTGCGGGTAGAAATAGGCGTGCTCGGGCAGCAGGCCGACGCGTTTCAGGGTCATCATGATCCTGCGCTCGCGGGCCTGTGGCGTCATATTGGTATTTCGCTTCAGCGGTCCTTCCAGAATTTTACCAATCTGGATCCGTGGATTCAGCGAGGTATTGGGATCTTGAAAGATCATCCGGATCAGCTTGCAGCGGGTCTGAAAGTCATTGGGGGCCAATGGCTCGCCGTTGACGCGAATGATCCCCTCGGTCGGCTCGACAACCCCTGACAGCATTTTTGCCAGCGTCGATTTGCCTGAACCGTTTTCGCCCATAAACGCGATAGTCTCACCGGCTTCCAGGGTGAAGGAAACAGGCTTGACGGCCTCTATCGTCCGGCGGCGAAACAGCCCCGAGCGGTAGTGATAGTCTTTTTTCAGATGTTCGACTTCTAGTAGCGCACTCACTTATTCGTTTCCTCCATATTCAGCGGAAAATGACAGCTGAATTTATGGTTTTTTATCTTTCTTCGCTTCGGTACTTCGACGCATTTGCGCTGGGCATGGGGACAGCGCGGGCCAAGTCGACAGCCGATGGGCAAATGCTGCAGAGGAGGAATAGAGCCAGGCAGCGTTTCAAGTTTACATTTGTGAGGCAGCACATCCAGATTGAAGTCAGGCATGGCACGGAGCAGCGCTTCGGTGTAAGGGTGATGCGGTGATTGCAGCAGCTGTTTACGGCTGCCGGATTCGACCGACTGGCCGCAATACATCACGGTGATCCTGTCTGCCCACTGGGTCACCGTCGTCAGGTCGTGGCTGACCAGCAAGATAGTGGTATTGCCGAGTTGGTTCATCCGGCTAAGCAGGCGGAAGATCTGCGCCTGGGTGATCGGATCCAAATCGTTGGTTGGTTCATCGGCAATCAATAGGCGAGGGCGGTTGGCAATTGCCATGGCAATCATGACTTTCTGGCACTCGCCGTCGGTTAGTTCATACGGGTAGCTTTTCATTACCCGCTTGTGATCTTTGATCCCCACTTTGTGCAGCAAGGCAATAGCCTGTTTCTGGCGCCACTGAAAGCGCTGCCACCAATGGCCGTTGAATGATAGCTGGGGGATCGCCTCTTCCAGCTGTTCACCCACATGTTCGGACGGATCCAGGCAGGAGGAAGGCTCCTGGAAAATCATGGCGATTTCGCGGCCGACTATCTTCCGGCGCTCACGGGTAGATAGCGAGAGCAGATCAACATCGCCCAGCCTCAAACGGTCGGCCGTGACACGCCAGCTGTCTTTGGTGACCCCGGCGATGGCCTTGGCGACAAGACTTTTGCCTGAACCTGACTCACCCACGAGCCCTCTGATCTCGCCTTCGTTGAGCGTCAGGCTCATACGGTCGACGGCTTTGACCAACCCTTGCGGGGTCTCGATTTCAATGGTCAGGTTACGGATATCTAATAAAGGCATTAATCAATCCCCGCATTGATTGCTTGGCGGAGTCCTTCTCCTACTAAGTTTACTACCAATACACTGAAGGTGATTGCCAGCCCGGGCAAGGTGACGGTCCAGGGCGCAAGGTAAATCAGCTCGATGGAATCGCCCAGCATTGCTCCCCATTCGGAGGACGGTGCCTGGGCGCCGAGCCCAAGAAAACCCAGTGCGGCAATATCAAGGATGGCGATCGAGATGGCCCGGGTGAGCTCATTGGTAATGGCCGTCAGGATATTGGGCAGAATGGAGTTATAGAGCAAATAGAAATCGTTGGCACCGTCCAGGCGGGCAGCGATGATGTAGTCTTTTTCAACCTCGTTGTGCACTGCCGTGTAGATGGCACGAATGAAGCGAGGGATCAGCGCCAGCCAGATAGCCAGCAGGATATTGACTTCGCCCGGGCCCATATAGGCCACGACAATGATGGCCAACAGCAGCGACGGAATGGACAGTACAGTATCGAGAATATGGTTCAGGAAACTCGACTTGAGCCCGCGGGTCATACCTGCCATCACACCGATGACAATACCGATTACACTGGATGCCAAGGCAATGAGCAGTGCGTAGCCGAAGGTTAGCTGGGTGCCCAGTAGCAGTCGGCTCAGTATGTCACGGCCGAGATCGTCGGTACCGAAGAAAAACTCGACATGGCCGCTCGGATCCCACGATGGCGGCATCAAGAGTTCGCCTACCTGCTGGTTGGGCGCGTAGGGGATGATAAAGTGCGCGCTGAGGGTAACAATCAGCAGGAAAAGCAGACACCACAGCCCGAACATGGCCAGCGAATTGGCCCGGTAGTTTTGCCAGGCCCGCTCCCACTGAGTCGGGATTTTCTGCTCCTGGTAGATGTTATTTGATAGCATACCATTCCTTTCTGACAAGCGGGTTAACAACGGCGCCAGTGAGATCTGACAGAATGTTGGCAATCAGGATAAAGCTACCGACAGTAATGACACCGGCCTGAATTGCGACATAATTTTGCTCGGAGATAGCATTGAGCAGCCAGCGGCCAATGCCCGGCCAGTTGAAGATTGATTCGGTCAGCATCGCAAACGTCATCATGGTCGAAAACTGCATGCCGAGTTTCGGGATGATCGGCGGAATCGCATTCTTCAGGACATGGCGCATGATAATTTCGAACATCGACAGGCCCTTGGTCTGCGCGACTTTAATGAAGTTCTGGTTCATCACTTCGGCCACCGAGGTGCGGGTCAGGCGGATCACCTCGGTGGTCGGTGCCATTGCCAGTACCAAGGTCGGGAGGATCAGATGGCGGATAGTGTCCATCAGGGCTTCCGAGCGGTACGGCTTGTCAGAGAGCAGGACATCAATCAGGGCAACGCCGGTCACATGGTCAATTTCATAGAGGACGCTGTAGCGTCCGGCCACGGGCAGCCAGCCAAGCTGCTGTGAAAAGAGCATGATCAGCAATACTGCCAGCCAGAATAGCGGGATGGAGTAGCCGACCAGGGCCAGGGATGAAATTGAGGTATCGATTAAGCGGCCACGTTTCACGCCGGCCAGGGTTCCTAGCGGGATACCAGCCAGCAGTGATAGGGTGAAGGCAAAGAAACATAGCTCGAGCGTCGCCGGGAAGACCGTCAGCACGTCAAGCAGTACCGGCGAACCATGTTGGTTCAGCCCCAGGTTGCCCACGAGCAGATTGTCGATATAGGTGAACCAACCACTCCAGAATGGCTGGTTGCTCCAGAGCGAGCTGTGATCGAGGCGGAGAATGCTGAAACCGACCATGGTCAAAATAGCCATGGTGATCATGAACAGATTCAAACGGCGAATAGTATAAATAAACATGATGTCACTCGCTGCGGTAAACACTGGAGAATGAGCGAGTACCAAAGGGACTCATTTGTAACCCACCCAGAGACTGATGGTGAACCTGGAAGTGGACACCGTGAGCCAGTGGAATAATGGGTACCTCTGTATCTAAGATATCCTGTGCCAGATGGTAGTAGTCGACGCGCTGTTCGAGCTTGTTGGTGCGCGACGCCAGCTCGAGCAGATTATCGAATCCGAGGTTGCACCAATTGGCAACGTTTAACCCGGCGCTCTTGGCACTGCATGACAGCAGCGGACGAAGGAAGTTGTCCGGATCACCATTGTCGGCAATCCAGCCGGTGAGCACCATGTCGCTGTTCGTTGCAACCGTTGAGCTCAGCCTGCTAAGGGTGTCTTGCGATAAAATTTTCAGCTGAACACCTACGGCATTGAGATCGGCCTGTATCAGCTCGGCGGTTTTTCTCGGGCTTGGGTTATAAGGCCTCGGTTCGAGCGGTACCCACATCGTCAGGCTAAGGTTTTTGTCAAAACCGGCCTGCTTGAGCAGTGCCAGAGATTTAACCGGGTCGTAATCCAATGCTTTGCTGCTGTGGTTATAGGCCCAGGACATTGGCGGCAGAATGCTTTTTGCCTTGGTGCCGGTGCCGTAGTAAACCGAATTGAGCAAGTTTTCGCGATTGATGGCCAGGTTGATGGCCTTGCGAACCCGCGGATCTTTCAGTTCGGATTTGCTGTTATTGAGGGCAACAAAGGCCACATTCATCCCGGTCTGGGCAATAAGTTCAAACTCCTCGCTGTTGCTGATCACCGGCAACTGGCTGGCAACAGGGGACGAGAGGACATCGCATTCTTTGCTAAGCAGTTTTGCCAGGGTGCCGGTACCGCGAGACGAGATGTCAAAGACGACCTGCTCCATCGGGGCGGCGCCTTGCCAGTAGCCCCAGTGGCGGACCAGCCGGATCAGGTCGTTGGGCAGATATTGCGACAGGTAAAACGGTCCGGTGCCGATTGGCTTCATGTCCAGCTGATGCAGTTTACCGGCTTTTAACAGGCTCTGGGCATATTCTTGTGAATGAATAACCGCATAGGTGGTCGCCAGGTTAGACAGGAAAGCATTGTCCGGGCGGGCAAGGGTAAACTTCACCGTATGAGAGTCTACGACCTCGATGTTATCAACCAGGCTACTAAAGCCCTGGCTCTCGAACCAGGGATAGCGGCCACCGGAGACCTTGTGGAAGGGGTGGCCGGGGTCGATAATGCGCCTGAAACTGAATACGACATCCTGGGCATTGAGCTGACGGGTCGGTTTGAACCAGTTCGTGCTCTGAAACTCGATGCCTTTACGCAGGTTGAAGGTATATTCGAGGCCATCATCACTGACAGACCAGCTGCGGGCAAGCGACGGAAGCGGCTGGTGGCTGATCGGATCGAGCAGTAACAGGCGATCGAAGATCTGTGCTGCCAGCGTATCCGCGGTCAGTCCGCCATCAATAAGTTGGGGGTTAAAGGTCGTCGGCGTATCTTGCCCGCAATAAACGAAGCCGCGGCTACGAATATTGCTGTCTTGGTGTGGCTCCGAGCAGCCGATAAGGCTGAACAGTCCAAAGCACGCAAGCAGTAGACGAGTATAGGCGCTCATAAAGAAAAGGATTTTTTTGAAAACAAGTGGCTAAATTTAACATTATCCATCACAGTCACCAAGCTATCTCCTAAAATAACCTTCTATTACTTAGTGCTATTGCCTATGCGGCTGTCTTTTGTCAGGGCAAAAAAGGACTTTTGGGGCTTACTCCGAATGGCCGACCAGCTGGTATTTGCGCAGCAGCCCTCTAAGTTGATGGTAGCTTAAACCTAATAGCTCAGCGGCTTTTCGCTGATTAAATTTAGCCTGTTCCAAGGCCTGGCGAATAACCGTGATTTCCTGATCCTGCTGCCACTGGCGAAAGTCGAGCGGAAAGTCCACTGCTGCCGTTGCAAGCGCAGACGGTTCTTCGGCAGGTTTCTCGACGGGCTTGTCGTGCCAGGGGGCATGAAAAGGATCGATAATGATGTGATCAACGGCCTCTCCTTCCAGGGCATGCCGAAACACTGAACGCTCAATGACGTTTTTGAGCTCGCGAATATTGCCCGGCCAGTGATAGTCGAGCAATTCCTGTCTCGCGGCCGGGGTGAAGCCGGCAAAGAAGCTATAGTTGAGCTCCCGGCACATGCGGACCGCATAGTATTCGGCCAGCGGCAAAATATCCTCGCGACGTTCGCGAAGCGGCGGTAAATGAATAATGTCGAAGGCCAGCCGGTCAAGCAAATCGGCGCGGAATTTTCTTTCTTCGGCCAACTGGGGCAGGTTTTCGTTGGTCGCGCAGATAAGGCGTACGTTGGCCTGGCAGGTTTTGCTGCCGCCGACTCGTTCGTATTCGCCGTATTCGATAACGCGTAACAGTTTTTCTTGTACGCCAAGTGGTGCCGTGGCCAGCTCGTCCAGAAACAGGGTTCCGCCCTCGGCACGCTCGAAGCGCCCCTGGTGGCGGCCTTTTGCACCGGTAAAGGATCCGGCTTCATGGCCAAACAGCTCGGAATCGATAACCCCTTCGCTCAATGCAGCACAGTTTAGCGTGACCAATGGCTGGTCCCAGCGCTTGGACAGGTAGTGAATGCGCTGGGCAATAAGCTCTTTACCTGTGCCCCGTTCACCCAGGACAAGGATAGGGCGGTTGAGCGGGGCGAGGCGGGAGGCCTGATCGAGCACGGCAAGAAATGATTCTGACTCACCGATAAGGTTATCTGTTTTTTGCATGGTCAATCTCGCTAACTATTGGCGTACTTGTTCACACCATAGCATTGGGAGTTAGGGATTGCAAAGCTAAGCTATTGATAAATATAAGACAAAAAGTTGGCACAGAGCTTGATACAGTGCTTAGTGTAGAGTAATTACAACAACCTAGCATGTAGGCCTAGGAACCAACGCGGATTAACGTATTAAGGAGATTCAATATGGGCATTTTTTCTCGCTTTGCAGATATCGTCAATGCAAACGTCAACTCATTGCTGGATAAGGCTGAGGATCCGCAGAAAATGATCCGTCTTATCATCCAGGAAATGGAAGATACGCTGGTTGAAGTACGCACTTCGTCAGCTCGGGCATTGGCAGACAAAAAAGAGCTGCAGCGTCGTATCGACTCACTGCAGGTACAGATTGATGACTGGCAGCAGAAAGCGAGCCTGGCGCTACAGAAAGGCCGTGACGATCTGGCGCGTGCCGCGTTGATCGAAAAACAAAAACTCAGTGATGTGGTGCTAACGCTTAACGAAGAGTATAAGTTGGTTGAAGAGACTATCAATAAGTTGAGCGGTGAAGTGGCCGAGCTGGAGCGTAAGCTGCAGGAAACCCGCGCTCGTCAGCAGGCGTTGGTGACACGCCATCAGGCAGCAGGCAACCGTCGCGAAGTCCGCCGTCAGCTAGATACCGGTAAGGTAGATGAGGCCCTGTCTAAGTTTGAACAGTATGAGCGTCGTATTGATGAAATGGAAGCCGAAGCCGATAGCTACAGCATTGGTCGTGGTAAAAACCTGGAGCAGGAATTTGCCGATCTTCAGGCGCAGGACGAAATTGAGAAAGAACTTGAACGCATGAAGGCAAATATCAAGGATAAAGAGTAAGATAGTGACAATATTGGGTTCTGCACGAAACGAGGATGGAGGTAATTTATGGGTTGGATAGTATGGCCGTTGATGGCGTTCTTAATTTTTGTTGCGCCGCTATGGTTGATTCTGCACTACCGTGGTCAACGTAATGCTACTCAGGGGCTATCTGGCGAAGAACATGAACAGCTGCAAACCCTTGTGATGCGTGCAGAGCAGATGCAGGATCGCATCAAAACGCTGGAGCAGATTCTAGATGCGGAAGCACCGCAGTGGAGGCAACGCCGATGAGTAAAACCTTGTATAGAGATCCGCAGAACGGAAAGATAAGCGGGGTTTGTGCGGGTGTTGCTGAATACTTCGGTATGGAAATCTGGTTGGTTAGGATCCTGGCTGTGTCCGCTTTCTTGCTAGGGTTCGGGTTCTTTGCCATCGTGGCGTATATCGCGGCAAGCTTGATTCTGGATAAAATGCCGGAGGAGCGCAGAGAGCAGCAATACATCTACCGGGAACATACCGTCAAGCAGAAGCCTTGGCAGGCCGGGCTTTCTCCTGAGCAAATCTTAAGCAATGTCGAAGCCGAACTGGATGGCATGGAAAAGGATTTGCGTCACATGGAGGCCTATGTCACCTCTTCGGCATTCAAGGTTGCCAGAGAGTTTAAAAACCTCTGAGTACGTGCTGACATCTTGCCGAAAAGTTATTCCTGAAGCAGGCCTTATGCCTGCTTTTTACTGTTTGCTTATTCCCCTGTGCTGAATCTATCCGGACGAAGGTATTCATCGGTGGTTAATTTTGGGGTTGGTATTCTATTTATAGAGTAATGAGTTAGGAAGAAATATGAATCGAATTGGTAACGAGTTAAACAAGTTAGTGAACCGCAGCCTGGATCGCCACGTGCGTCTGGCGGTGACGGGATTGTCTCGTGCGGGTAAGACAGCTTTTATAACGTCGCTTGTTAATCAGTTGCTTCATGTGAGTACCAACCCGAGGCTTCCTTTGTTTTCAGCAGTGCGGGAAGGCCATCTTCTCGGCGCCAAACGCGTGCCGCAGGTAGACATGCACGTCCCCAAGTTTGGTTATGACGAAGGAGTGAGTGCACTGCTGGACTCTCCGCCGATGTGGCCGGACCCCACTCGGGATGTCAGCCAGACCCGGCTGGCTTTGCGCTACAAGCCGCAAAAGGGGCCAATGAAACTGCTGCAGGATACCGCGACCCTGTATCTGGATATTGTCGATTACCCGGGAGAGTGGCTGCTGGACCTGCCCCTGCTGGAGATGGACTATCTTAGCTGGTCGCAGCAGCAGGCTAAACTGTTAAAGGGCAAGCGTAGCGAACTGGCGCAAAGTTGGCTGGAGGTGGCCGAGGGCTTTGACCCGCTGGCACCGGCTGACGAGGCCTTGATTGAGCGGCTGTCAGCCGTTTTTACCGAATACCTGTACAAGTGCAAGGCCGAAGGGGGATTGCACTGGGTACAGCCGGGGCGGTTTGTACTGCCCGGCGAGCTGGCCGGCGCGCCGGTTCTGCAGTTCTTCCCGTTTGTCTGGGCTGACAAGTACACCGAAGCCCAGTTGCAGCAGGCAGACGAGCATAGCAATTTCGGGATGCTAAAGAGCCGCTATAAGTATTATCAGCAACACGTCGTTAAAGCGTTTTATCGCGAGCATTTTTCCAAGTTTGATCGCCAGATCATTCTGGTTGATTGCCTGCAGCCGCTCAATGCCGGACCCGAGTCATTCAATGATATGCGCCAGGCGCTGGATCAGCTGATGCAGAGCTTTAAGTACGGCCGCAGTTCGTTGTTGCGCAGGCTGTTTTCACCGCGAATCGACAAGGTGCTGTTTGCTGCGACCAAGGCTGATCACGTCACGCCGGAGCAGCATCCCAATCTGGTCAGCTTGCTCCAGCAGATAGTCAACGACGCCTGGCAGACGGCATCGTTTGAAGGGATCAAAATGGACTGTGTGAGCTTGTCGTCGATTCAGGCCACAGAGCCGGGGTTTGTCTCCCATCAGGGGCAACAGGTGCCTGCACTGCGTGGGCATACCCTGAGTGGACAGGCACAGATGCTGTTTCCGGGGGAAGTGCCGCGCCGTTTGCCGAATGACACCTACTGGCAGCAGTATGGTTTTGATTTTGTTAATTTCCGTCCGTTGGACATCCAGAGCGATGAGCCTTTGCCTCACATCAGAATGGATAAAGCACTGGAATATCTGTTGGGAGATAAATTGCGATGACTCAACCTTATAAAGCGAAAATATTATTTGATGAGCCTGAACAGGCGGCATCGACAGCGGAGCAGGAGCTGACTGCCCAGCAGCAGTTTGCCGAGGATGAGGCTTTCTTGCCGGACACTGCCTCTGAGCCCGATGTCGAGGAGCAGCTGGCGCAGACTCTCGCCAGCAAGCCCAAGCGTAGCGGGCGTTGGTTTAAGGGGCTCCTGGTTGCGGCAGCGGCAATGGCTGGCTGGCAGACGCTGGACTATGTTGTCACTGCCTACCAAAGTGCCGACTGGCTGGCACTTGGCTGGAGCACGATTATCGCCGCTGTGGCAGCCACAGGGATTACGGCTATTGGCAGTGAGCTGTTCAAGCTTCGCCGCCTGAAACACCGCCAGTCCGAGCGGGAGCAGGCGCAGGCACTGTTGGAAGCCGACAGCATTGGTCAGGGCAAGGCGTTCTGTACCAAGTTGGCGAGACAGAGTGCAATTCGTGACGATCATGTCGGCTATGACCGCTGGATGCAGTCGCTGGCGGCGACACATAACGACCGTGAGGTGTTGCAGCTTTATGATCAGATGGTGCTGACCCATCAGGATAAGCTGGCCCGCCGTCTCGTGGCCAAATATGCCAGCGAGGCCGCGGTGATGGTGGCGGTGAGTCCGCTGGCCGTTGCCGATATGCTGCTGGTGGCGTGGCGGAACTTCAAACTGATTGATCAGGTATCGGCTGTCTATGGCGTTGAGTTGGGGTACTGGTCGAGGATCAAGCTTGTTAAGTTGGTACTTGCCAACATGGCCGTTGCTGGTGCCAGCGAGATGATTGCCGATACTGGCATGGATATGTTGTCGATGGACCTGGCCGGCCGGATGTCGACACGGGTGGCGCAAGGTGTCGGTGTCGGACTGCTGACCGGACGCCTGGGACTCAAAGCGATCAGCTTGATGCGACCGCTGCCTTGGCAGCCTGACCAGCAACCGAAGTTAAGTGAAATCCGCAAAGATTTGGTCTTGCGCTTGACTCGTCAGCAGAAAGACGCGAAATAACCAGTAAAGTAAATAGCCATGTGGGCCCTTCCGCATGGCTAAACCTGTCCCCGCTTAACCTTAACTGCAAGATATTCCCCGAGCTATATTGCTGATGTGGCGACTAAATGGTCAAACTCGCCTCCCGCTATTGTCCAACCTCTCATCATGCACCATTGCGAACTTGACTCGTTTACAGTGAAGGCGCACACTTCTTCAGTGTCAACAATTCCTGACACCTTGTAAGAAAAGTAATTGAGAAGGCGTGTGATATGAGGCTACAAGTCAATTGTGAAGACCGACTTGGTATGACCCGCGAGCTACTGGATATTCTGACCAGTCAGCAGATAGATTTACGGGGTATTGAAATTGATCGAATAGGGATTATCTACCTCAACTGCCCGGAGATCGAGTTCGAGCAGTTTAGTCAGCTGATGTCGCAAATCCGCCAGCTGGACGGTGTGACCGATGTCCGCAAGATCCAGTTTATGCCGAGCGAGCGCGAGCACAAAGAGCTGAAGGCATTGCTGGAGACCCTGCCTGATCCGTTTTTCTCAATTAACTTGCAAGGTAAGGTTGATCTTGCCAATGATGCTGCCGAGTTGCTGATGGGCAAAACTCGCGGTGACATTCTTGGTGAAGGCATTCAGACGCTGCTTGGGTTTAATTTCCATCGCTGGCTAGAAAAAGAAGAGGCGGCCAAGCGTAGTGAAATGATCGTGCTCTCCGGACTGGACTACATGATGGAGATCATGCCGGTGTATGTTGCCGACGAAAGTGAAAAGCAGGTACTGGCCAGCGCTGTTATCCTGCTCAAGTCTTTGTCTGAAGCGAAAATGCCTGTCGCGATGCGGGAGATCAGCAGCGACAACGGCTTTGAGCACTTTGTCGGGCAGTCTTCTCGATTCAAGCATTTGCTTGCCCAGGCCAAGAAGCTTTCACTGCTGGACGCTCCCTTGTTGATCCAGGGAGAAACCGGCACCGGTAAGGAAATGCTGGCTCGCGCTTGCCACCGCCGCTCTCTGAGACGTGACAAACCATTTTTGCTGGTGAACTGCGTCTCGATGCCGGATAACGCCGCCGAAACCGAATTGTTTGGTTTTGCAGGCAGTGCCACAGAGCCGGGCAAGAAGGGGATATTTGAGCAGGCAGACGGCGGTACCGTTTTCCTGTATGAAGTGGGCGAAATGTCGGCACATCTGCAAATCAAACTGCTTCGCTTCCTGCAGGACGGCACGTTCCGCCGGGTAGGCGAAGAAAAAGAAATGAAGGTTGATGTCCGGGTAATTTGCTCGACACAGAAGAAATTGCCTGATTTGGTTGCTAGCGGTGAGTTCCGGGAAGATTTGTATTACCGCCTGAATGTACTGGCTCTTGTCGTGCCGCCGCTGCGTGAGCGTACCGGTGATATTGTCTCGCTGGCCGAGCTGTTTCTGGCCCAGTTTGCGCAGGAGATGCAACAGCCGAAGCCGGTTATTTCGGATGAACTGGCGCAATACCTTAGCCAGTATGCATGGCCGGGGAATATCAGGCAGTTACGAAATGTTCTGTTCCGTGCCATGACGCAGGTAGACGGCACCGAAGTGACTGTGGACGATGTCCAGCTACCGGAAAACGAAACGGCCAGTGTTATTAGTGACGAGACGCTGGATGGCTCTTTGGACGAGATCATGAAGCGCTATGAGTCGGGGATCCTGAACAACCTTTATCGCAGCTATCCGTCGACCCGTAAACTGGCAAAACGGCTGGGGGTTTCGCATACTGCTGTTGCCAATAAACTGCGTGAATACGGCATTGGCAAGCACTAATTAGGTGTAGCTTAACGACTTAATATTAAAGGAGGCGTTTGCCTCCTTTTCTTATATGGGCTGCAATAATGTCAACTTGCCCGACTCGAGTGCCAGTAACTGCAGTGTCATATCTTGACCGTAGCGGCAATTAGTTTGCTGGTGGTTGTCTCCCTGAACCCGGTGACAGGGGATAATAATAGGGATCGGGTTGACGTTCCTGGCCATGCCGATGGCCTGCACCGCTGCGGGTTGGTGAATTTTATCGGCAATTTGCTGGTAAGAGAGGCATGTGCCAAACGGGATTTCGGTGATTGCTTGCCAGACTTGTTGTTGAAAGGATGTGCCTTGGGGGGCGAGGGAAAGGGTGAAGGTTTTGCGTTGTCCTTGAAGGTATTCCTTGAGCTGGGAGGTGAATTGTTGCATGAATTCCGGACTGTGTTCCCAGCTGGAATCAGGGCAAAAGCCACCGCTCCCTACTGTTAGTTGCCTGAGCCCCTGGTTGTCTGCAAGTAAATAGATTTTTCCTAATACCGTATCAAGGTAGTCATAATACATAATCAATCACTGTCATTTGAAGAATTACTACTTGGCGGAAGCGCTAGCTGATCCAATCATAGCTCAGAAAACCGTATACAAGTTGGCTTTGCGGGCAAAATGTTATGCTGGTCATTCATTTATGAAATGACTAAAAGTATGTTGTCGGCACGATGCGTGTGGTAACGTTTTATTATTGGGCCCTAATCTAACGTGAGGTACTGTTGTTTCATTCAATTATTAATCGTTCTCCGAGCATCACGGTGGATGAGCTTAAGGTACGACTTATCACCACAAGGGATGCTCCCTTGATTGCAGCCTACTATCAAAGGAACAGAGCATTCCTGCAGCCCTGGGAGCCGCTGCGCGAGGAGGCTTTCTTCACCGAGTCTGGCTGGGATAAGCGCCTCGGTCAGCTTGCGGAGCTACATAAGCACAAACTGGCTTATTATTTTATTATCGTGAAACCGGGGTCTGATGATATTTGCGGAGTGATCAACTACAGCAATTTGGTCAGACATCCGTTCTTTGCCTGCCATGTCGGGTACTCACTTGATGAGCGCTGCCAGGGGCAAGGAATAATGCGGAAAACGCTTGAGGCAACGGTAGAGTGGATGTTTGAGCAGCAGCATTTCCACCGGGTCATGGCTGCCTATATGCCGAGGAATCAAAAAAGTGCTGCGGTGCTCGATGCCGCCGGCTTTAGAAAAGAAGGTGAGGCGAAGGACTATTTGCTGATTAATGGCCGTTGGGAAGACCATGTTCTGACCTCGCGCATCAACCCCAATTGGATCCCGCCTAAGCAGTAACCGCTTGCGACAGGAATAATCCCATCTGGTTTCATTACCTGAAAGGACGGGGACCAGATACAGCGATCGCGCGCGCGTGGTCCTGTTCCCTCCCCATAAAGGGGAGGGGCGAACACGGTTGGCAGAGTTTATTCTACTGTCAGAATACGCATGTTGTTGGTCGAGCCAACAATATCCATTTCGTCACCTTGAGTGATGATGACCAGATCGCCTTCTTTCAGGTAGTTTTGCTCTTTCAGTACCGCGATGGCATGTTTTGCCGCCGCCAGTCCTGCATCGCTGTCACGATCGAAATAGATCGGAGTAACACCTCGGTATAGGGCTGAACGGTTTAGCGTGCTTTCGTTGCGTGACATAGCATAGATAGGCAAACCAGATGATATACGTGACATCATCAGCGGTGTACGGCCTGATTCCGTCATGGTAATCATCGCCTTGACACCTTCCATGTGGTTGGCTGCATACATGGTAGACATGGCGATGGTTTCTTCCGACGAGGCAAACGTACGGGCCAGGCGGTGGTTAGACACGTTAATGCTCGGCTCTTTCTCGGCACCGACACACACGCTTGCCATTGCCTTGACGGTTTCTTCCGGGTATTGGCCTGCTGCTGTTTCGGCTGACAACATTACCGCATCAGTCCCGTCAAGCACGGCGTTCGCTACGTCCATGACCTCTGCACGTGTTGGCATAGGGCTGGTGATCATCGACTCCATCATCTGCGTGGCTGTGATCACGGTACGGTTCAGGCTGCGAGCGCGGCGGATCAGTTTCTTCTGGACGCCGACAAGTTCCGGGTCGCCAATCTCTACACCGAGATCACCACGTGCAACCATTACGGCATCGGAAGCCATGATGATGTCATCCATTGCCTCGGTAGTCGCAACGGACTCGGCACGCTCAACCTTGGCCACCAGTTTCGCTTCCAGACCGGCCTCAGTCGCCAGCAGGCGGGCGTACTTCATGTCTTCGCCGTTGCGCGGGAAAGAAACGGCCAGATAGTCAACTTTCATTGCCGCAGCGGTCACGATATCGGCTTTGTCTTTGTCGGTCAGCGCCTCGGCAGACAGACCGCCGCCTTTTTTGTTGATGCCCTTGTTGTTGGACAACGGACCGCCTACAGTTACCTCGGTATGAACTTTGTTACCATCTACGGTTGTCACACGTAGTTGAACACGGCCATCGTCAAGGAGCAGGATATCGCCCGGGATAACGTCCTTGGGTAATTCTTTATAGTCCAGACCAACGGCTTGCTGATTGCCTTCGCCTTTAGGCAGGTCGCTGTCGAGGGTAAAAGTCTCGCCGATGGCCAGCTCGATTTTGTCGTCTTTGAAAGTAGAAACCCGGATTTTCGGACCTTGAAGATCACCAAGAATCGCGACATGTTTACCAAGCTTCGCGGCAATTTCACGTACAGTTTTAGTCCGCTGGATATGATCCTCAGGACTACCATGCGAGAAGTTCATTCGGACGACGTTGGCACCGGCTGCGATAATTTTCTCTAGATTGTTATCGCGATCAGTCGCAGGACCCAGGGTCGTCACGATTTTTGTACGTCTTAGCCTTTCAGACATTGGAAACTCCATCTTTATGTTGTGGAAGACAATGAAACGATGATTTTTAGATAATCAAGCCACATTGAATGTGGATGAAACTTTACTACACGATAGCGCTTTACGGCGCTGTTCTCAATCAAGTAATTGTAAGAAACTACCAAGTCAAGATGAAAAGTTTATGAATAAATTTTCATTGTCATTCAAGCTGTTGTATTTGCTTCCCGGGGCCGCAAGAATAATCAGTCAGGCCGCTTTGGCGTGAACTGATGCCATTCATACGGGCTTGCGGGGGATTGCTGAACTGTAATAAGTGTAGTGTGTTGCTCGTTGAGTTGAAGGACGTGCTGGTTTTCTGGGGAGTGGGGTGAATAAAAAAGCATGAACAGGTTACGGTTCATGCTTTTAGGGTATGCAGGCTGGTAGAGTGATGCAGCCGTTACGCGATGCCTTCTTTCGAGAAACGTGAGTCCTTCAGGGACTCTTTCACTCGCTTGAGGTTTTCGCGAAATCCGGCGCCTCGGCGTAGAGTAAAGCCGGTCGCCAGCACATCAATGACAGTCATCTGAACCACACGGCTAGCCATTGGCATGTAGATGTCAGTATCTTCCGGTACGTCAAGACAGATAGAGAGCGAGCACTCACGATCTAGCGGCGAGTCTTTGGCTGTAATACCAATTACTGTTGCACCGTTCTCACGTGCCATACGGGCGATTTCTACCAGGCTCTTCGTGCGACCGGTATGCGAAATCATCACAACCACATCGCCGTCAGTGCAGTTGATCACACTCATGCGTTGCATAACAATATCATCGAAACAGACGATAGGAATGTTAAAGCGGAAGAACTTATTCTGGGCATCGTGGGCAACAGAAGCCGAAGCGCCGAGTCCGAAGAATGAAATTTTCTTCGCTTGGGTCAGCAAGTCAACGGCACGGTTAACCTGCATCGGATCAAGGCTATTTTTGGCAACATCCAGGCAAGCCATGGTTGATTCAAAAATTTTCGATGTATAGGCGTCTGGACCATCGTCTTCTTCAACGTTACGGTTAACGTAAGGTGTTCCGTTTGCAAGGCTTTGTGCGAGGTGCAGTTTAAAGTCCGGAAAACCTTTGGTATCAAGGCGACGGCAAAAACGGTTCACGGTAGGCTCACTGACATCAGCCATTTTGGCCAGTGTCGCAATACTGGAGTGAATCGCTGTCTGTGGTGACGCGATGATTACTTCAGCAACCTTACGTTCGGATTTGCTGAAGTTATCTAAGTTCTTTTGAATTTTCTCTAGGGTATTCATAGCGATTACCGCGCTTCGTTACTGAATTTCATTAGAGGCCTTCATGGGTTCACGAAGCCAATTTGGTGAAACTATACTACTTTTTATGGATATGCTCCTAGCAAATCGATGAATATAGCTTTTACTTTTTATTATAGTTTGACAGGGATCGAATTTTTCCTTTCAGTTCTGAAAAATTTTTTTAGAAAAATGCCTGTTATGCGCGAATTATTCGAGGATTTGTGTTGTTTATTTTCATTTGTAAGGAATTAATTTACAGATCGAAATAAATAACCGTAGTTATTTTATGTCTTTTGTTGCATTTGAAGAGGGATCAATGATGAAGGTGAGTATATGCGGCTGCGGGTGGCTCGGGTTGCCTCTGGCAAAGCATTTGGTTCAAAACGGCTATGAGACATATGGTACCAGCCGGGATCGAAACCGGATTAGCCAGCTAGCTGCTGTCGGCATTCATGGTGTTGAATTATCGCTTCCGATCGAAAATCCACAGGCTGAAAACTGCGATGGAAGACAGGGGCAACATGCTGACTTTTTCAATACAGACGTATTAGTTATCAATGTTCCGCCCGGTAGGGGGGAAGGCGCTGATGCAGCTTTTGTTGCGAAGATAAAAAGCTTGTCGGCTGCCGCTCAGGCGCATGGCTGCAAACGGGTAATATTCATCAGTACAACCTCCGTTTATGGCAGCGTCGCAGGAGAAGTTACGGAATCTACGGCACCTGTGCCGGACACTGCGAGCGGCAAGGCGCATCGGTTGCTTGAACAGTGGCTTCATGATCAATGGGGGGAAGAGGTTGTTGTCCTACGGCTTGCAGGCTTGATTGGGCCGGATCGTCATCCGGTGAAATTCCTGTCTGGCCGCACAGCGTTGGCTAATGGTGCTGAGCCTGTGAATCTGGTGCATCTTGATGATTGTATCCAGGCAATCAGCTGCGTGATTGCATGCTGGCCAACTCAGTCAGTGTTGCATCTGGCTGCGCCGAGTCATCCGACACGGCAAGTCTATTATACGAAAATGGCGACGCTGGCAGGTTTGCCTTTGCCTGATTTTGCGCCTTCGGTTGTCGTGCAGGGAAAGGAGATCAACGCAGAGCAGACATTTGCTGTATTGGGGCTCGCGTTGACACACCCCGATCTGATGGCGATGAGCCCCGAGTACGACTGATGCATCTGAGGTAGCTTGGGTATATTAGAAATTACGCAAAAAAAAGCGCTGAGAAAAGGCTCAGCGCAACATTCCATTATATGAATAGGAGTTAAAGCAGCAGTGGCAATCAATAATTACCTGCTCGAGATATGACCTTACATATACAGAGCCGATAACATTAATCTTACTTAATATGACTGTGCCAACTCAGTAAGGTTCAAAAAAAATTAAAAAAATAGTATCGGCTTTCTATAAACGCTTTATTTACTTATAGTTAGTGTGTTTTATGGCCTGTTTTTGATTTGCTCAGATGTAATTGCCAGTGTGATTACTAATACATTTCAGGCTTGCTTCTGTCTTAATTGCAAGAAGTGAGTAACAAGTGAGAACGAGGATCGTATTTCAAACTTGTTCAATAGGCAAAAAAAAGCCCGCTGAAAATTCAGCGGGTTAAATCCTTAACACAATTAGGAGTTTAGCAGCAGTGGCATTGTTGATTAATGAAAAGTGTTGGTTAACTCTCCATTAATGTGAATGTCATTAGTTATGACTGGCATAAAAAGGAATGGTTCAAAAAAAGATTAATTTTTTTTGTTTTTTAATAGAGCTAAAGCTCAATAGCTGTCGGAACGGTAGTAGGTAAGAGCAGTACAGTGTTTAGCGACAGTAATAACAGCATCTTATATCACGACATATAAAAAAAGCCCGCTGAAAGTCAGCGGGCAAAGGCTCTATTTACACAATTAGGAGTTTAGCAGCAGTGGCATTGTTAGATTAAAGAAAGAAGGCTTGCTTGGCGGCCAGCTAACAAAATAATGTGTCTTTAATCTTAATGTCACTATATATGACTGATCGTTTTTGCGTTGGTTCCTTAAATTTCAAAAAATCGATCAAATTTTTTCCAGTGTCTGTATTTGTTGCTAGCAGCGATACCAGGGGAGAGGAAAGCTAGGTTGCAGTCTCTGAACGTTCGGCTCGGTCTTGGTGATCGGCCGCCAGAATAAAGAAAGCCCATCTCCATTAGGTGACGGGCTCTGAAGAAAGTCTTCTAAGAAAAAGCAGTGGCATAATATATGACCCACGATCTGTTTTTTTGTTCCCGTTAAATGGCATTTTTTCTTATTATTTTTTCTCTGCTGCCCAAGTAAATATGCTTTCATCATTCTGGTGGTATATTAGTTGTTGATTTAACAAGTTTTTAACGTGATTGGGTGTGGTACTTCTCTTTTCTCATTCTACAAAAATTGGCGATCAGCGTCACAGACTGGCTGATTCATGTGGGTTTTGAGCCCCAAATGACTCATTCGAATTTATTTGTGTCTTGTTAAAAATATTAATGAGATGTAAAGTTTAAACATGTGTTTAATACAGGTGAATGAAAATGGCGGGAAAAGGAGAAACCAAAAGCCGTATCCTTGATGCGGCAGAGCTGTTGTTTGCAGAACATGGCTTCAAAGAAACGTCATTGCGGACCATAACCAGTAAGGCCGGTGTTAACCTAGCCTCGGTAAATTATCATTACGGCGATAAGAAAACCTTGGTCAGAGCGGTGCTGAGCCGTTATCTGGAAGAGTTTATGCCTGCCCTGAAAGCTGAGCTGGAAGTGCTGCTGACACGTGACGATTTTTCAATGGAAGATGTCTTTCGTTGCGTGAAAACACCGTTGATCAACCTGAACGACTACCGTCAGAAAGGCGCGACAATCTTCATGTCTCTTATCGGCCGGGGGTATACCGATGTTCAGGGGCACCTACGCTGGTTCATTCTTACCCGCTATGAAGACGTGCTGCAATTGTTTACCACGGCGGTATGCCGCGCCAACCCCTCTTTGGATCCCGAAACCTTATTCTGGCGATTGCATTTCACCCTGGGAGCTTCTGTTTTCACCATGGCCTCGACGACCGCCTTGTGTGAAATTGCCGAAAGTGACTTCTCCCGCACGGTAACGACTGAAGACTTGATTGAACGACTGGTGCCTTACCTGGCTGCCGGCGTTGCTGCACCCATTGAACAACCGCTCTTGCTTGTGCAAGAAGAGCCGACAGGAACACGATAAGTGACATAAAACCAATAACGACAAATGAGACAAAAGGACCTGAAACATGAGCACGTTAACCAACATGCGAAAACGCTACCTCAGTGATCCCGCATTTAAGATGTTTAAGAAAGTACTGCCGCCACTGTCTGATACCGAACGCGAGGCCATGGAGGCCGGAAGCGTATGGTGGGATGGGGAGCTATTCAGCGGTTCTCCCAACTGGAATACGTTGCTGAACTACCCGAAGCCATCGCTCAGCGATGAAGAGCAGGCTTTTATCGACACCAAGCTGAAAACACTGCTTGATATGCTTGATGACTACCAGATTGTTCAGGAAGACCGGGATTTGCCGCCTGACGTCTGGGAATACTTGCGTAAAGAAAAGTTCTTCTCATTAATCATTGGTAAAGAATACGGTGGGTTGAACTTTTCCGCCCACGCCAACTCAACAATTGTGACCAGTATTGCGACTCGTAGCCTGAGTGCCGCGGTGTGTGTCATGGTGCCGAACTCTCTCGGCCCGGGTGAATTGCTGTCCCATTACGGTACTAAGGATCAGAAAGACTACTGGTTGCCACGTCTTGCCCATGGTGACGATATTCCATGTTTTGCCCTCACTGGACCGGAGGCGGGTTCTGATGCCGGCGGCATCCCGGATCTGGGGGTGGTGTGTTATGGCGAATATCAGGGCGAGGAAGTACTGGGTATCCGCGTGAGCTGGAATAAACGCTATATCACTTTGGCGCCTGTCGCTACCGTGCTCGGACTTGCCTTCAAGCTTCACGATCCGGATGGCCTGATTGGCGATAAGACTGATATCGGTATTACCTGTGCGTTGATCCCTGCAGATCACCCGGGAGTCGAAATCGGTGAGCGCCATGATCCTCTGAATCTTGCCTTTATGAATGGCCCGACTCGCGGAGAGGATGTCTTTATCCCGATGGATTGGGTCATTGGCGGCCAGGATTATGTCGGACGCGGCTGGCGAATGCTGGTGGAGTGCCTGTCGGCCGGTCGCGGTATCTCATTGCCGGCATTGGGAACCGCAGTCGGTCACCTGACAGCCAGAACCACCGGGGCGTACGCCTATGTGCGTAAGCAGTTCGGTATGTCGATTGGTAACTTTGAAGGGGTTGCCCAGGCCATGGGTCGTATCGGTGGCTACACCTATATGCTGGAAGCGTCCCGTACCCTGACAACCAGTTCGCTGGATATGGGGGAAAAGCCGGGTATCGTCACTGCAATAGCCAAGTACCACATGACTGAAATGGCCAGGACAATCCTGAACGATGCCATGGATATTCACGCCGGGCGGGCAATTCAGCTGGGTCCGATGAACTACCTGGGTCATCATTATTTCGGCATGCCGGTGGCAATCACGGTTGAAGGGGCAAATATCCTGACCCGTAACCTGATGATCTTCGGTCAGGGGGCAACCCGATGCCATCCCTATGTTCTGAGCGAAATGGAGGCGGCTGCCAATCCTGATGCCGAACAGGGGGCCAAAGAGTTCGATACGTTGCTGTCGAAGCATATCGGCTTTGCAATTGGTAATGTGTCGAAATCCCTGCTTAACGCTTTCAGCGGTTCCCGCTTTAACCGATCACCTGTCAGCGGTGAAACGGCGGCTTACTACCGTCACTTGTCGCGGATGAGCCGGGCACTGGCTGTCGCTGCTGATTTTGCCATGCTGAGCCTGGGCGGTGAGCTGAAACGGCGTGAGCTGGTATCGGCGCGATTGGGTGATGTGCTTAGCCATTTATATCTGGCTTCGGCAACCTTGAAGCGGTTCGAAGACGAAGGTCGTCAGCAGGATGATTTGCCGATGGTACATTACGCGTTGCAGCACTGCCTGCATCAATGCGGTGTGGCCTTTGACGAAGTGCTGAGCAACTTCCCGCGTCAGGGCGTTGGTCGTCTGCTGCGCACTTTGCTGTTCCCGCTGGGGATTCGCTACCAGGCACCGAAAGATGAGATTACGGTGAAGATTGCTGAGCTGTTAATGACTCCCGGTGCACATCGTGAGCGCTTGACCCATATGTGCTATGTCGGAGAGAAGGACAGCGATCCCGTAGCGATTATGGAGCGTGCCTTTATTGCCATGCACGGTGTAAAGGATATTGAGCGTAAACTTGCCAAGGCAACCAAGTCTGGTGAGATCCCGCGCAAGGTTTCGTTAACAGAGAAATTACAAATTGCCTTGAGTGCGGGTATCGTCACAGATCAGGATGTCGAAAAAATGCACAATGCTGACCAGCTAAGACAGAAAGCGATTCAGGTTGATCACTTTGCTGCTGCTCAGTTTAAAAAAGGTAGTTTGCAACCGGGAAAGGCTGCCTAAGAGCGATTGCTCTCTAACGAACGATAAACCTGGTGTCTCCCATGTGCCACGCAATTGCGTGGCACTTTTTTATCTGCAGTTTGCCGATCTCCCGCAATGGCATAACGAACTTCTTCCCTTCTTTTTTCACTTTTTCGACGGCTACAGAGAGTGAAATTTGTGCAAAAATAGGCAGTATGAGTCGAAAAGTGGTGTTCAACACCTCCAACCACTACCCTTTTTAGCGTTTACGCTCATAAATTTAATGCGAATTTGTAATTAACCTTTTATCCTACAGTCAACTATGTAAGGGAAGTTGAAAATGATCATCAAACCTAAAATTCGTGGATTTATTTGTACAACAACTCACCCGCTGGGTTGTGAAGAGAACGTAAAAGAGCAGATTGCTTATACCAAGGCTCAGGGCCCAATTGCTGATGCGCCAAAGCGTGTACTTGTTGTGGGTTCTTCAAGCGGCTACGGCCTGTCCTCTCGTATTGCTGCAGCATTCGGCGGCGGTGCGGCGACCATTGGTGTGTTCTTTGAAAAACCAGGTACAGAGAAAAAGCCAGGTACAGCAGGTTGGTACAACTCAGCTGCATTCGACAAGTTAGCCAAAGAAGAAGGCCTTTACTCGAAAAGCCTGAATGGTGATGCTTTCTCTCACGAAGCAAAACAAAAAGTCATTGATCTGATTAAAGAAGATCTTGGTCAGATTGATATGGTAGTTTACTCACTGGCGTCTCCAGTGCGTAAGATGCCGGAAACCGGTGAAGTGGTACGCTCAACCCTGAAACCTATGGGCGAGACTTACACTGCAACAGCCGTTGATACAAACAAAGACGTACTGATTGAAGCAAGCATCGAGCCGGCGAACGAGCAGGAAGTGGCTGATACGGTAACAGTCATGGGCGGCCAGGACTGGGAGCTGTGGATCAATGCTCTGTCAGAGGCCGGTGTGCTGGCTGACGGTTGTAAGACTGTTGCTTACAGCTACATTGGTACCGAAATTACTTGGCCAATTTATTGGCATGGTGCGCTGGGCCAGGCGAAAATGGACCTGGACCGAGCAGCGACAGAGCTTAACAACAAGCTGTCTGCAACTGGCGGCGCGGCAAATGTTGCTGTACTGAAGAGTGTCGTCACTCAGGCAAGCTCTGCAATTCCTGTAATGCCATTATATATTGCAATGGTATTCAAGAAAATGCGCGAAGAAGGCGTACACGAGGGCTGCATGGAGCAGATCCACCGTATGTTTACTCAGCGCCTATACAAGGCTGACGGAAGCGCGGCAGAAGTTGATGCTGAAAACCGTCTGCGCCTGGATGACTGGGAACTGCGCGAAGATATCCAGAAGCACTGCCGTGATCTGTGGCCAAATGTAACGAACGAAAACCTGTTTGAGGTTGCGGACTACCAGGAATACAAAGATGAATTCCTGAAGCTGTTCGGTTTCGGTATTGAGTCTGTAGACTACGATGCAGATGTGAACCCGCTGGTTGAGTTTGATGTAGAGAATATCTAATCAAGCTACCTTAGCCGGTAACACCAGAAAGCTTAAAACCGCCCTCGGGCGGTTTTTTTGATTGGAGCCGCTTGTTCAATTGCTTTATCAAGGTAAAGAACAGGCTTAGTGCTTGGGTATGCGAATCACAAATGCCGCGCCCTCGATGCTGGCTGTCTCGACATGGATCGTGCCCTGATAGCTTTTGACGATCTCGTGGCAGACTGACAGGCCGATGCCCTGACCGGGGTTGAGCTGGTCGGCACGGACTCCGCGCTGGAAAATCGCCTCGCGCATCTCTTCGCACACACCCGGGCCGTCATCTTCAATCCGGATCATATAGCAATCATTATGTTCATCGACACAAACCCGCACTTCACTAATACAGAAGCGGTAAGCGTTCTCGAGCAGGTTGCCTAGCAGCTCCATCAGGTCGGTACGGTTGATAGGCAACTTGAGCTTAAGATCGAAAAAGTATCTGAGATTCACGCTCTTATCGCTGTAGACTTTGCTCAGCAAACGGCTGAAGCTGTCTACGGCCGGTTTTAGCTCGGTTTGATCTTTTTGCAGGCCTTGTTGGCCCATCATGGCGCGTTTGAGCTGGTACTGAACCAGTTCATCCATCTGGCTGATTTGCTCCATGATCCGCTGGTTGAGATCGGGACGGGCGATGTCCTTGTCATCCAGCAGGGCATTGGTAGCGGCTAGCCGTGTTTTCAGGCTGTGGGCCAGATCGTCCATCGCGTGGCGATAGCGCCCCTTTTGGTCGTTACTGATCTGGATAAGTCGGTTCAGCGCCAGAGTAACGTCCTGAAGCTCCATCGGAAAATCATCATCAAGCTTGTTCCGCTTGGCTTCGGTCATCTGATCCAGCTGTGCTGCCAGTTTTCGCAGTGGCTGGAAGCTCCAGTGAAAAGCGGCGATAAGAAAGGCTATCGCGATCAGGACAAACAGTCCGAGATAGAAAGTCGTGCGCTTGTGCAGCTGGTTCAGTGACGACTGGTAGGATTCACCCGAACGCAGTACGACCAGCTGGTAGATATTGCCACCTTCGCGATCCCGGCTCATGTTGTAAGCAATAAAGCTCTCATTATCTGCCGTTTCGATTAAGGTCGGTACCGGGATATCGTCCGGCAGCTCGCTGCAGATGTTGCCAATGTTGGCCTCCTTGGCTTCGTCTGACAGCCAGATCGTATGGTCTTTCATATCACAGACGACGGACATGTAGTCTGTATCGGAAGGATCGACAGAATCAATCCACTTATCGACATCTTTAATCAGGCCAGCCCGGTTGAGCTGTGCTACCACCATCGGCATCTGCGCCACCAGTTCCGAAGAATAGGCAGCCATATAGCTCTGGCTGTAGAGTTGGTTGATAACGCCAGCCAGTGCCGAGGTGATAAGGACAATGATCGCCACTGAGGTAACCAGTACCCGGCGGCGAAGCCTTGGTTTCAGGATCTGACTCATTGAGCTTGCAACTCGAAAATATAGCCCTGGCCACGAATCGTCGAAATAGGGTTTTCCTGGCCATTGGTGGTGAATTTCTTGCGCAGGCGGCTGATCATCACTTCAATGGTGTTTGGATCGCCTTCCTGATCTTCGTACAGTACATCGAGCAGGCGTTGCTTAGACACTACCTGGCGGCTGTGGCGCATCAGATACTCCAGCAGATCATATTCAAAGGCGGTCAGCTCCAGCTGGGTCTCGCCGATGAAAACTTGCTTGGCCAGCAAATCGACGCGGATTTCACCCGCGGTCATCTCGGGTTTTACAAACCCGGCGCTGCGGCGAACAAGGGCGCTCAGGCGAGCAACCATTTCCTCTTTCTGGAATGGCTTGACCAGGTAGTCATCGGCGCCTGCTTCAAGGCCGGTCACTTTGTCTTGCCAGTTCGAGCGGGCAGTCAGGATCAGAATCGGCAACCGAAGTCCTTTTTTGCGGATATCTTTGATCAGGCTGATGCCGTCGCGATCCGGCAGGCCAATATCAACGATCGCGACGTCATTGGGGTAATTTTGGGCAAAGAACAGGCCTTCCTCTGCAGTGCCTGCACATTGTACCTGGTGGCCTAGTTCACTGAGCTGAGATTTTAGGTGATGACTGAGAATTGGGTCATCTTCGACGATAAGGATACGCATAATTCTGATTACCAAAAATAAAAGTATTAATTCAATATACTGAATACAAAAGGGGCTGGCGAATATCGGGCTGATGAAATGTGTGCTCAAACCGCACTATTCGCTTAAAAATGCTTGTATTGGTATCACTATAGGTAAGAGGACTGAATAGACGCTGACTCGTCAATCACAATTCCGTGATTGCGAGTCAGCGTCCGGTACTGTTGTAACAGTCTAGCCGAGGATGATGATGAGGGTACCGGCGATGGTCAGCAGTACGTTGGCAATGGCATAGGTCCCGGCATAGCCAAGGGCAGGGATAGTACTGCGGGCATGTTCATTGATCATATCCATGGCCGGTGCACAGGTACGGGCACCGATGATGGCACCAAACAGCAATGCCCGGTTCATCTTCAGGATATAGGCACCGAACAGGTAAGCCAGTACGACCGGGATCACGCTAACCATCAGACTGGTCGCAAATACGGCCAGGCCGACTTGGGCCAGTGATTCGAACAGGTTGGAGCCGGCACTCAGACCGATACCCACCATAAATACCATGAGGCCGAGATCTTTGGTCATGTTCAGTGCGCCTTGCGGTACATAACCGAAAGTTGGGTGGTTGGCCCTCAGGAAACCCAGGGTGATACCGGCGACCAGCAGGCCGGCTGCGCTACCCAGCCCGAATGCAATCTGGCCAAAGGTCATGGTGATAGTTCCTACCAACAAGCCAATGATGAAGAAGCAGCAGAAGGCAAGCAGATCGGCAATCTGGCTGTGTACCGAGATAAAACCGATACGTTCTGCCAGGCCGAGTACCCGACTTTTCTCACCGCTGACCTGCAGGATATCCCCTTTGTCGAGCAGAATATTGTGGTCCATTGGCATTTCGATCTGGGCGCGAACAACGCGGTTCAGGAAACAGCCGTATTCAGACAGGTTCAGATCGGACAAGCGCTTGCCGGCAATACTGTCATTTTTAACCACGATCTCTTCTTCGACAACACGCAGATCGAGCAGGTCGCGGTCAAAAACCTCTTTCCCGTTTCGAAAGCTGGGATCCAGACGGGCATGGCTGTCCGGGTAGCCGACCAGGGCGATTTCATCGCCCTCTTGTAAAATGGCATCGCCGTCGGGGTTGGCCAGGATACCGTTACGGCGAACCCGCTCGATATAACAACCTGTCTGGCGGTAAATACCTAGCTCACGCAGGTTACGGCCGTCAATCCAGTCAATCAGCTCAGGGCCGGCACGGTAAGCACGGATAATCGGCAGGTAGACCTTGCGTTGGCCGACTTCGCCAATGCCGCGCTCACGGGCGATTTGCTGTGAAGATTCGGCCAGATTTTGCTTCTGAAGTTTCGGCATGAGCTTGGCCAGCACGATAAGGCTCACCAGACCAACCAGATAGGACATGGCATAGCCGACGCTGAGGCTGTCAACCATATGTTTGATCATATTGCTGTCGACAATGCCTGACAGGCCGCTATTCAGCGCGTCCTTCGCACCTACCAGTACCGGTGTAGCTGTCAGAGAACCGGCCATCAAACCGGTGGCTAATCCCAGTTCAAGGTTGAGGTAGTTGGCCATGCTCATGGTGATGGCAATCGCTGAAAGCAGTACGACCAGTGTCAGCATTAGATAATGCTTGCCGTCGCGGAAGAAGATACCGAAAAAATTCGGCCCGGCTTCGATACCGACGCAGAAAATAAACAGCATAAAGCCGATATTCAGGGACTCGGCATTGAACGTAAACCCGGCATTGCCAAAGAGTAATGCTGTGAGCAGTACACCGATGGAATTACCGATTTGAAGGTTGGCGATTCGGAGTTTTCCGACACTGAGACCAACAGCGAGTACAACAAAAAGCAACAGAATATCATTCTGATGAAGAAGGGCGGCTACATCAATGTTCACAACAACATTTTCCGGTGAAGAAAGACAGCAACAAGAGTGGTGGAATTCTAGCTGATTTTAGGCGACGGTTATACCGAAAAATCACATATCAGTACAATAAGTCACAAAAAAAGGCTGAATAGTCAGCCTTTTTTAAGTGTTTGTTAAAACTAGGTTTTACTGGAAAAGACCCAAGTTTTCTTTTGCGTATGCTTCAAATTCAGTGCAGCCGCCGACATGTTCCTGGTCGATGAAGATCTGAGGAACAGTTTCTACAGGTTTTCCGACTGTTTTTTCAAGATCAGCCTTGCTGATGCCCTCGGCGTGGATGTCGACATAACGGTAGTTGAAGTCTTCACGATCTTCTTTCAGCGTGTCTGCCAGCTCTTTGGCACGAACACAGAATGGGCAGCCCGGACGACCGAAAATAACAACGAACATAATCTCTCTCCTTTATTCTGATGCGGTAACTATATCGTGACTGGATGTGATGAGAAAGTGGGATTTATCTCTTGCTGTGATAGATAAAACCGATTGATAGCGAGTTTTCGCTTTTAAGGGTGAAAAGGGCGGAAACGAACGAAGTGTGATGAGGTAGTGATTATGGCTGACAAGTACCACGTTCTCGGCAAAATGTTGCTCAGAATCAACATTGCACTCCGTCTAGCGGGCACACTCGATGATAATGAAATAATTCAATAGTGTAATGGAGTGCCTATGTTCCAGTTTATGACGTCTACTCGGATCATATTCGGAGAAGGAGCCCTGAATAATTCACTGTCCTCGCTTAATCAGTTTGGCTATAGCGTCTTGCTGGTGACCGGTAGAGACAGCCAGCGGGCCGATCCGGTGATCAGTTATCTCAAGCAGCAGAATATGCGTTATCAGCAAGTTGCCGTTCATGGCGAGCCGCTGATAGCCATGATCGAAGAAATGGCCGCGATGGGGCGCAAGTTCCGGCCGGATATGGTGCTGGCGATTGGTGGTGGCAGTGTGCTGGATGCCGGTAAGGCGTTGGCGGCGATGATCCCGAATCAGGGCAGTGTGTATGACTATGTCGAGGTGGTCGGGCGAAACGTGCCGTTGCAGGCCAAGCCCATTCCGTTTATTGCGGTTCCGACCACTGCCGGAACCGGCTCGGAAGTCAGCAAGAATGCCGTGCTCCGGTCGGCCCAGGAAAACGTCAAGGTCAGCTTGCGGAGCCCGGATATGCTGGCTGATCTGGCGATAGTCGACCCGACGCTTACCTACGGGATGGATCCGGTTATGACGGGCTGTTGCGGGATGGATGCCTTCAGCCACCTGATGGAAGCCTATGTGTGCGGTGATCCTAATCCGTTGACCGATATGGTGTGTGAAGAAGGGCTGCGGCGTCTGTCCGGTGCGATCCTGGCAGCCAGTGAGGATGATGATCCACGCGCTCGTTCTGACATGTCGTTTGCGGCGATGCTGGGTGGAATGGCATTGGCGAACGCCAAGCTCGGGGCTGCCCACGGGCTGGCATCTGCACTTGGCGGTCGCCTTGATGCTCCCCACGGGTTGATCACAGCCCAACTTTCTCCGTATGTGATGCAGGAAAATGTATTGGCCGCCAGGGAAGCGGGCAGGGCAGATGTGCTGAACCGCTACCGTCAGCTTGCGTGTATCCTGACGGGCAGAATGAATGCCGAAATCATTGACGGCATTCTATGGACCAAGCGGACCCTGAAGCGGCTGAATCTCCCCCCGATTTCGGACTATGGCCTGTGCAATGTCATGTTCAATGAAGTTGCCGAAGATGCGCTGTTGTCGAATGCCATCAAAGGCAATCCGCTACCATTAAATAAGGAGCGCCTATTAAGCATCTTGGAGCAAATATGTAACTGTTGTCCCAACAAGCGGTCACCTGAGCTTGATTCTGCTGACAAGTTGGATAATTAACCGGCAGACTTGGTTCCATCTTGACAGAAGCTTAATGATAGAGACGGTGAATTTGTGTTACATTGCGCAGCAATTTTAAATAATCTCAAGTGTGATAAGGATATCCATGAATCAGACCATCGAGACTATTCTCCAGCACCGTTCAATCCGTAAGTTTACGGAGCAGCCTATTTCTGCCCAGCAGTTATCGGCCATTCTTGACTGTGCGATTGCGGCCTCATCGTCTAGTTTCATTCAGTGTGTCAGTATTGTTCGGATTACCGAAACTGACAAACGCGAGCAATTGGCCGAGTTCGCCGGTGGTCAGCCCTATGTTGCCTCGGCAGCCGAGTTTTTGGTGTTTTGCGCTGATTTCCAGCGTCATCAGCAAATTCATCCCGAGGCGCAACTGGGATTTACAGAGCAGACTCTGATTGGTGCTGTGGATGCCGCGCTGATGGCGCAAAATGCCTTGGTAGCTGCCGAGTCTCTGGGGCTAGGCGGGGTGTACATCGGCGGAATTCGGAACAAACCTGAAGGCGTTTCGAAATTATTGTCACTTCCGCACCACGTGATCCCATTATTTGGATTATGCTTGGGATATCCGGCACAACATCCTGAATTGAAGCCTAGATTGCCTCAGTCAATGATTGTGCATCAAAATAGCTACCGGGCCGAGCTGGATAGCGTACAGCTGGCGCATTATGACAATGAGGTGCGCGAATATTATCGAACCCGAACTGGTGGTAACAAAGAAACTTCGTGGTCTGAGCAAATCACAGCGACATTGAATAAAGAGGCTCGGCCATTTATGAAGGATTTTATCAATACTAAAGGCTTTAGCGTTAAATAATAACAAGATAGAACTAAAAGACTCAATTTGAGTCCAAAATACTAATAAGCGTATTTGCTTAGATACTGATTGAGACATGCAGCCATGCTTTTTGGCCGATAATGACTTTTTGATGTCTGTTGGTCGATTTTAATCAGTATTGTGTTTTGCAAATTTTAACAGCGGAATGAGATATGAAACAATTTGGGAAAGTGGCTTGTATTATTTGCCTTGCCACTTTACTGAGTGCTTGCCAAAGCACACCAGAGGGTGAAGAAGGAGTTTCATCTCAGATACATACCGAAAATCTTTTTCAGGGTGCCCTGAAAGCACACCAAATCTGGCTAAAAAAGCTGGAGGATACCGAGCAGCTGAAAGTCTATTCACCCGATAAGTATGCCTTAATGATGTCGAGCTGGGAAAAGGCGGATTCAATTTTCCAGGAATTTAAAGATTCGCCAGAGGTGGCATCCAAAAGCTATTCGCTGTTTTCATCATCGACTTACCTTGATCGCTTTTATGAAGAAGTCATCGTGCTGGAGCAGACCTTAAAGGAACTCGAGCACTTAAAACGTGTAGCGGATGATCTGCTTGAGCCGGCAATCACTCAGTTGAACTATCTGAATTCGATCGATGCTCGCCAGTATTATCGCAGCGAGTATGTCAGGCTGACCCGGTTTTACGCCAAGTTATTCCGCTTGGTGGAAAACAGTGAATTGAGCGATGCCAAAGAAGAGCAGGACGAATTTCTAGAGCGTGCGCATAGCTTGGAAATTCGGACAATTAAGAAGACTTATATTTCTCCTCAGGAAGATGCGCTGCGAAAGCTGCGGCGTGAAGATGTTAGATACTATGCGCCTGTAAGTTATGCCAGAGTCGAGGCGGAGATTTTGAAAGGCAAAGAGCTGATTGAACGAGCCCCCAGAGCCTTTGATGATATAAAGCGAATTGTTTCTGAAATTCAGTTCGAACTTGCCCATGCCAAGCATATAGCACTGGAAGTAAAAGCACTTCGTGATCGAAGCAAAGATGAATACGAGAACTTTATCCTTGATATCGAGACCAAGCTGTTGCAAATATCCATGGCACTCAATGGCAGTGATCTGAGGGATCAGTCGTTAAAAAGCCAGGCCGAGCAGATTAAGGGCGAGGTGACGAATGCAAGTCAGTTGTATGCCGCCTCGCAAAAGGCAGGTGGTGCTCAGGACAATGATGAACAGCTTGCAGCCCTAACGGCATTGGTGACTGCGCAGCAGAAACAGATTAAGCAGCTTAAGGCACGTCTCATGGGTAACCCCGACAGCTTGCCGACAGCCAATGCTGAGCAGCTTGCAGCAGGAACAGGCTCTCTGGAGCTGAATACTTCAGCTGAAGATGTACCGGAGAGGCTGACGTCGGGGCGTACAGTCAGTCAGTAATTCGCGAGATATCGGTCGTTGTGTCTGAAGTATAAGGCATGTTAGCCGGGATAAATGTTGTTTAGAACAGAAAAGCAGCCACAGGCTGCTTTTTTTGTGGTTTTTTATTGTGTAAACAAATGCTAAAGCTAGTGTAAAGTGTTTTTGTGATGTATATCAATAAGTTATACTGAAATGGCCTTTTGTATTCAGCTAGGTATGTGAATTTGATTACATTTAAACACGATAAACCGAGTCAAAAATCACAAAAAAACTTTACATATTTAGCCCATAATTCCACTTTTTTTTAGTTTGGCTAAGAAATGAGCTGAAATTGGATTGATTTGCCCCCCATCATCCTTTAGAATTCGCCGCGCATCAAAAATGCACCCATTTTTTAATTTTTATCACATTTTTTGAATTACTCCTGTAGGGGAACTAAATGTCTACGAAACTTGCTAACCCAGCGCCTCTTGGCCTTATGGGTTTTGGTATGACCACTATCCTTTTGAATATCCACAATGCGGGCTTCTTCCCGATTGATTCTATGATCCTGGCGATGGGTATTTTCTATGGTGGCATTAGCCAAGTGATCGTAGGCACAATGTGCTTTAAGCGTGGTGATACGTTTGGTACAACAGCATTTACTTCTTACGGCCTGTTCTGGCTAACGCTGGTTGGTCTGATTGTTATGCCTTACATGGGTCTGCCTGCAAGCCCTGCAAGCTTCATGGGTTGGTACCTGCTACTTTGGGGTGTCTTCACGGGCTTCATGTTCATTGGCTCTCTATGCTACCCACGTGCTAAGCAGTTCGTATTCGGCTCCCTGACTGTATTGTTCTTCCTGTTGGCTGCTCGTGATTTCACAGGTAGTGAACTGATTGGTACTATCGCTGGTTTCGAAGGTATCATCTGTGGTGCAAGTGCAATCTACTTCGCGATGGCTCAGGTACTGAACAATGAGTACGGCCGTACAATCCTACCGGTTGGCGAACTGAAAAAAGAGAAAGCAAGCCTGAAAGCCGCTGCTTAATCTGACAGAATTTGGAAAAACCTCGCTCCGGCGAGGTTTTTTTATACCTGCGATTTGTAACCAGCTGCCGGGGGAAAGGGAACTATAGTGCGGCTGAAATTGGTATAAGCTTATGATTATATTTTCTGAGCAAAAGGGTGGGGACAATGGCGCAACGTTACGCAGCGTTAATGGGCGCATTGGTTGCCGATGCCGCCAGCATGGGAACGCACTGGATATATTCTCCCGAACGGATCAAGCAGCTGGCAGACATGCCGCATTTTCCTTTTATCGAGCCGAATGCCGAACACTACGAAGGAGTGGACGGTTATTATGCTCATGACAAGTTAACTGCTGGCGAATTAACGGCTTATGGAGAATGGTTGGCTCTGTATATTCGCTTGTTGGGTGGTTCTGATACAGGGACTCATGCTATCCAGCAGCAGATCCTCGAGTACTTCGGACCGGGCGGTGAGTTTATTGGTTATATCGATAGCCCGACCAAGGCGCTGTTGCTGACCTTGTTCTCACTGCCTCCGGAAGATTGGCCTGAAGATTCGGGGAGCGAAGACGACCAGAATCCGGCCCTGTGCTCTGTGCCGGCACTGGTATCACTGAAAATGCCCTCTGAGCAGCTTGAACAGGAGATTGAGCGCATCGTCGGCATTACCCACCAGAACGAGACAGCGCTCGCGTGCGCCAAGGCCTTTGCCAGTGCCCTCAACGAGGCGTTGCGCTCAAGGCGGATGGAGCCTGTGCTCAACGTGCTTAAGGTGAAAGCGCCGGAAGCCATCCGAGACAAGATAGAGCAGGTCAGGCTGCTCAGCGGAGATGTGAACGACTTGAGCCATGTCCTGGCTATTGTCAATCAGGCCTGTCACCTTGCTGACAGTCTGCCGATGGCTGCCTGGATACTGCAAAACAGCGAGAGTTATACCGAGGCGATTATCAAGAATATCCAGGTTTCGGGTGATACCTGCGGTCGTGGGATCCTGGTTGGTGCGCTAGCCGGAGCCTGCTACGGTTTTGGTGACGAGAAGGGGATCCCAATCTCCTGGGTAACAACCCTACAGTGCGGCGAAGCGCTGGCAGAAGATATCGAACAGCTGTTGAAGGTTTCGAGTACCGAGTCGTAAGTAAAGAAGTTAAGGTACGAAAAAAGCTACCCAGTGGGTAGCTTTTACTACATAGCTTCCAAGTTATTTAACGAGAAAGAGCACTTTCTCGAAACTCGTCACTCAAAACGCCTAACTGCTTAGCAGATAACCTTGATAGCCAGGCCGCCCTGAGAGGTCTCACGGTACTTGGCGTTCATGTCCTTACCTGTCTCAAGCATGGTTTCGATAACCTTGTCCAGAGAAACGCGAGGCTCAGAGGCACGACGTAGCGCCATGCGAGATGCATTGATTGCTTTAACCGCTGCAATACCGTTACGCTCGATACATGGTACCTGTACCTGGCCGGCAACTGGGTCACATGTCAGACCAAGGTTATGCTCCATAGCAATTTCTGCGGCCATACATACTTGCTCAGGGCTACCGCCCATCAGCTCAGCAAGGCCGGCAGCTGCCATTGAACATGCCACACCCACTTCACCCTGACAGCCTACTTCGGCACCCGAGATAGAAGCGTTGCGCTTGTACAGGCCACCAATTGCACCAGAAGCGGCGAAGTAGCGAGTATATTCTTTTGGTCCAACAGACTGGATGAACTTGTCGTAGTACGCCAGTACCGCAGGGATGATACCGCAAGCACCGTTGGTTGGAGCCGTAACAACACGGCCGCCAGCCGCATTTTCTTCGTTGACAGCAAATGCGTACATGTTAACCCAATCAACGACTGTCATTGGGTCATTGCTCAGTTTTTCAGTCGTCATTAGCTGCTGGCGCAAGGCGGCAGCACGGCGAGGAACACGTAGTGGTCCAGGCAGAATACCTTCTTCGCTCATACCACGTTCCATACACTCACGCATGGTTTTCCAGATATTGGCGAAGTAAGTGTTAATCTCTTCCTCGGCATTCATCGCGCGCTCGTTAGCCATTACCAGAGAGCTGATAGACAGACCGCTTTCTTTGCATTGTTCAACCAGCTCTTCAGCCATGGTGTACATGTAAGGAACTTTAACGCTTGATTCTGCTGCTTTGCCGAAGTTTTCTTCATCAACGATAAAGCCACCGCCGATGGAATAATACGTTTTCGTATAGGCTTCTTCGTCACCAATCCACGCGTGGATGGTCATGCCGTTTTCGTGCAAAGGAAGGTTGGTAGTATGGAAGTTCATACCGCCGTCGCGAGGGAAATCTACAGTGTGGCAGTGCATGCCAACAGGAAGGCGCTCGGTTTCTTCAACACGAGACATAAAGCCCGGGATACTATCGATATCAACATGCTCCGGGCTGTTGCCCGCAAGCCCCATAATGATAGCGATATCTGTGTGGTGACCTTTACCGGTAAGAGAAAGTGAACCATAAACGTCAACGGTAATTTTAGTTACATCACGTAATTTGCCCATTGAGCGCAGGTCGTCAATAAACTCCTTACCTGCTTTCATTGGACCAACCGTGTGCGAACTGGAAGGGCCCACACCAATTTTGTAGATATCAAAAACACTGATCATGCGAATTACCTCAGTCGGTAGGAAGCGCTCTTGCCTCCGGCCAAGACTGTCATAGTATTAAACTCTCGCCCCTTCCTTGGCGAGATCACTAGAAAAACAAAAGAGCAGTCGGCACACGCTTCCTGCTCTTTGGTGTCATATATTCTACCCGAATTGCTTGAGAAGACTATGCGTAGTGGCACATTTTCTCAGACAGCTAAGTTGGTAGTCCATATTAATCACAACAAGTGTGATGCTCTCTTAGAATGCGCCGTAGATTACAGAAGTAATTGCCGCGATACCACAAAGAGCTGTGAAGATCTGTACTGGTGCAGATGTCTTGTACTTAGCCATAGCTGGTACTTTGTACATTGCGAATACAGGCATCAGGAACAGGATTGCTGCAATCATTGGAGCACCCATAGTTTCAATCATGCCCAGGATGCTTGGGTTGATAACCGCAACAATCCAGGTAGTAACTACGATGAAACCTAGAGAGATTTTCTCAATCTTCTTAATAGGCATTTCAGAGCGAGATTTCGCCAGGCCTACAAGACCTTCGTGAGCACCCAGGAAGTGACCGAAGTAGCTTGAAGTAATTGCCGCGAAAGCAACCAGTGGACCAAGCAGAGAAATCAGCGGAGACTCGTGAACGTTAGCAAGGTAAGACAGAACACTGATGTTTTGTGATTTTGCTGTTGCTAGCTCCTCTGGAGACAGAGACAGAACAACAGAGAATACGAAGAACATCACAAAGCCCATCAGCATCATTGCTGCGCCGCCAGTGATCATGTCAGTTTTCTTCGCTGCATCTTCACCGTATACACGACGCTGTTCTTTAGAGAACTGGCTGATGATTGGGCTGTGGTTGAAAGAGAATACGATGATTGGAATTGCTAGCCAGATAATAGCTGGCATTGCGCTCCAGTCAGGGCTTACCGATACCATTGATGTGTTCCAATCAGGGATCAGGTATACAGATAGTGCAAGCAGGATGAATACCAGTGGGTATACCATTGCAGAGGTGGCTTTAAGCATTAGCTCTTTGCCGAAGACAACACCTGCAGTCATCGCAACGATCAGGCCGCCAGACAGAAGCCAGCGTGGAACAGATTCCATGCCCATCTGGTTAACCATGAAAGAATCGACTGTGTTGGTAATACCAACGCCGTAGATTAGAACGATTGGGTAGATGGCGAAGAAGTAAGCAAAAGTGATGATGTTTGCGCCAGCTTTACCAAAGTGTTCTTCAACAGTATCGGTGATGTCAGCTTCTGGGTTTTTAGCAGAAAGTACAAAACGAGCCAAGCTCTTGTGTGCGAACCAAGTCATTGGTGCTGCAATCAGGGCCAGGATAACCAGTGGCCAGAAACCGCCGGCACCGGCTTTAATCGGAAGGAAAAGTACACCGGCACCTACAGCGGTACCGAATAGTGAAAGTGCCCAAGTAAAATCTTTATACGTCCATTTTGCTTTAGCCGTTGAAGCTACTGCTGTGTTGGAAGTGGTATGCATGGTTATATACCTAAGTTAAATTACGGAACGGAAATTAGGAACGGCGCGCATTTTGAGGATTTATAGAAGGAAAACTTTGATCGAGATCCCGTTATGTAATGGGTGCAAATTGCAATACAATTAAAGGTGATCTTGATCACAAAGGATGTTGCGGGCAGGTTAGGGAAAATGATGTGTTAGAAGTGGGTTTATTAATACCAAAGCTGTTTTGATAACAATCGAATCATCTGGGCGGTTGCCCCCCAAATAGCATAATCACCGTATGGAATTGCATAAATATTGTGTTTTATGCCGTCGATAGTAAATTTCTCAGTGCGCATATTCACCGGGTTTAATAGGTGGTTGATAGGTACTTCAAACAGGTCGTCAACCTCGTTTGGGTCCAGGTCTGGCCTGTAGTTTGGGGAGATGATCGACAAGTACGGCGTAACGATATAGCCACTGATTGTCGGCAAAGAAGGAAGCTGCCCCAATATGCGCTCTCTGTTGCATAAAATTCCAGTTTCTTCTTTTGTTTCCCGGATGGCAGTCTCAATTAAATCAGTATCTTGTGACTCATATCCGCCACCTGGAAAGGCAATTTGGCCCGGGTGGTGTTTTAAGTGGCTGGCGCGACGTGTCAGGACAACGTTGAAACTATTCTGGCGAGGAACAAGGGGGATCATAACCGCTGCTCGCTTAAACGAGCCGGACGCAGACACATGCTGTCTGACCCGAGCCGAGTGGCTTTGGTCATAGCTGGTCTGTGGGGCTAGCAGAAAACGCGCTAGCAATTGTTGCTGATAGTTCATAAACCGTCCGTGGTTATTGATAGATAAACAATCTACTTTTCTAAGATTGGCAGAATTTTACTCAGTTTGTCCAGTGTTTCTTGGTATTCGCTGTCGGCATCACTGTCTGCAACAAGCCCGCCGCCCGCCCAGGCATACAGGATATTTTGCTGGGAAATAAGGGTTCTTATGGTGATACTGGTATCCATTCGACCGCAGCGGCTGATATAGCCAATACTGCCGCAATATACGCTGCGGCGGTGTGGTTCTAGCTCTTCAATGATTTCCATGGCGCGAATTTTAGGTGCGCCGGTAATTGAACCACCGGGAAAACAGGCGCGCAATAGATCGGTTGAGGAGTACTGTGTATCCAGCTCGCCGGTAACCGTACTGACAAGGTGATGGACGGCCGGAAAGCTTTCGATCTCAAACAGCTTGGGGACAGCCACTGACCCAGGCTTGGCCACCCGGCCGATATCATTTCGCAGCAAGTCGACAATCATTAAGTTTTCCGAGCGATCCTTGCTGGCATGGCGTAGCTCGGTGGCGTTGGCGGCATCTTGTTTCTCATCGATAGAGCGAGGCCGTGTGCCCTTGATGGGTTTCGTTTCAACATAACCTTGATTATGTTGAAGAAAACGCTCCGGAGATACAGAGAGAACCGTACATTCCGAGGTGCGGATAAAACCGGAGAACGGCGCGCCATTGGTCTGTTCAAGGCGCAGGTAAGCTGTCCATTCATCACCCTGGTAGCTTGCCTGGAAGCGCTGGGCAAGGTTGATTTGGTAGCAGTCCCCGGATAGCAGATAGTCCTGCACTTGGTCAAATTTGTTGCAATAAGCCGCCTTTGTCATATTGGCGGCCCATTGGGTTGTTAATGAAAATGGTCTATTTTGTTGCTTGCTGGCGCCGCCCTGTTGCAGTTTAAAGGCATTTTGTTGCTCCTGGAGCCATTGTAGGCGTCCGCTGTCTTTTGGCGAGACGAGGAACAGCGTTTGGGTATGGTGATCGGCGATCAGTGCCCAGTCGTAAATGCCGACAGCCATGTCTGCTGCATCAATATCCTGCTCGGCAAGCGATGGGAGATCTTCCACCCGTCGACCGAGGTCGTAGCTGAAATAGCCAAGGGCACCGCCAATAAATGGTACATCCGTCATAGGGTTAAGCGGTGGCAATAATGAAGCCTGCAGTTCTTCTACTAGCTTGAACGGATCGGCGTTGCTCGCTTTTTGGTCGCCATTTGAAAACTTAATACGGGTTGTTTCACCATGTGTCTCTAAAGTGGCTAAAGGATCGGCAACTAGAATATCAAAGCGATTATCAGGGTGATCCTGAGCTGCCGAGCGTAATATCATAGCCCAGGGGTGGGTGGATAAGGGCTCAAACCACGACAGAGTTGCTTCTGGGGTATAATCGAGTTGTTCAATTGCGAGTAGCGGATGCGATTTACAAATCATTTTCTTTTTTGTGACAGGTGTTCGATTGGCGCATGGCGCGAAATTGTTGGCAAGAGTATCATAAACGCAGAATTTAATACGACGCCCAAGGACGATCCTTTGTGTTTTATTTTTACTGATTCAGTCTGAGTAGCTCATAAAGGACACAGCCATGAGGATCATGGCATGTGGTTGCATTGCTTTCTGCACATCCTATTCCCTATACGCAGGACTCGAGCAATGCTAACCACACCCTACACTGGAAGCATGCTGTAACGGCACAATAGTCGGGCGCCATGGAATGATAATAATTAACGAGGGCAATTATGACCGTCATTCGTAAGCAAGATGTGATTGATAGTGTGGCGGACGCACTACAGTACATTTCATACTACCATCCGCTGGATTTTGTTCAGGCCTTGGAAAAAGCCTACAACAAGGAGCAGAGCCAGGCAGCGAAAGATGCCATTGCGCAGATCCTGATCAATTCGCGCATGTCGGCAGAAGGCCACCGTCCGATCTGCCAGGACACCGGTATCGTCACGTGTTTTGTCAAAATTGGTATGAATGTGCAGTGGGACAGCGATCTGACTGTACAGGAAATGATTGACGAAGGTGTTCGCCAGGCCTATACCAACCCGGATAACCCGCTGCGAGCCTCTGTCGTTGCGGATCCAGCCGGAAGCCGCAAGAACACCAAAGACAATGCCCCTGCCGTGGTACATATCGATATGGTACCGGGCGACAAGGTAGAGATTCAGATTGCTGCCAAGGGCGGCGGTTCGGAAAACAAGACCAAGATGGTGATGCTGAACCCGTCGGATGATGTTGCCGAGTGGGTTGAAAAAACAGTGCCGCTAATGGGGGCGGGCTGGTGTCCTCCGGGTATGCTGGGTATCGGTATCGGCGGTACTGCCGAGAAAGCGGCTGTGCTGGCGAAAGAGTCGCTGATGGAGTCGGTTGATATTCATGAGCTGCAGGAACGTGGTGCGCAGAATGCCGAGGAAGAGCTTCGCCTGGATATCTACAATCGTGTAAATAAGCTGGGTATCGGCGCGCAGGGGCTAGGCGGTCTGACAACCGTTGTCGACGTGAAGATCAAAACAGCGCCGACTCATGCCGCTTCCAAGCCGGTTTGTATGATCCCGAACTGTGCCGCAACCCGTCACGTCCATTTTAAACTTGATGGCACTGGCCCGGCGGAGCTAACGCCACCGAAGCTGGAAGACTGGCCTGAAGTAACTTGGGAAGTGGGTGAGAATGTTCGCCGCGTTAATATTGACGAAGTTACCAAAGACGATGTCCAGGAGTGGAAGTCTGGCGAGACCGTTTTGCTGTCAGGCAAAATCCTGACCGGCCGTGATGCTGCCCATAAGCGTATTCAGGATATGCTGGCCAAAGGGGAAGATTTCCCGGTTGATTTCAAAAACCGCTTTATCTACTACGTCGGTCCTGTTGATGCGGTAGGTGATGAGGTTGTTGGTCCGGCTGGCCCGACAACGTCGACCCGTATGGATAAATTTACCGAAATGATGCTCGGTCAGGCAGGGCTTACCGGGATGATAGGTAAAGCCGAGCGTGGTCCGGCTGCGATTGAATCCATCAAGGAGCACAAGGCTGTTTACCTGATGGCTGTCGGCGGTGCCGCTTACCTTGTGGCTAAGGCCATTAAGAAAGCGCGTGTTGTGGCGTTTGAAGATCTTGGCATGGAGGCAATCTACGAATTCGAAGTCGAAGATATGCCGGTGACGGTAGCGGTTGATGCTGAAGGGACCAATGCCCACCAGACCGGTCCGGATACCTGGAAAGTCAATATTGCCGAAATGGACGCTTAGCATTTCGTCTGACTGTTTGAGAAGGAGCCTGTATGGCTCCTTTTTTTATATCTTTTGAGGTTTTTTGCTTCCGCCATTTTTCTCCATTCCTGATTTTCTCTGAAATTTTGTCCTTGTAAATAGAGCATCGCCCAAAGACTTGGTAAGGTCCGGCGGTTCGGCTTAATGAATTGTTTTTTCTTCTTTTTCGTGGTTTGTTGGGTTTCTGTGTCGTTTTATTGGCTACACTAGTACCTTGTGGTCAAAGGCTTTTTGTTGTGAATGTAGCAGCGGCTGGTGATCTTGCGCTTAACACCAGAAGAAAAAACAAGAGTAGACAAAAATAATTTTGGAGAGGTTGTATGGGGCGCGCGCTATTAGCGACCGTCATTACTGGCTTGCTAGTGTCAGGGTGCGGTGAGAAAGAGGTAGAGGTACCTGAGCCGGAATCGAGGCCGGTAAAACTCCAGGCGGTATCCGTGGGTGACAATGAAACATTCCGTACTTTTCCGGCCACCGTTGAGGCCGGGGACAAGGCTGTACTGGCGTTTAGGGTCTCGGGGCAGATTGTTTCATTGGATGTTAACCCGGGTGAAGATGTTAAGCGGGGACAAAAGCTGGCCAGCTTGAATCCGGATGAGCTTACTTTGCTGGTTGAACAGGCGCAGGCGAACTATGAACTGGCTTATGTGCAGTTCAAGCGAGACAAGGAGCTCAGAAAAACCAACGTAGTGTCGGAGCTGGATTTCGATACCTCCAAGGCCGAGTTAAAACAGGCCAAGGCAGCCTTGAGCAAACAAAAATCAAACCTGGGCTACGCAACTCTGGTTGCGCCCTACGACGGGACACTTTCTCTGTCATTGATTGAAAACTATGAATATATCATGGCCAAAGAGCCGGTTATGCATATCCAGAGCGCCGGTCTGATCAATGTCACCTTCCAGTTGCCTGAACACCTTTTAGCCCGCTATCAGGGGCAGTCAGATACTCAGCCAAGCGTTATTTTCGATACGATCCCTGACGAAGTCTACCCGGCCGAGTTTAAAGAGATTGACACCGAGGCTGATCCCACAACGTCGAGCTATAAGGTGACGCTGTTTATGGAGCGCCCTGAAGGCAAGAATATTCTTCCCGGTATGGCGGGGCTGGTGAAAATTGCGATCCCGAAAGGTAATTCGGGGGCGATTCCTAAACGGGCAGTTATTCGAGAGGGAAGCGCAACTTATGTCTGGTATGTCGACGAAGCCGGTATTGCACACAAGACCGAAGTTGAGTTGGACGATAAGGGACGTGTGGTCGCTGGGTTGAATGATGGCGATCAGATTGCGATTTCTGGCGTAGGCGAACTTCAGGAAGGCCAGAAAGTGCGTGCCTGGGTTAAGGAGCGAGGGCTGTAAGATGAAAAAGCTATCCTTGATCTCATTGGCGCTGGGGGCGGTCTTCACATTACAAGGCTGTGAAAAGCCAGTGGTAGAAGAGCGGCAAATTGTACAACCCGTCAGCGTGGATGTTGTTGCCTTGGCTGATGCCGCGCCGCAATTGACCTTTCCTGCCGTGGCGGCAGCGGCCGATAAATCCAGCCTATCATTTCGAATTCAGGGCGAGGTGACCCGTATCGCGGTGCGCCCTGGGGATTTTGTCAAAAAGAACCAGTTGCTTGCCGAGCTGGATCCAACGGACTATCAGTTGGAAGTTGATGATGCACAGGCGAAGTACAATGTGGCCGATAGTCAGTATCGGCGCTCGGCCAAGTTGGTTGACAAAGGCTTCCTGGCCCAGTCGCAGTTTGATGAGTTGCGGGCGCAGCGTAAGATTGCCCGGGCAAGGCTCAACATCGCCAAGCTGAACCTGACGTTTACCAAGCTGGTTGCTCCTTTTGACGGGGTGATTTCCCGGGTGCCTATCGAGCAGTTCGAGAACATACAAGTCGGCCAGCAGGTGATGAACATTCATAGTGCCAACAGTGTCGATATTTTGATCCAGGCACCGGACCTCATTTATTCCCAAAGCTCTGCTGTTGATATTCAGGAATCAAAACCCGGCGCGCGGGTGGTGCTTGACGATGGTGCGGAGTATCAGGCCTCCCTGAAGGAATTTACCACAGAGCCGGATCCGGAGTCAGGCTCGTTCCTGGTTACTTTGACCATGCCGATGCCGGAGGATCGCTTCATCCTTGACGGGATGGCCGTAGAAGTCCGGGCTGATGCGCAAAAACTGAAAATCTACAGAAAGGGCGAGCCTGTGATCCCACTGGAGGCCATTTTTAATGAAGATGGCGATAACCTGTCATCAACAGACAAGTATGTTTGGGTAGTAAACGATGGCAAGACAGTAATCAAGCGCCGTGTGGTAACCGATAAAGTTGTCCCTGAAGGCGTTCGCTTGCTGGCGGGACTTGAGGAAGGGGAAACTATCGTGGTAGCGGGCGGAAACCGTTTGCGAGAAGGTCAGCAGGTGGACGTGATTGCCAAGGAGGCTGAACAATAATGAAACAAGATATCGCAGCCTATTTTATTAAAAACAAAGTCATTAGCTGGATGCTGTCGCTGATCTTCCTGATTGGCGGGACCATGGCCTTCTTTGGCCTGGGCCGCTTGGAAGACCCGGCATTTACTATCAAGGATGCCATGGTGGTGACGGCCTACCCGGGGGCGACTCCGCTTCAGGTTGAAGAAGAGGTGACCTATCCGATTGAGAAGGAAATCCAGCAACTGGCTTATGTGGATGAAGTCAACTCCATCTCCAGTCGTGGACTGTCACAGATCACGGTGACAATGAAGAACAATTACGGTCCTGATGACTTGCCGCAAATCTGGGATGAGCTGCGCCGCAAGGTGAACGATCTTGAACCGAATCTTCCACCGGGCGTTGCAGAGCCGTCAGTCGTTGATGACTTCGGTGATGTGTTCGGTATTTTGCTGGCAATCACGGGGGATGGGTATTCGTACAAAGAACTCAATGACTATGTCGACTATCTTCGCCGTGAGGTTGAGTTGGTAGACGGGGTTGCTAAGGTCTCTGTTACGGGAACCCAGCAAGAACAGGTGTTTATCGAAATCTCCCTGCAGCGGTTGAGCAGCCTGGGTATTTCGCCGCAGACGATTTACAACACCCTGGCGACGCAGAACTTGGTCTCGAGCGCCGGTGCGGTCAAAATCGGGACCGAGTATATTCGTGTCCACCCGACCGGGGAGTTTACCGATGTGGATGCGCTGGGTGATTTGATTATTACCGAGAGCGGTGCCCAAGGGCTGATTTACCTGCGCGATGTAGCGGAAATCAAGCGCGGGTTTAAAGAAGTGCCTGATAACCTGTTGAGCTACAACGGTAAGGTAGCACTGAGTGTCGGCGTTTCGTTTGTCGATGGCGTCAACGTCGTGGAAATCGGTAAAGGGGTCTACCGCCGTCTGGACGAGCTGAAAGAGCAGCAGCCTGTTGGGATTGATATTGGCGTGATTTACAGCCAGCCTGATGAGGTCGATAAATCCGTCAAGGGATTCATAGTCAGTCTCGGCCAGGCCGTAGCCATTGTTATCGTTGTTCTGCTGTTCTTTATGGGGCTTCGCTCGGGCATCCTGATCGGTTTGATATTACTGTTAACCGTACTGGGAACCTTCGTCTTTATGAGCTGGATGGCGATCGACTTGCAGCGAATATCGCTCGGGGCTCTGGTCATCGCCCTCGGGATGCTGGTGGATAATGCCATTGTTGTTGTCGAAGGGGTTTTGATAGGGGTGCAAAAAGGTCGGACGCGGATGCAGGCGGCGTCCGATATCGTAACTCAGACCAAATGGCCGCTACTTGGGGCCACGGTTATCGCGGTCACCGCTTTTGCGCCGATCGGATTGTCGCAAGACTCGACCGGTGAATATTGTGCCACCCTGTTCAGTGTATTGTTGATTTCTCTGATGCTGAGCTGGTTTACGGCTATTTCGCTAACCCCGTTTTTTGCCGATATGTTCTTTAAGGGCGTCAAGAATAAAGGTGATGGCGAGAACGATGACCCGTACAAAGGGTTTGTTTTTGTCACATACAAGAAAGCGCTCGAAGCCTGCATGAGGAATGCGTGGCTAACTGTGATTGTCTTGATCGCGATGCTTGGTGCAAGTCTGTATGGCTTTACGCAGCTGAAACAGTCCTTCTTCCCGTCGTCGACAACACCGATGTTCATGGTTGACGTGTGGTTGCCGGAAGGAACAGACATTCGCTCGACCAACGATAAATTGCATGAGCTTGAAGAGTGGGCCAGCCAGCAGGAGAACGTCAGCCACGTTTCATCCAGTGCCGGTAAAGGGGCACAGCGTTTTATGCTGACCTATTCGCCGGAAAAAAGCTATGCGGCCTATGGCGAGCTGATAATCCGCGTCGACACTTATGAAGACGTAATGCCGATGCTGAGAAAAGTCAGCGACGAGCTCGACACCAAACACCCTGACATTGAATACAAGCTCAAGCGTATCGAGCTTGGCCCGTCATCAGGCTCTAAGATTGAAGCTCGTCTGGTCGGGCCCGATCCGACGGTGCTCCGGGGCCTGGCCCAGCAGGCTGTGGATATTATGCGTGCTGATCCCGGTGCCTTTAATGTGCGCCATGACTGGCGTGAGCGGACCAAGGTACTCGAGCCTATCTTCAATGAAAGCCAGGCCCGCCGCTACGGGATCACCAAATCTGACGTCGATGATCTGCTGCAGATGGCGTTCTCCGGCTTGTCTGTCGGTCTCTATCGTGACGGCACCAACCTAATGCCGATTGTGGCGCGCTTGCCCGATGAGGAGCGTGTGGATGTCAGCACCATTGAAGGGATGAAGATTTGGAGCCCGGCTATTCAGGGTTATATTCCTATTCAGCAGGTGATGCTCGGGGTGAATGTGATCTGGGAAGATCCGCTGGTGGTACGTAAGAACCGTAAGCGAATGCTGACTATCATGGCCGATCCTGATCCTTTGGGGGATGAAACCGCGGCGACTCTGCAGGGCCGTATCCAGTCTAAAATTGAGGCGCTGGACTTCCCTCCGGGCTACTCGCTGGAATGGGGCGGCGAGTATGAATCGTCAGCCGATGCCAAGGCGTCATTGTTCCAGACCATGCCAATGGGTTATCTGTTTATGTTCCTGATCACCATTTTCTTGTTCAACAAGGTTAAAGAAGCCGTGATTGTATGGGCGACAGTGCCGCTGGCGATTATCGGGGTGACGACAGGATTGCTGTTGCTGAATACACCGTTTGGCTTTATGGCGTTGCTGGGCTTTTTGAGTCTGTCGGGCATGCTGGTCAAAAACGGTATCGTTCTGCTCGATCAGATCGAGATTGAGATCAGCAGCGGCAAGGAAAAGTATCAGGCAGTGGTCGATGCAGCTGTGAGTCGTGTCCGCCCGGTATGTATGGCGGCTATTACCACGGTATTGGGGATGATCCCGCTGTTGCCGGATGTGTTCTTCAAGCCGATGGCGGTGACGATCATGTTCGGGCTGGGTTTTGCAACCGTGCTGACACTGATTGTGGTACCGGTTCTGTACCGGATGTTCCATCACCTGAAAGTACCACAGGCGGCCTAGGTATGGTTTAGCATCAATTCGATACCAGTCGCTAGATATTCAAAGGGCTCCCGCGGGAGCCCTTTTCATTGCCTGGTTGGCTTATGGTTATCGGCCGTTTAGCTGGCGATAACTTTCCAGTTCATTTCTTCGCCTGCACGGATAGGTACGACCACGTCACTGCCGAAGGACATCGTCTCCGGTACGGTCCAGCTCTCTTTGACAAGGGTAATGGTATCGGTATTGCGTGGCAGGCCGTAGAAGTCAGGGCCGTTGAAGCTGGCAAAGGCTTCAAGCTTATCCAGCGCGCCTGCCTGCTCGAACACTTCAGCGTAGAGTTCAATAGCGGCATGGGCGGTGTAGGAGCCGGCACAGCCACAGGCTGACTCTTTGCGGCCTTGGGCGTGAGGGGCAGAGTCAGTACCGAGAAAGAACTTAGGGCTGCCGCTGGTCGCCGCTTCAATGAGTGCCTGCTGGTGGATGTTGCGCTTCAGGATTGGCAGGCAGTAGAAATGCGGACGGATCCCGCCAACCAGCATGTGGTTTCGGTTGAACATCAGGTGATGGGCGGTGATGGTTGCACCCACATTAGGACCGGCGTTGGTGACGAACTCAACGGCGTCCTTTGTTGTGATGTGCTCAACAACAATCTTTAGGTCCGGCATCTGCTCGACAATCGGGGCAAGTACCGTATCAAGGAACGTCTTCTCGCGGTCGAAGATATCGACATCGTGAGTGGTGACTTCACCATGGATAAGCAACAGCATGTCAACCTCTTGCATTGCCTGTAGCGTAGGTATTAGCTTGTCGATGGAGGTCACGCCGGAATCGGAGTTGGTGGTTGCACCTGCCGGGTAAAGCTTTGCCGCATAGATGTGGCCGGTGGCTTTTGCTTTACGAATCTCTTCAGGGGAGGTGTTGTCGGTGAGGTATAGCGTCATTAGAGGGGAGAAGTTGCCTTGAGGTTTTTCGGCAAGGATACGATCGCGGTAGGCCAATGCAGCGTCAGTATCGGTAACCGGTGGAACCAGGTTCGGCATGATGATTGCCCGCCCCATATACTGACTGATATCACGGACGGTATCTTTTAATACCTCGCCATCACGTAAGTGCGTGTGCCAGTCATCAGGACGTGTAATCGAAATTGTCGTCATAATTGCTTCCCTCCCAAAAAATTTGCCCGATTCTAAAAGCATCCCTACCTTAAGTAAAGCGCAATGATCAAACAAAGTAACCAGTTGATGATTTAAAGCGCAATCGTTTGCACTGTTATGGCTCTCAGTTGTGTATCGGTTCGGGCTGATAACTCCTGCTGATAAATTAAAGCCAGCAATAATGCTGGCTTTAGTGATTGCTGCCGTAGATGTATCTCAGTTACAGCTTAAATCGCATGACCAGGTCATTTTGCTGGTGAGCCAGGCTATCGAGCTTGCTGCTGGCTTCGGCGACTTCTTCCATTGAGCTGTAGTTGGAGTCAGCAATATGGCTGATATCTTCCAGGCTACGGGCGATGGAGGTTGTCGTCGTACGCTGTTCTTCGGCGGCCTGGGCAATTTGTGAGCTCATCTGGCTGATTTCGAAGATGATAGCCTGAATTTCCTCCATCGCGCTATTGGCATCCGACGCCTGGGTAATACTGTTCTCCATCTCGCTAACACAGCTTTGCATCACAGATACTGCCTGACCGGAACGTGACTGCAGGCTTTGAATCATGGTTTCAATTTCCGCTGTCGAGTCGGTGGTGCGCTTGGCCAGTACGCGAACCTCGTCGGCGACGACGGCAAAACCGCGGCCTTGATCGCCGGCCCGAGCTGCCTCAATGGCTGCATTCAGTGCCAGCAGGTTGGTTTGATCGGCGATGTTACGGATAACATCCAGAATTGAACCGATACTGCTACTCATCTCCTGAAGCTTGGATACCGCATTCACTGACTCGTCCAGACGCTCGGAGAGCTGGTGGGCAGTGTTGATATTGCGACTCATGACTTCGCGGCCGGTGTTGGATGCTTTCTCTACCTCGTGGACCCGCTCCATAGTGTTTTGTGCACTGTGTGAGACATCCGTCACAGATTGTTCCATCTCGGTCATGGCGGTGGCAACAGAGGCTGTTTGCTGTCGTTGCTCGTTGAGACGGTTTTTGGCTTCGGTGGTTGTTGACTGGTTTTCCTCGGCAACCGATGTCAGGTCCTGAGATGCCTGGCTGAGTTTGCCCAGTACTTCTTGTAAGTTATCGGCCAGCGTATTGATATGGCGGCTGAGCTTGTTGAATTCGACGAAATTGTTGTTGTCGCTACGCTTGGTCATGTCACCGGTGGTGAGTGCTTCCAGGGTCTTCAGCGTTGATTCAAGCGGTTTGCGGACACTCTGCGCCAGGTACCAGCCGATAAAAACGGCAAACAGGGTCGCACCGATACCGATCAGAACGGCATTGGTCAGCCCACGGCTATAGGCGCTGTCGGCATTGGCGATGGCGCTTTCCATGTAATCGTTGGCCTTGGTTCTGAAGGTATCGAGCAGGTTGGTAGCCTGATCGATTTCATTAGCCAGTGTCGCGATGTTGTCGTAGAGGCGGTTGCGGGCTTCGATGTAGCGAAAATGCACATCCAGTACCCCGCCGGACTTGCCGATATCAAGGGTGTACTGGGCAATAGATTTGTCGAAGGTGCCTTTGAGCTCCGGGATCAGGGCGGTGAGTGAGCGATAGGCGTTACCGAGGTGGTTGACGTTTCGCTTGTTGCTCTTGACCGCTTTTTCGATGACCGTGATGTTATCTGTCGCCAGTGCGTCAGAGGTGATGGTTTCGGTCTGGCGAAGCTTGATGAAATAGTTTTTTGCGATCATTTTGACAGAAATACTGCTCTGATCTTCGACGTACTCTTTCATCCGGGTATTTAGCTCGTTGTGGAGCTGCTGAAAACGGCGTGCTGACTTTAATCGGGCTTCTTGTGCAAGTAGCTGGGCACGATAGTTATCCATCGCGACATGGGCTTCGGAAAAATACCGTTCTTCCAGGGCGATAAGCTCGCTCAATTGGGTGCTTAGGGCATCATTCCCCGCCGCGGCTTCACGGAGCTGATCAAGCGCTGCGATAAAGGCGGTGTGGGCCTGACTGAAATTTTCTTCGTAGGCCTTCATCCGTTCCGGATTCTGGCTGGTGAGAAAGTCCTTGAATATTTTGTCGGCGGCAAGAAGTCGAACACTAGTCTGGTTGGCGGTAGACACCAGCGGCAGGGCATCAGATGTGACCGTTTTTAGTTGGTTGTGGATCCGGTTTGTTCCATCCAGCATCAGAAAAATGGTTGCAGCAAACAGTATGACCATTACCGCAAAACCAGTGTACATACGTCGAATGACAGAGGTCTGTCTTGTTGTCTTCATAATATCCCTAAACTCTGGCAAACGTGAGCGACAGCAAGCCCACATAAAGTACATTAATACGAAGCTGTAATTATGTTATTGACCTTCGTATAAATTGTGATGTTGTAATTTTAAGTAGCAAAAAAAGCAAACTAAAAAAGACAAAATCGACACATACCACTCTAGCATCTTGCCATGGGGACGAGCAGTAGCAGCAAATGATAAATGAAATTCAGCGCTACATACTTTGACGGCGGCATCAAAAAATAACTTAATTTATGAAATATTTACTGGATTAATGGTTTAAAACGGTGTTCAATATTGCTCTATAGTTTGGACTCAAGCATACTCCACTGACAGGAGATAACCTGAGACACAACATAGTAAATGGAGCATGATATGGCAGAAGAAACTATCTTCAGTAAAATTATTCGTAAGGAAATTCCGGCAGATGTCCTATATCAGGATGATTTAGTGACTGCATTTCGGGATATTAATCCGCGTGCGCCAAGCCATATCCTAATTATTCCCAACAAACTTATTCCGACGGTCAATGACGTCGAAGCGGATGATGAAGCCATGATGGGGCGTCTGTTTACGGTTGCACGTAAGCTGGCAGAGAAAGAAGGGGTATCGGAGGACGGATACCGTCTGATTGTCAATTGCAACCCGCATGGCGGTCAGGAAGTGTACCACATTCACATGCATCTTCTTGCCGGTCGCCCATTAGGCCCGATGCTGGTTGGGTAAGTAACAATAGATCGCCGTGATAACCGCGGGAACTAATATTGCTGGATCAGGTCTGAGTGGATTATGTTCTTTTACTATGAACACTCAGACTTTTTTGTTTTTGAATATGGGTTACTAACACAATGCTAAAACGTGCCGCAGTGCTGATGTTATCGCTGAGCATAACGGCCTGTGCGAACTTGTCGACTCAGAGTTTATTCAGTCATTACAGCGCGTCGAATGCGCAGGTTCACCAAGCCTTGCAACAGGGTAATTACACCGAGGCGGTCGAAGCCCTCCCTGATGCCCCGGCAGGAGATATCCTTGACGGGATGGAGCGGGGGCGGGTGAATTTTGTCGCCGGGCAGTACCCGGACAGTTTTGCCGCGCTTCAGCGTGCAGATATGGCGGTCAAAGAGCAGCAGCGGCAGGCCGTGATCCAGTTGTCCGAAGGCCTGAATCAGGCCGGGGCACTGCTGACCAATGACAATATGATCACCTACCAGCCCGCGGATTACGAGCTGGGTTTTATGCACCTTTACCTTGCTCTCAACTATATCCATCAAAAGGATCTGGAAGGGGCGCTGGTAGAGGTCCGAAGGGCCAACCAGGTTCAGGAAGCGGCCAAGAAACTGCGCGAGGCTGAGCTTGGTCAGGCGGCCCAGGAGGCACAGCGCAAGGGGCTGAACCAGAATCTCGGTGCCGTGCTGGCCCGTTACCCGGATGCCGGGGAGAAGCTCGCCAATGTACAAAATGGCTATTTGTTCTACCTGTCGGGTATTTTGTATGAGGCCGACGGTGATCTGAACAGTGCCTATATCGACTATAAGCGGGCCCTGGCGGTCGCACCGAACAATATATATATCGCTAATACCGTATTGCGGCTTGCGACGCGGATGCAGATGACCGAGGACCTTACCCGGCTGCAGGCGCGGTATGGCAAATACGCGCCGGCCAAGGCAGGAGAAGGCCGGGTGGTCATTCTGGACGAGCAGGGGGTTGTTCTGGCCCGAGACGGATGGCGCTTGCCCCTGTGGCTACAGGACAGTCGCGGCGACGGGGTGATTTATAACCTGTCATTGCCTTACTACCGTAATTCCACTCGCCCGCCGATGAGTACATTGGTGCTTGATGATAAGCCCGTTAACGGGAGTGAGCTAGCGAACGTCGACAATATGGCCAGGAACAGCCTGAACGAGGAGCTGCCGGTGATAGTGGTCCGTCAGGCGTTACGGGTATTGGCAAAAGACGAAGTCAGGAAATCGGCAGCGAAGAATGGCAATGAACTGGGCAATGCGCTCGCTAACATTTTTAATACGCTGACCGAGCAACCGGATACCCGAAGCTGGCAATCTCTACCATCTTCAATCAGTATGTATCATACTGATTTACAAGCAGGGACACATAAACTCAGCTGGAGCGGCCAGAGCCTGGACATCAAGGTTGCGGCAGGACGAACCACAATGGTCTGGGTTTCCCGCCAGGGAAATCAGCTTAGCTGGTGGTCGGTATTGTTAGGGGAGAGTTAATGATGAAATATATTTCTGTCTTGGTGTTCGCGCTGGCGCTTTCCGCCTGTTCGTCGACAACATCGGGGATCAGTATTGAAAGCAGCAACCAGAACGTCGTGATTGGCAATTCATCGCTGGCAGGCCAGATCGAAATCGAGAAAGCGATAGTTGCTGAAACGAATGGGTTGATGAAGGCGGGTGTACCCGTTACCAGTAAAGTCGATTCGGATATGAAGTTGCAATACCGCTTCTACTGGTACGATGCTCAGGGGTTGGAAGTCTACGGCAGTGACAGTCCGTGGCGCCAGTTTGTACTTCATGGGCGGGACTCAGTCACTTTGCAGGCGGTTGCCAGAAAGCCTGAAGCCAAACAGTATCGTATCTATATCCGCGAAGCGGATTATTAATGGGGATTGAGGCCACCCCGGTGGCCTGTTCTGCGACAACAGTAATGAAAGGTAATAAGATGAAAAAAAGCGTAATTGCATTATTAGGCGTAGCTGCATTGATGGGTGGTTGTGCGCAGAAGGTCAGCTACGGCGATGCACAGGCTGCAGAAACCACGACTATCGAGTTTGGCTCGACGGATCTGCAAAAGATTGCTGAGGAAATGACTGATAGCATGCTGAGCTCAGGTTCTGTGGCCTACATCACCGGAAACGGCAACCGACCAATTATTGTTGTTGACGGAATTAAGAACAAAACCAGTGAACATATCGATACCGAATCGGTGACTGACTCGGTCAGTACGCGCCTGCTTAACTCGGGTAAATTCCGTTTCGTTGATATGACGCGTGTTGAAAATGTGCGCAAGCAGCTGAACTTCCAAAACAACGATGAGCTGGTGAATCAGAGCACTGCGATTCAGTTTGGTAAAATGGTAGGTGCGGAATACATGCTATACGGCAACATGGCAAGCATCGTCAAGCAGGCTGGTAGCGATAAAGACGTATATTACAAGATGACAATGCGCCTGATGGATCTGGAAACCGGTCTGGTTGAGTGGGCGGACGAAACTGAAATCCGCAAGCAGGAAGCCAAGAGCCTGCTGGGCTGGTAATAGCACTATATGCTCGATCTCTGTCAAGACGTGAGGCGATGAGTGAATACGTTTGATCCCGCTTTGCTGAATGCCTTGCCGGATATCGAGTTACTTTCTGCCAGGCCGCTGACCGGCGGCCTGAGTAACCGTTGCTGGTTGCTTGAACTTCGAAATGTACGTACGGCCACGTACTCAAAGGCAGTATGGCGACCGATTGCCGAATCAAGCGTGGCATTCGGGCTCTCTCGCGAACGTGAGCATCAGGTGCTCAAGAATCTTGAGTCATCAAATCTGGCCCCGCGTAGTATTGCGCTGCTAGATAAGGGCTTGCTCGTTGAGTGGCTTGAAGGGGCGACGGCTGCTGATAACCTGTCTGATGAGGCGTTGCTTCAGCTCCAGGTCGACATTCATGCCTTGCCGGTACCTCGCTGGCGTCTTGATGTAAAGCAGAAGGCTGCCCACTACTGGAAGCAGATCGACATCAGGTTCAAATCTGCCTTATTGAATCAGATTTATAATCATTTTCAGCACCTCCCTCTGCAGACCTGGTTTGATGACACTTGCTGCCACCACGACCTGGGTCGCTACAATATTATTTGCCAGCCTGACGGCAATAAGCGGGTGATTGACTGGGAATATGCTGCGGCTGGTGACCCATCCCTCGATCTGGCGTTAACGATCAGTGCCAGTGGTTTGGAGCGGGAGCATGCTGTTGCGGTTTACTGCCGGCTGCTGGGCACCCAGGAGCATGAGCGCTGGCTGGCTGCGGTAACGGCATGGCAGCCTTGGTGCCGTTATCTGGCAATGCTCTGGTATTATGTCGGTGCAACGGTGTGGCAAGATAACAGCTACCAGACTGAAGCCGACAAGCTTGCCCAAGAGCTATTCCGAGAGCTACTCCGAGAGCTACTCTAATCATGATTCAGTCTCGTGCATGAGCTGACTATTGGACGGCGTCAAGCCAGAGGTATTATCAACAGTGGCTAACTCAGAAACGGGCTCCTCGCGGTACTAACTTACCTGCAGTTTCTTTGCTGCGAAATATACTGCCGAAACTCAGGTCTACACTATTAATTCACCGATTCATTGTTCTGCTTAAACAATTGAAAGGGAGTTAAGATGCCCCAACGGCTGACGCGTTTTGCTACGGGTGCTTTTATCATGCTCACCCTTCTGGGGTGTGTGATGCGCCTTGGCTACAATACTCTCAACTACTGGATCCCGTATTACCTTTCTGGTTATGTCACGCTGACCTCCGGCCAGAAAAAGGTATTTGATGCCGAGCTGGACAAAGCATTGGCTATCCACCGTCGGCAGGAGCTGCCAAAGATCCATCGTGACATCTTTGCGTTGCAATCCGATTTGCAGCGACCGTTGTCGTTCGGCCAGGTCCGTGGCTATCACTTTTCGTTCACCTCTCTGGGACAGGATTCAGTGGCTCTGCTGGCCAAACCGTTGGCGGCAACTTTCAAACTGCTGGATGATCAGCAAGTGGCGCAGCTGAACGGTAGTATTCAGTCTGCCATTGATGAGGTTAAGCAAGAGCGCGAGATCCTGACAACCAGGCAGAAGATCGATAAAAGGGCGAGTGCCCTTCAGGAGACGGCCGCGGACTGGGTTGGCACGTTGAGCAGCAGGCAAAAGTCCTTGCTGAAGGAGCTGGCCGGGTATCAGGTTGAAATGGAACCGGAATTTTTCACTGTTTGGTATCAGTTCCTGCAAAATTGGCGTGTGCTGATGACAAATAGAGAGCGGCCGGACTTTGAAGCTGAGCTGAGTCGCGAGCTCCAGCGTCTGGTTGCCCTGGAAAATGATGCTATTCAGTCCGAATTGAATTTTTACCTTAATCGCCGTTTTGAGCTGTTAAGGCGATTTAATCACAGCCTGTCACAGAACCAGCTTCGGTTTTTTGATAATCGGTTAAGTGCAATCCGCAAAGATGTAGCGGTTTTGATAAATCAATAGCGGTAAATGGCACTTATTTGTTAAGAAAATCGTGTTTTATGCCTTTTAAACCTTACGAAACGTGTTAGATTAAATTCAGAGTTAAGAATAAGAATGACGGGGATAACAAATGATCATCTATCTGCATGGCTTTGATTCTACAAGCCCAGGTAATCATGAAAAGGTACTACAGCTTCAATTTATTGACCCTGATGTTCGCTTTGTGAATTACAGTACGCTCCATCCTAAGCATGATATGCAGCATTTGCTCAAGGAAGTGCACAAGTTAATCGAAGAATCCAGCGATCCTCATCCGCTGATTTGCGGGGTAGGGCTCGGTGGCTTTTGGTCCGAGCGCATCGGCTTTTTGTGCGGGATCAAACAGGTCATATTTAACCCAAATTTGCACCCCGAACTGAACATGGAAGGAAGAATTGACCGACCTGAAGAATATGCCGACATCTCGACAAAATGTGTTACAGACTTTCGTAAAAAAAATGCCGGTAATTGTCTCTGCATACTTTCAACTAATGATGAAGTATTAGATAATCGCGATACAAAAGATGCCTTGGACGATTACTACGAAATCATCTGGGATGAGAATCAAACGCATAAATTTAAAAAGATCTCGCAGCATCTACAAACTATAAAAGCCTTTAAAGAAACACGTTAATTACCTCCTACCCTCCGCAGACGGGCCCAGTCCGTCTGCTTCAATACCAAATTGCACAGTGGACTTTGGCGTGCCTGCGTGACCAGAGCATTGTTCAGTTTGGTATTAGTCAGCTAGCCAGAGCGTTGTCATCTGTCGTTTAGGGATGAATAACGGGCAATCGGCTCTGAGCAATAAAATTTATACAAAATAAGAGGAAGTTATCGTGACTCGTATTATCGTAGTTGGTGGCGGTGCGGGCGGTCTTGAGCTTGCGACCAAGCTAGGTCGTACTCTGGGGCGCAAACGCCGTGCAACAGTAACACTTGTCGATCGCAAAGCCAGCCACCTGTGGAAGCCGCTGCTGCACGAAGTGGCAACTGGTTCGATGGATGCCGGGGTTGATGCCCTGAGCTATCGTGCTCACGCAAAAAACCATTCGTTTGATTTTCAGATGGGCAGCCTGCAGTCGATTGATCGTGAGAACAAGTCAATCAAGCTGGCCGCACTCTATGATGAGCACGACGAGCTATTAATGCCGGAGCGCGAGCTGGAATACGATATTCTGGTATTGGCTATCGGCTCGACCTCTAATGATTTCAATACGCCGGGTGTGCGTGACAACTGTATTTTCCTGGATAGCCCGGAGCAGGCGCACCGTTTCCGTACTGAAATGAACAACCAGTTCCTGAAGTTGCACGCGAACAAAGACCAAAAAACCGTTGATATTGCGATTGTCGGTGCCGGTGCGACCGGGGTCGAGTTGTCGGCGGAGCTGCATAACGCGGTGAAGGAGCTGCGTACCTATGGTTTCGGCGATCTGGACAGTTCGCGCCTTAATGTCAACCTGGTTGAGGCGGGCGAGCGTATTCTTCCGGCACTACCGCCACGAATCTCCAGTGCGGCACATAGCGAACTGACCAAGCTTGGGGTGAATGTGCGTACGGCGACCATGGTGACCAAGGCTGATGAAACCGGCCTGACAACCAAAGACGGCGATCATATCCCGGCTCAAATCATGGTGTGGGCTGCCGGTATCAAGGCGCCTGATTTCATGAAAGAGATTGCGGGTCTTGAAACGAACCGCATTAACCAGCTGGTGGTCAAGCCGACACTGCAGACAACTCGTGATGACGATATTTACGTGATTGGTGACTTGGCATGCTGCGAGCAAGAGGACGGTAGTTTCGTACCGCCGCGCGCTCAGGCCGCGCACCAGATGGCGAGCCGCTGTTTCTCTAACATTGTTGCCAAGATGACAGATCGTGCGCAGAAGCCTTATGTCTATAGTGACCATGGCTCACTGGTTTCTCTCAGCCGTTTCTCGACGGTAGGTAGCCTGATGGGCAACCTGACCAAGGGCTCGATGATGGTTGAGGGGCGTATTGCCCGCGTGGTGTATATCTCGCTGTATCGTATGCACCTGGTCGCGCTTCACGGCGTATTCAAGACTGGCCTGATGATGCTGGTCGGTCGGATTAACCGTGTGTTGCGTCCGAACCTGAAGCTACATTAACAGCCGAGCGCTTATTCGTTGCCTGAAATAAAAACGCCGCTATTTGTTAGCGGCGTTTTTGTGTCGTCATGGTTTACTTAGATGATTTTTAGCGTGTGCTGGTAAAAGCCTTAATTGATCTTGATGAGCTCGACATCAAAAATCAGTACCGAACCGGCCGGGATCGAGCCGACTGAGCGGTTGCCGTAGGCAAGCTCTGCGGGAATGAACAACCGGGTCTTTTCCCCTTCAACCATCAGCTGTAATCCTTCAGTCCAGCCTTTGATGACCTGGCCAAGGCCAAACTCGATAGTTTTGCCACGTTCGACCGAGCTGTCAAATACGGTGCCGTCAATCAGCGTACCGTGGTAGTGAACGGTTACCTTGTCAGACGGTTTCGGGTGTACCGCGCCGGTACCTTCCTGAAGAACAAGATACTGTAAGCCGGACTCTGTGGCTTTCACGCCTTCCTGCTGTCCGTTTTCAGCCAGAAACTCCTGACCAATCTTGATGTTTTCAGCTGCTGATTGCTTATTGTTTTGAGAGCGTTGCATGAAGAAAATGACAAGGCCGATGATCGCAATAGTGATGATAATTTTAAACACGATAGATACCCGCTCCTTAGCTTTAGGTCTGGCTCATAGTACCTTAACCGTATAATTCATACCAACTTTGTCCGCCGGTAGATAATAAACCTTTTTACGATGAACAACGAATCACTTACTTGGGAATAATGGCTTGCTGGGGCGTAAATCTTCAGGGATGAGTGAAAAAACGATGCCGTCACAGGCTGTTCCTGATGTGTAAATTCGGTTTCTGGCGGTGCATTCATATTTCGCCTTGCAGGCAAGTGCAGTTCGCTGACTGGCAAGGTTGCCGGTATGGACAACAATTTCCAATCGGGTTAGGCCAAGGGTGTTAAATGCGAAATCGGCGACAGCCTGGCATGCTTCGGTTGCAATGCCTTGCTGGTGGTAGTCGGTTCTGATCCAGTAACCTAGTTCTGCTGAATTTAGAATGACAGAGACATTGTTGAGTGAAATACTGCCGATCAGTTCTTCATTCTGGCGGTCAAAAATCGCCAGCTCATAGCTGATATCGTTCTGCCAGTTTAGGCGACTGGCATTGATCCACTCATAGGCGTCATGTTGGTCATAGTCATCGGTACACCAAGCCAGCCAAGGCTGGAGTTGCGTTACTGAAGTCAGTACTGCATCGAGGAGATCGTTGAGATCTGCGACTTTATAGGGGCGGAGCCGAAACCGTATTGTGGTGAGCTCGAAATCAGTTTTCATCAGACTTTCCGGAGCACTCATCTTGATTAACAAATTAGCTGATTAGCTGTAGAATAAAATATCAAACAGAACTAATACCATTCTAGGTAATTAACTGGTCAGGCAGCTCCAGCTTCTAGTACACATCTTCGTTACTCTTTGCGTGTTACTGAGAAAGCTATTCCAAGCACTGCAAACCTTATCAACAATCTCATCATAATTTTCAAAAGCTTGATTAGCTAAATGATGCTGCCTCATCCAACTCCAAACCTGTTCTATTGAATTCAGCTCAGGTGAATATGGCGGGAGTTTTATGATACTGACATTAGGAAACCGATGAACAGTGTCTTCAGTATGCCAGCCGACACCATCCATTATCACAACGGCATGCCTTTCTTTTTCTGTTGCATTTGATATTTGCTGGAGATGTTGCCTCATGGCATCTTTATTGGTCCAAGGGACAACTATCGTTTTTCCTATTCCATGGCTAGAGCAAACTGAGCCAAAGAGATAGGCATACTCGAACTGCTGCTGTTTGATGACTCGTGGACGTGTTACTGTTTTTGCCCAAAGTCTGGAAGTTGTGTTCTGCGGGCAAAACCTTGCTTCATCCTGAAACCAAACGTCAACACACTCAAGCCCTATGTGTCCGGGGATCTTAAGGATCGTTCCGATTTTGAATTTTTTTAAAATCCTCTTGGATTTCATCAGACTGTCTAGGGTGCTTTGCGCGAGAGGTTATCCATGAAAAGCCCATTTTTTTGAGCAATATATAGATGTAGTCCGAGTTGTATTCTTTACCAAATGTCAGTTTGATATAGTCATGAATATCATAACCTGTGAGTCTGTCGCCATCAGGTTTAGTCGCGTTATCTTCAATGTACTTGGCTAGCTGTTGCCTTTTTAGATTAGAGAGAAAAGCAGGACGTCCAGTTCGAGGTTTTTCCTTTAGTCCATTTCGATTACCACCGTTGCTCAGTCATCGTAAGCAGACGATACGGCATAGGCGGCGTGTGAATACTGGCGAAAATAAGCCTTTCGATCAGTAATTCCAAGTTGTACCGTCGATTGAACTTGTAGCAGAACTCAGCGAGATACCTTGGTAAGTGCTTTAGCCCTATTGCGTGATAAGTTCCATGAATTGAGTTTTTTACATTACTAATCATGGTGTTGACCCATTTAAAATAGGGCAACTCGACGCTAGAGGGGCCACCGCCTGTAATAATGGCCTTGTGGAATGTCTGAGCATCCTCAACGCCTCTGAAGCAGGCTAAACCGTCTGAAATTACAAGGGCTTGTGGCCTGAGGTGTGCTTGCGCCCAACGGCTTATCTCGTGTTTTCTGAAACCAGTCAGTGCGCTAAACCGCATCGCTATCGGATGAGCTTTCTCGTCCATGGCTACTGCGGCAACGAAGGGTCTTTTGCCTTTCGCTTCACGGCCTTTAGATTCTCTGCGAACGCCGCTCCAATAGGCATCATCAAGTTGAACGAACCCCTCAGAGGCTTCTTATCATCGCGTTCATTCATCGCCTGCATCAGCTTGTGCTTCAAGCGCTAAGTTGCGTTGTATGAAATGCCTAAGTGGCGCGACAGCTCCAAGATGGATAAACCATTTTTTACTTGGGTTATCAGATAAATGGCCATGAGCCACACAGTTAATGGCAATTTCGTGTGAGCAAACAGAGTTCCTGAGGTCAGAGATGTTTGAGTATGACAGTTGTTACACTGATAAACGGGGCGTGATTTGAGCTGGCAGTACTTATCATGGCCGCAGTTCGGACAATGATAGCCTTGTCGCCATCTCATGTTAAACAGGTACTCCTAGCATTGACGCTCATTACCAAATCGTTCAATAAATCCATAGATTGTAATGGTTTTTTGAAACTGAATTTTGTTTTTTTGGCATGATCCACCTCCCAGCAAGCTACCTTTAAGTTTAGTAAGAAGCTGGCTGAATGAAGGTGGTAATCAAATAATACTAAATCTATTTGATCAGCTCGCGAAATTACTTAAAAGTTCAGCTCATTAACTAAGTGTGATTCCGCCCTGGGGTGGAACAGCTGCTACAACTGCCAACGTTAAAGTTTTCAGCTGTTTTACCTGTTAGACATAACAGAGTTTATTATAGGTTTCACTTCTTCCAACCAATTCTTTATGTGTTCCACTATCTTTGATATACCCGTCATCGATAACAATAATTTTGTCAGCATCAATTAGGGTATGCATTTTGTGAGAGACTATAATTATAGTATGGCTGCTTTTTAATCGGTCCATTGTATTTCTGATAACTTTATCAGTAATATTATCAAGTGCATTTGTAGACTCGTCAAAAATAATTATTTCTGAATTTGAATACAAGGCTCTTGCGATAGCGAGCCGTTGACGCTCTCCACCAGATAAAGTCGCACCGTTTCTACCTATAGTATCAGTAAGCTTGATGCCTTTATTTGCAAGTACGCGATCAAGGCCAGAAAGTTCTATTGAATTTTTAAGCCGAGATAAGTCACCTTCTGTGTTACTTAAAATAATGTTTTGCTCAAGTGTCGCATCGAATATAAATGGATCTTGCTCAACTATTGTCACGGAGCGTCTTACCGTTGATTTTCTCATCAACATAATATCTGTACCACCAATAGTAATTCTACCTTGGTGAGGATCATATAAGCGACCTAATAGTTTTACTAATGTTGATTTTCCTGAGCCAGAACGTCCAACAATAGCTGTACAGGATTTAGCTGAAATCGTAATGGAAATATCCTTTAGTACCTGATGGTAATTACTGTTCGGATAGCTGAACGAAACAGACTCAATTGAGATTTCACTGCCAGAATTAATGTCCTCATGGCCTGGTAAATTTTCAATCACTAATTTTTCGTTTCTAATAATGCCTGTAATACTTTTCGCTGATTGTGCCATTTTACAAAAAATACTAGCAATGTCATGTATGGCTGCAACTGAATATGACACCATGAGCATTACCATAACAAAAGAGATTAACTCGCCAGAGCTAACTTCTCCTTGTTGAATGTGGATCATGCCCATCCACACGACCAGTAGTACAGCGGAAAAAGTAAGTAATAGAAAAATAGTTGAAGTAATCGACTCTAGTACCTTTACTTTGCTATTAGCTTCAACTAGATGCCGGATACGCTTTTCTAAGCGGGCATCGATAATTCTATAAAGATGTAATAATTTAATGCTTTGTATAGCTGAGTAACTTTCCACAACGAATGAGTCAAAGCTTGTTTGAGCCAGTTTTGTTTTCTTTAGTGCTGATGATACTCGATAACTTGAATAAAAAATCACAAAGATAACCATTGGAACAAGAATAACAGCAAGTGCAAATAGTTTTGTACTTACTGACATCATATATATAGAGCCAATAACAATAGTCATTGTAGATTGTGTTGCAATAGAAAAAACAAAATGGATGAACTCTTTTACATGCCTAATATCAAACTCCATGCTGGATTGTATTTTTGATGGTGAATTAAGGTCAAAGTAAACGAGTTCATTACGTAAGATACTTTTTGATAATTGACCATATAGGGATGAACATGTTTTGAGCTGAAGTTGACTTACCGAGTATTCTTTTATACCTGTAAACAATGCCAGTGAAAATATTAGTCCTAACACTTCCAGCGCAAAGAAGTTGACCCCGCTATCGTTTAAATTAACTTCGATTGAGGATATATTGTTTTCAATTGTAAAAGCAATTGAAAATGATGATACCATACATAAAAATACAGAAATGGTTGAGAGTAATATAAATAGTTTGCTTTTCCTTAACTCTGGCCACAAAAGAGCAGAGATAGTTCTGAAATTCTTTAGCAATACATTCATATTAATATTTATCCTTATAGGAACTCGGCTACAGTCTCAAACAAAATCTTTGAGCCACAACAGGTGTCATCATGATTTTTGCTATGTCGCCTTCCCATTAATCGGTCATGAGAGCAGCCACCATTACAGAATTTAAACCATTCACATGCTTTCATTTTTTCAATGGCTATTTTTTCTTCTGATATCATGGAATTATTGTGAGCCGATTTTTCGAAAAGTGTGGCTAAATCATGTTTAAGTAATGAACCATATATACTTCCAGAATCACCAATGTATTTATCACAAGGTGTTATGTCACCATTAGGCTCGATCGTAATTATCTCCTGAGAGCATTGAAGATCCCAATAACATTGAGAGTGGCCAGAACCAGGTTGACTAATGTTTTGAATGATATCAGTGAATAAAGGGATGCTGATAATGTCTTTATAGTTCTTCCACCATATTCTGAATACTTTTGACAAATATGAAACATACTCTTTATAGCTAATAAATCGATGGTCTGGTTTCTCTCGCTCAGATAGAGTATTGTCAGGGACATAATTCAAAAAATCGATTCCGGTAAGCTTTGCAGAAACAAAAAAATCAAACATTTCTTCTATGCTTGCTTCCATCACCTCGCGATCAACGACAACTAATGTACCGTAATCTATTCCTTTTTCGCGCATTCTTTTCGTCGAATTAATGATTCTCGTAGATGTTCCTCTTCCCTTGAAGTCTATGCGACGATTATCGTTAATACTTGGAGGCCCATCCAGGCTAATGCCAACAGATAGACCAACACCTTTAATAAATGTTAGCCATTCGTCAGAGATATCTACCGCGTTTGACTGAATACTATTAGAAATTTGTTGTTCTGGTCTTTTTAAATTTTCTTGAATCCAAATAAGTTTCTTAAAAAAAACCGGTTTAAGAAGGGATACTTCACCCCCATGCCAGACAAATTCAAAACGATTAATGTTTGGTATTGATAGTATTCTCTTCACAGCTGTTAACATGGTTTTGAAGCTCATCGTCATGTTTTTCTCATCAGACCATGAAACACAATACTTACAACGTAAATTGCACCTACGAGTAACCTTTAATATAGATACTATTTTTCTTCCATTGATGGGTTTTGAAGGGAAGTCAGTATTTTTAATCTCATTAAATAGTTTTATTTCTTCCTGAGATAAGACCTTTTCTTTAGGCATTTTACCTAGGATATGAGAAGCGAGAACTTTGTAATTTACGCTTGATAACTTGATGAGATCAGATAAATTCAAATCATTCGAGCTAATATCTTTTTGACTGTTTTTCACTTTAATTACCCTTGCCCCCAAAATCAACAATCTGACCATCAACCATATTTAGTTTTCTGGATGACATTGATGCAGCAACCTTAGAATGAGTGACCATTACTATAGTTGTACCGTTTCTGTTAATATCGCATAATGCGTCTAATACAGTCTGGCCAGATGTAGTATCTAGATTCCCTGTAGGTTCATCAGCTAAGATGAGAGTCGGCTTGCTCACACATGCTCTTGCAATTGCAACCCTTTGTTGTTGCCCACCAGATATTTGATAAGGCATATGATCAACTCTATTTCCTAAAGACATCTTTTCTAAGCTCTCTAGGGCAAGTCGCTTTCTGTCCAGGCGTTTGTATCCACGATATTTGAGTGGTAGTTCAACGTTCTCTAGAACTGAGAGATGGGGTATTAAATTAAAAGACTGAAAAACATACCCAAGGCATTCCCTCCGCAATTCTAATCGGGCACCATATGAAAGTTCTCTGACAGACTTATCTAATAATGTGTAGTTACCAGTATCAAGATTTTCAAACATACCTAAGATATTTAAGAGAGTCGTCTTACCGGAGCCTGATGGCCCCATTATAGAAACGAATTCGCCTTGCTCAATTGAAAGGTTAACCTTGTTAAGAGCTGTTGTTTGAATTGTTTCGGTCTCAAATTGCTTTGTAGCAAGAGAGAGTTCAATCATGCTAAGATACCTCCAGCATATTAATGCTTATTAGCGATTTGTTCTTAGGAATTAGCAACTTATAACCTGATTTATAGCCGCTTAATACTTCTACTACTCCATTACCGATAGAGCGTATAGTAAATTCTGATTTAATCGCAGTATTGCTTTCTGGTTCATACAGATAAGAGTAGTACTTTCCATTATCTCTTAAAAAAGCATCTGCAGATGCTGTATACGAATCTTCATGTGTACTTATTGCTATTTCAATATTAATTGTTTGCCCTCTTTTAAGACTCAAGCCTTCTTGATTATTAAAGTTAAGCGTAAATCCGAACCGTCCATTTTCGACTATGTTTGAAATCTTATTGATATTTAAATTAACTGTACGACCATTAATTATAGCGCTTACAGGTGTGCCAACAAAAATCTTGTCAAGATAATACTCACTTAATTCTGATTCAAAGTGATACTTACCATCATTATCAACTAATCCTATAGTTGCGCCATTTCCAACCTTTTGTCCCAACTTCAGATTAAGTTCCGACACAACTCCATCAATAGGTGAAAGAATTACAAGTTGGCTTAAACCATCTGTAATAGAGTTTCGCAGTTTATGTAGCTCTATAATTGATTTGTCTACAGAGCTAACATTCTCATCTGATTCTTTAACTTCAATATTAAGAAAACTTGAAAGTAAATCATACCTCGAAACCCAGTAATTTAATTTATCAGTTAAGTTTTTTATTTCATTCTCTTCAATAAATCCAGACTCAGATATAACTTTCTTTTTTGAGAGTTCTCTAGAAATTGTGTCCTTATTATATCTTGCTTCGTTATAATCTAGGTTTACCTCTAGTTTTTGCGATTGTAATGCTAATTTTAGATTGCGAAGATTGGCAATTTGCTCAGTAATGAAGGAAGCTTTTGAGGTAACATCAAGAACAAAGTCATAATTGTTTAAGTTTGCAATCACTTCTCCTTTAATAACACGATCGGATCTTTCTTTGAATATTTCTGTAACAATGCCTCCTTGAAGTGCTGTTAAAACCATACTGTTTTCTGGTATTGCAATTGCTCGCGCATTTAAATACTCAGTTACGGAGCCAGAGTTTATATCATATAACTGTGTTTCGCTGATTAAGATCGATTTAGTGTTATTCTTTATAAGTGCAAATGCTGCACTTATCACCCCTATGAATAATATAAAAAATATTGAGAATACGGCTATTTTTGCCTTTCTATGAATCTGGGTGCTACTAATTGCTTTATCCATTTTATATGCCTACCCTTGAATAAAACCCGTAATTCTTGTGCGACTGAACAAAAATGATGAGATAGACGCAAAAATAACGACTAAGCTTATGAGCATAATCGGGAATATACATGTAAATATGACTTGATTATAAGTTTCCTGAGAAATATCAAAAAATAGCTTTATTGTGTTTGCCCCTAATATATATGATAAGCCACTTGAAATAATAATGATCGGTGAATTAAGACTCAGTATATATATAATACTAGTATAGACAGAACCTCCCAGAGCCTCCATAATCCCTAAGGTTTGTTTTAATTTTTGAGTTTCAGATATCCCAACTAGTATTGATGAAAAAAACAGCATGCTAATAATAACTATTATAAGAAATTTAACTGAAGAGTTAAGTGTTTCCTGTTCATTGAAATGATTTTTCTTTAGGTCATCTATTGTAATAGCCCTGGAAGTCATAACACCTGAGTTAGCCATAGTTTCCATAAAATCATCGGCGTTAATATGATTTATGAAAGATACTAAACCATACCTTTGTGGGGAAGTGGAGATAATAATCAAAACGGGTTTATTCTCTTCCAGAGGACTTCCGAGATGAAAATTATCCACAATACGAATAATATTTACTGAGTGTTCATCATCTTCCATCTTAAAAAAGAACTTATTATTTAAGACTTCTGTATACGAGTTAAATCCAAATTCATCTAAAAATGATTCAGTTACTATAGCATTCAATTCATTTGATGAGCTGTTTGTTTTTATGCTGTTTTCGATACCGGCTAGTGTGCTTAATCCAAGAACTTTCAATATATCTTTTCCTGCATAAATTGCATTTACAGAAAGGTATTCGTCAGTAATTGTCTGTTTTGAATGCTTTAATCCAATGCTCATTCTTGACATATCAAAAGGGCGCCAACTACTAACTGTATAGTTTTCGATTGTATTTGATAAATTTGTTCTATTAAAAGTACCATGTAGATGGTTTACTGTTAGATTATCTTCAGGAACTTCAAATGTTAATATGTCTGTTGATTTATATCCATAATTAACATTGAATACCGACTCGTTTTTTATATATGTTGTTATTGCTATGAATGTAATAACCCCTGCAAGTAATAATTGCAGGCCAATTAATATACTATTTGTATTTGTAACTTTTGCATTTGAGTAACGTGTAACTGATAATGATCTAGATTTATTTATGATATAAAACGTTGAAATGCCTCCTTCATAAATAGTTAGTGAACCAAGCATAATTGCTAAAGTTAACATAGCCGAAAAGGATAGGGCATAATCAGAAATGTCACCAAGCATTCCAAATAGGAAGTTTGAGGTTAGATATGAAATTGTAAGGAACGCACTCGATAGGAAAAAAACTGTGGTTATAAATATAATCTTGCTGACAAATAGTTCAGAGATAACTTGAAGTGGACTTGCTCCGATAGACATTTTTGTAAAAATTGAATTGGTTTTTGAAGATAACGAAATTGAACTGGAACAGAAATAGCTTAAAATAGTACTGAGAACTATTATTAAACATATAAGATAAAGGATATACAGCGATGCTTCTGATAACGAAGTCTCAATATCATCAGCATATCCTGAAGAGTAATGAATATTCTTTATTTCATTTGCTTTAAGGCTTATAAACTCTTCCGCAGTGAAAGGGGCTCCGGGGAGTTGTGGAACACTATGTTTTACAACCATTTGCAAATAATCGTGGGACAAATCAAAACCATCATGAACTTTAGCGAAATTATATATTGCGGTATCGTACCAATTTTGTCGCTTACTATTGAAATAGCTATTCCAAATTTCACTGTATTTTAAAATTGCACCAAATTTTAGCGATGTATCTTTTCTTGTGTTTACAACGCCTCTAATTTTGAATGTGCCTACTCCAACTATCTGAATTGTAGCGCCTACAGGATCTGTGTAACCAAGATATTCATCGTTAAATTGATGTGTTATATATATTTCATTTTCTCTTAATTCAGCTAGTGCTGTATTAAATGGATTTATCATTGATAAAAAGGTATCACTTACCGCATATATATCTGAGGTGGTTGTTGAATGTTTTCCTGCTATTACATCTACCTTTACTCGTGCTGCAAAGGCTACATTTTTAATGTTGTCGTCTACTTTAAGAGCATCATAAAGTGGGAAGGGTGACATTGCGGAGCTGACTACATCACCACTAGGTAAGTTAAATGCTGTTTCAATTCTGTAAATTTGTTGGAATTCATTATGATATCGATCAATTTTAAAGTCATTAATAAAAAGTGCTAGAACAATAAAACAACAGCTTACACCTATTGCAGAGGTGATAATTGCCACGATTTGATTAAGAGGACTAGTTTTAATATCTTGTAAGAATTCTTTGATTGAATTTCTTATCATACATCTAACACCATAAACAATTTTACGCTTCAAGTAATAAAAGCAGTGTGTGCTATTAAAGCCACACTGCTTAGTTATGTGCCATGAGTGCTCATACAGCCATAGTAACAATATAATTTTCGTTATTTTGTTATGAATTTGATAAGCGCTTGGCTAAAAAATCAGATTTTTTGTTTGTCGAAGCTTTTTGACCAACTCCAAGCAGTGATCTCAGAGTTATTGTTAATTAGTGACAGTTTTTGTACGCCAAGCTCTTTAACAGAGGGGGCTTCATGGTTAAGCGAGGTGTTCAATGCCTCTAACTTTTCATCCAAACTTTTGGCCGTCTCCAATACTTCGGTATTTGTTAAATCAAGTGCTGCGTTCATATGGGTCTCCTTACGTTAAATTGTTATCCACTAACTCACCCTAAATCTTCATGGTATAACCACAATAATACTAAGGTGTTTTAAGGCTATCTTTTATCATAAGGTTGTCAAAGGCATAGCTGTCTAAATTGCGAGTGTAAGCTCTATTTATTACATATCTTCAATTGCATTCTGTAGCGGAACAGTGATTTGTGTCGCTCTATTCGATGAGCTTATTCCATCACTTCATTCAGAGGATTTGATATCGATAAATATGCTAGATTCAATATTCAGGTCGTATTTATACAGAGGACGTGTAACTGGTAACATTGGAAGATCGGATAGCCGAGACGCTATTCCTGTATGTGCTCTGTTCAGTAACTTAGTTGAGAGCCCAGAACCCAGCAATTCTCTCTGTGAATGTAGCCTTTGATAGTGAATCATCACTCAAGATACGCCGCCACCCTAACTACTTAGTAAGGTTCTTAGTTGCCACGCCGCAGAGCGTACAATTTATCCAACGCTTTAACGTACTGTGGTATCCATTGACATGTTGTATATGGAATACGCCATCGAGGACTGCAATTTTTGAACTGCTAACAATCTCTTTTAAAACAACTTTTAATCGCTTAGATACATGTTCGTGAGCAAGATGAGCATCAGCACAAAGCGGAGTTTCTGGTTTTATACGTCCATAAAGATGTTGGTAGAGCTCATCACTACTCACACGTGTTAATACCGCATCAGTAAGATTTCCTTGTCTATCACAAGCCACAAGTACAGGAACTTGTTTTACCCGAGGGTGTTTAATACCTTTCTTTTTGTAAACGCTTGAACCGCCGCGTTTTCTAGGCTTTTTTATACCGCGTTTACCTTTATGTGATAATCTGAAAAAAGTTTCATCAATCTCAACAATCCCTTCTAAATGTTCAGATTTGTTATTCTCAAACAGTGACATTAAGCGATGACGTATATGGAATGATGTATCAAGAGAAATAGAGCAATGACGGGCTGCTTTTCTTAAAGACATCCCAGTCAACATGCACTCAAGATATTGGTCAAGTACATCAATACAATGGACGCCTGATAATTCTGTTTTCGTGAGTGACGTGAATGTCTTCTTGCATTTTTTACATTGAAATCGTTGTTTATTTGCTTGTTTTCCCCACTTGCGAACATCCGTACTTTCACATAGAGGGCAATGAGGATGACTGCAAAAGTTTTCCTCAATGCGTTCGAATAGACTTTTGGAGTGGCTAGTTGAATGATTGTTTGGCTCCAGGATCTCTTTAATACACTGTTTTTGCTCAGGTGTAAGCCGTTGAATTGACTCTAATAGCTGCGTGAAGTTGAAGTCTTCCATGCTGGTAGCCTCAAGGGTTTAGCATATCTATCTACAATATAGTTCATCAACTTAAATACTGAACAGAGCCTCCTGTATGTGTGTGCGATACGCCAACCTAGATGGAATAGTTATACCGATTGGTATTAGACCCAGATTAGATGCTCGAAGTTTGGTAAAAAAAATCCCCTGCCGACTGGTAGGGGATTTATGTAAAAGACATTAATGATAGGCGAGTTCAGGGGGAGGTTACTCACCAATACGGCGAATCTGGACCACCATTCCCATCAGCGGGTGATCAAGGTAGTGGGTTTCGCCGCTGCGCATTTTCCGCTGCTGCTCAAAGCGGTAGCTTTTCAGGAACTCCTCAACTTCCACTTTCTTCTTCACTTCTTGCAAGTGGCCTACCTGAACATTGCTGTCCTCGGCCAGCAGGTCGGTTTCGAGATCGATAGGCTCGGCACCGACAATCACCTCACGACGACCCGGCTCGCGCAAGTCCAGGCTGGTTTCAGTAAACAGATAGTGCTGAACGTAGACGCGAATCTTGCCTTCCAGTTCATAAAGCGGTGGCTCAGGGGCAACGGCCGGTACTTCCGTCGTGACAGGCATGCCGTCTGTTGTCATTACGGTTTCGCTTTCGGCAGCAGCAGGTAGCTCCGGTTGCGGGCTGGTGGCCTCGCGGCTAAGTGCTGCTTTCGAGGTACCGTCGGCAAGGTACTGGGACGAATAATCTTTGCCGGCCGTTAGGTGAAACTTCGGAGCCGCCGCCTTGCTCAAGTCACCCTGACGCCAGCCAAAATGAGCCAGTGGTGTGAAACCGGCATGACCTTTGAGCTTATTGTACTGTGGCGTCAGTTGGTACTGCTCTGGCAACATCAGGCTGATGTCCTTGCTGGCCAGCAGGCTTTCGTCATCGAAAGATACGGTGCCCTTCATATTGACGGGTTGTTGCTGATCCGGCCAGGCCTCACTGACTTGCGCAGGATCGATGTTGCGCTTGAACAGAATAACCTCAATATCAAATTGTCGCGCTGCCAGACTTGGCCAGCTAATGGCAATAAGCAGCAAATAAATCAGTTTTTTCAAGATAATACTCCGCACTATAGTGCCATCAATTATAGGGTGTTTTCCGCAAGCTTTGTTAGAAGCCCGTCAACATACTTTATTCTGTCTTTACGATCACTCATCGGAGCCATCACTTTCAGTTTAGTCGGGCCATCCATTCGGTAGTGCTGCGGCTGCGATTGTAACAAATTGACCAGGAAGCCCGGGTTGATAGACGCGTTTTGTGCAAATTCTACATATCCGCCTTTCTCGCCAGCCTCTATACGGCGGACGCCCAAATCGGCAGCCTTCAGTTTAAGTTTGTTGACAGTCAGCAGGTTGGTGGTTGCATCCGGCAATAGGCCAAAGCGGTCTATTAGCTCGACTTTCAGCTCGTTCAGGGCGTTTTCGCTGTCGGCACTGGCAATGCGTTTGTAGAGCGACAGACGGGTATTGATATCCGGGATATATTCGTCGGGCAGCAATGCCGGCAGTCTCAGCTCAATTTCAGTCTGCTGTTTTAGCAGATCATCCAGCGACGGCTCCTTGCCTTCTTTCAGAGCCTCGACAGCCTGTTCCAGCATTTCCATAAACAATGTGAAGCCGACGGACTGGATTTGACCGCTCTGTTCGTCGCCCAGGAGCTCCCCGGCACCGCGAATTTCGAGATCATGGGTTGCCAGGGTAAAGCCAGCACCGAGATCTTCGAGTGACGAGATTGCCTCAAGACGTTTCACCGCATCTTTGGTCATACGTTTCGGGTGCGGTGTCAGCAGGTAGGCATAGGCCTGGTGGTGGGAACGTCCGACACGGCCGCGTAACTGGTGCAACTGGGCCAGACCAAGATGGTCGGCACGGTTAATCACTATGGTGTTGGCGGTCGGGACATCGATACCGGTTTCGATAATCGTGGTACAGACAAGCAGGTTGAAACGCTGGTGATAGAAATCACTCATGATTCTCTCAAGCTCGCGCTCGCGCATCTGGCCGTGGGCAAAGGTGATGCGTGCCTCCGGGATCAGCTTGGCCAGATCTTCGGCCATTTTTTCGATGGAGTCGACATCATTGTGCAGGAAGTAGACCTGCCCGCCACGCATGATTTCACGCAGTACTGCTTCACGAACCAGGATATCCTCGCGCTCGCGAACGAAGGTCTTGATAGCCAGACGTCTTGCCGGTGGGGTGGCGATAATCGACAGATCGCGCATCCCGCTCATTGCCATGTTCAGGGTTCGGGGGATCGGGGTGGCCGTAAGCGTCAGAATATCGACATCGGAACGAATTGCCTTGATTTTCTCTTTCTGGCGGACACCGAAACGGTGTTCTTCATCGACAATCAGTAACCCCAGATCCTGGTAGCTGACCGAGGCATTGAGCAGTTTGTGGGTACCAATCAAGATGTCGATTTTGCCCTCTGCAACGTCGGCCAAGATCTGTTTCTGCTCTTTGGCCGTCTTAAAGCGAGACAATACTTCAACCCGTACCGGGGTATTGGCAAAACGGTCGCGGAAGTTCTCAAAGTGCTGTTGTGCCAGCAGCGTGGTTGGTACCAGTACGGTTACCTGCTTGCTGTTATCAACGGCAACGAAGGCTGCTCGCATCGCCACTTCGGTTTTACCAAAGCCGACATCACCACACACCAGGCGGTCCATGGCCTTGGCCTGGCACATATCCGACAGCACGGCATTGATGGCCAGTGCCTGGTCGTGGGTTTCCTCAAACGGGAACCCGGTGCAGAAGTCGGCATAGGCTTCACGGTCGAGTGCGAATTTAAAACCGGGCTTCATTTCACGCTTGGCGTAGACGTCAAGCAGCTCGGCTGCCACATCACGGACCTTTTCGGCTGCCTTCTTACGCGCCTTGGCCCAGGTTTCTCCGCCCAGCTTGTGAATCGGTGCCGTTTCTTCTGCACCGCCGGAGTAGCGGCTGATCAGGTGCAGCGAAGCAACTGGGACATACAGCTTGGCACCGCCCTGATATTCAAGTGTCACGTATTCGGTAGTGATCCCGCCGGCTTCCAGGGTCTGCAGGCCTTGGTAGCGACCAATACCATGGTCAAGGTGGACAACGGGCTGGCCGATCTGGAGCTCGGCAAGGTTGCGAATAATGGTGTCGGCGTTGACGGTTTTTTTATCTTCGCGTCGGCGGCGTTGTACCACACGCTCTCCGAGCAAGTCGCTTTCGCAGATAAAGGCGATAGATGGTTCGCTCAGGACAAAACCTTGTTCCGCGGCACCGATAACCAGCGCAAATTTACCAGGAGCATTGGCGGCTTCGTGGAGAGTGTTGCACACCATAGGGCGAAGCTTGATACGGGCCAGCAGATCAAGCAGTGCTTCTCGGCGACCTTCGGAGGCCACGGAGAAAATGATTTTGCCATCAAACTGTTCCGAGAAACGGCGCAGTTCGGCAAGAGGCTCCTTGAGCTGGTGATTGATAGTTAGTGCCGGGACAGGTTGCAGCAGCGGGTTGTAGCGACCGGCCTTTTCCGGTTCGGCATCCGGGCGAATACGAACTTGCGGCAGGGTTTTAAAGCAACTGAACATTTCGTCTTTGCCTAGCCAGAGTTCCTTCGGGCTAAGGAGAGGACGGAGCGGGTCAACGCGGCGCTGTTCGAATCGGTACTCGGCATCTGCCAGAAACTGGTCTGCTGCCGGTTCCAGCTCACCAAGGGTGATAAGCAGGCTTGAGTCGGGCAGGTAGTCGAACAGGGTTTCGGTTTGCTCGAAAAACAAAGGTTGCCAGTATTCGATGCCGGCCGGCCAGGTGCGCTTGCTCACTTGCTGGTAGATAGATTCCGGCTCTCGGCGGGCTTCGAATCGTTCGCGCCAGCGCATGCGGAAGTTTTCTACCGCAATCTCATTGGTCGGGAATTCGTGGGCAGGTAAGAGGTGAATACTGTCCATTTCGCCTGTCGAACGTTGGTTTTCCGGGTCAAACTGGCGAATCGAGTCGACTTCATCATCAAAAAAGTCAATACGGTACGGCTGGTTGCTCCCCATCGGGAAAAGATCCAGTAGGGAACCTCGGCTGGCATACTCGCCATGCTCCATGACCTGATCAACATGCCGGTAGCCAGAGGCTTCAAGCTGGAGGCGAAGTTTGTCGAGCGAGAGGCGATCGCCATTGCTGACCATCAATGCATGCTGGTGGATAAATTCACGCGGTGTCAGACGCTGCAACAGCGTACTGATAGGAACCAGGATGATCCCGTCACTTTGCGTCGGCAGCTTATACAGGCGTGACAAACGATCAGAAATGATGTCCTGATGCGGCGAAAAATTGTCGTAGGGCAGGGTTTCCCAATCCGGAAAGACGCTAACTTCTACGCCGGTAAACTGGGTTATCTCGGGCTGTAGGCGAAGGGCTGTCTGGGTATCAGGCACAACGGCCAGTACCGGCCCCTGGTGTAATTGAGCCAGCTCTGCAACAGATAAGGCCAGAGCTGCGCCTGATACGTTACCGATAAACCGGTTGTCCCCTTGCTTGGTCGGTAAAGGAAGGGAGAGTAGTTGATTCGATTTCATGTGCTTTACTGGGTATCTGTTCGCTGTTGGGCGCGCTGGCGCAATAGTTTTTGTTGAAAATAGAGAGCTGCGCGTATCAGCAAGTCCCGATCATCTTCCTGCAGGCGGTTGTATTTGAGTGTAATTTCAAACTTATTACCTTTTGCTGCACTGCCAGTGACTTTGGCATAGCAGTAGACGGCTGCAGATGGCTTGTCTAAAAATAGCTTAACCCGGGCGTTGCTGCCGACAGGAAAAGCACAGTTAGAGTAAAATGTGAGCTGACTGGCACCAAACGTTTCTGTGAGATGGCGGTGGTCAGGGTTGTCTTGTTGTGACAACACGTAAGACAGCAGGAGGTTAATCTTGCTGTTCTGGGCCGTCAGGTAATCGAGTAGCGGCTTGCTGTCTTCCTTGGTTAGCTTTTGCAGTGACTGCTCAATGCCGTCCTCGAGGCCGGTACATTCGCTGGCGACACGAAACAGCGGCGGAATTTCATGGCTGAATGCTATCTCATCAGGAAGCTGTTCGTTGGGGGGAAGCAGCTCGACGTTGATGGTTAGCCCGGCACTGACCGAAAAATACTCGTCCTGATTCATGTCATACTCGTGATTAATTAACTATCCTTCGATTATCACTTACCCTTCGCTTTCGAGCAAGCGCGGCACTGTCACAGTGCCTATTTTACCCTCTGTTTTTACATTAGTTTTGCGCCTCCGGATGGTAATCACTTGCTGCAACGGGTATTCTTGCGGGCAGTTAATAACAGGATGGTTTCGACTTCGTTTATGTTTCATCCAGTCTCTTTCTTTATTGGCCTGCGCTACTTGCGAGGCCGTTCCGGGGACCGATTCAGCCGCTTTGTTTCCTATATGTCTACGGCGGGGATCACCATAGGTGTGCTGGCTCTGGTAACGGTGCTTTCGGTGATGAACGGTTTTGAACAGCAGCTCAAGGAACGGATCCTTGGCGTGATGCCCCAGGCACTGGTATCACATCCCGGTGGCAAGGTTAGCTGGGAGAGCGAGCCGCCGGCTTCGCTCACCGGTTTGCCCCATGTGGGCATGGTCACGCCGCTAACCCGCAGTGAAACTGTTCTGCAAAGTGCCTCGTCATTATCGGCCGGCACGCTGCTGGGCGTTGACCCGGGTGCCTTCGAGCCGGTCGGTTACTATGTTACTCAGGGGGATGTGGACAACCTTACCCCAGGTAGTTACCGCATTATTCTTGGTCAGTCTCTGGCCGGGCAGCTTGGCGTTGATGTTGGTGACAAGGTGCGCCTGATGGTCACCAGTGCCAGCCAGTATACGCCGCTCGGACGTATTCCCAGCCAGCGAAATTTTGTGGTTGAAGGCATGTTCAACACTGGCTCGGATGTCGATAAGCAACTGATCCTCACCAATATTGTCGATGCCGGTAAGTTGCTACGCTATAAGCCCGGCGAAATTAGCGGCTGGCGCCTGTTTGTCGATGACCCGTTTGTTGTGACCGAGCTTGCCCAGCTACCGCTGGAAAATGGCTGGGTGTGGTCTGACTGGCGTGAACAGCGTGGTGAGTTATTTCAGGCCGTCAAGATGGAAAAGAACATGATGGGCTTGATGCTTGGTCTTATCATCGGGGTGGCGGCGTTTAATATTATCTCGGCGCTGATCATGGTGGTGATGGAGAAGCAGGCCGAGGTTGCTATTCTCAAAACCCAGGGGATGACAAGCCGTCAAATCCTGCTGGTGTTTATTGTTCAGGGAGCCAGCAGCGGCGTTATTGGTGCGCTCTCCGGTGGCCTGTTGGGTACTTTTTTGGCGCTCAACCTGAATTCCGTATTGTCTGTGCTGGGCGTCAAGCTGCTTATGGTCGGTGGTTCACTGCCTGTGGTGGTAGAGCCTGTACAAATTTTCTTGGTTATTGTCGGCGCGATTGTCTTGAGCCTGCTGGCAACTGTGTTCCCTTCTTATCGTGCAGCATCTGTTCGTCCTGCTGAGGCATTGCGTTATGAGTAATTCGTTATTGGTTTGTCATGGGTTGCGTAAGGTTTATCGCGAAGCTCAGCTTGAAACAGAGGTATTGAAAGACGTTGGCTTCGGTATCAATGCCGGTGAACTGGTCGGGATTGTGGGTGCTTCCGGCTCGGGGAAAAGTACCCTGTTACACCTGCTGGGTGCATTGGATCAGCCGACGGCAGGGGATGTCTTTTTCAAAGGGCAGAAGCTCAATGCCATGAGTGCCAACAAACAGGCGAAAATCCGTAATCAGGAAATTGGCTTTGTTTATCAGTTCCACCATTTGCTGGCTGATTTCAGTGCGGTTGAGAATGTGGCGATGCCGCTGCTTATCGGCGGTGTTTCGTCTGATAAGGCAAGATCCCAGGCAGAAAGTATGCTGGAACAGGTTGGCTTGCAGCACCGGCTGGAGCACCGTCCTTCTGAACTCAGCGGGGGCGAGCGTCAGCGTGTGGCAATTGCCCGGGCGATTGTTAATAACCCAGCCTTGGTATTGGCCGACGAGCCGACCGGTAATTTGGATCATAAGACGGCCATAGAAATTTATGAGCTGATGCGCAAGCTGAACAAAGAGTCCGGCACCGCTTTTCTGGTGGTTACCCATGATAATGAGTTGGCCGGTAAGCTGGATCGCTGTATGCACATGCAAGATGGCGAGCTGGAGAAGGTAGAGGTGGCGTAATGTTCAGACCGCTTTCTCTATTTATCGGTAGCCGTTTTAGCCGGGCAAAACAACGCAACCGGATGGTGTCATTTATCTCGATTTCATCGACGCTGGGCATTGCTGTCGGCGTGGCGGTGATCATCATCGGTTTGTCGGCAATGAACGGTTTTGAGCGTGAGCTGCAAAACCGGGTGCTGTCGGTGATCCCGCACGGCGAACTTGAAGCGGTTAAGCCACCGTTTACCGAGTGGACCTCGGTGTTGGATACCGTGCAGGAGCATCCGCAGGTAACAGCCGCCGCCCCCTATATCCGTTTTACCGCGTTGCTCGAAAAAGGCAGCAGCCTGAAGGCGGTGGAGGTACGTGGGGTCAATCCCGAGGAGGAGCGTAAGGTCAGTGCGATTCCGGACTATGTGAAGGACAACGCCTGGCAGTCGTTCTCGGCGGGCAAAAAACAGGTGATTTTGGGGCAGGGAGTCGCTGACAAGCTGGGGATTACCGAGGGCGACTGGATCACGGCAATGATCCCGAATCCCGATCCGGCGCTGAAACTTAAGGCTCCGCACCGTATCCGGCTACAAGTGTCCGGCCTGCTGGCGCTGGGAGGTCAGATAGACCATAACTTTGCCTTGGTACCATTGGCGGATGCCCAGCAATATCTGTCTATGGGGGATGGAGTGTCCGGGATCTCGTTGAATGTCGAGAATGTACTGGATGCGCAAACCATAGTGCGTGAGGTCGGGTTTACCCTGCCAGTCTATGTCTACCTGAAGAGCTGGACCCAGAAATACGGCTATTTATACCGTGATATCCAGATGGTACGTACCATTATGTATCTGGTGATGGTACTGGTGATTGGCGTGGCATGCTTCAACATTATTTCGACCCTGATGATGGCGGTAAAAGACCGCTCGGCAGATATTGCCATATTACGCACCATGGGGGCCGGCGATGGGCTAGTGAAGGCTATTTTTATCTGGCACGGTATTTTGTCGGGGGTTGTTGGCAGTCTGCTGGGGGCTATGCTGGGTTCATTGGTTGCAATTAACCTGACATCGCTGATAAAGGGGCTGGAGAGTATAATTGGCCACCAGTTCCTTTCCGGAGATATCTACTTTGTTGATTTTCTCCCTACCGAGCTGGCCTGGCAGGATGTCGCGATAGTTTCGCTTACCGCGATTGTACTTAGCCTGCTGGCAACCTGGTACCCGGCAAGACGGGCCAGTGCCTTGCAGCCTGCTCAGGTGTTGAGCGCCAAGTAGCCAGTGCTAATATCCAAGACCTGTAGGTAATACAAGCCGGCAGAAAGGTTAATTGTGAGAGCAGAAAGGCTAATTGTGAGAATAGCCTCGCGGCTTCCGCAGCAAATGTTGATTGCACCGTCGATTGTTTGATAGCTGGTTCTCACACGGGTATTTAGGCATTGTATGTCATTGGCTAAACGTATAAAAAAACCTCGCTTAGGCGAGGTTTTTTACGTTCTGCAGTGTGGTGGACCTGAGAACCACCTGTTAGCGAAAACGCCGTTTGTTCCAGCTTCGTACAACCGAATAGCGCCACAGTCCACGAATACCCAGATAGCCCACAAGACCAAAAAATACCCCGCAGACGGCACAGCCGAGCAGGAAGGGAGGCCCGATTTGATTCATTTGGTGCAGCAAAAACTCCCACGAAAGTTCGAAGTGAAAAGGTTGGTGGGGAGTATTCATCAGCCAGGCCCCGATCTTATAGGCACCATAGAAAAGCACTGGCATGGTAACCGGGTTGCTGACCCAGACAAGGCAAACAGACAGGGGCAAGTTAACACTGAACAAGATGGCAAGGCCTGCAGCCATGATCATCTGGCTGGGGAGCGGAACAAATGCCATAAAGAGGCCCACGGCAAAGGCTCCGGAGGCCGACCGGCGGTTGAGACACCACAAATTGGGGTTGTAAAGCACATTACCGAAAATCTTGAGCGCTTTCTGGCGCTTGATTACGTCATGGCTTGGCAAGAAACGTCTAATTACTTGTCTTGGCATTTTTATTCGTTTGTAATTGTGGCAACACGGTTATGAACCAAGCCGTAGCCGGTATTGCGTTAGGAATTTTATCGCTTCATTTCTGGCCGTTAATACCAGATTACATATGGTTTATTACAGCCTTAATGATAGGTGGTGTAGTTTTATACCTTTCACGGCTCAGATTGTTGATCTGGGTCGTTATTGGCGCCTTTGTGGCGAAAATTGGAGCAACATTTTATGCAGATGCTGTCCGAATAATACCTAATGAGCGCGAGAATATTACCATAGTTGGTGAAGTTAGCAGCCTAATAAATCAAAATATCCCCACCTCCAGATTTGATTTTACGCTTTCTTCGATAGGGCAGCACGAACTACCTGCATATAATCCGTTGCGAGTGAGGCTGGAGTGGCCGCGTACTATCGAAATGAAGCAGGGCGAGCGCTGGGAGCTGGAAGTTAGGCTTCGTCGGCCCTATGGCAGGGTCAACCATGCAGGGTTTGATGCCGAGCGTTATTTCCTAGGTAATCAACTGCATGGTAAAGGGACGGTACTCTCCGGTCGGAAGCTGCCGTCATCTATCCGCTCCGGCCCAGTACTCTCCGAAATAACTTCGCGTCAACGGTTGCTGGATCGAGTGGTGGTGTTGACTGAAGGTCTGACTAATCGGTCCTACTTGCTGGCACTTGGCTTTGGCTTTCGCGACGGATTGTCTGATAAAGACTGGCTTCTGCTGCGAGACAGCGGCTTGTCGCATTTGATGGCGATTTCCGGCCTCCATATTGGCCTGGCTGTGGTGTGCGGATGGTGGCTCGGCAGCCAGATCCGCGGTATTGGCCCCGAATGGGATTGCCTGCTTTGGTTACCGCTATGGCTGGGCCTGTTGTTTGCTCTGGGCTACGCTTGGCTAGCAGGATTTAGCCTGCCGACACAACGGGCACTGTTGATGAGCACCATGGTCATGGTGCTGATTCGATGCCGGGTGCACTGGCCCGGCTGGCAGATTTTGCTGCTAGCCTTGATGGTGTGCCTGATCCTTAATCCGCTAGGCTCATATTCGGCAGGCCTTTGGTTGTCGTTTTCCGCAGTTTTCGTATTGTATGTCGCCAGTGTCAGCGGGATACGGGCTGACACCGGGGGCGAGACTTCCTGGCTGCGTAGCTGGCGGAACAAACTAAAGCTGTTGGTGATGGTACAACTGGTCCTGATGAGCATGATGCTGCCGGTACAGTGGTTGTGGTTCGGTGGAGTGTCTGTGGCTGCTGCCGTTGTCAATCTGTTCGCCGTCCCCTGGGTAAGCTTTCTGACCGTTCCCTTGGTGCTGGCCGCTATTGCCGCTTTATGGTTGCCGTCATTGTCGGCTTGGTTGTGGTGGTTGGCTGATCTGTCATTGTTTCCTGTCTTAAGGCTGGCTGAGCTTGCCAGTGGTTCCTGGTGGCGTATCTCGGTGTATTGGCTGCCGTATTTATTTGGCGTGCTGGCTCTGGCTATATTGTTGTGGTTTCTGCCTGTCCGCGCCTTTAAGGCGCTATACGCTGGAACTGCTCTGGTGATAGTTAGCTGGCACGGGACTTTCGGACAGCTTAAGCATGATGTTGACTCTAAGCCTGACTGGCAGGTTGAGATGCTGGATGTTGGCCATGGTTTGGCGGTACTGATCCGGCGTGGTGAGCTGACTGTCCTCTACGATACCGGTAACCGCTGGGAACAGGGGAGTATTGCAACTGCGGTGATTGAACCGGTCATGCTCGCAACAGGAAGGAACCGGCTTGATGGGCTGATTCTCAGCCATGCCGATAGCGATCATGCTGGCGGGGCGGAAGATGTGCTAACAAGATTAAAGCCTGAGTGGAAACGTAGCAGTGACAGGCGGGCTGGCTTTATGCCTTGCCTTCGTGGCGAACGTTGGCAATGGCGACAACTGGACTTTCGTGTACTCTGGCCCCCCAGGCTGGTGGCGCGGGCTGCAAACCCGCATTCATGTGTTATCGAAATCAGCGACAGGGCATTGAGCCCTGATAATCCGACATCAGTTCTGCTGACCGGCGATATTGATGCTATTTCAGAGCTGCTGCTGGCCAATCTAGAACCTGACCTCAATCCAGAGGTGCTTTTCGTTCCTCATCACGGCAGCAATTCCTCGTCGACTGCTACCTGGCTTGCCACGATGACGCCAGCTTATGCACTGGTTTCTGTGGCGCGTTATAGTCCATGGACGCTGCCCTCTGTATCTGTCAGGCAACGCTATCTGGACAAAGGGGCTGTCTGGCTGTCAACAGCCCGTAGCGGACAGGTGTCTGTCAGTATCAATCGTGGTGATATTGATATCACTCGCTATCGGCAGGAGGTGAAGGATAGCTGGTACCGGGCACTGTTTAACGAGTAACTCGCTGATAAAATGCCTAATAATTGCGCAGCTTGAGAAGGAGATGATGGAACTTGTTTGGTGCATCGGCACGAAAGGAGTAGAATGGTTAGAATTGTCTTCAAGAAAAATCGGTTTTCATGACACAACCAACAGATCAATCCACTTGGGATACGTTTAAACGGCTTTGGCCTTCAATCAGCTTATATAAGGCAGGCCTTGGCGTCGCCGTTGTTGCGTTAATTATCAGCTCGGCGAGTGATGCGCTGATGCTCTCGATGATCAAACCACTTATGGATGAAAGTTTCGGCGGCTTGGATAGCGTTGAATCGAACTTTTTGGCAATGATGCCTCTGTACTTGCTGGGACTGATGATCCTCCGTGGCCTCAGTGGTTTTGTGTCTGCCTATTGCCTGTCCTGGGTTTCCGGTAATGTCGTCATGTCGTTGCGTCGCCAGATGTTTAACCATTTCATGAAAATGCCAGTTGGCTTTTTTGATCAGGAATCATCCGGCAAGTTGTTGTCCCGTATTACCTATGACTCGGAGCAAGTAGCCGCCGCTACCAGTGGTTCCTTGGTTAGCCTGGTTCGAGAAGGGGCAAGTATTATTGCCCTTATGGGGATTATGTTCTGGAACAGCTGGCAGCTGTCGGCCATTCTGTTGGTTATCGCCCCGGTTGTGGCGATCAGTATTCGCGTGGTCTCCAAGCGTTTTCGCCGTATTTCAAAAAATATGCAGGATGCCATGGGCTCCGTGACCTCTTCTGCCGAGCAGATGCTGAAAGGCCACAAGGTGGTACTGAGCTACGGCGGCCAGCAGGTTGAGAAAGAGCGCTTCGATGATGTCAGTAACCGTATGCGCCAGCAGACGATGAAACTGGTATCGGCACAGGCGATAGCGAACCCGGTGATCCAGGTGATTGCTTCGCTGGCCCTGGTGGTGGTGTTGATCCTGGCCAATACCGAAGCATTGCGCGCCGAGCTGACGCCGGGTACGTTTGCACTGGTTTTCGGTGCCATGTTCGGTCTGATGCGCCCGCTTAAAGCCTTGACGAATGTCACCTCTCAGTTCCAGCGCGGTATGGCTGCCTGTCAGACTCTGTTTGGACTAATGGAGCTGGAAACGGAAAAAGATCACGGTACTGTCGTGGCCGAGCGTGTTAAAGGTGATATTGAGGTTAAAGATGTAACCTTCACTTATCCAACCAAAGATACCCCGGCATTGCGCAATGTTAACTTCACGCTCCCGGCTGGCAAGACTTTGGCCCTTGTTGGCCGTTCGGGATCGGGCAAGAGTACCATCGCGAATTTGTTGACCCGCTTTTATGATGTGGATTCGGGCCAGATCAGCATCGATGATCACGAGATCCGCGACTACAAGCTGGCCAACCTGCGTGAACAAGTCGCAGTGGTTTCACAAAACGTGCATCTGTTTAACGATACTATCGCCAACAATATCGCCTATGCCAGTGGCGATACGTTTAGCCGTGCCGAAATTGAAAAGGCGGCCGAGTTGGCCTACGCCATGGACTTTATCAAGGACATGGACAACGGTCTTGATACCATGATCGGTGAGAACGGCGTGAGCCTGTCGGGCGGCCAGCGTCAGCGTATTGCTATCGCTCGTGCCTTGCTGAGAAATGCGCCGGTGCTGATCCTTGATGAGGCAACCTCCGCGCTGGATACAGAATCTGAGCGAGCTATTCAGTCGGCACTGGATGAGCTCCAGAAAGACCGCACTGTGCTGGTAATTGCGCATCGTCTATCGACAATCGAGAACGCCGATCAGATCCTGGTTGTCGATGAGGGGGCAATAATCGAGCGTGGTGTTCATGCTGAACTGCTGGCGCTAAATGGCGCGTACGCCCAGCTGCATCGCATTCAATTTGGTGAATAATGTCGACCCTTATCGAAAAAATCTGGTTTGAGCAACATCCGGCGGGGTTATTGCTCAAACCTTTGCTGTGGCCGCTTAGCAAGTTGTTCGGTGTGATCAGCCGCCGCCGTCGCCAGCAGTACCAGTGTGGCGAGAAAGCTGCTTACCGGGCGCCAGTTCCGGTTGTCGTTGTCGGTAATATTACCGCTGGCGGCAATGGTAAAACCCCGGTGGTCGTCTGGCTGGTCGAGCAACTTCAGGCCAAGGGGCTGAAACCCGGCGTCGTGTCGCGAGGCTATGGTGGCAAAGCTCCGTATTACCCTTTTGCGGTGAGTGCAGAAACCTCGACGGCAGAAGCCGGTGATGAACCTGTATTGATTCATCGTCGTACAAGTGCTCCGGTGGTTGTGTCGCCAAAACGTGCTGAAGCCGTACAACGCCTGGTGGAACAGGATGTCGACGTCATCATTACCGATGACGGCCTGCAGCATTATGCGCTAGAGCGTGATATCGAAGTCGTTGTTATTGACGGCCAGCGTCGCTTTGGCAATGAGCAGCTGATCCCGATGGGGCCGTTACGTGAGTCTTGCGAGCGATTGAGTGAGGTCGACTTTCTGATCTGCAACGGTGGTCAGCCTCAACAGGGTGAAGCATCTATGCAGCTGCAACCGTCGGCGCTGATTAATCTTCAAACCGGCGAGCGTAGGCAGGCTGCAGAACTGACCGATGTGGTTGCGATGGCAGGTATTGGTCATCCCCCTCGGTTCTTTAATACACTAAGCTTGTTGGGAGTGACGCCCGTGGTATGTCAGCCTTTTGCTGATCATCAGGCATTCTCCGAGCAGGAATTAAAACAGCTGGCCGAGCAAGGCCGGCATTTGGTAATGACAGAGAAAGATGCGGTGAAATGCCAAACTTTCGCTCAGCCGAACTGGTGGTATCTGCCTGTTGATGCCGTGCTGCCAGCGCCTGAAGCTGAGGCTATTATTAACCGGATTATTGAGGTAAAGGAAGAATATGGATCATCGTCTGCTTGAAATCGTGGCTTGCCCTGTCTGTAAGGGCAAGCTGAACTTCGATAAAGACAAAAGTGAGCTGGTTTGCAAGTTTGACCGTCTTGCCTATCCCATCAAGGATGGCATTCCGGTTCTGCTTGAGCCTGAAGCTCGCACGTTAAGCCCAGACGAGGTGAAATAATGTCGTTTACGGTAATCATACCGGCACGCTACCAGTCATCACGCCTACCGGGTAAGCCGCTGGCAGATATTGGCGGCAAGCCGATGATCCAGTGGGTATACGAGCAGGCGAGCAAAGCCGGTGCCGAGCAGGTGATTGTTGCTACCGATGATCAGCGTATTGTCGATGCGGTTGAAGGGTTTGGCGGTGAAGTCTGCCTGACCCGTGATGATCACGAGTCTGGCACCGAGCGTCTGGCAGAAGTGGTTGAGAAGTACCAGTTGGCAGACGATCAGATCGTGGTGAATGTACAGGGTGACGAGCCGTTAATTCCTGAAACCATCATTCGCCAGGTTGCCGATAACCTTGCCCACAATGACGACGCGCCGATGGCCACGCTGGCTGTTGAGATTGACCATGCTGACGAAGTCTTCAATCCTAACGCAGTAAAAGTCGTGACGGACAAGAATGGCTATGCGATGTATTTCAGCCGGGCTTCGATTCCATGGGATCGCGATAATTTTGCCAAGCGTCCGCAGGAGATCCACCAGAACCTGATGCGCCATATCGGCATTTATGCCTACCGTGCCGGTTTCATTAATACCTATATTAACTGGGAGCCGAGCGCGCTGGAAAAAATCGAGGCGTTGGAGCAGCTTCGTGTGCTGTGGTACGGCGAGAAAATCCATGTTGAGGTTGCTATTGATGCACCGCCTGCCGGAGTGGATACGCCGGAGGATCTGGAAAAGGTTCGTGAGCTGATCGGCTGATAGCCAGATGAATAATAGCAGGCTGAACCATAGCGGCTGTAGTTGAAAGTAGAAGGCTGGTCATGATGACCAGCCTTTTTTGTCTCTTGGTTTACCGAGCAAGTTACGGTGGGCCTACAAGACCTGGATTTTGTCGATTTCAATCTCTGGGTTGGTGCTGCCTTCCACTTCGCCATAGACACGCAGACGGGTGTTGGGGGTAATGGCTTGCTCGAGGCGGATATCGTCATCGACTTCAACATTGATTTCATGTTTCCCGTCGCTGAAGACATAGGTATCAGCACTGATTTGCTTAACTAGCTTGCCTTCGAGAATGACATTTTGGTCAGAGAACAGGTTGGTCTGCTCTAGTACTTCGTTGACTGTGGTTGTTTGAATCGGGCCGCTGTACGACACGCCGTTAGGGTTAGCCAGTGCGACAGTCGGCATGATGATCATCGCGGCGGTAATTGCGTAAACAGTTGTCTTAATCATGGTCATCCTACCTATTTAATCGTGATTCGTATGGTGATTGATGTCTTGGTTGATGAAGCTATTAAACACCAGCGCGACTGAACTTGATGTGAGTAGGCAATTCATATTCCGTTCATGAAACGGTGTTGCCGAAAAAGTGATGATGGCAAAAACAAAAAGACCACCCGCAGGTGGTCTTTAATCTATTTGTTGGGATGGTTTTTAAGCGTTAACTGGTTTGTTGTCATTATCATCGTCAGCTTCAAACAGGCTGTTGTCGGCCTGGCCCAGAACTCGCGAGGTAATCGTGCCTGCAGTCATCGCACCGCTTACGTTCACCGCTGTACGTCCCATATCAATCAGCGGTTCGATAGAGATCAACAGGCCAGCGAGTGCAACCGGCATATCCAAGGCGGATAGGACAATCAAAGCGGCGAAAGTTGCACCGCCACCGACACCCGCGATACCGAACGAACTGATAGTGACAATGGCGATCAGTGTCAGCATGAAGCCAGGATCAAGCGGGTTGATACCGATTGTCGGTGCAATCATAACGGCAAGCATGGCGGGATACAGACCGGCACAGCCATTCTGGCCCATAGTGGCGCCAAAAGAAGCCGAGAAGTTTGCCACTCCTTCACCGTTACCCAGCTTTTTCACCTGAGTATCGACATTTAACGGGATAGTTCCTGCACTTGAGCGGGAAGTGAAGGCGAAGGTCAATACCGGGAGGATTTTCTTCAGGTACCGAACTGGGTTTACGCCTACGAATGAGACTAGCACTAAATGCATTACCAAGATAAGTGCCAGGCCGACATAAGAAGCGGTCACAAAATTGATCAGGCTCAGGATGTCATCATAGTTAGAACCGGCCACAACTTTGCTCATCAGGGCCAAAACGCCATAGGGTGTCAGGCTAAGTACCATGCGAACCAGGGTACGGACCACTTCCTGGGCTACATTGATGAACTTCTCGAAACTTGCACCAAGATCTGGCTGGTTACGGATAACGCTGAGGCCTGCGACACCGATGAAGGCTGAGAAGATCACTACGGCGATGGTTGATGTCGGGCGGCTGCCGGCTAAGTCGGCAAACGGGTTACCGGGGAAGAATGAAATGATCATGTCGGCAAACGACAGTGACTCGACAGTGCTAAGGCGAGTTTCAAGCACTTCGCCACGGGCAATTTCACGTGCGCCCTGAACGATGCCTTCAGCAGACAGGCCAAAGAGGTTGCTGACCAGGATCCCTATAAGCGCTGAAGCGGCTGTTGTTGCCAGTAATATACCGATGCTGAGACCTGAAATTTTGCCCAGCGAGCCGGAATCCTTGACCTTGATAATCGCACCGATGATGGAAACCATGATCAGCGGCATAATGATCATTTTCAGTAGGCTGACATAGCCGGCACCAACGATGTTGATATATTCGAGGGTATCAGCAATCACCGGGCTGCCACCACCGTAAACGAGCTGAAGCGCGCCGCCGAAGATGACCCCGAAGCCGAGGCCGGTAAAGACCTGTCTTGAGAGGGTGTACTCGGTTTTTTGCTGTTTGAACAAGAAACCAATTAGCAGGGCGAAGAGCGCCAGGTTTATCACTAGATACATCATGCTGAGCCGTTCCAAGTAGTATTTTATTCGCCTGAAAGTATGATTTCAGACTTATCTATTAGCTGGGAGCGCAATTGTATGATGCAAGGCACTTATCAGAAACGGTTTTTTATTACCAAAGCTATAAGAAAATCGAACATATTAAAACTGTTTGGAATATAGGCCCGATAATCACACTTATAGGTTGTTTATTAATCAAAACAATAGTTTGCGTGGATTGTTTGCTTGTTGTGTATATCGTGCTGGGGTGCAATTTGATTTATATGATTTGCATTGGGTTGTACCAGGCCAGTTTCCCGGCCTGATAGCAAAGGGAGACTAAGCGGGAGAGGCGGTATTCAGTGCCAGCTCCATGGACACATTAGAGGTTGATTCTGGTTGCTCGGGGGCTTGCTTGGTTTCGCCAAGCAGGTTTCTTAGCCGCTGCCACCACTGGCCCAGTGTTTCGTGCCAATAGCGCTCCGTTTGTTCCAGATATTTGGCCTGCGGCTTATAGCGCTCCCAAGGTTGTTTGATCTTGTTGCTGGCAAGAAAGTTGGTTGGCGCAGGGGTTGGGGCCAGGCCGGCTTGCTCAAACTCATTCATTGCGCGGGTCATATGACTGGCAGAGGTGACCAGAACCAGTTTTTTATCACCGACAACAGAAGCCGCCTGGAACGCTTCTTCCCAGGTATCCTTGGCGGTTTCGAGCAGCAGGATATCACTTTTGTTGGCACCCAGTGCCAGGGCTACTTTTGCCATCATTCGTGCCTGGCTGATACTGGTACCACCACCATAACCCGACAAGATCAGCTTGGACCCGGGGAACATGCGATGGATACGTATGCCTTCCGCCAGGCGCATCAGTGATGTACGCGATAGCTCGGAGGTGATTGGCATCGCATGGTCGATAACATGCCCGCTTCCCAGCACCATGACATAGTCCACCGTTGCGGATGTCGGGACGAAGGGGTTATTCTCGCGTTCCAATGGCCGAAGCAAGCTGGTTGCTATCGGCTGGAAGGATACGAGGAAAATGCCTATAAAGGCGAATCCGATGAAAAAGGACGCGAGTCCCTTGCGCCGGGTAAACCAGAGGATCAACAAGCCCAGGAACCCGATTATCAGCAGTGCGGGCAGGGGCATGAGTAATGCAGAAACAATTTTTTTTAGTTCAAACATGCAATGTAGTCCGAAAATTCAGCAGTTGAGCTCGAAAAAGCACCACAAGCCTTTATTCCTATAACGCTTGTGAGAAAATAAGCCACATTTTTTCAACCGCTATCATAACGTAAAGCTGACGTGATCAAAGATCGAAATTTTGACGACCTAGCGCAAAAATTTGCTAAAAATATCTACGGGACAGCAAAAGGCCAAATAAGGCAGACTGTTGTCTGGCAAGATCTTGAGCAAATTTTAGCCTTGCTGGAATCACAAACACCGTTGCATATTCTTGATGCAGGCGGGGGGATCGGCCAGCTATCGCAAAAAATTGCTGAGCTGGGGCATCGTGTCACTTTATGTGATCTTTCTGGTGAAATGCTGAAGCTGGCCGAGCAGGAAATTGCCAACAACGGCCTTCTTGAGCAATATCGTCTGGTTCACAGCTCGGTCCAGGAAATTGGCGAGCATTTGAGTGAGCCGGCGGACTTGGTGCTATTCCATGCTGTGATGGAGTGGCTGTCCGATCCGAAAGAGGCGCTTGAGCGGTTATTGGAGCAAACCAGGCCCGGCGGGGTTATCTCGGTGATGTTCTACAACTACAACGGACTGCTGTTCAAGAATTTAATTTGTGGCAACCTGACTCATATCGAAGAGGGAATGCCGCACCGCAAGCGCTTTAAGCTACAGCCACAGCAGGCTATCAAGCCGGAAGATGTCTATAGCTGGTTAACCGACGCCGGATTTACCATTCTCGGAAAAACCGGCGTGCGTACCTTCCATGACTATATGCAGACAACCATGGTAGGTGACTACAGTTTTGAACAAGTTCTTGAGATGGAGCAGAAGCTTTGTCGTCAGGAGCCTTATTTGTCCCTGGGCCGCTATATCCATGTATACGCCCAGAAACCATCAGATCCGGAGACACCGGCTGATAACGGGACAAGCAACGATAACAGCAATAAGGACAACGGATGAGTGATGTATCCCAGACCGTTCCTGAGTTGGTGAGTTGGGTTAAGCAGCATGAGTTTTCGCTTAACCTGCCAACTGAGCGGCTGGCGTTCTTGTTGGCGATTGCTGTATTAAGCGGCGATCGCTTTGATGAAGAATTAGGGGAAGGGGAGCTGATTGATGCGTTTCGCATTGTAAGCGATATGTTTGATCAGTCTCAGGAAACCCTGGCCTTTCGTGCCAATAACGCCATTAATGAACTGGTTCGCCAGCGCCTGATCACCCGCTTTACCAGTGAGGTGACGGATGGGGCCAGTATTTACCGTCTCAGCCCGCTTGCGCTGAGCATAACCGACTATTACGCCCGTCATCGCGAGTACTCTTCACTGAAATTGTCGATTCAGCTGGCAATGGTTGCCGACGAGATCAACAAGGCTGCGGAAGCTGCGCAGGAAGGTGGTGATGAGAAGCACTGGCGTCAGCAGGTCTACGCCGTACTGAAATATTCAGTGGCTGAAATCTTTGACCGGATTGATCTTAACCAGCGCACAATGGATGAGCAGCAGCAACAGGTCAAGCAAGATATTGCCGAGCTGCTGAATCAGGATTGGCGGGCGGCAATCACCAACTGTGAGAGCCTGCTGAACGAAACCTCCAGTACGCTGCGTGAGCTGCAGGATACTCTGCAGGCGGCAGGCGACCAGCTGCAAACCCAGCTGTTGGCTATCCAGGAGGAAATTCAGGGTAACCCGGATCTGGATTTCGTCGACGGGATGATCTTTATCCTGCAGGCGAAGCTTGACCGAATCATCAACTGGGGGCAGCAGGCCATTGATCTGTGGATTGGCTATGACCGCCACGTTCATAAGTTCATCCGTACCGCGATCGATATGGATAAGAACCGTGCCTTCAGCCAGCGCTTGCGTCAGTCGGTCACCGATTATTTCGACGAACCATGGCTGCTGACCTACGCCGATGCCGAGCGTCTGCTGGACATGCGTGACGAGGCGTTGGTGCTGAGAGACGACGAAGTTACCGGTATTGTGCCGGAAGAGATGGAATTTGAAGAGCTCAGCCTGGTGAACGACCAGTTGGCCGACCAAGTTGCTGCAATGCTGCAGACCCATAAAGAAACGGGTGCTGCAATCAACCTAAGTTTGCTTCTTAAAGATTATTTGGCTCAACAACCACATGCGCAGCACTTTGATTTGGCGCGCATTGTGATTGATCAGGCGGTAAGGCTCGGTTACTCGGAGTCGGACTTCAATGCAATACAGCCTGACTGGGAAGCAATCAATGAATATGGAGCCAAGGTACAAGCTAATGTCATCGATAAATATTGAAGAATTTATGCCTGAGAAGCTGGCCAAGGCAATAGCCAACCCGCTTTTCCCGGCACTGGATAATGCGCTACGTTCTGGCCGCCACATCGCCAGCGAAGATTTGGATAACCATGCTCTGCTGATTGAGTTCGAGCAGCCGCTGGTTATGTTTTACAAACGTTATAACGCCGAGTTGGTTCGCGCCCCGGAAGGTTTCTTCTACCTGCGTCCTCGCTCGACGTCACTGATCGGCCGCTCGGTACTGTCGGAAATCGACATGCTGGTGGGCAAGGTACTGTGTTTCCTTTATTTGAGCCCGGAGCGCTTGGCGCACGAAGGGATATTTACCAACCAGGAACTGTTCGACGAGCTACTGGCACTGGCCGACGAGACCAAGCTGATGAAGCTGGTCACCAACCGGGCAACCGGCTCTGATCTCGACCGGGAAAAACTGTTCGACAAAGTCAAAACGTCGCTGCGTCGCCTGCGCCGTATCGGGATGATCATTCCGGTAGGCGAGAACGGCAAATTCCGCATCAGCGAGGCGGTATTCCGCTTTGGTGCCGATGTCCGTACTGGCGATGACGTACGTGAAGCCCAGCTACGTCTGATCCGTGACGGTGAAGCGGTGGTGGTTCACCAGCAGGAGCCGAGCCAGTCTAGCCTGTTGGATGCAACGGGCGAGCAAGAAACAGAACAAGCCGAGCATGACGGACAGGAGGGCGAAGCCTGATGGAACGCGGTAAGTATCAATCGCTGACAATGGTCAACTGGAACGGCTTCTTTGCCCGTACCTTTGACATTGATAATTTGGTGACCACTCTGTCGGGTGGTAACGGTGCCGGTAAGTCGACAACGATGGCGGCATTCATTACTTCTCTGATCCCGGATCAGAGCCTGCTGCACTTTCGAAATACGACTGAAGCCGGCAGTTCGAACGCCTCGCGCGACAAGGGCCTGCACGGTAAGCTGAAGCCGGGTGCCTGTTATGCGGCGCTGGATGTGGTTAACTCCAAGAAGCAACGCATCATCTTCGCGGTCAAGCTGCAGCAAGTGGCCGGTCGTGACAAGAAAGTGGATATCAAGCCATTTATCATCCAGGGCCTGCCATCGGATATTAAACCGACCGAAGTCCTGGTCGAAACCTTGTCTGACAACCAGGCGCGGGTTCGCCAGATCAATGAAGTCAAAGAGATTGCCGCCGAGTACGAAGGGACCCACTTCAAGGCCTTTAACTCGGTGACGGATTACCATGCCCAGATGTTCGAGTTTGGTGTCCTGCCGAAGAAATTACGCAACAGCAGCGATCGTTCCAAATTCTATCGCCTGATTGAGGCCTCGCTGTACGGAGGGATCTCGAGTGCGATCACCCGCTCGCTGCGTGACTACCTGCTGCCGCAAAATACCGGGGTGAAGAAAGCCTTCCAGGACATGGAAGCGGCACTGCGCGAGAACCGGATGACGCTGGAAGCGATTAAGCTGACCCAGAACGACCGTGACCTGTTCAAGCATTTGATCACCGAGGCAACCAACTATGTTGCTGCGGACTATATGCGCCATGCCAACGAGCGTCGCCAGAAGCTGGAAAAGACCCTGAGCCTGCGTGGCGAACTGCTTGGTTCGCGCAAGGTGTTGGATGATCAGCAAACATCGATGATTAACATGACCGGCGAGCTGGATGAACTGACAGAGCGTGAAGGCGCACTGGAGCAGGATCATCAGGCAGCGTCGGATCACCTGCAGCTGGTTCAGACCGCAGTACGTCAGCAAGAGAAGATTGAACGCTACCGCGAGGATCTTGAAGAGCTGACCGAGCGCCTGGAAGAGCAGGTGATGGTGGTTGAAGAAGCGGCCGAACAGTTGGCGATGGCTGAAGAGCAGTCGCTGCTGAGCGAAGAGGAAGTCGACAGCCTGAAAACTCAACTGGCGGACTACCAGCAGGCGCTGGATATGCAGCAGACCCGTGCCCTGCAATATCAGCAGGCGGTACAGGCGCTGGAGAAAGCCCGTGATCTGTCCGGTGATCATCAGCTACTTGCAGATCAGGCGGTGCCTTACCTGTCTCAGCTCAAGCAGGAGCAGGAAGTACAGACTACAGCATTGCTGGCCCTGAAACATAAACTTGATATGTCTTCGGCGGCTGCTCAGCAGTTTGATAAAGGTCTGCAAATTGTCACCACCATTGCCGGTGCGGTTGATCGTGCCCAGGCAGGTGACAAGGCGCGCGAACTAATTGCACATGCCCGCCAGCTACGTGCCGTTGCTGATCGTGGTGAACAGCTCAAGGCACAATACCGTGACCTGGAGCGCAGTGTGCGCAACCAGCGTCAGGCGACCGAGCTGGCCGAAACCTATGCCAAGCGATTTGCCGTCACTGTCGACAGCGAGCTGACATTGGCTGAAGAGCAGGCCCGTCATGAAGCGACGCTGGAAAGCCTTGAGCAACAGCAAGAGATGTTAGTCGAGCAGCGTGGCGAGTTTCGTCGTCAGGAGCAGCAGCTGTCTGCACAAATTTCGTCGCTGGAGGCATCGGCGCCGGCCTGGATTGCGGCATCAGATGCACTGGAAAAACTGTCTGAGCAGTCTGAGCGCGAGCTGTTTGACAGCCAGGCGGTGATGGATGCGATGCAGCTGACACTGGATAAGGAGCGTGAGGCCTCGTCAAAGCGCGACCAGCTGGCTGCACGCAAGACGCAACTGGAGCTGGATATCGAGCGCCTGGCACAGCCGGGCGGTAGCGATGATTCTCGCCTGCGCGCATTGGCAGATACGCTTGGCGGTAGCCTGCTGTCAGAAATTTATGACGACATTACCCTGGCTGATGCCCCGTACTTCAGTGCGATGTACGGCCCGGCGCGCCACGCAATTGTGGTGCCGGATCTGAAGGGCATCAAAGACAAGCTGGTGGCGCTGGATGACTGTCCGGATGACCTGTATATCATCGAAGGGGATGCCGACTCGTTTGATGACAGTGGTTTTGACGTCGATGAACTGGAAGAGGCTGTTTGTGTTCACCTGAACGACCGTCAGCTGCGATACTCTCGTTTCCCGAAAGTCCCGCTATTTGGCCGTGCTGCCCGCGAGCAGCGTCTCGAGCAGCTGCGTGAGGAACGCGAGCAGGTTGTCGAGGATCACGCCAAGGCCGCGTTTGACTCACAAAAGCTGCAGCGTCTGTATCAGAGCTTCAATAGTTTTGTTGCCACTCATATGGCCGTTGCCTTTAATGCCGATCCGGAAGCTGGGCTGAAAGCGGCACGTGACAAGCGTAACCAGATCACTCGTAGCCTGTCTGACTCCGACGCCAAAGAGCAGCAGCAACGTAGCCAACTGACGGCTGCGCGTGAGGGGCTGGCGCTACTGGGCAAGCTGACACCAGTTGTTAACTTGCTGGAAGACGACACCCTGACAGCGCGCTTTGAAGACGTTGAGCAGCAACTGTCTCAGCTTGACGAGGCACGTAACTACCTTGACCGCCATGGCAAGGCAGTCGTGGAATTGGAAGGATTGGTGTCTGCACTGGATGCCGATCCGGAGCAGTTTGATGCCCTGCAGGCTCAATACGAGCAGGCTGACAACACTTTGCAGTCGCTGAAAACCAAAATCTTTGCGATTGCTGACTTGGTTGAGCGTCGCTACCACTTTAGCTATGCCGATTCAGTTGAGCTACTTAACAAGAGCTCGGAGCTTAATGAGCAGTTGAAGGCGAAACTGGTTGCGGCAGAACGCGAGCGTACCCGCAGCCGTGATGCGCTGAAGCAGTCACGTGCCCAGGCCAACCAGTACAACCAGTTGATGGCATCGCTCAAGAGCTCGCATCAGGCGAAACTGGAAACGGTTCAGGAGTTTGAACGTGAGCTGCAGGAGCTGGGCGTTCGCGCTGATCTTGAAGCAGAAGAGCGTGCCCGCTTGCGCCGTGACGAGCTGAACGAACGACTGCACAGCTCCCGTACCCGACGCAGCCAGCTGGAAAAAGCAATCACCTCGATTGAGCTGGAGATGAAAGCGTTGGTTAAGCGCCTGCGTAAAGTCGGTAAGGAATACCAGGAAATCCGCAAGCTGGTGGTTACTGCCAAGGCCGGTTGGTGCGCGGTGTTGCGTCTGGCGCGCGAAAGCGATGTCGAACGTCGCCTGCACCGACGCGAGATGGCTTACATGTCTGCCGACGAGCTGCGCTCGCTATCGGATAAGTCGCTGGGTGCATTGCGTCTGGCAGTGGCCGATAACGAGGAATTGCGAGATGCGTTACGTGCGTCGGAAGATGTTTCGCGTCCTGAGCGTAAGGTTCTGTTCTATATTGCCGTCTACCAGCATCTACGCGAGCGTATCCGTCACGATATTATTCGCACCGATGATCCGGTCGAGGCGATCGAAGAGATGGAAGTCGAGCTGGCTCGTCTGAGCGAAGAACTGACGGCCCGCGAACAGCGTCTGGCGATCAGTTCTGACTCGGTGGCGAATATTATCCGCAAGACAATCCAGCGAGAGCAAAACCGTATCCGTATGCTGAACCAGGGTCTGCAGAATATTGGTTTTGGTCAGGTGAAAGGTGTTCGCCTGAATGTCAAAGTGCGTGATACCCATGAGGCACTGTTGAGCGGTCTGGCGGAGCAGCAGGATCAGCATCAGGATCTGTTCGGCAACCATCGCCTGACGTTCTCCGAAGCGATTGCCAAACTGTTCCAGCGCCTGAATCCGCATATTGAGATGGGTCAGCGCTCGCCGCAGATCATGGGCGAAGAGTTGCTTGATTACCGTAACTACCTTGAGCTCAGCATCGAAGTGAACCGTGGTACTGATGGTTGGCTACAGGCCGAATCGGGTGCGCTATCGACCGGTGAGGCAATCGGTACGGGTCAGGCAATTCTGCTAATGGTTGTCCAGAGCTGGGAAGAAGAGTCACGTCGTCTGCGCGGAAAAGAGATCATTCCGTGCCGTCTGTTGTTCCTTGATGAGGCTGCCCGACTGGATGCAAAATCTATCGCTACATTGTTCGAGCTGTGTGAGCGTTTGGACATGCAGCTGTTGATTGCGGCTCCGGAGAATATCAGTCCTGAAAAAGGCACCACCTACAAACTTGTCCGGAAGATCTTCAAAGATCGCGAGCATGTTCATGTGGTTGGCTTGCGCGGTTTTGGCCAGGAGCCGAAATCCCAGGGCAATATCCAGGAAATGCTCGAGCTTGACCTCGCGTAACCGACGCAGCAAAGCCAAGTAACTGATGAGAAGACCGGAGAGATCCGGTCTTTTTTTATGGCACAATTTTATTGATTTCCCTGTCGGCACAGGTTCATTTTTGACCTTATGTCTTGTTACTAAGAACCTCATCTCATTACTTAATTACGTTACCGATAAATTATTTGCGGTGCTATTAGCCTCTAAAATTTTAACTGTTGGAATCGGCCATCCAGAATAACAAGCCAAACTGAGCGGCGGCCCGCGAATGCGTTTGGTCACGGCCAATTTATACATTGTCGTAGGGGTGTAGAGATGAGAAATATAATATTAACGATGCTCGCCACGTTAGTGGTGGCTGGGTGCGGAGGCTCGTCTGGGGATTCAGGTTCGGCAAATGCAACCCCGGGTTCGGGGAGCGGAGAAGTACCGGTTTCAGTAGGGGTGTCAAAACCACCAACAGAAGTGCCTGAAGTGCCGGATGACGGCGATCAGCTGCAGGCTTGTGTGGCAATTCAGAGTGTCAAGCTAACGAACCTGGCCGGCGAGATTGTCGAGTGGACCACAAGAAGCATGAACGGAGAAGTAAAAAGCTCTGAGCAATGTATTCCTGAAGGCTCGGAGATCCCGGTTTACGATGACGGCACACCGAAGTTTATCGTGATCGATTTGCATGATATCACTGGTGTTGATCTGGTTGATCTGATTTCGGAGCAGTTAGTTCCTGTCGGTGAATATGTCAGCATGGCATTGTCACTCGCAAGGGGTGAATATGAATTCCTTGATGATTTACCTGTGAATGTACCTATTGATGAATTTATGGGAGTGCCTTACTCCTATGTCGGTAGCTGGGTCGATAACAAGGTGATTGATGATGATCTGACGTTCGACGGTTTGAATATCAATATCAATGCCCCTGAAAAGTTCGTGATGACGTTTGATTTCAGGAGTATGTTCAAGCTGGTTGAGAATGCCTATAAGTTCAAGCAAGAAGCATTTCAGCTGCTGAATGAAAACTTATCAGGTAGCATTTTTGGTGACATTGACCTTTCGTCATGTCCTACAACAGATAATGCCTATGTCTATCTTTATGAATCCAATGATGAGCAGGAGAAGTACGGCGATCTTGGATCGGATGAATACACGCCGACCATGACGGCCAAGGTCACAGACGAAAATAATTACTCAATGCCATACGTTCCCGCGGGAAATTATGATGTGGTGTTAGTGTGTGATGGCCTGCTTGATTTGCCGGATCAGATTGACCTGGATATCGACCTGGACGGTGACTCGCCGAAGTATACCGATCAACAGCTTGCCAGTGGTGAAGACAAATACCTACCGTTGTAATTGTGAGCCATCGAACAGTGGCGCAGTGAAGCCGTCAGCGAGGGCTGGCGGCTTTGCCATCATGATGGTAGCAGAATAATCTTTGTAGATTCAGCTTTGGTTAAGCATATATCGGTAGTTTATATGGTGGAAGAACACGATCTATCTCTCATAATCAACAATACGCTACTAACTAATTTTAAATATAACTCTCTGAGCTGACATCGAATAATCGAAAATGTCGTTCATTCCAGTCATTGTTGCCTACCTTTTGCAGGTTGTTTTTTAATCATCACTTCTATAGATTTCAATCAACACCACGAAGCTAGATGAAAGAGAACCTAATATGCCTGCAGTAATGACCCTTAAAAAAGTTGTTTTCGGTGCCGTGCTCGGCCTTGCTGTAGTCGGCTACGGAACAGCCCAGGCCTCTGTAACGACATCTCCTGAGAATCACCTGTTATCAACCTTAAATTATGTCGAGCTAGAAGCCGAACAGGGCGATAAGAATATGCAGCTTTTTCTGGGACGAGCTTATCTTGAAGGCTCAAATGGCCTGAGAGCTGACCCGATGAAAGGCATGTACTGGTTGGAAAAAGCGGCAGTCGATATGCCGGAAGTAAAGACCATGATTGGTGACCTGTTTAAAGCGGGTCAAGTGTTGCCAAAAGATAACCTTCGTGCTGTTCAGTGGTACATGGAAGCGGCCAAAGAAGGTGACATACCGGCGATGGTTGAGCTTGGTGCCTACTATGCATCAGGTGCTACCGGCAAAGTAGACTGCGGCAATGCGATTAAATGGTTTAACGAAGCGTCCAACGGTGGTTCGCTAGAGTCTAAGCGTAACCTGGTATGGCTGTATGCAACGTGTTCAGACGAGCGTATGCGTGATGGCGAACGTGCCCTGAAATTGGCCAAGCAAGTGCTGAAGCGTACAGGAACAGGTGATGCAGGTGACTATGATAATCTCGCTGCTGCCTATGCTGCATGCGGTGAGTTCCGCCAGGCTATCGAAGCCCAGGAAGTGGCTATCGAAAAGCTGGAAGAAACTAACACCCAGCGTTATGTCAAATTTGAAAATCGCCTGAAGCTATATCAGCAGCACCAGACTATCTACATGGCGTCGCTATAATCGGATATTGGCTATAATCGAATACTGAAACCCTAAAAGCCTGCTTCTCTGAAGCAGGCTTTTTTGCTTTCTGTGTTAACCGTATTTCAATCTGCCTGCTACTTAATTCCCTGCCATTCTTGTTAACGCTCATCCTCTGATATCTACCGTATTTGTGCCGTCGTTTGTTGTTCGGATAAATAGGCAGGGCGGATCATTCTATTGAAGTGCAATTGATATCCTTAACTATACTTTGTGGTGCACTACCTCTTTGGCTGTAGGCAAAGAGGATAATCATAAAAATGATGGGATGTTAGCAATGAATAACTCAGAACCTGTTGAGACTCAAGACAGAGCAAAATATGAGTGGCAATCCTTCCTGTTTATTGTCATTTTTCTTTTCCCTATCCTGTCAGTTGTCCTTGTCGGTGGCTACGGCTTTATTGTCTGGGCAATGCAGGCATTTTTCATCGGTCCTCCCGGCCACGGTTAATACGCCCTCAGCAGTTAAGTTAACGAAAAGGTGGTCTTATGATTAGCTTGATAAATAAACTGTGGGCGACGTTTTGGCGTCCGGCAGTGCATATTAGTTTAGGTGTGTTGAGCCTGGGTGGCTTCATTGCCGGGATTATATTCTGGGGGGGCTTCAATACCGCGCTTGAGTTTACCAATACCGAGAAGTTTTGTATCGGTTGTCATGAAATGCGTGACAATGTCTATGAAGAGTTGCAGACGACAGTGCATTGGTCAAACCATTCTGGGGTGAGGGCTACTTGCCCAGATTGTCATGTTCCCCATAACTGGACAGATAAAATCGCCCGCAAGATGCAGGCCAGCAAGGAAGTGTTCGGGGCAATTTTTGGCACCATTAATACTCGCGAGAAGTTTCTGGAAAAACGGCTGGAGCTGGCCAATCACGAGTGGAAACGTTTTTCGGCCAACGGCTCGCTGGAGTGCAAAAACTGCCATAACTACGACAGTATGAATTGGGAAGAGATGTCCGATCTTGCCAAAGTCCAGATGAAACAGGCCGCCGAGCGCGACCAGAGCTGTATGGACTGTCATAAGGGAATCGCCCATGAGCTGCCGGGTAATATGGAGGCTTCCGGCGGTATGGTCTCCGAGCTGGTTCAGAAAGCCAACAATACCAGTTACTCGGAAGGTGAGAGTTACTTCAGCGTTCGTTATTTGCCAATGTACGAAGACGAAGCGCTGACGGTGGATGGTGGCCAGCTGAATCCGGCTTCTGAGGTGAAAGTGGTGCAGGTTAAGGATAATGCGATTCAGGTTGAGATTGCGGGCTGGCGGAAAACCAAAGGTTTTGGTCGGGTGATCAACGAAGACTTTGGCCTCAATATTCCGACGGCGGCGTTGAGCAAGGACGTTGCACTCAATGATGCATTGGTCGAAAAGTTTGAAGAGAAAGAAGACGATCTCACTGGACTCGGCTGGCAGCGGATCAGTGTCAAACTGTGGATGCCGAAAGAATCCCTGATGGAGGATGTCGAAGAAATTTGGGCGGTCGCGGGCCCTGCATATAAAGACAACTGTAGTGTCTGCCATACCCAGCCTGCCGAGAATCACTTCGATGCCAATACCTGGCCGGGTATGTTCAATGGGATGCTGGCATTTGTGAATCTGGATAACGATAGTGAGGCGCTGGTACTTAAGTATCTGCAGAAGCATTCATCAGATTTCTCTGATGGCGGTCATTAAGAGGCAAGTGAGGGAGAAACCATGTCATTAAGTCGACGTAAGTTCTTAAAAGGCCTAGCGACAACCTCGGCTGTGTCTGTTATTGGCCCGAGCCTGCTTGTTCAGGCAGCAAGAGCGGCAACAGAAGAGGCATCACCATATACGGCCGACGGAGTCTGGAAAGTCTCGGGTTCCCATTGGGGAGCGTTCCGGGCCCATATCTATAACGGTAAGGTTACTGAGATAAAACCGCTCGAGAGAGACAAGTATCCGACGGATATGATCAACGGGATTAAAGGTATTATCTATAACCCGTCGCGGGTACGTTACCCCATGGTTCGCCTCAATTGGCTGAAGAAGCACAAATACAGCGGTGATACGCGCGGTAATAATCGCTTTGTCCGGGTAACCTGGGATGAGGCGCTGGATCTGTTCTATCAGGAACTGGAGCGGATCCAGAAAGACTACGGTCCGTGGGCGCTGCATGCGGGTATGACTGGCTGGCGGCAAACCGGCCAGTTTCATAGCTGTGGTAACCATATGCAGCGGGCCGTGGGAATGCACGGCCGCTTTATGACCAAGGTCGGGGACTATTCCACCGGGGCCGGACAGACGATACTGCCTTATGTACTCGGGTCAACCGAAGTCTATGCCCAGGGCACTTCATGGCCGGACATACTGGCCAACAGCAAAACAATTATCCTGTGGGCCAATGATCCGGTTAAAAATACTCAGGTAGGCTGGCAGTGCGAGACCCATGATTCCTACGGCTATTATGAGCAGCTTAAAGACAAAGTGAAGAAAGGGGAGATCAAAGTGATCTCCATCGATCCCGTGCGCTCGAAGACCCAGAACTATTTGGGCTGCGATCAGCTCTATGTTAACCCACAAACCGATCTGCCGCTGATGCTGGCTATTGCACACACCTTATATAAAGAAGCGCTCTACGATAAGAAGTTTCTCGAGACCTATGCCTTGGGTTTTGATGAATTTATGCCCTATGTACTGGGTGAAACCAAGGACAAAATGGAAAAAACACCGGAATGGGCCGAGTCAATTTGCGGTGTTAAAGCCGAGCAGATACGGGAACTGGCACGGTTGATGGCCAAAGATCGGACTCAGTTGATCTTCGGTTGGTCAATCCAGCGTCAGCAGCATGGTGAGCAGCCTTACTGGATGGGAGCTGTTATCGCGGCGATGCTGGGGCAAATCGGTTTGCCTGGCGGTGGTGTATCGTACTCTCATCATTACAGCGGAGTCGGAATTCCTCCGACTGGCGCGTCGGGGCCGGGCGGCTTTCCGCGAAATGTTGATGAGGGTAAAAAGCCCAAGTGGGATAACGATGACTTTAAGGGTTACAGCAGTACCATTCCCGTAGCGCGTTGGATTGATGCGATCTTAGAGCCTGGCAAGGAGATCAACTACAACGGCAGCAAGGTTAAGCTGCCCGAGACCAAAATGCTGGTAGTCAGTGGCTGTAACCCCTGGCATCACCATCAGGACAGGAATCGGATGAAAACAGCTTTTCAAAAGCTGCAGACAGTCGTGACCATTGAGTTTGCCTGGACGGCTACCTGCCGTTTCTCCGATATTGTGTTGCCGGCCTGCACCCAGTTTGAACGTAACGACATCGATCTCTATGGTGCTTATTCTGCATCCGGTATTTTGGCGATGCACAAGCTGGTGGATCCTTTGTATCAGTCGAAAACGGATTTTGAAATCTTTACCGAGCTTTGCCGCCGTTTTGGCCGCCACAAGGAATATACCCGCGGCATGGATGAAATGGAGTGGGTAAGACAGCTCTATGATGAATGTCGCGAGGCCAACAAGGCAAACTTTGAGATGCCGGAGTTTGATAAGTTCTGGGCTGATGGTGTGGTCGATTTCGGGGAAGGCAAGAATTTTGTCCGACATGCCGACTTCCGTCAGGATCCCGAAATTAACCCGTTAGGAACACCGTCGGGATTTATTGAGATCTTCAGCCGTAAAATAGACCGCTTTGGTTACGAGCACTGTCAGGGACACCCTATGTGGTTCGAAAAGGCGGAGCGCTCGCACGGCGGCCCGAAATCGGACAAGTTTCCGCTCTGGCTTCAGTCTTGCCATCCCGATCAGCGTTTGCATTCGCAGATGTGCGAGTCAGAAGAATACCGGGCAACCTATACCGTCCAGGGTAGGGAACCCATTTATATCAGCCCTGAAGATGCCAAACAGCGCGGAATCAGTGACGGTGATCTGGTCCGGGTTTATAACGACCGTGGTCAACTGCTGGCCGGTGCCAGGGTGTCGGATAACTATCCGCCTGGTGTGGTGCGTATTCACGAAGGAGCCTGGTACGGGCCGCTGAACGAAAAGCTTGGTGCGATTGATACCTATGGCGATCCGAATACCTTGACAATGGATGTCGGCTCGTCGGAATTGGCGCAGGCGACTTCTGCCAACACGGTTGTGGTGGAAATGGAGAAGTTCGAAGGCGAAGCACCGCCTGTCACCTCGTTTGGTGGTCCGATTTACGAGAGTTAATGACCGTGCCGGAAAGGGCTGCTGTGTGGTAGCTCTTTACCGATGTCTGCTTGATTGATTCTGGCGAGGGCACCGTTCTGTGATCATTCTATTAATGACGGTGGCAGGCCTTGCTATACAATGAATCGGTACATTAATAATAAGTAGTAAGAAGTAACATGAAGCCTCAACAAGAAGATATTTCCGCAGTAAGTAAACCCACGGCACCTGTATACGGTGTTGGAGACAGTACCCTGCAAGCCGCCGGTGGCGAAGCGGGCGTGAAAAAGCTGGTCGAAGCATTTTACGAGTATATGGATACTCTGCCAGAAGCCGAAATAATCCGGGCAATGCATGCCGAGGATTTGACCGAATCAAGAGAAAAGCTGACGACATTTCTGGTCGGCTGGATGGGAGGTCCATCTCGCTATTCTGAAAAATACGGCAGCATGAATATCCCCGGCGCTCACCGCCATCTGGCGATAGGTGTGGCTGAAAAAGAAGCCTGGTTGCTTTGTATGCAAAAGGCTCTGGATGATCAGGGGTACGAGGAAGTGTTCAAGCGCTATGTGATGGTTCAGTTATCATTTCCGGCTGAGATGTGCCGTAATCGATGAACTGGAATCAGCATCTATAAAATGGCAAACAGGCGGGGTATTGCTACTCCACCTGTTTGATTGCTTCAGCTTTGATTGCTTTAGTTACGTATTGTCCCAGTGTTGGCGAAAGAACTCGTCTATCGCTTCAATGGCCTTTTCGACAAATTCATCCCAGTCATAGGGCTGAATTCTTCTCGCCTCGTTAAGCGTATGTCGGGCAAAACTGGCCATATTCTCTGCCTTCAGCTAATGCCGGGTTTTATGTTGTGGCATTAATAAGTATAACAGTTCCGTCGTGTACTAAAGCGAAACAGCGTGCCTAGGCGACGAGCTCTGGAGCGTCTTCCTGTGCCCATTGAATACATTGCTCGGCCAAGATATCGAGTGAATCCAGACAGCATTCAGGGCGGGACTGAGTCTGCTCAGCCAGAGCAACAGGAATTTCAGTACAGCCAAAGATGACGGCTTCCGCACCGCGTTCCAGCATTGCCTCAAATACGGGCAGCATTAGTTGCTTGCCGAGTTCGACGTCGCCGGCTTTGACGGCATAAATGCCATCCATCACAGCCTGCTGCTCAGACTCAGATGTTTCGAGCGCATTGATCTGCTGCTGGGCCAGTTTGGACTGGTACATCCGAGTCATCATGGTTGCGGTTGTGGCAAGTACACCCACTTGACGGTATTGGCGTTCTTTGGCTTCATTCACGACACTGTCGATAATGCTGATAGTGTGGACATTACAAAGTTGGGTCAGGCGGGGATACCAGTAATGAGCCGTATTGCAGGGCATAACAATGCACTCGGCGCCAGCTTGCTGCAGCTGCTCCATTCCCTGTTTCAATACCGGGAAGGGATCTTCACCATTACTGATCAGATAAGCGGTGCGGTCTGGGATCTGCGGGTTATTACTAACAAGCATCGGAATATGCTGCTGATCATTGTGAGCAGGTGTTCGAGAAATAATCTTTTGCATAAATTCAACCGTTGCCAATGGCCCCATGCCACCAAGAATCCCTAATTTTCTGCTCATGCTCTCATTCCTGCAGTACTTTTAACTGTGTTTACTATAAGACGAGGCTATTTTGATGAGAAATGCCGTTGCTGGGGCTGTCATGCCTGATCGGTATGGGTAATTGTCAAAACTGTGATCGCTGGTGGTTGAAATGTGTCTGTCTAATTATAGGGCTTCGCTATACTGCATTTTTTCCCTACGCAAATAGTTATGAATATAGAAAGTAAGTGGCTGGAAGATTTTCTGGCTCTCGCTGATGTTCGGAACTTCTCGCAGGCCGCGCAGATCCGCAATGTGACCCAGCCCGCTTTTAGTCGCCGAATCAAAGCCCTGGAGCAGACTGTCGGGGCTGAGCTGATTGACAGAAGTAAGACACCTGTTGCCCTGACCCCAAGTGGCCGCCTGTTCCGGATCACGGCCCGTACCCTGATTAATCAAATGATGGACGGCGTTGGCCAATTGTCGGATTTATCCAAGCTGGGCGGCAATATCGTCCGCGTTGCCGCAGCGCATTCGCTGGCAACCAACCTAGTGCCTTCTATTCAACCCAAGTTGCTGGCCGGCAAGCATAGTCCGTTATTGAGTGTTGAGGCCATTGATGTTGATCAGGCGATTGAAGAGCTGCAGGAAGGGGGCTGTGACATACTGCTGGCTTTTGACGATGAGCTGCTAAGGCTGCCGCCGTACCAGTCTTTGCAGATTGGACAGGCTGAATTGTTACCGGTCTGTGCATGCGACAGCGATGGTCAGCCACTCTATCAGATCAGTAATAACAAGGAGCTTCCCTGGTTGGCTTACAGCCCGAGTTCATATATGGGACGTCAGGTAGAAGCCATACGTGATCAGGTGAACCTGAAGGCAGTGTTTCTGTCGTCAATGACTGATTTGCTGAAAGTGCTGGTCTTGCAGGGGCAGGGTGTGGCTTGGTTGCCGGATTACTCTATCCAGGAAGAGCTGGCAAGCGGCAAAGTGGCGGTGGTCGGGGAGCCGCACTTAAGGCTCCCCATCACTTATTATGCTTACCGCTATCAGGCCCGTCTCCACCCGGCAGGCGAACAGGTCTGGCAGACACTCCGTACCCTGATTAATCAGTAATACATCAAGTTACACCTTGTATGCACTGATTCCTATTGGGAATAGGTTGTCGTCCTATGTTTCGCTATTCCTTGTCTGGCCGCAATGATAACTTTCACGCTCATTATGTATGGCTGAAGAGATATAGCTAAATGGATTTTTCGTACGATATTATTGCCTTGTTGTTTTTGGTGGCAGGGTTGGCCGGGTTTATTGATGCAATTGCCGGTGGCGGTGGATTGTTGACCGTTCCGGCACTGCTGGCCGCAGGTGTGCCTCCGACCCAGGCACTGGCGACAAACAAGCTACAGGGGGCATTCGGGAGCTTTTCAGCCTCATTGTATTTTGTGCGAAATGGCTTGGTGAACTTGAGCCAGATGCGAAACGCGATTGGCTGTACCTTTGTCGGTTCGGCAATCGGGGCTGAACTTGTCCAGCGCATTGAGGCCGGCGTACTGACAAGCCTGATCCCTGTCTTGCTGGTGTGTATCTCGCTCTATTTTTTGCTGGCACCTCAGGCTGGCAAAGGAGGCGGTGCACCTAAGCTATCGGACAATGCGTTTGCCTTGACTATCGGTGCCGGTGTCGGGTTTTATGATGGCTTTTTTGGTCCGGGAGCCGGGTCGTTGTTCACCGTCGGCTTTGTTGTCATCGCCCAGTTGGGGCTTGTTGAAGCAACGGCCAGAACAAAAGTGCTTAACTTCACCTCTAATTTTGCTGCGCTGTTGTTCTTTATTTTTGCCGGGTTGCCGGTTTGGGAAATTGGCCTGGTGATGGCAGTAGGTGGCTTTTTGGGAGCCCGTATTGGTGCCAAGGTTGTCGTGACCAAAGGTAGAAAGCTTATTCGTCCGATGGTGGTGATTATTTCAATGGTGATGGCGATTAAGCTTTTGCTGGAACAACATCCACAATGGTTTCAATAAGCGTACGGATCCGCGCTGACTGATAGCTGCTTTGCCGGTAGCAAAGGTGTACCGGACGGGTGAGCTCATCAAGAAAATCAAAATGATGACAAAATGCCGGATCTATCTTTAGCGTTTTGACGATAGAGGCCGGCACGAGCGCTGGGGCGACTCCTCCCAGTGCCAGCTGGGCTGCGGCCGTGTAGGAGTCCATCTCCATCAACGGAACAATACCGACTTTTTGAAGCAGGCTGGCCTGATTGGCGTTGGCCGGATTTTGGAAGTCATTGACCAGCAGGGCTTGTGGTGTTTGTTGCAGGGGCTGGTGGCTGATCACCGCAAAGTGTTCATCGAAGAGATGGCGGGTAGTCAGTCCGTGCTGCGGCGGCAGGTGACCGGCGCAAAAGCCGATGGTCGCCTCTCCCGACTGCACTTTTTCGACAATGACCGGGGTATGGTGGGTCGCAATGGAAATGTAGGGGTCGGTTTTAATATAGTTGCCCATCATTTCACCAAGGTAACCAGCGACCAGGGTTTCCGAGCACTCGAGTGTGATGATGGTGTGGTCCTGGAAGCTCTGCTGATCAAAGATCAGCCCTTTGATTTCTTTATAGCTGGGGCCGATATTGTCAATTAGGGCGATGGCGTCCGCGGTCAGCTTTATCCGGCGTCCGGAAGGTTCTATCAGCTTCTTTCCCAACTTTTTCTCAAGCCTTGCGATACGCTTGCTGACCGCACTCTGACTGATATACAGATAGCTGCCGGCTTTGCTCATGGTCCCTTCTTTAGCCAGTACCAGCAGGGTTTCTATGCCTTCGAGTAACATAGCTGTACTCCATGATTAAGGTAGTGATTGACTAAGGGGCCGACAGGATGGGCAAAGAGTTTGGAGCAAATAGCCGGTAAGCCGGCTATTTGGCATTAGGGGGCGATTTCTTCTTGCTTGGTGATACTACCGACTTCCAGTACCGCAGCAACATCAAGGTGTTCTGCGTTCATCATGGAAGAGATCCGTTGTACGGATGATAACAGCAGCGACTGCTCCCACTCTTCAAGCTCCTGAAAGCGGGAAACAAAGTTTTCCTGAAGCGGAAGCGGTGCTTTGGCAAGCACTTCTTTGCCGGTTTCTGTCAGGTAAGCATGTACTTTTCGCTTATCTAGCTTGCTTCGTTCACGAACGACCAGCTCACGTTTTTCCAGACGGTCAAGAATCGTTGTTGCCGTCGCCTGGCTCATGTTTGTGTTGTTTGATAGCTGGCGAATGGTGACTTCACCTGAGTCACGAATCGCTCGCATCAAAACTAATTGAGGCCCCGTGAGTCCTGCGACTTTATTGAGTTTTCTCGAGTGTAAATCGATAGCTCGAATGATTTGTCGAAGGGCAATGAGGACTTCTTCGTGCTTGTCCATTTAACTCTCCCAAATTAGTGTCGCGAAGGTACATCAATATTGATAAACATGAAAGACTTAGTTGCTGTAAACACGACAAAACCGTGGTTCTTCAATCTCATTATCGTCGCCAAAGAGTATTAACTCAATGAAAGGGCGCCTAAGGGAGCTACGATTGATAGTGTTTTGTGTCAATTGAAGAACAATCAAAATTTTAACTATGTTAGCAAAGTGCGTGGAATTTAAACAGGATAGCGTCTTTTGGTTATTTAAATGAGCGGTATGGTTGTTTTTTTAATTCACAGAGTGATTAGTTATTCCAAAATGTAAAAATCATGGTTATCATGCGTGAATAAAAATGATTATCACTAACATACGTATTAGTGACTACGGTAAAGCAGCTCATATAAAGGACGTAACTCACAATGAATAATAAGTTCACTCGCAACCTTATTGCGGCGTCATTACTGACACTTCCAGTTTTCGCGCAGGCGGCACCAACTAAAGCAGAGGTTGTTGAGCATTACGCAGATCTGGCTCACAGCGTATTCAGCGATTCTCTGATCACCGCTCAGGCGCTGGACAAAGCACTTGACGCACTTATCGCCAACCCATCAGAAGCTAACCTTGCCAAAGCGCGTGAAGCTTGGAGAGCGGCACGTGTACCGTACCAACAGTCTGAAGTATTCCGTTTCGGTAATGCGATTGTCGATGATTGGGAAGGACAACTTAATGCCTGGCCGCTTGATGAGGGTCTGATCGATTATGTTGCTGATGATTATCAGTATGAGCTGGGCAATGAAGGTGCGCAGGCTAACATCATCGGCAATGAGTCGCTACAGATCGGCAATGCCAAAATTGATGTGAAAAAAATTACACCTGAACTGCTGGCTGAGCTAAATGAGCTAGGTGGCTCTGAGGCGAACGTTGCGACCGGCTATCACGCTATCGAGTTCCTACTTTGGGGGCAGGATCTAAATGGCACTGGCAACGGTGCCGGTGAGCGTCAGTACACTGACTTCGCCTACGGTGAAGCGTGTACCAATGGAGGCTGTGAACGTCGTCGTGATTACCTGAAGGCGGCTTCTGAGCTGCTGCAGGCCGATTTAAGCTGGATGGAACAGCAGTGGTCTGCTGACGTCGCGTCTAACTACCGTACCGAACTACTGGCTGATTCGGCAGACAACGGTTTACGTAAAATGCTATTCGGCATGGGCTCTCTTTCTTTGGGTGAGCTTGCCGGTGAGCGAATGAAGGTTGCGTTAGAGGCGAACTCTACCGAAGACGAGCACGATTGTTTCTCTGACAACACTCACTACTCCCACTACTATAACGAACAAGGTATTTACAACGTATATACCGGTACCTATATGCGTGTGAACGGTACGCTGGTCTCTGGTCCAAGCATTCATGATCTTGTCGAGAAGAAAGACAAGCAGGCTGCGAAAGAGATCCAGGCTGAGTTTGACCGTGCCCGTAGCCAGGTTTATACCCTGGTTCAGTCTGCAGAAAAGCAAAATCAACATTTTGATCAGCTGATTGCATCTGGCAACAAGGCCGGTAATGCCCTGGTCGGAAAATCTATCATGGCGCTGGTTAAACAGACGGCAGAAATTGAGCGTGCAGCCTCTATTATCGGTGTTAGCAACTTAAATCCCGATACGGCTGATCACCAGTTCTAATTATCAGAAACACCTGATAACCACAATTAAGTGAAAAGGGGCTCGGCTGAGCCCTTTTGTCGTCATATAAAAATGAGTGTGTGAGCTATGAAGTTGTACTTTGCTGCAGCCTTTCTTTCTTTGTCTGCAATTTCTACTGTCGTTAATGCCCAAGATTCCAACGCAGGCTCTTCGCCAGAAAAACCTGATCCAAGTGTGATTAAAGCTTTGAAATCAGGAGGGGATACCACAGTCAAAAAATCGGGGCCGAACGCATTTTCGTTGCCTGCTGGTAACCTGCCTTTGTCAAAGCGCCTTGATTTCAGCGTTGGTAACAGTTTCTTCCGTAATCCATGGGTTCAGGCTCCGGCTACGACCGATGCCCGCGATGGCTTAGGGCCATTGTTCAATACCAATGGTTGCCAGAACTGCCATATAAAGGACGGTCGTGGTCATCCGCCTGAGCCTGGCGACAGCAATGCGGTTTCTATGCTGGTTCGTCTCAGTATCCCTGCAATGACCGCTGAGCAAAAGAAAGCCGTGATCACCGATGGTGTAATTCCGGAACCAACCTATGGCGGTCAGCTTCAGGATTTCTCCATTTCTGGGGCCAAGCCAGAAGGGCAGATCAAACTTACTTATAGCGATGTGCCAGTGACCTTCGCTGATGGTGAAGTGGTTACCCTGCGTAAGCCTGAACTGGCAATTACAGATCTGAACTACGGCCCGCTTCATGACGATGTATTGATGTCGGCCCGTATTGCCCCTCCTATGATCGGGCTTGGCCTGCTCGAGCAGATCCCGGAGGCGACTTTGGTGGCAATCGCGAGGGAGCAGGAAAATGCGGCTCAGGGTGTGTCCGGCAAGTTAAATAAAGTCTGGGATGTTGAGAAACAGCAACTGGTAACCGGTCGTTTTGGCTGGAAAGCTGGTCAACCGACGCTGATGCAGCAAAATGCTGCTGCATTCAACGGTGATGTTGGGTTGACAAGTAACTTGTTCCCGAACGAGAACTGTACTTCTCAGCAGTCGATATGTAACGAGTTGCCAGATGGCGGTAAACCAGAAGTCAGTGATAATGTGCTGGATTTTGTCGAGTTTTACTCGCAGCACCTGGCTGTCCCTTCACGCCGAAACGTTACTGATCCGCAGGTGATGAAAGGCGAAGCCATTTTCGCAGAAGTTGGGTGCGATAGTTGCCACCGTAGCCAGATTACTACCGCTAAAAATGCCGAGCTGCCGGCACTGTCCGAGCAGTTAATTAATCCGTACACCGATTTGCTCTTGCACGATATGGGCGAGGGGCTGGCCGATAACCGCGGTGAATTCTTGGCCAATGGCCGTGAGTGGCGAACTGCCCCGTTGTGGGGAATTGGTTATACCGAGGAAGTTAACGGTCATACTAACTTCCTGCATGATGGCAGGGCGAGAACCTTGATGGAAGCTGTGCTGTGGCATGGCGGTGAGGCCCAGCAAAGTCGTGACAAGGTACTGATGTTGTCGAAAGCGGACCGAGATGCCCTGACTGCATTTCTGCAGTCATTGTAAAAGGAAGCGGACATGAAACTATCAGTAACATCGTTATCAGCGGTTGCAATCGCAATGGCTGTTACCGGGTGTAATGATCAGCAGCAAAGCATGACCGGTACGATTCATCAGCAGCACCTGCAGGCGGCGGAGCTGTTTGCAGATGCCTCTCGTCAGGCCAATAGTGAGCTCACCGCCTTATGTCAGTCTTATGATGAAAATCAGCTAGAGGCAGCCCGTCAATCCTGGCAGCAGGTGATGCACAAGTGGATGGCATTGCAGGGGCGAGAGAAAGGCAGTGAAGAGGCGCTGGCGTTAAGCTGGCAAATCCAGTTCTGGCCTGACAAGAAGAATACAACCGGACGCAAGCTTAACCAGCTACTGAAGCAGGATACCGCATGGACGGCAGCCGATATTGCCGAGCAGAGCGTTGCGGTACAGGGGCTGGGGGCCGTCGAGTGGTTCTTGTATGAAAAGCCGACATTACTGCAAAGCGGCAAGGGATGTCAGCTGGCGGAAGCTGTCGGGGATCGTCTGCAGCAAAGTGGTGAGCAACTGACGAAAGCGTGGAAGGCAAATCCGTGGCAGCAACTAACGCCGCAGATGGCTCTTGGTGAGTATTTGGGCGCACTGAACAACCAGCTCGATTACAGTATGAAGAAACTGACCCGTCCGCTAGGAAAGCCGGGGTCGCCCAAGACCTATCAGACCGAGTCTTGGCGTTCGCAGACCTCGCTTGGCAACCTCAAGGTCAATGTGGAAGCGATGCAGCAACTTTATCTGGCTGATGGCAAGGGGCTTGATGCGTTATTACGTCAGCGTGGGTATGGCGTAACGGCCGATCAGATCAGCAATCGCTTTGCGTCCCTGCTGGAAAGCTGGCCGACGACGAACGCCATGGTGCCGATGTTGAAGACCAAAGAAGGCTATCGTGAGTTGCTGAATATTTACAACGGGCTGGAATATATTCAGATCGCGCTGCAGGATGATGTAGCAACAGAGTTGGGTATTGTGGTGGGGTTCAATGCAACCGATGGTGACTGATTTTACTCGCAGGAAACTGCTATGGACGGCGTTGGGGGCGATGGCAGTCGTCCCGGCAGTTGGCTTGCTGTCGGCCTGCTCGACGGGTGTGACAGCACAGCGTCTGACACCGAAGCTTATCGGATGTAGCCGTACTCCTGCTGGTGGTTACAGTGTGGTTGTTGCCAGTCAGGATGGTCAGCCGATATATCAATTCGCGCTACCGGGTCGTGGACACGGCATTGCTATACAGCCTAACGGTACCTTGGCGGCGGCGTTTAGTCGTCGTCCGGGGCAGTACTTGCAAGTATTCGATTGTCAGAGCGGGCAAGAGTGGCCGATCAGGGGCGCCGATCCCCAGCGCCATTATTATGGTCATGGCGTGTTCTCGGCAGATGGCAATTATCTCTATGCGACCGAAGGCGTTAAGACCAGCAGCGAAGGGGTGATTGGGGTCTATGACGTTAAGGCCGGGATGGCCAAGGTTGCCGAGTTTACGGGATTTGGTATCGGTCCCCATGAAGTCGTGTTAGCCGATGAGCATACTCTGGCTATTGGTGTTGGCGGAGTACACACCCAGGGGAGAAAGCCACTCAATCTGGATTCAATGCAGCCGGCGCTGGTGTATCTTGATGTTCGAACCGGTGACGTGCTGGAACGCGTTGAGCTGGAGGATAAACGGCTCAGTATCCGTCACCTGAGTGTCACGGATACCGGTGAAATCGCCTGCGGGCAGCAATACCGCGGCGAGCCCGAACAGGCTGCGCCACTGGTGGCGCTGCATCGTCGTGGCCAGCCGTTGCGACATCTTAAGGCTGACGATGAACATTGGTTGAGATTCAACCACTATGTGGCCAGTATTGCCAGTGTTGATGGCTATTTGTTGGCGACTTCTCCCAGGGGTAACTGCTACGGTATCTGGCATGAGGCAAGCATGGAGCTGGTTGAGATCCGGCCCCTGATTGATGCCTCCGGGGTCGGTGTGATTGACGGTGACTGGTTGGTCGGCTCAGGGGCAGGAAAAGTGCTGACAATCACCCCGCCCAAGCAAGTTCGTGCCTATCAAAGCCCGGTTATGTGGGATAACCATTGGAACGTCTTGCCAAGTTAATGCCTTTTTCCAGTCTTTTGTAAAAATAATTTGGCTATCTCCAATAGAGTCTGCCAGTACCTGTGTTGTTGAGTTAACTCAAAAGGATAGGGTACTGGCGGACTTTTCTGCTGCCTGTATCTTTTCTGACGAAATGGATTGAGTTTAAGAATTGAAACATTGCCGCGAGTTCCCCGAAGCTAAATTTAAATCCGTTATTTTGCGAGTTTGCCATACTTAAAATGTTGTTGACGGGGATCTCTCATGGCAATGTCAAAGCTTAGCTGTATCGGGCTTGTTCTGATGGTCACTTGTACACAGACGGTGTCGGCGGAAAGCCTACCGCCATCATCCCACTTGGCTGTAGGCGCTTCGCTACAGCAACCCGCTGAAGATGTCTTGCAACAGCAAAAGGCGAAACAGTGGGTACTCGAAATTGCAAATGATGTTTCTGCTATTCGCTACATTGATAAGCTTGCCCAGTTATACCATGCCATCGGCTATACGCCGCTTTGGCAAGACACCTTTACTGCCAATGAGTTTGAAGAGCAGCTTAGGCTCTTGGCCCAGTCCGGCGTTAGTGCTGACTACACGCGCCGTTACTCGTTGTTGCAACACTTCAAAAATTCTAACGACTGGCGCCAGTACGACTTACTGGCAACCGATTCGCTACTGGCTTATATGAGCTATATCGAAAGCCTGCCTGAATTCGGTCGCGGATGGTTGTTCGGTGCCGGGGTCGAATCGCGATTGCCAGCTCCCTCTTCGGTAGGGTTAGAACGCCTGCTCAGTGCCATTGAAGTTGACAGGCTGCGATTCTTTGTCGCCGGGCTAAAACCGGCTGATGATCGTTATACGCAAATCGAACTGGCGATAAAGGAGTTGGAGCAGGCCGCCACCCAGCGCTGGCCCGGGTTTTATCAGCAGGGGATTATTCGCCTTGGCACCCGGCTTAAGAATCCTGATGGCTTGATCACGTTGCTCGAAAATCTCGGTGATTTGCAAGATTACGAGGCGGAGCAACTGCGTGAGGCGAAGGTTCGAACCTATAACATCGACTTGGCCAATGCCATCAAAAGCTTCCAGCAGCGACATGGCCTCAAGGTTGATGGCACCATTGGCCCCAAAACCCGTTACTGGCTGGCGATGCCGGCAAAAGAACGTATTCGGATCCTGGCACTTAATGCGCAGCGCCTGCATCTATGGCCGGCCGATCAGCCCTCCATGCTTGTTGTTAATATTCCTGACTATGAGCTGACGCTGTGGCTGGATAACAAACATGTGCTGGATAGCAAGGTGATCGTCGGCAGGCCCAGTCGCCGTACCCCTTTGATGACCTCGACGGTAGCATCGGTTGTCTTCAACCCGTACTGGAATGTGCCGATTTCTATCATGCGTAAAGATATTCTGCCCAAGGCCAGGTATGACCGAGGTTACCTGTACCGGAATGATTTCAGGGTCATCCGCAGCTGGACAAGTTCAGAGCAGATCCCGATCCATACCATCGACTGGCGAATTGTGAATGCAAAAGCGTTCCCGTATCGGCTACGGCAAAAACCGGGCAAGAAAAATGCCCTTGGTCGCTTTAAGTTCAATATTCCGAACGATAACTCGATCTATCTCCATGATACACCGGCCAAAAGTCTGTTCAACAAAGACGAGCGGGCATTCAGTTCAGGCTGTGTCAGGGTCGAGCATGCCGATGACCTGGCGATGATTTTGCTGACTTACTCGGGCGTCACCGAGCAGCGTGTCAATGAGCTCAAGGCAAGGACGAAAACCAAAACTGTCGGACTCAACAACCGGGTTAAGGTGCATCTGATTTATCAGACAGCCTGGGTAGACAATCAGGGTTTGGTGAATTTTCGTGATGATGTCTATAGCTATGATCAAATGAGTGAGATGTCTCAAAAAGAAGAAAAATTTACAATTATTTACCACGAATAATTTTCTTATAAGTCAGTCATTAGCCGATGTCGGTACAATAATTAAGCGTTTTATTGCGTTTAACACGTTTGACTGAACAAAAACTGAACGGTATCTTGCTTTTCGATTCATGGCTTTGGCCCGACATTAGCAAGAAAGTGGTTTAGTTTAGGATGTCTGAGATTGATTACAAGCGCCGCCAGTTATTGGTTGCTGGGGGACTGGCGGTTGGCGCATGTTTATTGCCAGGAGTGGCATTGGCTAGCCCGTACAAAGCAACGAGTGCGAGAAAGATTTCGCTGTGTAATATTCATACTAAAGAAGATCTGGAAACCCAGTACTTTGATGGTCAAAGTTATATCAAGCAAGAACTGAAGCGCATTAACCATATTTGCCGTGATTTCCGCCGTAATGAAGTGGCAAATATGGATCGCCGTCTGTTTGATGCAATCGCCGAAATACAGGCGGGTTTAGGGCACAAGGGCCAGGTGCGGATTATCTCCGGTTATCGCTCTCCTGAGACCAACAAAGCATTACAGAAAAATGGCGGGGTAGCGAAAAAGAGCTACCATATGAAAGGCGAAGCCATTGACTTCAATCTTGAAGGGGTGCCCTTGTCCAAGGTGCGTAATGCTGCCCTCGAGTTACGCCTCGGTGGCGTAGGTTATTACCCGAAGAGTGGTTTTGTCCATATTGATACAGGCCCGGTTCGCCGTTGGTAAGTGATAAAGGTCGAACTGCCAACCGAGTTGAGTGCAATATTTGTCGAATAATTCCAAAGCCGGTTTCTATCTCCCTCTCTTGATAGATTCCGGCTTTGTTGTATCTGCGATTTTGTTGTTATTGCCTGTGGCGTGTTATCCTGCCCCCAGATTATTGCGAGTTAGGAAAGGGCTATGAGTCTCCAGTTTGAAATTGTTCCAGTTACCCCGTTTCAGCAAAACTGTTCGGTGATTTGGTGTGATGAAACCAATGAAGCTGCCTTGGTCGATCCCGGTGGTGATATTCATTTGCTAAAAAACAAGGTTCAGCAACTGGGGCTGACAGTCACCAAGCTGATCTTGACTCATGGCCATCTTGACCATGTCGGCGGTACCGCGCCGCTAGCGGCTGAGCTAGGTGTACCTGTAATTGGCCCGCATAAAGAGGATGCATTCTGGCTGCAGGGGCTGCCTCGTCAGAGCGAGATGTTTGGTTTCCCGCTGACAGAAGCTTTCGATCCGGATCAGTGGCTGGAAGAAGGTGATGTGGTCACTGTCGGCAACCAGTCATTAAGTGTGTATCACACCCCGGGGCATACGCCGGGTCATATTGTGCTCTACAGCGCCGAAGCCAGTGTCGCTTTTGTTGGAGACGTATTGTTCAATGGCGGGATCGGTCGTACCGATTTTCCGAAAGGCGATTTTCAGACCCTGATTAATTCTATCAAGAGCAAGCTGTGGCCGCTTGGCAATGATGTTTCCTTTGTTCCGGGTCATGGCCCGATGTCGACATTTGGCAAAGAGCGCGTGTCAAATCCGTTTGTGGCAGACGAAATGCCGCTGTACTAGCAGGCATTAATTCCAGGGAAAGGTAAAAGCGAGGGTGTTCAGCTCTCGCTTTTCTGTTTATTGATTCGCACACATTATAGTTCTCTTCTTTCATCCCCATATTTTTAATGTGACTACTTTCACGCTTTTTCGGCCAAGATTTAAAAACTAGGAATCTTTCCTAATTGTTTTAGGCCGGCTTCTCAAGCCAGCAAACCTGGCCGTCTTTAAAATCTTCACTCAATCGGGTTGAACATTCTTATGCCTTGCCTCCAACAGCCTTGTTTGGCGGGTTGCCGAGGTTTCGGTATGGGCATAACTATTTCTTTTGCTCCCGATGATTTCCAGGAGTCTGCTTACTGAATGCCGCTCTGATAGTTCGGTGATAAACATAACATGTCAGGTATTCAGTAAGTAGGCTTTGTATTAGAAGATTGAGGGTTTCACATGTTTAAATTGTTGGAGCAGGTCAGAAAGCCGACGCTGGATCTGCCTGTAGAAGAGCGCCGCAAGATGTGGTTTAAGCCATTCATGCAATCGTACCTGGTTGTGTTTATTGGCTACTTGACCATGTATCTGATCCGCAAAAACTTCAATGTTGCTCAAAACGACATGATCTCAACCTACGGCCTGTCGATGACAGAGCTAGGTATGATTGGTTTGGGCTTCTCTATCACCTACGGTATTGGTAAAACCGCCGTTTCTTATTACGCCGACGGTAAAAATACCAAGCAGTTTCTGCCGTTCATGCTGATCCTGTCTGGTATCGCGATGCTGGGTTTCAGTGTGAGCATGGGCGGTTCAGGTGTTAGCTTGTTCCTGATGATTGCCTTCTATGGTCTGAGCGGCTTCTTCCAGAGTACCGGCGGTCCGTCAAGTTATTCCACCATTACCAAGTGGACACCGCGTAATAAGCGGGGTACCTACCTGGGCTTCTGGAACATGTCACACAATGTCGGTGGTGCCGGTGCAGCAGGTGTTGCCTTGTTCGGTGCGAACTACCTATTTGATGGTCACGTGATCGGTATGTTTGTATTCCCGTCGATCATCGCCTTGGTAGTGGGCTTTATTGGTCTGCGTTACGGTAGTGATTCACCGGAAGCTTACGGCTTGGGTAAGGCCGAGGAACTGTTCGGTGAAGAAGTCAGCGAAGAAGATGTCAACGCCGAAGAAAACCAGATGACTAAGCGCGAAATCTTCATGGAATACGTGCTGAAGAACAAGATCATCTGGTTGCTGTGCTTTGCCAATATCTTCCTGTACATCGTACGTATCGGTATTGACCAGTGGTCGACAGTTTACGCCTATCAGGAGCTTGGTTTCTCGAAGGAAACGGCTATCCAGGGCTTTACTATGTTCGAGGTTGGTGCTCTGGTCGGTACCTTGATGTGGGGTTACCTGTCTGATTTGGCCAATGGTCGTCGTGCCCTTGTCGCATGTGTTTCTCTGGCGCTAATCATCTTCGCTCTTGAGTTCTATCAAACAGCGACGACTGAGTACATGTACCTGGGTTCTCTGTTTGTACTTGGCTTTCTGGTTTTCGGTCCTCAGCTGCTTATCGGTGTTGCTGCAGTTGGCTTTGTTCCGAAGAAAGCGATCAGTGTTGCCGATGGTATCAAAGGTACGTTTGCCTACTTGATTGGTGACAGTTTTGCCAAGCTTGGTCTGGGTATGATTGCTGATGGTACGCCTATCTTCGGTTTGACAGGTTGGCAGGGTACCTTTGCGGCTCTGGATACCTCAGCCGCAGTGTGTATCGGTTTGTTGCTCTTTGTTGCTATCGCGGAAGAGAAGAAAATCCGTCGCGAGAAGCGCTTGCTACAAGAGACTGAAGTAGAACTTGCCTAAGTTGTTCTGACTCAATAAACCACCCTTCGGGGTGGTTTTTTTATGCCTTTATGAATATATGGGAAGTGGGTCTGACTGCTTCTTGTGATAAGGGATGTAATGAATGCTGGGATTTCATTTTTCGCTCTTGCCTGTCAGGGCGGATGGATGTAGGTTATGCCTCTTTTTGCTTTGGCCGGGTGGTGCTAGATGATCAAAGTCGTACTGGTAGATGATCACATTATTGTGCGTTCTGGGTTTGCCCAATTGCTGTCGTTGGAAACCGATATAGAGGTTGTCCGGGAATTTGGCTCTGCGCAGGAAGCAAGGCTGGGCATTCCGGGCAGCCAGGCAACGGTTTGTATTCTGGATATTTCGATGCCGGATGAGAGCGGCTTGTCTCTGCTGGCCGATTTGCCAGAAGGAATCGCCTGCATCATGCTAAGTGTCCACGACTCGGTAGCGATTGTCGAAAAAGCACTGGAAGCAGGGGCCAGGGGCTATTTGAGCAAGCGTTGTAGCCCGGATGAATTAATTCAGGCGGTACGCACGGCGGCAACCGGTGGTTGTTATCTGACGCCTGACATTGCACTGAAACTGGCTTCTCCCGATCGTGGCGGAAAGCAGCTGACCCAACTGACCAAGCGGGAGCGTCAGATCGGCGAGATGCTGGCATTAGGGCTGGATGTAAAGACAGTGGCTGCCAAACTGGGGCTTAGCCATAAGACGGTTCATGTCCACCGCGCCAATGCGATGGACAAGCTGAACGTCAAGAACAATGTCGAGCTGGCAAAGTGCTTCGCTTCTGAGGCGCTTTGATGCGGAATTTTGCTATTACCTCTCTGTGTAGCTGGCTGCTGATATCCTGCAGCTGGTTCTGTCTGTGGATCATTGGCTTTTACTTCACGCTCGATCCCGAGCTGGCCGTCTTATTCTTTCCCTTTGCGATGAGGTTGGGGGTATCTCTTCATGCTCCCAAACAATACTGGCCGGCTATATACGGGGCGGAGTGGTGGCTGATTGTCTCTTTGGCTGTGATGCTCGAACAGCCACAGTGGGTGTCGGTTATTGCCGCGAGTTTACTCAGTCTGCCGGTCCTGTGGCTGGCCCATCAATATTATTACGGCACTCAGTGGCGCAGGTTATGCGTCATGGGGGCTGTGATCGGTCTGACGGCGCTGATAAATACGCTGGCAGTCGCCTCACAAAGCAATCATAGCCTGATGGTACTGCTGGTCAGCATTACCGGCGGGTTGATGCTGGTGCCCAGTTGCTATTTGATTTGGAGCTATTTGTTTCAGAAAGCGTGGATCCCGCTGACTGTCGGTCTGGTGTCTCGCCCTGTTGAGCTGCGAAGCCGGCATGTGGTGCTTTATGCCTCGTTGTTTATGGTTAGTATTGCGATTCAGCTTGGCCTGCCTGATGAGATGCGCCGGTTTGCGCCGTTCTGCCTGGCAATCCCGATTATTCTTTTGGCGTTTCGGTATGGTTGGCAGGGCGCTTTGCTAGGCACCTTGCTAAACAGTGTGGCATTGATTGCGGCCAGAACCGGAGGCAGCAATCTTGAGATCACCGATCTCTTGTTGTCGTTATCGGCTCAGAGCCTGACGGGAATTCTGCTGGGGATGGGGATCCAGCGCCAGCGTGAGCTGAACCAGCAGCTCCGCCATGAACTGGTTCGTAACCACAGCCTGTCCCGTCAGCTGGTAAAGGCAGAAGAATCGGTCCGACGCGAAGTTGCCCGCGAGCTTCATGACGAAATAGGGCAAAACATCACGGCGATTCGTACCCAGGCCTCGATTATCCAGCGTGTTGAAAATACGCCGATGGGGAAGACTTGTGCAACTACGATAGAGTCGCTGTCACTGAATATTTACGATACCACCAAGGGACTGCTGACCCAGCTGAGACCGAAGTCGCTGGATGATCTCGGCCTTGAAGATGCCGTGCAACAGTTGGTCCGAGAACTCGAGTGCGAAAGCCATGGCATCGATACCCTTATAGATTGGCACCATAACGGTCAGGATTTGGCTGCACTTAGTGACACCATGAGTGTGACTGTGTACCGGATTTGCCAGGAAGCGCTCAATAATATCGTGAAATACGCCAGGGCCTCCGAAGTGAGCATCCGTATCGACATCAGGGAAGAGGTTGAGCTGATTGTCAGGGATAATGGTATCGGCTTTAAGCCGGAGCTGACACTCAATGGATTTGGCCTGCGCGGGATGCGCGAGCGGGTTCAGGCTCTCGGAGGAACCTTCACACTGCACAGCCAGACAACGGGAGAAGCACAGGGCACTGAGCTTAGGGTGACTCTGCCTGTGTTGTAATTCTGCTTCTGTTGTAACGTCCTTGGGTTGAATGAATAAGTAAAGAATGATGCTGGGTTATCTAAAATCACCGCAATCTGCGCCAACGGTTACCGACCCCAAACAGGTCGACGAGATGTACCGTCATTGGCGCTTCCACATAATGTTTACCATGTATATCGGCTATGCCGTGTTTTATTTCACGCGCAAGAGTTTTAACTATGCCTTGCCGGCAATGATCGCTGATCTGGGCATTGATAAAGCCGATATTGGTATGATCGGAACGTTGTTCTATATCACCTACGGCTGTTCGAAGTTTCTCTCCGGGATCATTTCTGACCGCTCTAACCCGCGTTATTTCATGGGGATCGGTCTGATTGCAACAGGTGTGATCAATATTCTGTTTGGCTTTTCGAGCTCATTGCTGGTTATGACAAGCCTGTGGGTACTGAACGCCTGGTTCCAGGGCTGGGGGTGGCCACCGTGCTCCAAGCTGATGACGACCTGGTATTCACGTTCGGAGCGTGGGTTATGGTGGTCACTGTGGAGTACTGCCCACAATGTTGGTGGCGCCTTGATCCCGCTTTTGGTGGGTTTCCTGACCCTGCATTATAGCTGGCGCTACGGATTCATTGTTCCCGGCTTGATTGCTGTTGTGATTGGCCTGGTACTCTGCTGGCGGCTAAGGGATAAGCCCATGACTCTCGGGCTGCCGACGGTTGGCCGCTGGCGCAAGGACAGCTTGGAGCTGGCCCAGGAAAACGAGGGCAGGGGACTGAGCCACAGTGATATCCTGAATAAGTACGTGTTGAGCAACAAGTATATCTGGCTGCTGGCGTTTAGTTATGTGCTGGTGTATATCGTGCGCACAGCTGTTAATGACTGGGGTAATTTATATCTGACCGAGCAGCACGGTTACAGCCTGATCACTGCCAACACAACGTTGTCGTTGTTTGAGGTGGGTGGGTTTGTCGGCTCTCTTGTCGCCGGCTGGGGGTCTGACAGGCTCTTTGGTGGCAACCGGGGACCGATGAACTTGATCTTCTCTATCGGAATCTTTCTGTCGGTGGCGGCACTGTGGCTGATGCCGATCACTGGTTTTGTGCTTCAGGCTGGCTGCTTTTTTACTATCGGGTTCTTTGTTTTTGGTCCGCAAATGCTAATAGGCATGGCGGCGGCAGAGTGCTCCCATAAAAATTCTGCCGGGGCTGCGACGGGCTTTGTCGGACTGTTTGCCTATATGGGAGCGGCGCTGGCAGGTTATCCGCTGGCCCTGGTGATGGAGTATTACCACTGGTCGGGCTTTTTTACTG